>JAHEND010000020.1 GCA_024643325.1 Sediminicola sp.
AAGTTTCTAAATTTTTGAGTTGCATTAATACCTAGTGTATTTCTATTTAAAGTAGAATTAGGTATTATATCTGTGTTGTCTAAATTAGAATAAGAAACACGCACATTAGACTTTTCGGTTGCAGAAGAAATGGCTACAGTATTGATAAATGTCTGACCACCATCATAAAATTTCTTTAAATTATTACCTTTATAAGTATATGGTCTAGAAACACCATCCCATTGTTCTACAGAAGAACCATCTAATCTTGGTCCCCAGTTAGCATAGGTGTCTACGTTGTCTATAGTAGTAGAAAAATCTCTACCCTGTCCATAAGTAGTCTGAGGATCATAAGGATCATTATTAATATCATCAAACTGAATAGAACTACTAATATCTACAGACATCCCATCTGATCCAGCTCCAGTCTTAGTGGTAATTATAATTACACCATTAGATGCCCTTGAACCATATAAAGCTGCAGCAGCACCCCCTTTTAGCACAGAAATAGACTCAACTTCATCTGGGTTTAAAGCTGAAATTCCATCACCGGAGTCCGCTCCACCCCAAACTCCAGCAGAACCAAGGTTGGAGTTATTGATAGTAATTCCGTCTATTACATAAAGCGGTTGGTTATTACCAGTTAAAGAGCTATTACCCCTTATAATAACACGGGTAGATCCTTTAGCTCCAGCAGCATTACCTGAGATTTGAACCCCAGCAATCTTTCCTTGAAGTGCGTTGATTGCATTAGTTTGTTTTACGGTGTTCATTTCTTCACCTTCAACTTGAGTTACAGAATAACCCAGTGCTTTGGTGTTTCGCTTAACTCCCAAAGCGGTAACAACTACTTCTCCAAGTTGCTCTGCGTCTTCAGTCATAGAGACATTCAGAGTAGTCAGGTTTCCTGTAGACACTTCTTTAGTGGTATAGCCTAAAGATGTGAATACTAAAACAGCATTACTGCTACTCACTGAAATGGTAAAATTACCGTCAAAATCTGTAGAGGTACCATTATTAGTTCCTTTTTCTACCACATTTACACCCGGTAACGGGACACCAGATTCCGATTCGGTTACCGTACCGGAAATGGTTTTGTTCTGAGCATACATGCTATTAAGGCATAGTACTGCAAAGAACATTAATAAAAAATGAATTTTTCTGTTCATACTATTTAGTTTAGTTAGTTACTTTTTAGTGTTATAAATTAACACTTGGTTAGCATAGTAAATATGTCACAATTACACGAATTTCAAAAAAAAATTCGACATATAACAACATATAAACTGCAAAAAATAGAAAAATTCAATCGTTTTCGAAATTTAATAGACTATAAAGCCGCTTATTTAAAGGCACAAAAAAGCAAAACGGCAAAAAAAAGCAATTAATATAAATATTTGATTTTTTCGACCAACTACACAAATGAACATACTAATAACAATTAAATAATCTAAGCTGTGCTATTTCAAAGGCTGTTGTTGTAAAATAAAATTCAACTCTTTGCCGTTTATTAGTTGCTCATGAGATATAAATAATCCCTTGAATTGTCTTCCATTTAAGTGAATGCTTTGAATGAATGTGTTATTTTCAGGGTTATTTGAGCGAATGAAAAGTTTTTGGTTTGAGTAATACTTTGGATCCAATTGAATTTCAATCTCGTCAAAACTTGGTGAAGTAATAGCATAAAGTGGCAAACCTGGGGTTACTGGATAAATACCCAGCATAGAAAAAACTGCCCAAGCACTCATGGTACCGGTGTCGTCATTACCAGGAAGTCCATCTGGCTTGTTGTGATAATAGGTGTCTAAAAGTGTACGGACCCTTTTTTGAGTTTTCCATGCAGCACCTTCTACAAAATTGTACAAATAGGGATAGGCTATGTCGGGTTCATTGGCCATATCAAATTGATTGTTGCTAAAAACCTTATCTAATTGACTTACAAAAGATTTGCTACCCCCCATTAAGTCAATAAGTCCATTTATATCGTGTGGCACCATAAAGGTGTATTGCCATGCATTTCCTTCAATATATCCAGGATTCTTTACAAAATTAGCCCCAGTGTCTGGATTAAAGGGACTGAGCCATGTACCGTTTGAATTTTTAGGCCGTAATAAGTTGAAAGAAGGATCAAATAATTCTCTGTAAGAATGAGACCTTTCCAGAAAAGTTTCATAAGAATCCATATCTCCTAAAGTTTTTGCCAGCGTAGCAATAGCAAAATCTGCCAAGTTGTACTCTTGAACAATAGACACAGAACCACTTTCATGTTGGTCTGCGCCCAAATAGCCCTTTTCAATGTAAGAACTTAATTCAGGGCGCAAGGGATTTTCATGGAGTTGGGTAGCACTTTTTTTCATGGCCTCGAATCCAAGTGCCACATCAAAATCGCGAATTCCTCTGTGATAAGTGTCAGCAATAACAATCCCTGCAGGGTCTCCAACCATAGTGGTGGTCTCTGTAGCGTTTAATTCCCATTTGGGCAACCAACCACTTTCATTGTAAATGTTAAGCATGCTCTTCACCATATTGGACTGTTGCTTAGGATAGAGCAATGACAAAAGTGGATGCAAATTCCTGTGGGTATCCCAAAGCGAAAACACGGTATATCTTGTATCTACAGTATTTAAGGTTTCTCTATTACCCATAGCGGGATAGTCTCCATTAGCGTCGTTTAGAGTATTGGGATGTATTTGAGTATGGTATAAAGCGGTATAAAAAATTTCTTTTGCTCCCGGTTTTCCACCTTTAACACGAACAACAGACAGTAATTTTTCCCATGCCTCTTGGGTAGCACTTTTAATCGCTTCAAAAGAACGACCTTCAGATTCAAGTCTTAAATTTTCTCTAGCATTTTCAATACTAACATATGACACCCCTATGCGCAATTCAAGCGCAGTGGCCTGTTTAAAGTCATAACTAAAATAAGCGCCAATACTATCTCCAACAACTTCTTGGTGGTAGTCTTTCATTAGCCTCGTCTTACCATTGTATCCCATCCATTGAGCCTCTTCACCTACATAAGCGCTTGGCTTTTTCCAAATTCCCTGGTCTTTAGTGGGGATAGAAACCTTGGCTACAAAATAAATAGGATAGGCTTCTTCTGGCTTATAATAGCAAAAACTTCCTACTTGCCGCATACCTTCAATTTCAGTATCAGAAACTCTTTTTACCCGCGCCCCTTGTTCATTGGTTAACCCCAGTCCTAGATTTAATAATACGTTTGCTTTACCCGCCGGAAAACTATAGCGGCTTATACCTACTCTGGTTGTTGCAGTTGTTGCGACTTTAATATCATAAGTATCTAAATAGGTTTCGTAATATCCTACGCTCGCTTTTTCGTCCCTATAAGTACTTCTATATTTTGCTGGATTGGTTTCTAGATTTCCTGTTGTAGGCATGGCAATAAGCACCCCTAGATCAGGACAGCCTACCCCAGATAAATTTACATGACTAAATCCTGTAAGAAATTTATTTTCATGGACATAGGGGGTAGACAACCAACGGCTGTCTTTTTCCATAGGTAGATTCTCAGCACCTGATACATTAAATGGACTCACACTTACCATCCCTCTAGGGGCAATAGGCCCTGGATTAGTAGTGCCAAAATTAGAGCTCCCCACAAAAGGGTTTACATAAGAAATGAGTTTTTCAGACTCTTGGGCCAAACTTAAATTTACGAAAAACAAAACACAAAGAAACAGTCGCATTAGGAAGGATTTAATTCATGAGAACTCATAGAGTAAGGAAATGCATTGAATTCAGTGGCTCGTTCTAAATTAGGCTCCTCGCTCATTTCAAATCGAAGCACACCGCCCTTTTGAACAGCATCTATTTTTAAAAAAGACGCATTCCAATCTGTATTATTTAAAGTAGCTTTTTTAATATAAGGCGCTGTAGGGCTGTTATGGTCTGCAATAATATCAAAAACATTTCCGTTTTGAAGTTTTAAAGAAACCTTATCAAAAAGTGGGCTTCCCAAAACGTATTCTCCAGTTACAGGTGCTACAGGATAAAATCCCATGGCAGAAAATACATACCAAGCAGAGGTTTGCCCGTTGTCTTCATCCCCACAATATCCATCTGGTGCAGGAGTGTATAATGAAGTAAGCACTTCTCTAATTTTTGATTGTGTTTTCCATGGTTTCCCAGCGTAATTATACAAGTATATCATATGCTGAATAGGCTGGTTACCGTGGGCATAGTTTCCCATATTTGCTATTTGCATTTCTCTAATCTCATGAATGGTAAAGCCATAATAGGAACTGTCAAAGATAGGTGGCATGTTAAATACCAGATCTAATTGAGACTCAAACACTTCCAAACCACCCATTTCTCGAGCCAAACCAGCAATGTCGTGAAATACCGACCAAGTATAGTGAAGACTGTTTCCCTCGGTAAAAGCATCGCCCCACTTTAGGGGGTTAAATGGACTTTGAAAAGTGCCATCTTCATTTTTACCTCGCATCCATTTGGTTTCAGGATCTAATAGATTCTTATAGTTTAATGATTTGTTAAAGTAATAATCCGCCACAGAAGACTGACCCATTTTTTTAGCTAATTGACCAATGCTAAAATCTGCGAAAGCGTATTCAAGTGTCCTTGCGGCATTCTCATTTATGCCCACGTCATAAGGAACATAACCCAATTCGTTATAGTAATCTACTCCAGCTCTACCCACCGAATTCACAGGGCGACCTTCAGACTGAGTGGCATTTTTCAACAGTGCTTCTAAAAGCAAATTTTGATCTGCTGCCACCCCCTGCACAATGGCGTCTGCAATAATAGAAGCAGAATTTGAGCCTATCATACAATCCCTGTGACCAGGACTCGCCCATTCAGGTAACCATCCTGATTCTTTATAGGTATTAGCTAAACCTTCTAGGATTTGAGCATTTAAATCTGGGTACATGAGGTTAAAAAATGGAAAAACAGCCCGAAATGTATCCCAGAAACCATTGTCTGTAAACATATAACCAGCTTCCACTTTTCCAGTATAAGGACTGTAGTGCACTACTTCATTTTGAGCGTTATACTCGTGAAATTTTCGAGGAAATAACAATACACGATACAGGCAGGAGTAAAACGTTTTTAACTGGTCTTGATTAGAACCACTTACTAAAATGCGTCCTAATTCTTTCTCCCAAGCAGCAGTCGCATTTAATTTTGTCTCCTCAAAAGAATCGAATCCAACCTCTCTATTTAAATTAATCTCTGCCTGTTCGGGAGATATGAATGAAGAGGCTACTTTCATATGTATTTCTTGCCCTTTTTGGGTTTTAAAACTCACCACTGCCCCTACATGATCCCCTTGTTGTTCAATTTGCTCAGGCATAAGCCTCCAACCGTCTGACCATGTTTGAGCCATCTCAAAATCTGTATCAAAAACAGCGACAAAATAATTGTGAAAATTTTCAGGAACACCGCCATTGTTATTTCTACAATAGCCTACTATTTTCCGTTCCTCAGGAATAATTTTCACCATGGACCCCTTAAAAAACCCATCCAAGATAATATGAGAATTCGTGCTTTCTGGAAAAGTAAATTTAAATTGAGCAGCTCTCTCTGTTGGTGTAACAGCCATAGTTACATCATAGTCTGCTAAATAAACACTGTAAAAATCTGGTTGAACAATTTCTGATTTATGAGAAAACCAAGATGCTCTTTTGTCTTCATTTACCTCTAAAGGTCCGGTAGTAGCCATGATTGAAAAAGCAGCGTAGTCATTAATCCATGGGCTGGGTTGGTGTGTTTGTTTAATGCCTCTAATCGTATTTTCATCGTATTTATAGGTCCAACCATCTCCCATTTTGGAAGTCATAGGGGTCCAAAAATTCATCCCCCACGGGGTAGCAATAGCAGGATATGTATTTCCGTTAGAAAGGCTAAAGTCCGAATCGGTTCCCATAAGAGGGTTCACGAAATCTACCAGACTATTTGATTGGTCTGCAGCAGAAAGAGCACTTTCTTGTTTACTCTCTTTACACGAAAAAAGAAGCGTCAAAAAAAACG
Source organism: Sediminicola sp. (assembly GCA_024643325.1). GTDB lineage: Bacteria > Bacteroidota > Bacteroidia > Flavobacteriales > Flavobacteriaceae > MAG-120531. The sequence goes on from JAHEND010000020.1 coordinate 5,989, forward strand.
AAATAAAAAGTAGTTTGGGGATTTTTTTATTAGATATAGTCGTCATTTAATCTTGTTCTTTAGAGGTCTTTATTTCTTTCCATTGTTCTAAGGTAATGGCATTACCGTCAAAAAACGAAACCCCATTGGCACCATTATCTTTGGCTATTTGAATAGCCAACCCAAGGTCTTCTGCACTCATAGGAGGCACATAAACTCCAGTATGTAAACCAACGCCTTTGCCCTCTAAATCTTTTACCCCTTGGGCAGTGGCAAATCCAATCCAATCTACCCCTTCATTGTAAAAGCTATTGTAGATCATAGGTAACACTGCATCTATTTTCCATTTGTCCCAACGCTGACGCACCATATGGTCTGCCATTTCAGGATATGGAAAAACAGCTGCAGTCAGAATTTTATTATTCTTATGGGCAATCTCAAAGGCCTCATCTACAATGCTTTTAACCTTATTTAGCCTAAACTGTTTCCATTCTATGTCAATTTCAGGATGTGTCATCTCTAAAGGGTTTCTGTGGTGCTCCTTTTCAAAAGCAGCCACACAGACCTCGCAATAACAAAAGTCGAATTCAGGTAATTCTGTGTCTTGTACCAGGTCGTATTTAGGTAAAAGTCCTACGGGCAGATAGATGTCCGAGTACCGAATATAGTCTAAGTGAACACTGGCCACACCGGCTACCTTGGCCAAACCTTCCACCAAAGAAAGTACATGATTCCTTGAGGCTTCTCTAGTCGGACACATCCATTTGTAATAGCCCACATAGGGTGGTTGGTCAAAACAAGATTTACCATCCCGACTCACTGCATACCATTCAGGATGCTTTTCTGCCTCTTTGTCACCAGGTCTATTAATGGCCATAATCCAAGCATGAACTTCCAATCCTGCTTTTTGAGCAATGGGTGTTAGTCGAGCCAAAAGACTTGGGTCTGTATTGGTATTAATCAAAACAGCATCTATTCCATTTTGAGCATATTTTTCAAACTCAGACACATAAGAATCGTCTGTCCTTTCTGCGTTGGCAGTGGTCCAAGTCCAATATTTAAATGGTGTTTTTGTTGGTGCCTCTAGCTCAGGATTTTTGCCCTGACAAGCATTAAAAATAACAGCCCCAAACAAGGCCATAAAAATAAATTTAAGGGGTATTTGTTTCATAACTTTTAAATTTTCCACTGGTATTTATTTCAAAGGTTAGTTCACTAAATGGGCTTTCACATATAAGACTAAAACTTTTTAAATAAGGAATTAGTTTTAAATTTATCTGCTTACCTTTTATACGAGTACTTATATTCATCTGATCATTTGACCACCCTTCACCGGATTTGAAATGTATGAGCAATTTTCTGTATTCTTGGTACATAAACCATTTTAAATACTCTTGATCCGGGATAACAAAAGAATCAATTTCTCCGGGAGCCCTAGGACTAAAGTATACATAGCCCCATTTTTCTGGCTCATGCATATTAATCACTTTTTGTTCCGACCAAACCCAATTGTACTCAGGCAAATAATTTCCATCTGGGCCTTTTTTTCTATAATACTGCCCTTGGGATATATCAAAGTCCCAATTGACTCTTGAAAAACCCATACGCCAAAATTCCCCAGCTAGGTGGTCATTCAGCTGAGTCACTTCATTAAAGACTGTAAGTGGAATGGCTACCTCTAATTGCCAACCACGGTCAATATCAGAGGGATTGTTTAGGGTCCCTTGAATACTAACAGCAGACAAAACTCCCTTCATATCCCACTGATTTAATACTCTAGGATTGTTTCTATAAGGGGCTGTTAAAAACAAATCCCACACCGTATTAAGCACATTCATCTCAAATTCCACATAATTATGGGTGTCTCCATCTGGATCAATAAAAATTTCAAAATCATTGTTGTAAAAAATAACTGTATCCCTTTGCTTAAGGGTACCCCATACATGAGGCTCCTCTAACTTCGCCATGAAATAGAGATAGTTCTCATCCCACAACATTTTCATTTGAGTAGTGTACTTGGGTGTTTTTTCGCCTT
>JAHEND010000034.1 GCA_024643325.1 Sediminicola sp.
GTAAAAAAACAGCTGTAGCTGAAATATTACTCTCTAATGCCAGTAATTTAGAGGGCTGCTCGCCAGTTAAACCACCCTCCCAATGGGAAAATTTATAGTTAGGTGCTGCTACTGCAGTAATTGTGATAGTTTGTCCTGCTTTATAAGGAGGGCTATCGCTAAATAAAATAGTGCCTCCAATATCAGGGCTAACAGCGGTTGTCACATTTAACGAGACTAAATCAACATCTTCATTTTTGGTACATGAAAACATTAAGAATATCAGTGCGTAAACAATTGGATTTCTCATAAGTAATTTGATTAAAAAACAAATATAGGACGAATTAAAATCGAAAAACAAAAACATCATTTTGTTAAATAAAAATGAATTAATTCGTAAAAAAATAAGACAAAAAAACACATTATTTAATTATAGCGGTTAAATAACAAACAATACGCAAAAAATTTACATATTATATAAGAAAAATTTCAAATTAAAATATATAAATCAATTATTTAACAAAGGGAATACTTTACGTTATTGAAATCTTAAAATAAGTTATATTTATTTATATTATTATTATAATTTATGATCCAAATACATTTTTTCTGTTAAAAGCAATAAAATGTTAAATAATTATTAATAAAATCTTGCTTTAGTTGATAAATAAGTAGACTTTTACGAGCTAATTTTTAAATAAACCTAATAATGAAAACAACTTTAAATGGTATTTTAACGCTATTATTGGCGTTAGTTGTGCAAGTATCTTTTGCGCAAGAAAAGACAATTTCAGGTACTGTTTCAGATCAAAACAACATTCCATTGGGAGGTGTAAACATCCTTATACAGGGCACATCTAATGGAACACAATCAGATTTTGATGGGAACTTTACCATTAATGCTAGTGTAGGACAAACATTAGTTTTAACATATATTGGAATGAAACAAACTACCGTTGTAGTAGGTTCTAGCAATGTAATGAACATTCAAATGCAAGAAGACGCACAAGCTTTAGAAGAAGTTGTGGTTTCAGCACTTGGTGTAACAAGAGAGAAAAAAGCGCTTGGTTACTCACAACAAACTGTTAAAGGTGAGAACTTAGTTCAAACTAAAGAGGTAGATTTAAACACAGCACTCTCCGGAAAAGTAGCTGGAGTTCAAATGGTAGGTGCTCCTTCTTCAACATTTGATCAAGGTCTTCTTAGATTAAGAGGTGAAACTGGTGTTCTATATGTAGTTGACGGTGTAAAGGTTTATTCTCAGTCTGATATTAACACTGATAATATAGGAAACATTTCTGTACTTAAAGGTGCGGCTGCAACAGCTCTTTTTGGAGTAGATGCAAGAAATGGGGTTGTTTTAATAACATCTAAGACTGCTACTGCTGGCCAAGGAAGCTTATCAATTGACCATACAACCTCAATGACTTCTGTTTCTTTATTGCCAAATTATCAAAATGAATACGGTGGAGGTTACTATCAAGAGTGGGATACTTTTGAATATAACCCCGCAACTGATCCAGCCGAATGGGCTTCATTTGAAGGTCAAAAAATACCCTATTATGCAGCAGATGAGTCTTGGGGTCCGAGATTAGATGGTACTTTAGTAAGACATTGGGATTCTTGGATTCCTGGTTCTTCTACTTTTGGGGAATTAAGACCTTGGTCTCCAAACCCAGATAACGTAAAAAACTTTTTCCAAGACGCTATTACAAATAACACTTCATTGAACTGGTCTAAAGGTGGAGATGACTATAAAGTGTCTGCGTCGGTAAGAAATATTAATACTGAATTGGTTCTCCCAAATACTTTTAGAAACCAAATAGATATTAACTTGAACGCTTCTTTTGATTTTAGTGAAAAACTAAATATGTATACTACGGTGAACTATCAAACCCGTGTTACTGAAAATGAACCAGCACAAGGTTATGGGAGTTCTTTAGGTTCTAATTTTAATCAATGGTGGCAACGTCAATTAGATATGGATAGGCTAAAAGACATGTATGTTCAGAATGGAAATTATTATAGCTGGAACATTCGTTCTCCTAGAAATTCTAGGCCATTATATTGGGACGCACCTCACTTTGGTGTTGATAATAATAACTCAAACCAAAGAAAAGATGTACTATTCGGTAACTTTGGATTGAATTATCAATTGAATGGAAACATAAAAGTGAATTTAGAAGCAAGAAGAAGAAACAATAATTATTTTTCGGATTCTAGAACTGCTTTTGGTGGATTAGAAGTGCCATCTTATTCTGAATCTCGATCAAGATATGAGCAGAATGAATTGTTTGGTTTTGCTTCATATAATAACAGATTTTTAGGAGATGCATTAGATATTGATGTTAAAGCTGGTTTCCAATTACAAGAAAATAAATCTGTTTCTACCTCTGCCTCTTCTGTTGGAGGGCTATCTGTTCCTGATTTTTATAGCATAGCTACTTCTGTTGACAGACCTTCTTACGGTACTACGTTTACAAACTCTAAAGTGAATTCTTTGTTTTCTTCAATGTCTTTAGGCTATGATAGCACTTTTTACTTAGATGCATCTTATAGATTAGACTGGGGTTCTACAGCGAATCCTGAGAACAACAGATTAGAAACTTACGGACTCTCTGGGGTTTTTATCTTTCACAAATTTTTAAATATTGATGCAATTTCTTTTGCTAAATTAAGAGCGGGTGTAGCACAAGCACCTATATTCCCATCGCCTTACCAAACAACTTCTATTTATAATGTTGGTAATCCATTTAATGGGAATGCGTCTTTCTCAGTTCCAAACACACAATCAAACCCAATGTTATTGGGGGGAACTAGAAATGAAACAGAATTAGGTCTTGAAATGAAATTCTTAAAAAACCGACTAGGATTAGACTTAACTTATTTTCAACGTGAAGATTCTGAGTTACCTGTTGCCATACCAGTATCTGGTGCCTCTGGATTTACTGGACTTTCTATTAACTCAGGACAAACTTCTTCTAATGGAATTGAATTAGCTATTTCAGGAACACCAATTCAAACTAAAAATATCACTTGGGATTTAGCAGTTAATTTTGGTACATTAGAAAAGAAAGTAGATTATATCTATGAGGGAATTGATAAAAATATTCTAGGAACATTAAGCTGGTACTCTCTTCAATTGCAAGAAATCGCTGGAGAAGAATGGGGAACATTTGTTGGAAGAAAAAGAAAAATTGACGAGAGCGGAAACTTCATACTAAACTCTAATGGTTCTCATGTAATTGAAAGCAATCAAAACTTAGGAAATATTTTACCAGACTTCACTGGAGGATTTTCTTCTACATTCAGATATAAAAATTTCTTTTTATTTACTGGATTAGATTTTCAAAAAGGAGGTTTGTTCTACTCTACAACAAACATGTTTACCAACTATTCTGGACTTCATGCTGACACTGCAGGAAACAATGACCTTGGTAATCCATTAAGAGACGATCCATCTGTTGGTGGTGGTGTACATGTAGTTGGTGTGGATGAAACTGGTGCTCCAGTAGATACTTATGTAGAAGCTCAAACTTACTTTGGAGGATTATTTGGAGCCCATGATGCTTGGCTATACGACGCTACTTATATTAAATTACGCCAAGTAAGATTAGGATACACTTTACCTAATAGTTTGTTGTCAAAAACACCTTTTAAAAAGGTAGATCTTTCTGTTATTGGTAACAACCTATTACTTCTTTATTCTGATGTTCCAGGATTAGACCCTAGTGAAATTGAAGGAAGTGGTTCTTTAACAAGCCCATATAGAGCTGTAGAGGGTGGACAATTACCACCAGCAAGAACAATTGGATTAAACGTAAAAATTAACTTTTAGAAAATAATAAAATGAAAAATACTATAAAATATTTAGGAGTTTTAGCACTTTCTCTTGGTTTGTTAGGCTCTTGTGAAACTATTGACTTTGGTAATGAAAATCTAAATCCAAATCAACCTTCAAAAGCATCTACAGCCGCATTATTAACAAGTGCCTTAAGATCTCTTCCTTCTCACGTGAGTGAAGTAAATGGAAATATGTGGGTACAATATATCTCACAAGTAACATATACTGAAGAATCTAGATACTCAACAACTCAATGGTCTTATGACGGCTGGTATTCAGGAGCATTAAAAGACCTTCAAGAAATAATTGATTTAAATACCCTAGATGCTGTTGCTTATTCTGGTGGTGGAACTTCTGCCAATCAAATAGCTGTAGCTAAAATCTTAAAAGCGTATTATTTTCAATTTATGACTGATACGTGGGGAATGATTCCTTTTAACGAAGCTTTATTAGGTGTAGATAACATTACACCTGCTTTTGACACTCAAGAAGCCATTTACACTGCTGGTTTTTCATTATTGGATGAAGCTTTATCTTCAATGAATAACTCTGGTACTCTTAACGGAGACATTTTATTTAATGGAGACATGAGTAAATGGGCAAAATTTGCGAATACGTTAAAAATCACCATGGCAATGAGAATTGCAGATGTAAATGAGTCTTTAGCAAAAACTAAGTATACTGAAGCAATTGCTGGTGCTATTGGGAGTGTATCTGAAAATATTGAGTACCCATATTTATCAGAAGACACCAATGACAACCCTTGGCAAGATCGTTTTGAAACACGTGAAGATTATGCATTAAGTGATGTATTTGTAGCGCATTTAAGTAATAATAATGATCCAAGAATTACTGAATACGCAGAATTACCTGCTTCAGGGGGAGAATACACAGGCGTACCTTATGGCGTTGCTAATCCAAATGTATTACAAGCAGAGGTTTCTTTCATTGATAGTGATATTATCTATGATGGAACTCAGAGAGGTGGTGTAATTTACTCTTATGCCCAAGTTGCATTTACAGTAGCTGAAGCTGCTGTTAGAGGGTGGACTTCTGAATCTGCTGCAGATTGGTATAAAAAAGGAATTCAAGCTTCAATGGATCAGTGGGGAATTAGCCCAACAGACGCAGCTTCATACATAGAACAATCTGAGGTAAAGTTTAACTCAACAAAGGCCATGGAACAAATTGCCACTGAAAAGTGGGTTTCTTTATACCTACAAGGTTTTGAAGCGTGGGCTGAGTGGAGAAGATTAGACTATCCACAATTAACTCCAGCTCCAGATGCATTAACAGGTTCAGGTATACCAAAAAGATATGGTTACTCTGCTAACGTAGCAACTTTAAATGAAGCAAATTACAATGCTGCAGTTTCTGCTCAAGGAGCAGACAATCAAGACACCAAATTGTGGTGGGATATAAAATAAAATTCAATTTATTGTTTTTATATTGTTAGTTAATTAAAGCACCTACAATTGTAGGTGCTTTTTTTATTAAATTTAGATTATGAAAAACTTAATTATACTCTTATTTTTTCCTGCTTTAATTTGGGGACAAAACATTTCTATAGATCCTAGAAATTTCAACTCGGGCAACATAGAACTTACCAGGGCTGTAAACGAAAATAGAAATATTAAAGGACATCCATATTTAGAGGAAGATTTTTCCATTTCTACCATTGAATTTAAGAATGGAACAACCTATGAAGGATTGATTAGATTCAACATTGGTAAAGATATTTTTGAGATGAAAAGCAATACTTCTGAGGAAATCTATGAATTTAAATTAAAACCAGGGATTCGCATTACGCTCTCTGGGAAAACTTTTGAAGCTAAACTACTCAGCAGTGAGAAAAGCTTAGCTACTTTTGAGATTCTAGTAAATGACATGCCTTATTCGCTTTATAAATACCATAAGAAAATTATTAAAGAACCCCGAAAAGACGGTATAGCTATGCCAAGTTCCAACCAAGGTAACAATAGTGATGCATTTTGGAGTGAGCAATCTTCTCTGATACTCATGGCAAAAAATCAGGTTTACGAAATAGAAAAATCTCATAAAAGACTACTCAAATCAGGAATAGTTGATCCTACCAAATACAATGAGATTACAAAGAAAAAGAAATTCAAACTAGATAAAACAGTAGATGTTATAGCATTGGTTAAAGCACTCAACCAATAAGATGAACCTATTCTCATAAAAAATACACATATTCAAAAACCCCCTGCCAAAAGCAGGGGGTTTTTTGTTTACTTTTGCATCATGGAGAAACAAACGTATATATACGGCATTAGAGCTGTTATTGAGGCCATTGAAGCCAAAGAGACCTTAGATAAGATATTTATCCAAAAAGGACTACAAGGAGACTTGATTAAGGCCCTAGAAAACCTGATTAGAAAGCAAGGTTTAAACACTTCTTATGTGCCTGTTGAAAAGCTAGACCGATTGGCCAAGCAACACAACAACCACCAAGGAGTTGTAGCGAGCATTTCTCCCATAGAATTCCACGAACTCGATCCTTTTGTAGAAAGTGTCTTGGAAACAAAAGAAGCCCCTCTTTTCTTACTCTTAGATCAATTATCAGATGTAAGGAATTTTGGCGCCATCATAAGAACTGCCTCTTGTACGGGAGTAGACGCCATTATCATTCAAAAAAAAGGTGCTGCACCAGTGACTGCAGACACTATAAAAACTTCTGCAGGCGCAGCTTTTCAAGTCCCTATTATTAAAGTAGATCACTTAAAAGACGCCGTTTTTCATTTACAAGCCTGCGGTATTCAAGTAGTCGCAGCTACAGAGAAAGCGAAAAACGACTTATATGAAGTTTCTTTTACAGGCCCCACCGCTATTGTTATGGGTTCTGAAGACATAGGAATAACACCCTCCATTTTAAAAGTGGCCAACGCCCAAGCAAAGTTACCCATGCAGGGACCTATTAGCTCATTAAATGTATCTGTTGCCTGTGGTGTATTCTTATACGAAGCGGTGAGACAAAGAAAATAATATGAATGAACCATTAGCAGAAAGAGTCCGCCCAAAGTCCTTAGAGGGCTATATGAGTCAAACTCATTTGGTGGGGCCTGCTGGTGTATTGACCAAACAAATAAATGCAGGTGTTATCCCTTCGATTATTTTATGGGGACCTCCAGGAACTGGAAAAACTACCTTAGCCAATATTATTGCCTCCCATACACAACGTCCATTTTACGCCCTAAGCGCTATTAATTCAGGGGTGAAAGAAGTGAGGGAGGTCATTGAAAAAGCCAAACAATCTGGTGGCTTATTTACCACCAAAAACCCGCTATTATTTATAGATGAGATCCATAGATTTAGTAAGTCTCAACAAGACTCCCTATTAGCAGCAGTAGAAAAAGGATGGGTTACTTTAATTGGAGCTACCACAGAGAATCCGAGTTTTGAGGTGAATGCTGCTCTACTCTCTCGTTGCCAAGTTTACACGCTCAAAGCTTTTGAAAAATCAGATCTAGAAGCGCTATTGAATAACGCTATAAAGATAGATCCATGGCTTAAAGAGAAAGAAATTATCCTCAAAGAAACCAATGCACTTTTTAGGGCAAGTGGTGGTGACGCTAGAAAATTGCTCAATATTTTTGAATTTCTTGTCACCCAAAATCCAAATAAAAAAGTAGTCATCACAGATGAGTTTGTGACAAGCAACACACAAAATAACACTGCTTTTTATGACAAATCGGGAGAACAACATTACGACATTGTTTCTGCATTTATAAAATCTATTAGAGGTTCAGATCCCAATGCAGCAGTTTACTGGCTAGCCAGAATGATCGTTGGAGGAGAAGACGTGAAATTCATTGCCAGGAGAATGGTTATATTGGCTTCTGAAGATATTGGAAATGCCAATCCAACTGCCCTTGTACTAGCAAATACCTGTTTCCAATCGGTACATACCATTGGTCACCCAGAAGCAAGAATTATCTTGAGTCAGTGTGCGGTATATTTAGCCACTTCTCCAAAGAGCAATAGCAGTTATTTGGCCATAGATCAAGCGATTGCTACTGTTAAAGAAACTGGAGATTTACAAGTACCCCTAGCACTGAGAAATGCACCCACCAAACTGATGAAAGAACTGGGCTATGGAGACAGCTACCAATACTCACACAACGGACCAAACGCATTCATAGCACAAGAGTTTCTCCCAGAAGCCATATCAGGAACCGTATTTTACCAACCCGGAGACAACCCTAGAGAGAAAGGGAGTCGGGATTTTCTTAAAAACAGGTGGAAAGATAGATACGGATACTAAATAAATTCCTAGCCTGTTATAGAAACTTCTTTAATTCTTCTAAACTTTGCACTATTTCACAATGCTCATGTACAGATTCTCCGTGAGCGTTAAAATGAATAACCTCAAAGCCAACTTCTTTAGCACCTAAAATATCTGCTTCTAAACTATCTCCAATCATTAAAGATCTAGCTGCAGTAACATTTGCTTTTTCAAGCGCTAATTCAAAAATTTGAGGGTGTGGCTTTTTTACCCCTGCCAGTTCCGAGTCCATAACAACGTCAAAATAATGATCAATATGGGCATTTTCCATTTTCTTGCCTTGCACTTCAGAAAATCCGTTGGTAATGATGTGCAAATTGTAATGTGGTTTCAGGTACTCCAATATTTCTATAGTTCCAGGAAACAAATGATTGTAAGTCGTTAGCACAGCCATATACTGGTCTGCTAACTCGTGAATGAGTGCGTCTGTTGCAGGGTATTCAAGCGTGTCAAAGGTAAACTTCAAACGTTCATAACGCAAGGTTTCTTTGGAAACGGTGCCGTTCCTGTACATACGCCAATACTGAAGGTTAATAGGGATATAGGCTTTTAAAAATGTATCTAATGAAATGTCCACGCCATATTCATTGAGTAAACGTTCAAAAGTAAGGGCTGAATTTTTTTCAAAATCCCAAAGGGTATGGTCTAAATCAAAAAATATATCTGAAATCTTTCCTTTAAACATTGCTTTTTTTTGCTAAAGGTACTATTTAATTTTGCTTTGCCTAGTCCAAAAAACTACTCTCTAAATGGTTTACTCTGCTTTAGATAAATCTCTTTTACAGGCAATCCATTCTCAGAAAAAGAAAACTATTTACTAAACTGAGCCAAATATTTTTGGAAAGTCTCTTTCCAAATATGGGCTTTTTCTCCTCCCAACAATTCATTAGAGAAAACTACGTTAAAGTGAGCCCCCACCTCTTTTGTTGCCTGATACAAGGGAGTCATGATTTTTAAGGCATCTAAAGTACTTTTCTCCTTTAATAAGGCGTAATCATGCACAGCAAAGGGGTGTACTTTAATGGGCAATTGAACCTCAAGGTAAATGTCATAAAAGAAAAATGGGCTGGCAGTACCAGCTCTAAACCCAAGCTCATGAGTGTAACCCATAGAATAGTCGTTATGAATTTCAGCGTCTACCAAGTCCCTGTAAGAAACCGGTATATCTACCCTATTATATCGCATTCTTGAAGCCTTTATAGGTCTGTTGACTACATTGGCCAAATGCTTCTGCTCATCCATTAAAACTTTAGGTGCGCCAAAAGATGCGTATGACGCCGCCAAAGCTACTTCAAAATGGTCTGCTACAGATTTTATAAGGGCTTTAAAAGCATTGTTATAAGGAGACACATTTTTGTCATAAGTCCCATATTCTGCAAATTGAAAAAAGAAAATGGCCTTAGCTTTATACTGTCTTAAAAGAATCCCTAAAAAATCAAAATTATCATAGGGGTCTTTTTTAAAGCGCAGCCACACCCCTATCCTAGTGAGAAGCCTTGTAAATTTTAGGCCCGACAAATCCACAAAAAAACCAGATATTCCTCTGATAAGGCCACGGTATGCAAATGCGTGAGAGCTAGTCACATCTATTAATGGGGTAAAGCAATATGTCCTTTTAGACCTTATAAGATCAGGGAATTTTTCTTGAATGGCATTAAAAAAAAGCCCTGCCCATTGGTCCACCACTGGTAGGGTTAAAAACTCGTTCACATAACCCACACTTTCTTTTGGGGGAAAGCGCCCATGAATGTCCTTCACATGAGGTAAATACTCCTCGTAACGAGATAGCATATAGAAACTGGCGGCAAAAATATCAAAAGGGATACTACTCTTGTCCCCCACAGGAAAAAAACAGGGTACCCCATTCCAATCACTCACTTTAATAGAATGATCATTGATACCTTGCTCAAAGAGAAGCGAATGAGATCTAATAAAAAACTCATTCTGTAGGGCTTGTTTGGTGTAGGTTAATTTTGGTCCCTCATGTTTTATAAAGTCCGACACTTCAGTGGTAAAAGCAACTTCTATCCCTAACAATCGCTTACATATATGGTTGGCAATATAAGTAAGTCTCGGGGTGATTTTATACGTGTATATCAGGAGCATCTAAAAGAGAATATGATTCAAAAAACACATAACCAAAGGAGCGTTAATCTAGGTTTAAAATTAAACAATTATAGCAATTGCTGGTCTGCAAAACTAAAGTATTCATTTTTACCTACAATAATATGGTCCAATAACAGCATATTTAACAACTTAGCCGCGTCTTTTAATTTAAGTGTTAAAGTCTTATCAGCAGCAGAAGGCGTCAGATTTCCTGTGGGGTGGTTGTGGGCCACTATCATGGCGGTAGCTCCCCATTTTAAGGCTTGTTGCAACACCAATCTAATATCTACAACCGTAGCCGTAAACCCACCTTTACCCAGTAAAGACCGTTCTAAAACTACATGGGCATTGTCCAAATAAAGCACCCAAAATTCCTCAGGAGCCAATCCAATGAGTACTGGTTTTAATACTGAAAAAGCCGCTGCACTTGAAGAAAGCGACAAGGGTTTTGAAGGGATAAGAGGTAACAATCGGTACCCCAAATCCAAGGAAGCCTTAATTTTTACAGCTTTTACCTTCCCCACACCTTTAAAATCCATTAAATTTTCTACCGATAATTCAAAAAGTTTTTGAAGGTCATTACCAGAGCGAATTAAAAGGCTTTTGGCCAAAGAAAGGGCAGATTGCCCCACAGATCCATTACCAAGAACAATCGCTAATAGTTCTGCATCTGTCAATTTTTGCCCTCCCAAACGGAGGTACTTTTCTCTGGGCTGGTCTTCAACAGACCAAGACTTCATACTCGTGTTTTTAGCATAAACCATAAATAAAGATAACCAGTATGGTAAAAAAAGGAGCGTAAACCAGATAAACTACACATAAATTAGATTATCGGTCAAAAAAACTTACTTAAAAACAAAAAAACTTATGAGATCCTTTGGGCTAAAGCTTTAAAATCTGTACCACCATAATTACCAGAACTCATGAATAACAGCACTGTTCCTTCTAGAGGTAAATCTCTTAAAAAAACAGCCAAACCTTCTGTTGTAGTTTCTATTTGAAGTGCATTAGCATTAAAGGCTTTTTTAATTACCTCAGCAGAGATCGGGTCCCGATCTTTAATGGCTAATACGGCTGGCTCGTAGAAAACCATACCGACATCGGCCTTGGCCAAAGCATTTTTATATTCCTTGAGAAAAGAAGCGTCTAAGCTGCTATAAGTATGTAATTCAAGTACCACAACCAACTTTCTATCTGGATACTGCTCCTTAACCGCTGCAGTAGTGGCCTTTACCTTACTGGGGGCATGAGCAAAATCTTTATAAATAGCTGTTTGATTGTTCTTAGCGACCAATTCTAATCGTTTAGAAGCCCCTTTAAAACTACTAATGGCCTCGTAGAAATCTAGGGCATCTATCCCCATATGCTGGCATACCCACTTGGCGCCTGCCAGATTATTAAGGTTGTGCTTTCCGAAAATTTCTAATGGCAAAGGACCCTCCTCTGTTTCCAGATAAGTCACGCCATTATCTATAAAAGATTCTGGAGTGCTGTAAGCAATTTTACGAATGGTGTTGGTGGCTTTTTCAACCATTTCGTGAAGCAGCGCGTCTTCTTGATTGTAGCTCAGACTGCCTCCCGCTACAATACTGTCAATAAAGGATTCGAAGGGCGCGCAATAGGATTCAAAAGTGGGAAACACATTAATATGGTCCCAGGCAATACCACTCAACAACGCAATATGTGGCTTGTAATGTAAAAACTTAGATTGAGGGTCTATGGGAGAGGAGAGGTATTCGTCCCCCTCTAATAACATAAAATCGTTCTGTTCAGTGAGGTGAACCATCTTGTCAAAGCCGTCTAATTGCGCTCCCACCATAAAGTCTATGTCTTTTTCATGGTAATGCATAACATGAAGAATCATAGAAGTAATGGTTGTTTTTCCATGACTTCCCCCTATGACCACGCGTGTTTTATGTTTTGAATGCTCGTATAAAAATTCAGGGTAAGAATACACTTTTAAACCCAATTCTTGGGCTTTGGCAAGCTCAGGATTCCCTGATTTCGCATGCATCCCTAAAATAATTACGTCTATATCCGAGTGAATATTTTCAGGCTGCCAACCCATTTTTAAGGGAAGTAAGCCAACGGCTTCTAAACGGCTTTTAGAAGGTTCAAAAATGACATCGTCACTGCCGCTAATCCCATGACCCGCTTCGTGTAATGCCAGTGCTAAATTATGCATGGCACTTCCTCCAATGGCTATAAAATGTATTCTCATAGTGTTATTTTCCAGAACCCATAGATTCCTTTTGATCGTGTATCATTTCCCAAAGAGTGTCTTTGAGCGGCATAATGCCTTTTTGCGCCACTGCAGAGAAGAATAAAAATGGGGTATTTCCCAATACGGGTTTTAGTAAACCTGAAATTTCCGCTTCTAATTCCTCATCCAACATATCACTCTTAGAGATAGCGACCAAACGGTCTTTATCTAGCAATTCGGGATTGTATCTTCTCAGCTCATCTAATAAAACGCCGTACTCTTTTACAATATCATCACTATCTGCAGGGATTAAAAATAGAAGAGTCGCATTGCGCTCTATATGCCTTAAAAAGTAGTGTCCCAGACCTTTACCTTCCGCTGCTCCTTCAATAATTCCAGGAATATCTGCCATGACAAAACTCTTAAAATCTCTATACTCCACAATTCCTAAATTGGGTTTTAGAGTGGTAAATGCATAAGAGGCTATTTTTGGTTTGGCAGAGGTAATCACAGAGAGCAGGGTAGATTTTCCTGCATTGGGAAAACCAACCAATCCAACGTCTGCCAACACTTTTAATTCAAGGGTAAAAGACCCTTCTTTTCCTGGGATTCCAGGCTGTGCGTATCTGGGTGTTTGATTCGTAGAAGACCTGAAGTGCCAGTTCCCTAGACCCCCTTTTCCTCCTTCTAGAAGTACAATTTCTTGGTCGTGCTCAGTCACTTCATACAAAGGCTCCTGGGTTTCTCCATCTTTAACAACAGTTCCCAAAGGCACCTCTAAATAAACGTCATTTCCATCCGTACCAAAACTCCTGTTTTTGCTACCATGGCCTCCATGCTCCGCACTAAAGTGTTTTTTGAATTTATAATGAACCAGTGTCCAAAGGTGCTTATTGCCCTTTAATATAATGTGTCCCCCTCTTCCTCCATCGCCACCATCGGGTCCTCCCTTGGTGATGAATTTCTCCCTGTGTAAATGTATAGATCCCTTTCCTCCATTTCCTGAGGTTAAAAAAACCTTTACATAATCTACGAAATTTCCTTCTGTCATGGGGTAATGATTAAATAATTTGTGGGGTAATTTGGCCTATTCTAGGCCGATGCTTTAAACAGTACTTTTCTATTATAAACCACTAATAATAGCAGAAATTCTCTTTGTTATTTCTGAAATTTCTCCAATGCCGTTCACCGCATAAAACTTATTTTGGGCCTTATAAAAAGCTTCTAAAGGCGCTGTTTTAAGGTTGTATTCCTGAAATCTATTTCTAATTTTTGTTTCGTCCTGATCGTCCGGTCTTCCACTTTCTTTACCTCGTTCTAACAGTCTAGCGGTTAAAACGTCCTCGTCTGCTTCCAAGGCTATAGTAGCTGAAATTTCCATTGACTTAGACTTTAAAAAAGCATCCAAGGCTTCTGCTTGGGCGGTTGTTCTTGGAAATCCATCAAAGATAAATCCTGCAGCTGCTTGGTTTTCATTCACCTCTGCCTCCAACATTTGTATGGTCACAGAATCTGGAACCAAATCTCCTTTATCCATATAAGACTTGGCCAATTGACCTAAAGAAGTATTTTGAGAAATGTTAGCTCTAAAAACATCTCCAGTGGAAATATGCTTTAATTGGTAGGTTTCTTTTAAAAAGGCCGCTTGGGTTCCTTTTCCTGCGCCTGGTTTCCCAAACAAGACAAGGTTGGTTTTCATGGGGTTTTATTTAGTTAATTAAAGGCACAAAGATAGTGTTTTGATTTCGCTTTTTTAAAAGGACAGACCGGCTTTATAATAATTATCTCGTATTTTTGTAGCACAAGCACAAAATAACCCTAAGGGCCTTATTAATGAGTACAAACTATTTTTCTTCTAATTTCACTCTCGGCATTCTCGGTGGCGGACAACTAGGCAAAATGCTTTTGCAGGAAACCAGAAAATGGGACATTCAAACAAAAGTATTAGATCCCTCTAAAGACGCTCCGTCTAGATTGGCTTGCAACCATTTTGAGCAAGGAGATTTAATGGATTATGAGACTGTTTTTAATTTTGGAAAAACCGTAGACCTACTCACCATAGAAATTGAAAATGTAAATATTGATGCCCTAGAGGCGCTTGAAAAAGACGGAATCACTGTGTATCCCTCCTCAGATAGTCTTAGAAGTATTGCCAACAAGGGCACCCAAAAACTGTTTTACACAGACCATCAGATACCAACGGCACCTTTCAACAGGTTTGCCTATAGCTCAGAAATTGAGGACAGTATTGCTCATGGGGGACTGTCTTTCCCTTTTGTATGGAAGTCTGCTCAATTTGGTTATGATGGTCAGGGCGTAAAAGTCGTGAGACAAGCTTCGGATTTAAAAGGACTCCCCAACGTAGCTTGCATTACAGAAAATCTCATTGCATTCGAAAAAGAATTGGCAGTAATTGTCTGTAGAAACCCTAGTGGAGAAAGTGTGCACTATCCTGTTGTTGAGATGGAATTTCACCCTGAGGCCAATCAGGTAGAATACGTTTTGTGTCCTGCAAGAATCACAGATCACTTGGCCGAAAAAGCGATAGAGGTGGCCTTAAAAACTTCTGAAGCTTATGGCCATGTTGGGCTCTTAGCGGTGGAAATGTTTTTGACAAAAGAAGGCGATATTTTGGTGAACGAAGTTGCCCCTAGACCGCACAATTCAGGGCACTACTCTATTGAAGGGAGTTACACAAACCAATATGAACAACACCTCAGGGCCATACTGGACCTTCCTTTAGGAAACACCGCTAGTAAAGTAGCTGCTGTAATGGTCAATCTCGTAGGCGCAGAGGGACACACTGGTGCTGTGGTGTATGAAAATATGAAACACATTTTAAGCCTTGACGGAGTAACACCACATATTTACGGAAAAAAAGAAACCCGGCCCTTCAGAAAAATGGGGCATGTAACTATAGTGCACCCAGATATGCAAACCGCAAGAGAGATGGCAGAAACCGTTAAAAAAAGTATTGCCGTAATTAGTAAGAAATAATTTGTATGCAGAGAATAATCATCCAATATTTAAAATAGTAAAGAGTATTCACCTCAGCAACAACAGTCTAAAAATAGTCTTAAATAATAATACATGAAAAAAGTAGCCGTAGTTATGGGAAGTACCAGCGACCTTCCTGTTATGCAAGAAGCCATAGACTTTTTAAAATCCTTTAATATAACCGTGATGGTAGACATAGTTTCTGCCCACAGGACCCCTGAAAAACTATTTAGTTTTAGTAAAAATGCTCACCTAGAGGGTATTGGCGTTATTATAGCGGGTGCGGGTGGTGCGGCACATTTACCAGGGATGGTAGCTTCATTGTCGCCATTACCTGTCATAGGCGTACCCATTAAAAGCAGTAATTCTATAGACGGTTGGGATTCTGTACTGTCTATATTGCAAATGCCGGGCGGGGTGCCTGTTGGCACTGTGGCACTGAATGGTGCCAAGAATGCGGGCATTCTCGCCGCCCAAATACTCGGGAGCAGTGATCCTGCAATTCTGGACAAAATGATTGCTTATAAGGAAGCTCTTAAAGAAAAAGTGATCGAAGGCGCAAAATCAGTTCAGTCATAAAAAGTAGCGAATGCACTAAAACAGTTCAGTCATAAAGAGCAAGCTGCTCCTGCTTAAAACTGAATATTCATACAAAACACCTGTCAGCCCATGTCTAAAAATCCTTTATTAGTCCCATTTGAAACGCCTCCATTTCATTTGATCAAAAACGAGCATTACAAACCAGCATTTGAGACCGCTATAAGTCTCGCTAAAGAAGAGATTGCTGCTGTAAAGGAGCAATCAGAAGCCCCTACTTTTGAAAATACTGTAGCAGCCCTAGATTATGCAGGACAGACATTGGGACATATTTCAAGCATATTTTTTAACCTCAATTCAGCAGAAACCTCACCCGAAATGCAACAAATTGCACAAGAAGTGTCTCCACTTCTCACTGCTTTTAGCAATGACCTGAGTTTAGATCCTGAATTATTCAAAAGGGTAAAATCAGTTTACGAACAGAAGGACAGTCTATCCCTAGATACAGAATCTCAAAGATTATTAGACAAATCTTATAAATCTTTCGTGAGGAATGGCGCACTACTCAACGAAGCCGAACAACAAACACTCAGAGAAATAGACAAAAACCTCTCTAGACTTCAATTGGAATTTGGGGAAAACGTCTTAGCAGACACCCAAGTATTCTCCCATCACATAACAGATGAATTAGAATTAGATGGGCTACCAGACAGTGTCAAAACTGCAGCAGAGGACTTGGCGAAAAGCAAAGAAAAAGAAGGCTGGCTGTTTACTTTAGATTACCCAAGTTATGTGCCTTTTATGAAATTCTCTACCCAGCGTAGCTTACGTGAAAAAATGTACAAAGCATTTACCAGTAAAGGATTTCAAAAGAACGAAAACAATAATGAAGCTATTGTTTTAGATATTGTTAGACTCAGACACCAAAGGGCGCAATTACTAGGATATGAAAACCACGCACAATATGTCTTAGAAGAAAGAATGGCCAAAAGCCCTGCTACAGTATTTGATTTTTCGCAAAACATCTTGGACAAAGCCTTACCTGCCGCTAAAGCAGAAATGGAAGCCTTAAAAACTTTTGGAAAAGAGCAACTTGGCTTAAAGCACCTAGAAAAATGGGATGGCTCCTTTGTAGGAGAAAAACTCAGGCAAGCGACTTTTAATTTTGAAGAAGAAGTACTCAAGCCATACCTACCACTACAAGCTTGTGTGAAGGGCATGTTTGATATTGCCCACATACTCTACGGTTTAAACTTCAGTGAAGTCAATGACATACCGGTGTACCACAAAGAGGTGTCTACTTATAAGGTTTATGACAATACAGGTGCTTTTGTGTCCTATTTTTACACAGACTTTCACCCAAGACCAGGAAAAAGAGGGGGCGCATGGATGACCTCCTTTAGGTCCCAGTATAAAAAAGACGGCCAAGACTACAGACCACAAATAGCCATAGTGTGTAATTTTAGTTCGCCTACCTCCAAAACACCTGCATTACTCACTTTTCAAGAACTCACTACCCTGTTCCACGAGTTTGGTCACGCATTACACGGCATGCTGGCCAACACCACTTATCCAAGCCTATCAGGTACCTCTGTATCTTGGGATTTTGTAGAACTACCCAGCCAAATCATGGAAAATTGGTGCTATGAAAAAGAAGCCTTATCGCTGTTCGCCAAACACTATAAGGATCAATCATTAATCCCCATGGAATTAGTTCAAAAAATAAAAGATCAAGCGACTTTTCTAGAAGGAATGGCTACCTTAAGACAACTGAGTTTTGGTCTCTTAGATATGGCCTGGCACAGCAGTAATCCAGATGAAATAAAAGATGTTGTAGCTTTTGAAAATGAAGCATTTAAGGGAACTGACCTATACCCTTCCGTAGCAGAAAGCTGTATGAGTACCGCTTTTTCCCATATTTTCCAAGGAGGCTATGCCGCAGGATACTACAGCTATAAATGGGCAGAAGTACTAGATGCAGACGCCTTTGAAAAATTTAAAGAAGCAGGTATATTTAATTCTAAAGTAGCGACAGACTTTAAAGAATTCATTCTTTCAAAAGGAGGCTCAGAAGACCCTATGGTATTGTACAAAAAATTTAGGGGCAGCGAACCCAAACCAGAAGCATTACTTAAAAGAGCCGGTTTATTGAATGAAGCAAAGTGCTAGGGTATTTTTGAAGTAAATATCAAGCCTCTAGTATGAAGCTTAAAAGTTATGTTTTTTAAACCACCAAAGCTACTGCATATCTTCATAGGCTTTGTAGCCGCCTGTAAGATTCACAACTCTTTTAAAACCAAGATTATCTAGCCTAGAAGCGGCCATTTTGGAACGCTTACCACTACGACAGTACACATAAATCTTCTTGCGTTTGCTTATGCTGTCAAAAGCCCTATTAAAGTCAGCAGACAACCAATCTATATTCACGGCATTAGGCAGGTGACCTCCCTTAAATTCTGCAGGGGTCCGAACGTCTATTAAAAGACTTCTTCTGTTAATTTTAGCCGCCGACGGAGACATTTCCTTGTCGCTATGTTGTGCAACAACAAAAAAACTACTTAAAAATAACAGACTAAAAAGGACTTTTTTCATAAATATGAGATTTTTTAAATAGAGGAGTTTTAAATGAGTCAGCTTTTACCAAAACATTTATTGCTTCCTAAAATTACAAAAAGGATTCAAAAACCCACCAAAGCAAAGCGAACAATATTGGAATACCCTCTACCCAAAAATTAGTAAAATAGCTACTTGAATGCTTGCCAGAAGAGAAAATCCCTGAAATCAGCAGCAGCGTAATCATTAGAGAAAGCCCCACCATTTGCAAAGGCCATTTCAATATAGCACCAGCAAATAAATGGCCTCCTAAAAAAAGGAGGGACCACAAAAGTCCAATATTTTTAGTCTTTTTAACCCCAAAGCGCTGTGGAAGTGTGGCCAATTGAGGGGTATCTTTTAAATAATCCCTCAGTTCAAAAGGAACCATTAAAGCCAGCACCAAGAAAAAATGAGACAGAAACAAGGTCAAAACACCTATAAATCCAAAAGGGTTGGATGGGCTTGAAATCTGCAAAACCATTTTAACCCCTACTGTAGCAAGCGGCAATACCACAGTCGCAAGTGCCCAAACAAAAGCAACAATATAAATTTTCATGCCCTTTACAGCCCTAAGGTTTTTTTGGGCTGGCAATACAGGTAGCCCATAAAGGGCGGTAAAAACAACTAACATCAGTAATACCAAATAGGCCAATGCGTTTAAGTATAACAACCCGTATAAGCCAAGCGCTCCACATAAAAAACTCAATATTTGCATGGGCATAAAAGACCTATGGGTCACTTTCAAATAAAAGGGACCACCCAAGCCATATTTGATAAAATTATAGCCCATAACAGTTCCGGAAAACAACACAATCCCCAAAGCATTGGACCATAAAATGTTTAAGCCTTTAGCGCCCACATAACTGAGGGACACCACGGCAAAAGCCACGTGGACACTAGCCTTTAAATAAAAATCAAAAATTCTTCTCATTCCACGCATTCCACAAAAGTAAACAAACTGTTTATAAGCCCTTAAATTGGTTAAAAAGTTTGGCGAAGACTTGTGAAAAAGGCGTTATAATTCCTCTTTTTATTAGTAATTTTGTGCATCTTTTTTACAAATCTAATATAACGATTTCGCTTATGAAAACAGATGTTTTTGCATTACGCCACATTGGTATACAAGGGGAAGAACAATCCCAAATGTTAAAGACAGTTGGGGTAGAAAGTCTAGACCAACTTATTTTGGAAACTATCCCTGCAGACATTCGTCTGAAAAAGGCGTTGAATTTAGCACCTGCAATGAGCGAACACGATTACTTGTCTCATATAGAGGCTTTATCTCAAAAAAATCAAGTATTTAAATCATATATAGGTTTAGGGTACCACCAGAGTATTACACCCTCTGTGATTAAGAGAAATATATTAGAAAATCCAGGATGGTATACTGCATACACGCCTTACCAAGCAGAAATTGCTCAAGGTAGGTTAGAGGCATTAATCAATTTCCAGACTATGGTTTGTGAATTGACCGGAATGGATCTCGCCAACGCCTCTCTATTGGATGAGAGTACCGCAGCAGCAGAGGCCATGACCATGCTCTATGACCTAAGAACGAGAGACCAGAAAAAACAGGAGGCCATGTCCTTTTTTGTTTCTGAAGATATTTTACCACAAACCCTTTCTTTATTAGAAACTAGGGCTACACCACTGGGTATTCAATTAGAGGTTGGCCCAATAGATGCATTTACATTTGAATCCCATTTTTATGGTGCCATACTACAGTATCCTGGAAAAAATGGGACAATTGGCGCCGTAGACCAGTTTATGGAAAAAGCCAAGGCAACAGAAATTAAAGTGGCTTTTGCAGCAGACATATTGAGTTTAACCATGCTTACAGCGCCCGGAGAATTTGGTGCAGATGTGGTGGTTGGAACCACACAACGCTTTGGAATTCCTTTAGGCTATGGGGGGCCACATGCAGCATTTTTTGCTACAAGAGAAGACTATAAAAGGAGTATTCCTGGAAGAATCATTGGACTCACAAAAGATACTGACGGATTGCCAGCCTACCGAATGGCACTGCAAACCAGAGAGCAACACATCAAAAGAGATAAAGCGACTTCTAACATCTGTACCGCACAAGTACTTTTAGCTGTAATGGCTGGAATGTACGCGGTGTATCATGGACCTCAAGGCTTGTTGTATATTGCTCAGGGAATACACCACAAGACAGTTGCAGTGTCTAATGCACTTGAAAGTTTGGGCTATACCCAGCAGAACAAAAATTATTTTGACACCCTATTGGTGTCGGCGCCAGCCAAAGAAATAAAAGCATTAGCAGAAGCCCATAAAGTCAATTTCCATTACGTTGCAACGGATCAGATAGGGATTTCTATTAACGAGGCCACTTCCGTGGCCGATGCACAAGAGATTGTAGCCATTTTTGCAGCCGCTAAAGGACAGACCCCACCCACTATCTCAATAGATAACGAAACAAAAGTGCCCCAGCACTTGGCAAGAAAAACAGCTTTTTTAAGCCAAAAAGTATTTAACACCTACCACTCTGAAACGGCACTAATGCGTTATATAAAACAATTAGAACGCAAGGATTTGGCTTTGAATCACTCCATGATTTCTCTGGGCTCATGTACCATGAAACTCAACGCGGCTACAGAAATGTTACCCCTTTCATGGGCACAATGGGGAAGCATACATCCTTTTGTACCTGTTAAACAAGCAGCTGGTTACCATGAAGTATTACAGCAATTAGAATTACAACTCAACGAAATCACTGGCTTTGCTGGAACTTCGCTACAACCAAACTCTGGAGCGCAGGGAGAATATGCAGGACTAATGACTATTAGAGCATACCACGCCTCTAGGGGAGAAAGTCACAGGAATATATGCCTGATACCGGCGTCCGCCCACGGCACAAATCCAGCCTCTGCAGTGATGGCCGGAATGAAGGTTGTGGTAACAAAAACAGATGAAAAAGGAAATATAGACGTAGAAGACCTCAGAGAAAAAACCATTGCCCACAGTAGTGAATTGGCTGCACTCATGGTCACTTATCCTTCTACTCACGGAGTATTTGAATCTTCTATTAGAGAAATTACTGGCCTTATTCACGAGCACGGAGGGCAAGTGTATATGGATGGTGCCAACATGAATGCGCAGGTAGGATTGACCAATCCAGCCACTATTGGCGCAGACGTTTGTCACTTAAACTTGCACAAAACCTTTGCTATTCCTCATGGAGGAGGAGGTCCTGGTGTAGGCCCCATCTGTGTGGCGCCTCAATTGGTACCGTTTTTACCTACTAATCCAGTTATAGCTACTGGTGGTGACCAAGCCATTACTGCTATATCTGCAGCACCATGGGGCTCTGCCTTAGCCTGTCTTATTTCATATGGTTACATTAAAATGTTGGGAGAAGCCGGATTAACCCATGCTACTAAAATTGCTATTTTAAATGCCAACTATATTAAGGCTAGATTGAATGGCTCTTTTGAAGTGCTTTACACAGGTGAGCAAGGAAGAGCTGCCCATGAAATGATTATAGATTGCAGACCGTTTAAAGAACATGGAATAGAGGTAACTGATATAGCCAAAAGACTCATGGACTACGGATTCCATGCCCCAACAGTATCTTTCCCTGTGGCAGGGACTATGATGATTGAACCTACTGAAAGTGAAGATTTACCAGAATTAGATCGTTTTTGTGATGCCATGATAGCTATTAGAAAAGAAATAGATGCCGCTCACATAGACATACCTAATAACCCACTCAAAAATGCGCCGCATACTCAAGCAATGCTTACTGGTGACCAATGGGATTTCCCTTACAGCAGACAGCAAGCTGCCTTCCCTTTACCATATGTGTCCGACAACAAGTTCTGGCCAACAGTAAGAAGGGTAGACGACGCTTACGGAGACAGGAACCTGATCTGTACCTGTACACCGATTGAAGCATATGCAGAGGCATAAATAATACTGAACATCGTATATTTTAGATATTGACGCTTTACATAGGTTACATTTTTTTTATCTTGTGATAAATTATGTAACCTATGAAAGTGAGTATTAAGGGAAGCGGTAGCTATATTCCGCCTCTAATAACCCCAAATGAAGCTTTTAATTCACATACGTTCCTTCAAGAAAATGGCCAGGCATTTGAGCAAGAAAATGGGGTAATCATTGAAAAGTTCAAGGCCATTACTGGTATTGAAAATCGCAGGTATGCCCCAGATCACTTAAATACCTCTGATTTAGGCTTTTTAGCGGCTCAAGAGGCTATTACAGACGCTCATATTGATCCTGAGACCATTGACTACATTATTTTTGGTCATAATTTTGGTGACGTTTCTACTCCAGGTGAACAAGGGGACACTTTACCTTCATTGGCCTCTAGGGTAAAACACTTGCTGCGTATTAAAAATCCTTCTTGTGTAGCCTATGACTTACTATTTGGCTGCCCAGGCTGGGTAGAAGGAGTAATTCATGCCCAGGCATTTATGAAAGCTGGAATGGCTAAAAGGTGCTTAGTGATTGGCGGTGAAACCCTCTCAAGGGTTTTGGATCCTCATGACAGAGATTCCATGATCTATGCAGACGGCGCTGGAGCTACAATTCTTGACATAGAAGACCCTCAGGGGGGAAGCATCCTCTCTCATGCATCAGAAACCCACTCTTTTGAAGAAGCCCACTTCTTATTTTTTGGCTGCTCTTACAAACAAGACGCGTCCAAAAATGAAAAATACATAAAAATGTACGGCCGCAAAATTTATGAATTTGCGGTGACCCATGTCCCCGTAGCCATGCAGAAATGTTTGGACGCTAGTGGGCACAATATTGGAGATCTCAAAAAGATATTCATTCACCAAGCCAATGAAAAAATGGACGCTGCTATTGTAAAGCGTTTTTACAGACAGTATAAAACCCCTGTCCCAAAAGGCATTATGCCCATGAATATTCATGAATTTGGAAACAGCTCCGTAGCTACTATTCCAACTCTTTTTGACATGGTAAAACGCGGTCAATTAGAGGGACACGAGATTAAAAAAGGAGATATAGTCATGTTTGCCAGTGTGGGAGCGGGAATGAATATAAACGCATTTGTATATAAGGTATAATAGAGGAATTAGAAATAAACTATATTTTTAACATCAAGGATTATTTAAGTGCCAAATACTTTTTAAGCGACGATGATTATTTAAGTATCTAATACTTTTTAAGCGCCGAATATTTTTTACCGCTATTAAAAGCAATGGCACTTACTTATTCCTTTAATTTGTCTTATGTACAAAAAATACTTTCCAGAAAAGAGGTATAAAATAACCCTAGCTTTTTTACAAGAGCATATTTCAACCCAGGAAACCATTCTGGACTTAGGGGTAGAAAATCCATTAAGTGAACAAATGCGAGCGCTTGGTTACCCTGTAAAAAATACTTCAGGAGAAGATTTAGATATTGACCAAAGTGCTTTAATTCACTCCGACGCTTCAGTAGTCACCGCTTTTGAAATCTTTGAACACCTCTTAAACCCCTTTCAGGTGCTACAGCAAATTAAATCTAAAAAAATAGTGATCAGTGTACCTTTAAGACTTTGGTTTGCCGCTGCATACAAGAGTAAGACAGACCCTTGGGACAGGCATTACCACGAATTTGAAAGCTGGCAGCTAGATTGGCTCTTAGAAAAAACAGGCTGGGAGATTAAAGCGGCTAAACGCTGGACTAATCCAACTAAAAAATTAGGGATTAGACCCCTTTTAAGGTGGTTTACCCCACGGTATTATATGGTGTATGCAGAAAGAAAATTTTAGCACAGAAATGAAGGTATATATTGTCATTCCCGCACATAATGAAGGGATATTTTTAAAGGGCTGTCTCGAGTCTATTTGCCTTCAAACTTTGGCACCCAAACAGGTCATTATCGTGAATGATCATTCTTCAGACAATACTTACGAAATAGCAAAGGGATTTGCTGAAAAACATCCATTTATAACTGCTATAAACCACCGAAGTTCAAGCCTACATATGCCAGGAAGCAAAGTGGTAAAGGCATTTAATTATGGCCTAGAACAGTTAGATCAATCGTATGATGTTTTACTCAAATTAGACGCAGACATACTACTCCCTGAAAATTACCTAGAGCGCATTTGTACGCATTTCAAAAACAATCCTTCTCTTGGTATTTGTGGTGGATTTGCCTATGAACAAGACCACAAAGGACAATGGCTTTTAAATCACCCCATGGACAAGACGCACATTCGCGGGGCATTTAAGGCCTATTCAAAAGCTTGCTTTACTGCAATGGGCGGTCTAAGGGTGGCTATGGGATGGGATACCGTAGACGAACTTTTAGCCCAATACCACGGTTTTGAATTAAAGACAGAGGAACAATTAGCGGTAAAGCACTTAAGACCTATAGGCAGTGCATACAATAAAAGGGCCAAATTACTCCAAGGAAAAGCCATGTACGGCATGAGATATGGGGTACTAATTACCCTGATAGCCGCATTAAAAATGGCTGTAAAGCAAAAACGTTTTATGGCCTTCTTCCACCATATGGGTGGCTTTTTTGAGGCCAAAAAAGAAAACGCCCCTTTCATGGTAAACCACGAAGAAGGCGTTTTTATCAGGCGCTTAAGATGGAAAAATATCAGGTCTAAAATCTTAGGCTAAGCCCAAACCATCCCATGATTTTTTTCTGACAGCCTTTTTAATAGGCCCTTATATTGAAAAAAAAATATGATTACTCTAAGACCTGAGTGAGTGGCTTTCCAGTGGTACCGTTTGGAAATGCAATGCCTAACATGGCAGCTATTGTTGGAGCAATATCTGGAATCTCTGATCTTTCATAACTAGCCCCACGTTTAAACCCTTTTCCAAAAAATAATAAGGGGGTGTGGGTATCGTAAATTTGAGGAGACCCATGGGTAGAGCCTGTCTTAGAATAACTAATTACAGCAGGTTTTAAAACAAAAAGAACATCTCCAGATCTTTTGGAGTTATACCCATTTTGAAGGATATAAGGAATGCCTTTAGTATATTCCTCTCCCCACATTTGATAAGCGGTATAAGTTCTTTCCACAGCAGAATCTTGTAAAATAAATTGAGCCAAATCTTCTTGCATCTCCCTTAAATCAATGTCTAACTGAGTAGCTAAACCCCTATTCAAAAACACTTGATAATTAGAGATATTCTCAATGAGATCCTCTGATCCGAAGCGGTCTACCACATAGGCATTAAGCTTATCCTTAAATACTTTTGAATCAAAATATCCTGAAGGAATTTTTAAATCCTTTAAATAGCTAGGCACTTGCACAGCCGCATGATCTGCCGTTAAAAATAGACTGTAATTACCGGGGCCTACTTGAGCATCTAAAGCTTTGAGTAATCTTTCTAAGTCTAAATCTAATCGGTAGTAAGTGTCTTCTATTTCCCGTGAATTAACCCCAAACTGGTGTCCAACATAATCGGTACTAGAAAAACTCACAGCCAGAAAATCTGTATCTAAACCCTTACCTAGATTCTCTCCTTTTAGCGCTGCCAAGGCAAAATCAGTAGTAAGGCTATTGCCGTAAGCTGTTGCTTTTAAAATATCATATGCACCATTGGCTTCCCAAAGCGACACTAGATCATGTGGAAAAACTGCCGTAGTTTCACCTTTGTATGCCCCTTCATAATTGTTTTTATCTAAACCACTCTGGATATAGGCTTTTTCAGACTTTAGTAGATTCCAAGGCTTTTTGTATTGCTGAGGTACTTTGCTGTTAAATTGGGTGACCCAAGAGGGCAAGGATTCCATGTAAAAAGTACTGCTAATCCAACTGCCTTCATTTTTCCCATGAAACCAATATGCAGCATCTGCTGTGTGTCCCCCAGGCAAGACCGCACCCCTGTCTTTCAATGCAATAGCAATCACTTTTGATCTGGACTGGGTATGTAATTTTAGCTGATCTGAGATGGTGGTGGTTAACAATTGCTTGGGAGACATTTGCCCTGCTGAGGAAGCAGTTCCTACAGAAGCGTAAGTATTATCTGCTGCACAATACACAGACGCTCCAATTTCCTTATCGTACCAATCATTCCCAATAATCCCATGAGACGCTGGAGTGGTTCCCGTGTAAACAGATGCATGACCAGGGCCTGTACTTGTAGGGGCATAATTATAATGATTGTTTTTAAAATTAAAACCTTCTTTAACTAGGCGCTTAAACCCACCCTCTGAATATCCGTTCCAAAAACGAGAAATATAGTCATAGCGCATTTGATCAACTACGATACCAACCACTAATTTTGGTCTTTCGAATTCATTAGATTTTACTGGGTTTTTCTGCGCCTTAACAGTCAGTGATAAGAGTACAGAAAAACAAAAAAATAACTGTTTATTAAAACGTGGTTTCATAATTGATTTGTTTACTCAAAAATAAGACTTTTAGAGGTAAAGCTTGAACTTATAAAGTAAAATCATTGTTAAAACAAATCAATCGCTACCCTTTTGTAAAGGGTTCAACCGAAAAAAATATTTCATCATTATCTTTAAATCCTTTGGGACATAGATAGACTTAAAAAGAAAAATCGCATGGCTAGTTAAAAGCTTATTAGTATTTTTACTTGAGATTCAAGGGGGTAAATAATACGCCTTAGATTTTAAATAGCATCATGAAGCACCTTGCAGCGATTGGACAGTATTTTTTAATGATACGAGAGGTTTTTAAAAAGCCTACTAAGTGGAAAGTCATGCGGGGATTAATCCTTAAAGAAATTGATGAACTTATTTATGGCTCCATGGGGATTGTCATTTTTGTTTCTTTATTTATTGGGGGTGTAGTAACCATTCAAACCGCCCTTAATCTCAATAGTCCTCTGATTCCGAAAAACTTAATTGGATTTGCTTCCAGACAATCGGTCATTCTAGAATTTGCTCCAACTTTTACCTCTATCATCATGGCTGGAAAGGTAGGGTCATTTATTACTTCCAGTATTGGATCCATGCGTGTTACCGAACAAATAGATGCCTTGGAGGTTATGGGAATAAATTCACTTAACTACTTGGTGTTTCCTAAAATAATTGCCCTACTTATGTATCCATTCGTGATTGCTATTGCTATGTACTTGGGTATTTTTGGTGGATTTTTAGCTGGGGTTTTTGGTGGATTTTCTACTGCTGCAGATTTTATTGAAGGGGTGCGAATAGACTTTGTGCCTTTTCATGTAGCCTATGCATTTATAAAAACCATGTTTTTTGCATTTATTATTGCAACGGTACCTTCATTTCACGGGTATTATATGAAAGGTGGTGCCTTAGAGGTTGGTAAAGCAAGTACCACTTCCTTTGTTTGGACGGCTGTAGTAATCATCACTACAAATTATATACTCACACAACTTTTACTGGGCTAATGATAGAGGTAGAAAACATACACAAGTCTTTCGGAGACAACAAAGTGCTCAAAGGAATTTCTACCAGCTTTGAAAAGGGAAAAACTTCTTTAATCATAGGTCAAAGTGGTTCTGGAAAAACAGTTTTTCTAAAATGTCTTTTAGGGCTCTTTGGATTAGATTCCGGGAATATTTTATACGATAAAGACAACTATGCCAAACTGACTTTAAAAAAGAAAAGAAAACTCAGAGAAAAAATGGGGATGGTCTTTCAGGGTAGTGCTTTATTTGATTCTATGGACGTTGCAAGTAATGTGCGTTTTCCATTAGATATGTTTACCAAACAGACAGAGGAGGAAAAAAATGAAAGGGTACAAAGTGTTTTAAAACGGGTGAATATCGTTAATGCTGAGTCTAAATTCCCCTCAGAAATTTCTGGTGGCATGCAAAAAAGGGTTGCTATTGCTCGGGCTATTGTAATGAATCCAAAATATTTATTCTGTGACGAACCCAACTCTGGATTAGATCCAAAAACGGCCATTCTTATAGATAACCTTATTCAAGAAATTACCGATGAATACCAAATGACTACGGTAATAAACACCCATGACATGAATTCTGTCATGGAAATTGGAGAAAAAATAGTCTTCCTACAAGAAGGCTTAAAAGCTTGGGAAGGCACTAAAGAAGACATCTTTAAAACAGATAATGAAGCAGTAACAGATTTTGTTTACTCCTCTGAATTATTTAAAAAAGTAAGGAAAATGTATATTGAAGGCAAGCACTAGATATAATTTAAACACTATTTAACCTGATCCTTTACTGCCACCTTAATGAACACTTATTTAACGGCCATGATTGTCTGCGATTAAAAATGCTACTTTGGCGTTGGGCTGAAACAAATAAGTTTTACCAGAGGACATCTCTATGCACTCATAACGTTTGACCCTCTTAGGTCCTTTCTTAAATATCTTACCATTATAAATTTTAAATAAAGTGCCTTCTGAGAGTTCAAAGAGGTGATTTTCTTGAGGAGGATTGAGGTCATATTTAGAAAAAGCTACAGAAAGCGCTGCGTCTGTATCTGTACTGGCCTTTGGATTTTTAAAATGTCTGGCCAGATAAGGCAACAAATCTAAAGGAAAAACCTCCGGTCTTATAAAAGGCAACATCAGGTTTCTAAAAGTCTGCTTCCATTCAATCCCATGGGGTTTAATATGGTACCCAAAATCTTCAAAAGCCACCAAATGGGCTATTTCGTGTATTAATGTCATTAAAAACCGGTAAGGGTTTAATGACGCATTAATCGTAATAGCGTGTTTACCTTGGGTATTTCTGCGATAATCTCCGTGTCTGGTCACCCTTGTATTGACAATTTTTAAATGCACTTCATGGGTTTGAATCAAAGACATGCATGGGATTACTGCTTGGAGTGGTAAGTATTTTTCTAAAATCTCATTCACGGTTCTAAATTAAGGCTTTTAGAATTATCTTTACTTAAAAAAAAGATGGCAGTAAAAGAAATAGAATTGGTAATTCCTCCAAGAAACCCTCACTTTGTTGGAGACGGTTTTAGGGTTCAGAACTTTATTCCGTCGGCCTACGGCCTAGACATGCAAAGGATGAGTCCGTTTATTATGTTGGACTACAACGCGCCATTTCACTTTCCAGCTACAGACACGCCTAGAGGTGTTGGCGTGCACCCACACCGTGGTTTTGAGACTGTGACATTGGCCTATCAGGGCAGTGTGGCTCATCATGATTCCGGAGGAAATCAAGGGATTATTGGTCCTGGAGGTGTACAGTGGATGACGGCTGCTTCTGGGGTACTACACAAAGAATACCACGAAGCGGAATTTGCTAAAAAAGGCGGCATTTTTCAGATGGTACAACTGTGGGTAAACCTGCCTGCTGCCTATAAAATGAGTCCTCCAAAATACCAAGGATTCTCTGAAAAAGAAATTCCTACAGTGCATTTGGAGGGTGCAATGGGACATGTGAAAGTAGTGGCTGGCAACTACCAAGGAACTCAGGGAGCTGCAGATACTTTTACAGAAGTACATCTGTATAATGTACATCTAAATGATCAAGGGAAAGCCAGCTTTTCATTTCCTGCCCAACAGAATACAGCAGTTTTAGTATTGTCTGGAAGTATCAATGTCGCTTCCCATCAAGAAAGTATCGCGGAGAATCACTTGGTGCTTTTCCAAAACAAAGGGGAGTCTTTTGAAATTAGTGCTAACCAAGCCACTGACTTACTTGTATTAAGCGGCAGTCCAATAAATGAACCTATAGCTGCCCAA
The DNA here is from genome assembly GCA_024643325.1 of Sediminicola sp. Classification (GTDB taxonomy): domain Bacteria; phylum Bacteroidota; class Bacteroidia; order Flavobacteriales; family Flavobacteriaceae; genus MAG-120531. The sequence goes on from JAHEND010000034.1 coordinate 30,195, forward strand.
GGGCCGTTTGTCATGAATACTCAGGCAGAAATTGCCGAGGCTATTAGGGATTTTCACACGGGTAGTTTTGGGGTACTAGAAGACTAGAAAAATAAACCAATAGACGCTGTAATAAAAAAAACATTTGACACTATTTTAAAAGCAAGTCTATAAACATTCTATAACCCAGGAAAAATAACATTTAGAATTAAAAGTTGCCCAAACTAGGGGGTTGAATTACTTACTTGCAACATTTTACCATTGTAAAGCGTGTGTCCATTGAGGCTAAAATCTACTATATACGCCCCCATTTGCTCAGGTGTTGTTGGCGGCTCGTATCCTGGAAAAGCCGCTGCCAACATTTCTGTCCTAACCGCGCCAATGGCCAATACATTAAAAGACGGCCCAGTTTCTTTAAATTCTTCTGCCCACAATTCTGTAAGGGTAATGACAGCACCTTTACTAGAACTGTAAGCCGCTAGACCTGGGAATTTTGAACTTCCTTGAACACCTCCCATAGAACTTACGGTCACCACATGTCCTTTTCCCATAAAAGGAATGAGCGCTTTGGTTAGGGCAGCTACACCAAAAACATTCACTGCGTACACCTGTAAAAAGTCTTCCGTAGTGGTTTCTAAAAAAGGCTTGTTCACAAGGGCTCCTGCATTGTTTACCAGTACATCTAAATGCCCTCCCCATTGCTGCTCCACAAATGCAGCTGTTTTTTTAATGTCGTTTTCGTTAGAAATATCAAATGGAAAAGCATATAATCCGTCTAATTTTAACGCATCTATGGGTGCCGGATTTCTAGAAAGCGCCAACACTTGGTGTCCTTGTGCCACATATATTTTGGCCATTTCAAAACCAATTCCCCTACTTGTTCCAGTAATTACAATATTTGCCATACCTTTTTATTTAATTTTTACATCTTGCTTATTGGCCAATTGACCACAAGCTGCGTCTATATCTTTTCCTCTAGAACGTCTTACCGTACAAGTAATGTTGTGCCGCTCGAGAGTATTCACATAAGCCTCAATTGCTGCTTGGGAAGCTTGTGAAAACATGCCGTCTTCTATTGGGTTGTATTCGATTAAATTCACTTTAGCAGGTGCGAATTTACAGAATTCAACGAGTGCATCTATTGCGGCTTTGTTGTCATTAATCCCCTTCCAAACAACATATTCATAAGTGATCCTGCTCTTGGTCTTTTCGTACCAAAACTGTAGGGCCTCTCTGAGTTGCTCCAAAGGGAATGTTTCATTAAAAGGCATGATGCTTGTCCTCACCGAATCTATAGCGGAATGAAGAGAAACAGCTAATTTAAATTTAACCCCGTCTTCTGCCATCTTACGGATCATTTTAGGTATCCCAGAGGTAGACACTATAATACGCTTGGGAGACATGGCTAAACCCTCTGGATCCGTAATTTTATCAATGGCTTTGAGTACATTGTTATAGTTCATTAATGGCTCTCCCATACCCATAAAAACAATATTGCTTAGTGGCCTGTTGAAATACAATCGGCTTTGTTGGTCTATGGCCACCACCTGATCATAAATCTCGTCTGGTTGTAAATTACGCATACGTTTTAATCTAGACGTCGCACAGAATTTGCAGTCTAAACTACAGCCCACTTGACTAGACACACAAGCAGTTGTTCTTGTTTTAGTAGGGATTAAGACAGATTCCACCACTAAGTTGTCATGGAGGCGTACTGCATTTTTAATCGTACCGTCATTAGAACGCTGCATTTGATCTACTCTAATATGATTGATCACAAAATGAGTTTCTAAAAAAGCCCGGGTCTCTTTGGAGATATTGGTCATAGACTCAAAAGAATGAGCCCCTTTTTGCCAAAGCCATTCATACACCTGATTGCCCCTAAAGGCAGATTGGCCCTGAGATACAAAGAATGCCCTGAGGGCCTCTTTGTCTAACGCTCTTATGTCTTTTTTTACCATATCTTCCACCACCTAAAGGTATTAATAAAATGCAAAAAGCCTGACTTTACCTAGGGCTATGTCAGGCTTTTTTGTACACTAAATAAAATTATAAAATAAGCATTGCGTCTCCGTAGGAGTAAAACTTATATTTTTCTTCAATCGCTACTTTGTAGGCCTCTTTCATTAAATCATGCCCCATAAAAGCAGAGATCATCATTAATAAAGTAGACTTAGGTAAATGAAAATTAGTGATCATACAATTCGCAATACTAAATTCATGTGGAGGGAAAATAAATTTATTGGTCCAGCCCTGATAGGTATTTAATGTCTGTTGGGAAGAAACTGCTGTTTCCAAGCTTCTCATCACGGTAGTTCCTACTGCACAAATACGTTTCTTCTGAGTCTTTGCATGATTGATAGTCAGAGTGGCTTTTTCATCAATGATCAACTCTTCACTGTCCATTTTATGTTTAGACAAATCTTCTACTTCAACAGGGTTAAATGTACCCAGACCCACATGAAGGGTAACCTCTGCAAAATCTACTCCTTTTATTTCTAAACGTTTTAATAAGTGCTTAGAAAAATGCATCCCGGCAGTGGGTGCCGCAACAGCACCTTCGTGTTTGGCGTAAATGGTTTGGTAACGATCTTCATCTTCTGCCTCAACCTCTCTTTTAATATACTTCGGAAGTGGTGTCTCTCCTAGGTCCCTTAATTTTTTTCTAAAATCTGTATAAGAACCATCGTATAAGAAACGAAGCGTTCGCCCTCTAGAAGTGGTATTGTCTATAACCTCAGCAACCAAACTCTCGTCTTCACCAAAGTATAATTTATTTCCTATTCTAATTTTTCTAGCTGGATCTACCAACACATCCCAAAGACGCTGCTCTTCATTGAGCTCTCTTAGTAAGAAAACTTCAATACGAGCACCAGTTTTTTCTTTATTTCCGTATAGGCGTGCTGGAAACACTTTTGTATTATTAAGCACCATTACATCTCCTTCATCGAAATAATCAATAATGTCCTTAAACATCTTGTGCTCAATAGTTCCTTTTGCCCTATCAATCACCATTAATTTAGACTCATCTCTATTTTCTGCAGGATACTCTGATAAAAGTTCATCAGGTAATTCAAAACCAAAGGCGGATAATTTCATAGTTTTTTTTCTAATTTAAAGATGGCAAATATACAACCCAAGGCATAGCCTTGTCAAGCAAAAGCGGGTTTAATTACATATTATGAGGGTTCATAGGGCCTCCCAAAGACCTATACTGCAGCTACTTTTATTCCCAGGGTGTTCATGTCCGTCCAAAAATCCGGATAAGATTTATTCACCACCCCAGCGTCTTCAATGGCAATGGGCACTCTTAATGCCAAAGGGGCAAAGGCCATAGCCATTCTGTGATCGTGATAAGTGCCAATGGTTACATGCGGTTTTATACTTCCATCAAAAGCAGCTAAATGCAAACTTTTTTCTGTGATATGAAGCCCTGCACCCAACTTACCTAGTTCGTTCTCTAATGCCAGTAAACGGTCGGTTTCTTTTATTTTAAGGGTGTGTAATCCGGTGAGTTCACAAGCCACCCCCAAGCCAAAACAACTCACTGCGATGGTTTGTGCTATATCTGGTGCATTGGCTAAATCCCAAGAAAGCCCGTTTTCTAAAATAGCGTCACTGGGAGCAGCTACTTTAGCCAATACTAATTGGTCCTTTTTAAAAGTTGTTTGAACCCCTAAGTGGCTGTAAATATCACGGAGCACTGCGTCTCCTTGTAAACTATCAGAGGAATATGAACTCAGGGAAACTTCACTCCCAACATCTGACAAGGCAATCAATGAATAATAATAAGATGCAGAGCTCCAATCAGACTCCACGACTATGGTTTGTGAAGGGATATTTCCAGCTGGAAATACCTTAATTTCTTTGCCTTCAAACATTGTTTTCACTCCAATTTTTTCTAATAACTTCAGGGTCATTTTGATATAAGGCACCGAAGTGATTTTACCTTCCAATTCTAGGGTTAATCCATTTTTTAAACGAGCGCCCACAAGTAATAAAGCAGAAATATATTGGCTACTCACTCCAGCATTTAATTGAACCTTTTCTCGGGCTATTTCACTTCCTTTTATTGCCAAAGGCGGATACCCTTCGTTTTTCAAATAACTAATATTTGCACCCATATTTCTCAATGCGTCTACTAAAATACCAATGGGTCTTTCTTGCATTCTTTCAGATCCAGTAAGTGTCACAGAAACACCTGGCTGTGTGGCGTAATATGCCGTTAAAAAACGCATAGCAGTTCCCGCATGGTATATATCTACCGTACCCTGCATACTAGCCACCCCTCTTTGCATGGCCTGAGCGTCCTCTGAATTGGACAAGTTATCTATGCTAAGTACCGGGAAAAGCGCTTGCAACAATAACAATCTGTTGGTTTCACTTTTAGATCCAGTAATGGCAATCTGTGATTTTAATAAGTTTGTGCTAGGCCCTTGTAGGGAAAATGTTGGATACGTCATAAGCGTGTGGTGAAGTGTTTAGGGCCATTCATATAAAACCCCTATGAAAAATAGTTTATCTTCTTGACTGACAAAAAGTTCTTATTTTAATTTTTGATTGTTATGATGTCTATTGTGATCCCTCAAAGTTTTAAGATCTAGCTTTTTATCAAAGGCCTCTTGCAGGTTTACACCCGTCTGATTGGCCAAACACAGCACTACAAAAATCACGTCTGCCAGCTCCTCCCCTAGATCCTTATCTTTATCTGAAGGCTTTTCAGATTGCTCTCCATAACGCCTGGCAATAATTCTAGCTACCTCACCAACTTCTTCCGTGAGCTGTGCCATATTGGTGAGTTCATTAAAATAACGAACCCCATGATTATTAATCCATTTATCTACCACTTCTTGGGCATTTTTAATATCCATAATTATTCTTTTTGTTGACTATCTATTACAATGGTCACAGGACCGTCATTAATCAATGATACTTTCATATCTGCACCGAATACACCCCTACCAATTTTTTTCCCTAGCGACTTTTCCATGGCCTCTGCAAACGCTACGTAAAGCGGCTCTGCCACCTCAGGTTTCGCTGCCTTAATATAAGAAGGCCTATTCCCCTTCTTGGTTGCAGCGAATAAAGTAAACTGACTCACCAGTATTAATTCCCCTTGAACATCTTGCAAAGAAGCGTTCATTTGTCCGGAATCGTCTTCAAAAATCCTAAGTTGACTTATTTTTTTCACCAACCAGTCTATGTCTTCTTCGGTGTCTGTATGCGTAATACCTAAGAGTACCAAAAGTCCATTTGAAATACTGGCTACTGCTTTTCCTGAAACCACTACACTAGCTTCCAATACCCTTTGAACAACTACCCTCATGATCCTTGGTGAATATCCTGTCTATAGTTACCCTCCTCATCTTGTAACATTTGCACATAACTCCTATATCTAGAAATAGATAAGGTTTCATCCTCAACACCCTGCTTTATGGCACATTTAGGTTCTTCTAAATGCAGGCAATTGTGAAACTTACAATCTTGTTTCAAAGCAAAAAACTCTGGAAAAAAATTACCAATATCATTGGGTTCCAAATCTACAATACCAAAACCTTTAATTCCTGGAGTATCTATAATATGACCGCCAAAACTTAAGTCGTACATCTCTGCAAAAGTAGTAGTGTGCTGTCCTTGCATATGCTGCTGTGAAATTGCTGCAGTCTTGAGGTCTAACCTATTTTCAATGGCATTGACTAAGGTAGATTTACCCACACCGGAATGACCTGAAAATAGCGTCACCTTATCTTTCATGAGTGCTTTTAACTCTGCCACATTATGACCTGTCAAAGCAGACACCTCTAGACATTGATAACCAATTTGTGTATACAAATGTGTTAGATATTTTATTTCGTAAAGTTCGTCTTGGGTATAGCTATCTATTTTATTAAATAAAAGCACCGATTCAATCCCATAAGCTTCTGCAGAAACCAAAAAACGGTCTATAAAAGCAGTATGTGTTGGAGGGTTATTTAAAGTAATCATCAAAAATACCCGATCCAAATTAGCCGCAATAATGTGGGTTTGCTTAGAGAGGTTAACCGATTTCCTTACGATATAATTTTTTCGATCATCAATAGCATGAATAATCCCCTGAGGGGCAGACTCATCCATACTCCCTTGAGGCTCTAACTCAAAAGATACGACGTCTCCTACGGCAATTGGATTGGTGCTTTTAATCCCTTCAATCCTAAACTTACCCTTAATCCTACATTCATAAAACGAACCGTCTTTACCCTTTACGGTATACCAGCTTCCTGTGGATTTATAAACGGTTCCCTTCATAAATGATTCCTATTAAGATCTAAAACGGATCCTACCTCCTGCAAATTGTTTTTTAGTCACTTCTTTGGGGTTTCCATAAACATCTACATCTCCCCCAGCCTTTACATTGACGTCTACTCTTTTTGTCGCAAAAATGACCGCATCTCCCCCAGCAGTTACTTTAATATTGGTAATACTAGTCTTGAGCTCTTTTGCCCTTAAAATTGCGCCAGTATTCATATTAACGTCGTGAACATCTACAGTACCAGAGGCTTCTATAATACCACCAGTCACAGCTTTAGAGGACAAATAATCTACTTCAAGTCCCAAGCTAATGGCTGCACCCTCTTGAACTCTTAAGCTTAAGGAGGTTTGAGAAATCAATTCATTAGCAGTAATGCGAGCACCTTCATTCCCATCTATCACATCTAATTCTTTGTAATAAACTTCTACAAAAGTATTCTCTCCTTGGAATTTCTTTTCCAACATCATACGGACCTTTAAGACCCCATCCTTATTGACCAATTGAATGTCATTCGCATGAGGTCCCTTAATCAAGACCTTATTGTCGTTAGATTTGATGAGGTTTACGGCAATTAAATCGTAGACTTTAATTTCGTGAAAATCTCCCACATTTCGCTCCAAAAATCCCTGCCCCATGGCAAAGAATCCACAAAGAAATGTCACTAAAACAATGTATTTTTTCATAGGTTTTGTTTTTCACAACCAGAAGCTGCAAGTTATTAAATCATTACCTAATAAAGACAAGTGTTTTAAGGATATGTTACAGCTTAGTCCTTCAAGATTTTCTCTTGGTGGTTAATTGACTCTTGGTGAATGGCTTTGAACATTTTTAAAACAAACTCTTCACTTAGTCCTTTGGACTCTCCCTCTAAAATCATCTTTCCTAAGATCTCATTCCAACGATTACTTTGTAAGACCGCCACATTTTGAGATTTTTTAATTTCTCCAATGGCATCTGCCACTTTCATTCTTTTTGAAAGCATGTCAATAAGTTGGTTATCAATCACATCTATCTGAGCCCTTAAAGTATTTAACTCCACATTGTAATCTGTTTCAGCAGAAGACTCTTTTCTAATCTTAAGGTCTTTCATGATCTGAACCAAAGAGGTAGGGGTAACCTGTTGTGCGGCATCACTCCAAGCATTGTCAGGATCAAAATGTGTCTCAATCATTAGACCGTCAAAATTTAAATCCAAAGCAGTCTGAGAAACATCAAAAATCATATCGCGCTTCCCTGTTATGTGAGAAGGATCATTAATGATAGGCAAATCTGGAAATTTCTGCTGCAATTCAATAGCAATTTGCCATTCTGGAATATTTCTGTACTTCGTTTTCTCATAGGTAGAAAATCCTCTATGAATTACACCTAAATTTTTAATATTGGCATTGGCTAAACGCTCTACCGCACCTAACCATAAGGCTAAATCTGGATTTACTGGGTTTTTCACCAATACAATCTTATCCGTTCCCTCCAGGGCGTCTGCAATTTCTTGGATAATAAAAGGGCTCACTGTGGAACGCGCACCAATCCATAAAAGATCTACATCGTGCTCCAAAGCCAATTCTACATGAGCTTTGTTAGCGACCTCTGTAGCCGTTTTTAAACCCGTTTCTTTTTTTACTTTTTGCAACCACTTTAAACCTAATGCGCCAACCCCTTCAAACATTCCTGGCTTAGTACGAGGTTTCCAAATCCCGGCTCTAAAATAATTTACATCCGTGTCTTTTAACTCATGTGCAATTTTTAATACTTGCTCTTCCGTTTCAGCGCTACAAGGCCCTGCAATTACAAGCGGATGATCTAAATTCATGGCATCTAACCAGTTTCTCATTTGTTTTGAATTTTCCATTACTTATGTATTTAATCTTGTTAGGTTTTTAAAAGGCTTTTGCCTTATTTATGTTGAGGGGCAAGCCCATTTAAAATATCTTTAATTCTGTTTGTCTGTTCCATTTGAGCGTAAAGCCCATTAAAATCATTGGCTTCTACCAAAGATTTAAAATGTTCTAAATTTTTTATATACTCTGAAAGCGCCGCCACCACAGCTGTTTTATTGTCTTTAAATATAGGTGCCCACATGGCAGGGGAACTCTTCGCCAGACGCACCGTACTTTCAAAACCACTACCTGCCATGTCAAAGATATCTCTTTCATTTTCTTCTTTCTCCATGACTGTCTTTCCCAACATAAAGGCGCTAATATGTGACAGATGAGACACATAAGCAATGTGAACATCATGTGCTGCTGCGTTCATATAACGAATACGCATACCCAAGGCTTGAAATACCTCTAAGGCCATTTCTTGTAATTTAAAAGCCGTTTGCTCTACTTCACAGATTATCTGTGTCTTTCCTTTAAATAGGCCCGCTATCGCGGCCGATGGCCCTGAGAACTCTGTCCCAGCAATAGGGTGCGCTGCCAAGTAATTTCTTCTGTTGGGATGGTCTTTAACCGACTCACATAAGCTGGACTTTGTGGAACCGGCATCTACTACTACTGTATGTGCAGACACATGATCCAATACGAGCGGCAACACTTTTAAAGTGGCGTCTACCGGAATAGCTATAAACACAATATCTGCCGCTGCCACATCTTCTAAACGCCCTATCTCATCTATCACGCCCAAGGACAAAGCTTCCTTTAAGTAGTCTTCATTTTGGTCAATCCCGATGCGTTTCGCCTCAGGATAATGTTCCTTGATATCTTTAGAGAAAGAACCTCCAATTAAACCAACTCCTATAACACAAACTACTTTCATACTTAATTCTTCACACGTTCAATAGCTTCTTTTATAATCGTTTTGTCTACACAAAGAGAAAAACGAACATAGCCTGCACCGCCGGCTCCAAAAATGGTTCCTGGGGTAATGAATAAATCTTTTTCATGTAACAATGCTTCTATAAAAGCTTCTGCATCTGTTACACCCACTGGTAATTTAGCCCACACAAATAAGCCCACCGCCTTTGGATCGTAAGTACAGCCCAAAGCGTCTGCCAATTCATAGGTGAGTGCCCTTCGCTCCTCATATACTTTATTTAGTGATGCATACCAATCGTCAGCTACATCGAGTGCCGCTATGGCTCCCTTTTGTATCGGATAAAACATCCCTGAATCCATATTACTCTTCACCTTAAGCACTGCATTAATAATGGCTGCATCTCCCAAAACCATTCCTACACGCCACCCGGCCATATTAAACGTCTTACTCAAAGAATTTAACTCTATTACATGTCCCTTTGCACCTGGAATGGATAAGATACTCTGAGGCGCCTTGTTTAAAATAAAACTATAAGGGTTGTCATTGACCAAAAGAATATCGTGCTTTTTGGCAAAGGCTACCAATTCTGTAAGTGCTGCTACAGAGGCCACTGCCCCAGTGGGCATATGAGGGTAAGACAGCCACATGAGTTTTATCTGAGTAAGATCTAACTGCTCCAAAGCGGCTATATCTGGCAACCAATTTTTGTCTAAAGAGAGCCTATAAGGAATGACCTTAGCGCCAACCAAATCAGAAACTGACTGATAGGTAGGGTACCCTGGATCTGGAATAAGCACCCCATCTCCTGGGTTTAAAAAGGCCATACTAATGTGCATGATCCCTTCTTTTGAACCCATCAATGGCAATATCTCAGATGCAGCATCCATAGAAACACCAAACTGTCTTTTATAAAAAGATGCCATGGCTTCTCTAAGCTCAGGCAGTCCCTGATACGATTGATATTGGTGTGCATTCTCCGCGGCCGTGGCAGCTATTAAAGCCTGTGTAACTTTTGGATCTGGTGCCAAGTCTGGACTCCCAATTCCCATATTAATAATAGGTTTTCCCGCTGCCATTAGGCCTCTCACCTCTCTTAACTTTCTAGAGAAGTAATATTCTTGTACCGTATCTAAACGTGTGGCTGTTTTCATAATTCTCTAGCATTAGTGTATTCTCCTAAGACCCTAAACTCAGCGGCCATAATTTCCAAAATAGCCCTTGCTTTGGCATAGTCTTCATATTGATCAAAAGTAACGTCTACAAAAAAAGCATACTTCCATGGAAGGTCTATTACTGGAAGTGATTGGATTTTTGTTAAATTTAAGTGGCAGTCACTCATCACATTGAGTACTGCAGCCAGGCTCCCTCTTTTATGGTCAAGCACAAAACGAAGCGATGCTTTATTAATTTCCTCTTGAGGAATTTCCTTAGAGGTTGTTTTTACAATAATAAAACGGGTGGCATTGTTTTTAATAGTCTGTATGTCAGAAGCTAATACATCTAGGCCATATAAACCAGCAGCAACTTTAGGCGCTATAGCAGCAATACCCTTTAGTTGACCAGATTGAATTCGTTGAGCTGTTTCAGCAGTATCTACATCTTCTACCAATTGAATGTGTGGGTGTTTTTTAAAAAACTCATGACATTGTAATAAGGCCATAGGATGAGAATGCACCGCCTTAATATCCTCTATTCCCTGTCCTGGTAAAACCATAAGATGGTGGTGAATATTTAAGTAGTATTCCCCAATAATATGTAAGTGATGGTCAAACACCAAAGCATAATTCGGTATAATAGAGCCCGCAATGGAATTTTCAATAGCCATAATACCCTTATCTGCCCTACCATCTATAAGTTCCTGAACTAAGGCCGGAAAAGACATACAAGGAAGCATCTCCTGATCAGATCCATAACAATCTATAGCCACCTGATGGTGGTTAGAGCCTTTTATGCCTTGAATGGCTATTGTCATTTTTTCTTTCATTTTTAATCAAAAAAAAAATCCCGCAACAGCGGGACTCTTAATAAGGTATATCGTTCACAATATCCTAGAAAAGCCCCGTACTTCTATTAAAATAGAAGTAAAAGTAAAAACGGTTCCAGAAATTTGTGCTAAGTGTCATATTTTCTCTTACGAAAAGCTAATGTAATTATTATATTTAAAAGACAATGAATTCAATTGATTTTTTTTGAATTTTACCATTTAAGCCATTTTTATTAAGGAATTGCCGTAAAATCAATTTTAAAACTGAGAATAATAGAAGTTAAGATCAAAATAGTTTGGTATTTTCAAATACAGATCTAAGAAGTGAATCTTCTAAAACACCTCAGCAGCTATGGCTTCTATATTACTGGATTTACCCATGGAATAATAATGCAAAACGGGTACGCCGGCAGCCTTGAGTTCTTTAGACTGCGCAATGGCCCACTCAATTCCTACCTGTCTTACGGCGGCTTTGTCTTTTGCGTCAGAGACTGCGTCTATGAGGTCTTGAGGCAAGTCTAGACTGAATACCTGAGGTAAGAGTTGCAGGTGTTTTTCTACTGCAATGGGTTTAATACCCGGAATAATAGGTACATGTATCCCAATTTCTTTAGCGGCTGCTACAAACTCAAAGTACTTTTGGTTGTCAAAAAACATTTGGGTTACTACGTAGTCTGCGCCTGCGTCTACCTTTTCTTTAAGTCTTTTGAGGTCTTGCTTTAAGGAAGGTGCTTCCATGTGTTTCTCTGGATAACCAGCTACACCAATACAAAAGGAGCTCGAATGGGTGCTTTCAATTTCTTCATGCAGGTACTTTCCAGCACCCAAGTCTTTTATTTGCCCCACTAAGTCCTTGGCATAAGTATGCCCCCCTGGAGTGGCTTCAAAATAACGTTGGCCTGCCATGGCATCGCCCCTAAGGGCCATGACATTTTCAATTCCTAAGTATTGGCAATCTACTAATAAATACTCAGTTTCTTCTTTGGTGAAACCACCACAAAGTACATGAGGAACCGTGTCTACCCCATATTTATGCTTAATGGAGGCGCAAATACCAACGGTACCTGGTCTCATTCTGGTAAGTTTTTTTTCTAATAAGCCCTCCTTCTTTAAATAGACAAATTCCTCTCTAGAGGTGGTCACATCTATAAAGGGGGGATTAAAGGCCATCAGTGGGTCTATATTGTTGTAAAGCTCCTGAATATTCCCACCTTTAACTGGGGGTACTATTTCAAAAGAAAACAAGGTTTTCCCTTTTGCGGCTGCTATGTGCTGGGTGATCTTCATATCTATATGTCTGCTAAATTTGGGGCCAACCACTTCTTGGCGGTGGCTACAGGAATATCTTTTCTATAGGCAAAATCTTCCAATTGGTCTTGGGTAATCTTACCTACACCAAAGTATTTGGCTTCTGGGTGGGCAAAATAATACCCTGATACAGAGGCTGCTGGCCACATTGCCAAACTCTCCGTTAGACTAACACCTATCTTTTCTTCTACCTCTAGTAGTTTCCAAAGCGTGATTTTCTCTAAATGATCCGGACAGGCAGGGTATCCTGGGGCTGGTCTGATCCCTTTGTACTCCTCTGATATCAATGCATTAGGATCTAAGGATTCCTGGGCTGCATACCCCCAATGCTCTTTTCTTACTTTTAAATGTAAGTATTCTGCAAAGGCCTCTGCTAGTCTGTCTGCCAAGGCTTTTACCATGATGGAGTTATAGTCGTCTAAAGCAGCCTGATAGGTCAAAGCCATTTCTTCTGATCCAAAACCTGCGGTTACACAAAAGGCCCCCATATGGTCTTGAACGCCTTCATTTGGAGGGGCTATATAATCTGAAAGGGCTCTGTGTGCTACCCCTTCTTTTTTCTTGATTTGCTGTCTAAGGGTCCTGAAAATATAAGTAGTATTGGTGTCTTTTTGAACGGAGATGTCGTCTGAGCCAGAACGTTCCGCAGGAAATATTCCAAACACCGCTTTTGCCGTAAATTTCTCTTCTGAGATAATTTTTTCCAACATGGCTTGGGCTTCTTCAAAAAGACTACTTGCCTGTTCTCCCACCACAGCATCTGTTAGAATGTCTGGGAAACGTCCGTGTAACTCCCAACTTCTAAAAAATGGAGTCCAATCTATAAAAGGCACTAAGTCTCTTAAATCTTGCTTTTCAATGACTTGAATACCTAATTGATTGGGCGCTGGAGCAAGGTCTTTTTTGAAATTTAACTTCAAGGCGTTCTCTCTTGCCTGTGCTAGAGACATATATTCTTTGGTTTTAGACCTGTTTAGGAATTGATCTCTAAACTGATCGTAGTCTTGTTTTAGTTTGGCTTTATAAGAGGCTGAAGTATCTGGTTGCAACAAATCTCCCACCACGGTCACCGCCCTAGAGGCGTCATTGACATGCACTACCGTTTGCCCGTACTGAGGGGCAATTTTCACTGCGGTATGTGCTTTGGAAGTAGTAGCTCCACCAATGAGTAGCGGCATGGTGAACCCCTCACGTTGCATAGCTTCTGCTAAGAAAACCATCTCATCTAAAGAAGGCGTAATGAGCCCGCTGAGTCCAATGGCGTCTACCTGGTGCTCTTTAGCAGCGGCAATAATTTTATCTGGTGGTACCATTACCCCCAAATCTATAATCTCATAATTATTACAAGCCAATACCACACTCACAATATTTTTCCCAATATCGTGCACATCTCCTTTCACGGTGGCCATGAGTATTTTTCCAGCAGATTGTGAGGCCGTAGCGTCATAATCTACTTGTAGTTTTTTAGCTTCTTCTATATATGGAAGCAAATAAGCCACTGCCTTTTTCATTACCCTGGCAGATTTCACTACCTGTGGCAAGAACATTTTTCCACTACCAAAAAGATCACCTACTACATTCATTCCTGTCATTAAATGCCCCTCTATAACTTGAATAGGCGCAGAAACAGTATTTCTAGCAGCTTCTACATCTTCAATAATATAGGTGTCTAAGCCTTTAACAAGTGCTCTGGTAATTCTATCCTGAAGAGGTTCTTCTCTCCAGGAGAGATCTACCTTGCTTTCTTTTTTGGTACCTACAAATCCTTCTGCAAAATCCAACAAGCGTTCGGTAGCATCTGCTCTTCTATTGAGAATCACATCTTCTACATGCTCTAAAAGCTCTTTTGGAATGTCTGAATACACCTCCAACATTGCAGGATTTACAATTCCCATATTCATCCCTGCTTTAACTGCATGGTACAAAAATACCGAGTGCATGGCTTCCCGCACTGGATTGTTTCCTCTAAAGCTAAAAGACACATTACTCACCCCGCCACTTACGGATACCCCGGGAAGGTTTTCTCTAACCCATTGGGTCGCTTTAATAAAATCTATGGCATTTAATTTATGCTCGTCCATACCTGTTGCTACAGGAAAAATATTTAAATCGAAAATAATATCTTGGGCCGGGAAATCTATTTGTTCTACCAATAAGTCATAAGACCGCTTTGCAATTTCAATCCTACGTTCGTAATTGTCTGCCTGCCCTACCTCATCAAAGGCCATAATAATCACGGCAGCCCCATAATTTTTAATTTTGAGAGCCTGCTCTAAAAAGAGGGCTTCTCCTTCTTTTAAAGAGATAGAGTTTACCACACATTTTCCTTGCACTACGCGGAGTCCAGCTTCTATAATAGGCCACTTAGAACTATCAATCATAATAGGCACTCTGGAAATATCAGGCTCAGCAACTACTAAATTTAAGAAATTAACCATGGCTTCCTCTCCGTCTATGAGTCCGTCGTCCATATTAATATCTATGATTTGAGCCCCGTTTTCTACCTGCTCTCTGGCAACTGCTAAGGCCTGGTCGTAAGATTCCTCCTTAATGAGTCTCAGGAACATCTTAGAACCTGCTACATTCGTACGCTCCCCAACATTGACAAAATTTAAATCTGGAGTGAGCACCAAAGGCTCTAATCCAGACAACTGCATAGGTCCCATTTGCTTTGGGCTGATTTTTCTGGGAGACGCTTTGGCGGCTATAGCGGCTATAGCTTCTATATGTGCTGGCCTTGTTCCACAACAACCCCCTACAATATTCACCAATCCTAAATCTACATATTCTTGAATTTGAGCAGCCATTTCAGCGGCACTTTCATCATAGCCCCCAAAAGCGTTTGGCAATCCTGCATTCGGGTGAGCAGAAACCCCAAATGGGGCTTTTTTAGCCAATACTTCTAAATGAGGCAATAAAGCCTTTGCCCCCAAAGCACAGTTAAAACCAACAGACAAAAGATCTGAATGTGATATGGAAATTAAAAATGCTTCTGCTGTTTGCCCAGAAAGGGTTCTTCCTGAGGCATCTGTTATGGTACCACTCACCATGACTGGGGTGGCTATATTTCTCTCTGCTTTTACCTCATCAATAGCGTATAATGCTGCTTTTGCATTCAAGGTATCAAAAACCGTTTCTACCAATAAAATATCTACTCCTGCATCCAATAAGGCTTCTACTTGCTGCCTATAGGCGATTCTCAGGTCTTCAAAACTAACGGCTCTATACCCTGGATTGTTTACATCTGGAGACAGGCTAGCAGTTCTGTTAGTAGGCCCTATACTTCCTGCCACATACCTGGGCTTAGAAGGATCCAAAAGGGTATATTTTTCAGCTGCTTTTAAAGCAATTTTAGTGGCCTCATAATTGAGCTCATATACTAAATCTTCCATGTAATAATCTGCCATAGCAATGGTAGTACATGAGAAGGTATTGGTTTCTATAATATCTGCACCCGCCGCTAAATACTTTTCATGAATGGATTGAATGGCCTCTGGCTGGGTAAGGGTGAGTAAGTCGTTATTTCCCTGAAGCGGATGCTCGTATGTGGCAAACCTACTCCCTCTGTAATCTTCTTCAGTAAATTTATACTCCTGAATCATGGTACCCATAGCACCATCCAGTACCAAAACCTTTTCTTTAACAAGGTCTTTTACTAATGGCTTCTCTAGGGTATATTGGGGTATGTTACTCAAAATAATATTTTTTTAAAGGGTCGCTTTTTCAATGGCTTGTGATACGTCTTTGATAATGTCTGCTATATTTTCTAATCCTACAGACACTCTGATCAGACCATCTGTAATACCGCATTCTAACCGAGCTTCTGGAGATAATTTGGCATGTGTGGTGCTAGCTGGATGGGTTACTATACTTCTGGAGTCTCCTAGGTTTGCAGAGAGCGATAGCATTTGAATACTATTAAAGAATTTCTTTCCAGTGACTAAACCACCTTCTAATTTAAAAGCAACTACAGCGCCACCGGCCTTCATTTGCTTTTTAGCCACCTCATATTTAGGATGAGACTTCAAGAAAGGATACTTGACCATTTTTACCGAATCATGGGCTTCTAAAAATTGCGCTAAACCTAGGGCATTATCGCAATGACGGTCTACTCTTACCGCCAAAGTTTCCAAACTTTTAGAAAGTACCCAAGCATTAAAAGGAGACATGGCTGGTCCTGATATTCTTGAAAATCTATAAATTTTATCTATTAAAGTTGCTTCCCCTACGGTAATTCCTCCAAGTACCCTTCCTTGGCCATCAATGAGTTTAGTGGCAGAATGCACCACCAAATGAGCGCCAAAAGAAATGGGTTGTTGTAAATATGGAGAAGCAAAACAATTGTCTACAATTAAAATAAGGCTGTGTTTCTTCGCTATATCACCAATCATTTGAAGGTCTAAAATATCTACGCCTGGATTAGTAGGAGACTCTACATAGATCACTTTTGTATTGGGCTTAATTAACGCCTCTATGGATGTGGCAGAATCATTTACATTGAAGAGATCTGTACTTATTTGCCATTTTGGGAAAAAATTCTGGTATAAGCTCATTGTAGAACCAAACACACTGCTACAAGACACAATATGATCTCCACTTTCTAACAACGCTGCAAAAGTACTGTATACTGCGGCCATTCCAGACGCAAAAGCAAAACCCGCTTCTGCCCCTTCCATCTGACAAACTTTGCTTATTAATTCAGAAGTATTCGGATTGGCATATCTGGAGTAAATATTCCGGTCTTTCTCTTCTGCAAAGGAAGCTCGCATGTCTTCTGCGTCTTCAAAAACAAAGCTAGAAGTTAAATACAAAGGAGCAGAATGCTCAAGATTCCCGCTACGGTCCATTTGCATTCTAATAGCATTGGTTTCAAATTCTCTTTCTTCCATATATATCTATTCAATTAATCTCCCCTTTCAGTACCTGCACCATGGTTAATTCTTCTCCACAATTCTTAAAATGTCTCCAAAGACTCCTCTTGCGGTGACTGTGGCACCTGCTCCGGCGCCTTGAATAACAATAGGCTGGTCTCCATAAGATTCTGTATATATTTCAATAATAGAATCTGCTCCTTTTACCTGACCTAAGGGGCTTTGTTTGGGCACTTTACAAAGTCCCGCACTGAGTTGACCTTTCTCTTTTTGCAAATCACCCCCTAAAACCCCTACATATCTCAGAACCTCATCTGGGGCTAAACCTGCTTTTATCTCTGCAAATATAGGATCTAATTTAGACATTTGTGCTAAGAATCCGGGGGCATCTAGTGCCTGTAATCCTTCTGGGATTAAATTTTCAATCACCTCCTCTGAAAACTCATTCTTTAAGTCTAATTCTCTCGCCAAAATAAGTAGTTTCCTACCCACATCGTTTCCGCTGAGGTCTTCCCTTGGGTCAGGCTCCGTATATCCATTATTTAAAGCCTCTTGTACGACTTGTGAAAAAGGGATTTCTGCTGTTGAAAAAGTATTGAATATATAGCTCAACGAGCCTGAGAATACCCCTCTAATCTGAGTGATGTTTTCACCAGAAAGATGGAGTAATTTAATGGTGTCTATCAGGGGTAGTCCAGCACCTACATTGGTCTCATATAAGTATTGCTTTTGATACGCTCCTAGGGTTTCCCTCAGGGATTTGTATTGATTAAACGGTAAGGTATTGGCAATTTTATTAGAAGAAACCAGGTCAAACCCATAACGCACAAAGCCTTCGTAATGCTGAACAAAAGAGGTGCTTGCTGTATTGTCTACCAGTATTAAATTTTCTAAATGCTGCTCCTGGGCGTACGAAAAGAGTTTTTCAAAATGTACCGCTTCTCCTAAAGAATTGAGGTCTGAACGCCAATCTTGTGAAGCCGTTCCAATTCCTTGTGCATTCAACAACATCTTTTTGGAATTTAAAAGGGCAAAAACCTGAAGTTTAATTCCTTTTCTCGCTTCAATTTGAGGGGCAGTCTTTAAAATTTGGTCAATGAGAGCACCGCCTACTTGTCCCACACCTACTACAGCTATATTCACTTTTTTAGGTTGTCCAAAAATCTGAGCATGCATAACGTTCAGTGCCTTGTTTAGGTCTTTTTTAAGCAAGACCAAAGAAACATTTTTACCCGTAACCGTATTGTTAAAAAGCAAAGGCACTATCTGGTTTTTAATAAGCGCATTATAAGGTTTGTGAAAAGAGCTCAAATCTTGACCCACAATAGAAATAACAGAGACCTGATCTACTGCATATATTCTATTGACATCCTGGGCGTAAAAATCTTGCTCAAATTCTCGCTCTAGGGAAATAATGGCCTCGGTAGCGTCTTTTGCGGCTACCACCAAACCAATGCCTCTTTCAGAAGAACCCTGAGAAATAATACTGACACTAATATGGGCATTCCCCAGGGTTTTAAAAATACGGGCATCTACTCCTGCTTTTCCCAACAAACCGCGTCCTTCTATGTTAATAAGGGTCACATCTGCTATCACTGAGAGGGATTTAATACCCGCCTCAGTGGGTGTAGCACTAATGAGCGTTCCTTCGTTGTCTGCCTTAAAGGTGTTTAGAATTCTAAGGGGAATGTTTTTTTCAATGAGCGGAATAATGGTTTTAGCATGTAGTATTGTAGTCCCAAAATTAGCCAACTCATTGGCCTCGCTATAAGACAAAGCGGCAATTTTTTCTGCCTCTGGCACCAAGTTGGGGTCTGCGGTATAAATCCCGTCTACATGGGTGAAGTTCTGAAGCTCTCCAGCGTCTAAAAAACTTGCGATTAGGGCAGCTGAATAATTACTCCCATTACGGCCTAGCGTAGTGGTTTCTCCTTTTTCATTAGAACCAATAAAACCAGTAAAAACGGGAATATTCTGAGGTGCTAATGCCTCATAAGCAGCTAAAACTGCTTTTTTTGACAGGGCCTCTTTTACAGATGCATTTCCAAAGTCACTATTGGTTTTTATCAATGCCCTGGTATCTAAAAGTTGTGCGTCTATTCCTTGCTGTGAAAGTAAATAAACCAGTGTTTTTGCAGCGAGTAATTCTCCAAAAGACAAGACTTGGTCTTTGGTCTTTTCACTGTAATCTTTAATGAGGGTTACCCCAGCTAAAATCTGACTCAGTTGTTCAAATTCATGGGCCAAAATAGGCTCCTTTAATGGCGTGGTTTGTTGGGCTTTGAAAAAATCCAGGGCAGGATGGTAGTCCTGGCCTTGGGACGCAAGTTCCAACAAACGCTCTAATTGGTCAGTAGCATTGTCTCTGGCAGAAACCACCAAGGCGATGGGTTGCTGGGCTTCTTTTTTAGCCCCTACAATCTCAATGACTTTAGAAAGGCCCTCTCCATTGGCCAATGAAGTGCCACCAAACTTTAATACCTGCACCTTGGCTGTCGCTGCTTGGGGTTTAAAAATACCTGCTAAAAGGACCTCTAACTGCTCAAATTCTAACAAAAAGGCATCGTGCCCATGCACAGAAGTAATTTCTCCATAGGTTACATTGGACTGAGATTGTGCCAGTTGCTTAAACGTTTCTTTATTTTCAGTGGCCGTAAAAAACAAATCTGAGTCTACCCCTATAATGTGAATATGAGTGTCACTCTCTTGTAATTTTCTAAAAGCCTCCGGACCATTTTTGGTAATGTCTATAGATCTTAACAGCTGATTCACCAATTTATACGCAGACAACTGAAACCTTGACTGCAATTTTTCTCCATGATGGGTAAGCCAACTCTCGACATTGAATACCTGAAGGGCTTCATTGGTGCTTCTATTAAAGCGCTGGTTAAAAGATTCAGGAGTTCTGTAACACAACATAGCGTGCATGCGCGCATCGTGAACTGGTTGCTTGGAATTTAATAGAAATTGTTCCTGTATTTGACAATTGGCAATGAGCCAATCGGTAGATTTCCAATCAGATGCTACAGGAATTAAATGCGACGTAATGTCTGGATTTAAAGCCGCCATTTCCCAGGCAATTCCACCTCCGAGAGACCCACCTATAATTGCGTAAAGCTTTGAAACTCCTAAAGCTTCCAAACCCAATAAAAATAACTGCGCTATGTCTTTGGCTACAAATTGTTTGTACGCATCTATCACAAAACCGTCGTATCCATTGCCTGGAATATTAAAAGCCAAGACTGCATACCGATTGGTATCAATACATTTTTCGGGGCCAATCAAGGCAGACCACCAACCGTCATCTCCCGCTACGTTGGAGTTTCCTGTAAGGGCATGGTTCACTAAAACAACCGGCGCCTGGTCTAAAGGAAGACCAAAGTGCTCATAGCTCAAGGAAATATCTTGTGTATGATTCGACTGTGTTTTAAAGGCTTTAATAGCGAGCTTTTTCATATAAAATAGAATAAAGTGCCTACTCTTATAAAAGTAGGCACGTTATGGTTATACCAATTGGGTGGCTTTAATAGTTTCAAAAACAGTGGTTAAATCTGCCTTTAGATCCTCTATATCTTCTAATCCAACAGAAAGTCTAATTAAGTCTTCCGTTACACCAGTAGTCAATTGAGCCTCTGGTGACAATTGCTGGTGCGTGGTGCTCGCAGGGTGTATAATTAATGATTTGCTGTCTCCTATGTTTGCCAATAAAGAGAATAATTTGGTCTCATTGGCTACTTTTTTAGCAGATTCAAAACCGCCTTTTACTCCAAAAGTAACAATGCCACTTTGTCCCTTAGGTAAATAACTTTGGGCTAATTCACGGTAGGCACTAGAGGCCAAACCTGGGTAGTTTACCCAAGAAACCAATTCTTGTTCCTCTAACCATGAGGCCAAGGCTAAGGCATTTTCTGAGTGCTTGGCAATTCTAATGGTCAAGGTTTCTAAACCTTGTAAAATCTGAAAGGCATTGAAAGGGCTAATGGCCGCTCCATAATCTCTAAGCCCCTCAATTCTCACTTTGGCAATAAAGGAAGCTGCTCCTAAAGCCTCGTGATAAATAAGTCCGTGATAACCCGCAGAAGGTTCAGTAAATTCTGGGAATTTTCCATTGCTCCAATCAAAGGTTCCAGCATCTATAATCGCCCCGCCCAAAGCCGTTCCGTTTCCATTAATATATTTGGTGAGCGAATGAATCACAATATTAGCCCCGTGTGCAATAGGATTCAACAGTGCTGGAGTAGCTACCGTATTGTCTACAATAAAAGGCACTTTAGCGGCTTTAGCATGGGCTGCAATTGCCTTTAAATCCAATACATCTAATTTTGGATTTCCCAATGACTCTGCAAAGAAAGCCCTAGTATTTCCCTGAACGGCTGCCTCAAAATTGGCCGGATCTGAAGGGTCTACAAAAGTGGTCGTAATGCCCAACCTAGGTAGGGTCACGTTAAGTAAATTATAGGTTCCCCCGTACAAACTATTAGAGGCCACAATATGGTCTCCCGCTTTTAAAAGCACTAGTAAGGAGGTCGCAATGGCTGCGGTTCCAGATGCAGTGACCACAGAAGCAATACCGCCTTCTAAAGCAGCCAAACGCTGTTCTAAAATGTCTGTGGTAGGGTTGTTAATTCTGGTGTAAATATTTCCTGGCTCTGCCAAAGAAAATAAATTAGCCGCATGCTCTGCGCTGTCAAAGACATAGGCAGTACTCTGATAAATGGGTACAGCCCTTGTGCCTCCAGTTAATTTTGGATCGTGCCCAGCATGTAATGCGTTTGTGGCAAATTGGTTGTTGTTTTCGGTACTCATGATTTTTGTTTTTAATGTTAAAAAAATAATTAAAAAGCCAAACCCCCTCTAGCGGCGCCACTAGATGGGTAAAAATCGAAAAAGTTACATAAGAAAGTTCGCTTACAGACGGTAAGCATTCCGGTTATCTATTCTCAAATGAGATAGAATGTAGCACCTTCTTTGCATAAAACAAAGGGTTGCTAAGGCTTCACAGGGTCTAATCCCTCCACCTTTCTTGATAACTATTCAATAATTGTTTGAACTTATTTCAAAGATACTGCAAGTGAGTTAAAGCACCCACTCACAGCGACTTATATCACAAATCAAAGGCTTTTTGTACCTCTGACACTTTATCTAATTGTTCCCATGTAAACAGGGTCACTTCTTTCTCTACTCTACCGTTGTAAGGAGATTCAAAAACTTTGGTTACTTTTCTAGGGGTTTTTCCCATATGGCCGTAAGCAGCCGTTTCTAAATAAATAGGGTTGCGCAATTGCAAACGCTCCTCAATAGCATGCGGACGCATGTCAAAAATTTCGCTTACTTTTTTAGCTATTTCACCATCTGTTAGGCCTGTGGCCGATGTCCCATAAGTATCTACATAAATACTCGTAGGCTCCACGACTCCAATAGCATAACTGAGTTGTACCAAAATTTCTGAAGCCACTCCAGCTGCTACTAAATTCTTAGCCGCATGTCTGGCGGCATAGGCCGCAGAACGGTCTACCTTGGAAGGATCTTTCCCACTAAAAGCACCTCCTCCATGGGCCCCTTTACCCCCGTAGGTATCTACAATAATTTTTCTCCCTGTAAGACCCGTATCTCCGTGAGGACCACCAATCACAAACTTACCCGTAGGGTTTATGTAATAGGTAATTTGATCATTAAACAAGGCCTGTACATGAGCCGGAAACTTTGCTACTACTCTTGGCAAAAGCTTTTCAATAATATCTTTTTTGATTGTCTCTAACATGGCCTGATCGTCTTCTAAAAAGGGATCGTGCTGGGTAGAAACTACAATTGTGTCAATTCGTTGTGGTTGATTGTCGTCTGAATATTCAATAGTCACCTGGGCTTTAGCATCTGGTCTGAGATAAGTAATCTGGGTTCCCTCTCTTCTCATTGCGGCCAATTCCTCTAATATTTTATGAGAAATATCTAAGGCCAAAGGCATGAAGTTCTCTGTCTCTTTAGACGCATAACCAAACATCATTCCTTGATCGCCCGCACCTTGCTCTTCTTTAGCACCCCTGTCTACTCCTTGATTAATATCCTGAGACTGCTCGTGTATTAAAGAAATAACCCCACAAGAGTCTCCACTGAACTGATACGCCCCTTTGGTATAGCCAATTTTGTTAATCACATCTCTGGCTATTTGCTGAACGTCTAAATAGGTATTGCTTTTTACTTCACCCGCCAATACTACTTGTCCAGTAGTCACTAAGGTTTCACAAGCCACTTTGCTCTGAGGATCAAAGGCTAAAAAATTGTCTAAAAGGGCGTCTGAAATCTGATCCGCAATTTTATCTGGGTGTCCTTCACTCACAGATTCTGAAGTAAATAAATAAGCCATAGCATCAATTTTTAAAGTGTGCGAGGGCGAATTTGACTTGTTAGCGGGGTTTTTTCACTATATAGAATCTATGGTGAACTGCTTTAGCACTTTTTTTTACATCAGCCTGGGCTTTGTAAAGAGGTTGCAATCAGTCAAATCCTTCCTCTTAATAAATATGAGGCAAATGTATAACAGCTTTATTCTATAATCAAAAAAATAAGCGCTTTTTTTCTATAAATCGTATTTGAGCTTAAAAACTACATACCTGGGTTGCACCATATAAGCAGAAGAACTGATAAACAAGTCATTGAATCCATCTTGATTCAAAGCCTCTGTATTCAGTGCATTGGTCACTTGAATATTATACTCCCAATTGCTGTCTTTTTTTTGATAAGAGAGGTTGGCATTTAGAAAGGCATATTCATTGTCTGCTGTTTCTGCAGCATCTCTGTAATGGTAATAATCGTAATCTGCGGTGAAAATAAAGGACTTTAAAAACAACATATCTAATTTTGCGAAAGGCCTGTCGGTATAAAAAGTACTTAACCTGCCTGCGTTGTTATAATCATTTACGGTATAAGAATAACCCAATTCTAGATTAGGTGCCGCACTGAAATTTGTTGCTAAAGACCCTCTATACGTCTGGGTAAAAGATTTAGACACTCTAGGGGTATTGTTTATGACATTGTTTAAAATAGACTGAGAAAAGTTGGCCCTACTACTCACTTTAATTTTTCCAAAGGTTCTTTGATAATTCGCTGAACCTGTATAAGTCTCGTCTGGTAGTGCGGCATTAATGGTGGTATTCACCTGATTAATCCCTGTAATGACCCCTGCATTTTTAAAGGCATCTATTCTTTTATTGTACGCGAAATTGGCAAATACGTTTTGAAAATTAAACATATTAAAACTAAAGAAATTTAAACTAGCGCTGTGGTATAGTGCACTTTCTAAATCTCTATTCCCCTGGTAAATAGCGTTGTAATTGCTAAACACATATCCAGCTGCCAAATTATTAATATCTGTAAACTCTCTAGCAATGCTGTAGTTCAAACGAATATTTTCTGACTTTCTCATCTGAAAATTAACAAACAAATCAGGCACAATATTAGTCAGATTGTCGGTCACTGAACTACCCAATTGGGTATTGGTTGCCTTGTAACTGTGCACGTTAAATCCAGGATTAAAGGTGAATTTTCCTGTAATTACTTTATAATGAAATCCTGCATAGAGATCCTGAAAATCAAATCTTACCTCATTTTTAAACAAATTATCCTCTAAAAACGCCGTGGTATTTCCCTCTAATAACTCGAAAATAGAAGACTGGAAGGACTGCTTACTCAGCGTAGTTCCTATACTAAAATTTAAATTACTCTTGGGGCCTGTTACTAGATAATAATCTAGCTTAGCATCTAATTTATTGGTGGTGACTTCCTGTGCTTGATTAATGTTAAACCCAAGACCATTTCCAACCAATGGTAATACGCCATTAAAAGGCTCCTGCGTTCTGACCGCATTGTAAAAAGGATCTTCCTTTTGGTACATATGTTGCCCTTGAAAAGCAAATATATGCTGATCAGAAAGGGTATAATACAGCCCTGTATTCTGGGTCACTGTAATAGGATCCTGTGTTTTGTTTTCCACAATATCTTCATTGACTATCGCCCTAGAAGAAAGGAGTCTTTGCTCCTCCTGGGAAGATTGTTTCAATAGCACATCATAGTCCCACTGCAATTGAGAAGAGGGCTTATACCTAGCACTAAACTTACCCAATCCTAAAGTAGCTTTTTGGTCCGTATTGGTGGTAGATTGCTCTGTTTGGTTAGACACTATAAACTGCCGAGCGGTAATGGTTTCCAAGAGGGTTCCTGTATAGGAATATATGGCAAAACCACTGAGATCCAAGGCGGGTGTGGCAGCGTAATTAAAATTAGCCGCCCCAAATTTTGTGTCTATGGCTTTGGCCCTATTGTTTTGTAGCAATGATATGCCCAATGAATTATTAGTGGCATTAAACTGAGTACCCCCTGCCCTACTAAAATTGGCCATGCCTCCCGTGAAATTAAAGAAATCTCTGGGCGTAAAAGGCAGTTCACCAATGTTGTTAACATCTGTGATGAGGTTTACAGAAAACTTTGGACTGTAAAAAAAGACTTTAGGGTGTGCCAAGAAGGTATTGTCCAAACCTTTCCCTGCGGTGATTTCTCCAAACCAAAAGCGTTCCTTCCCTTCTTTGAGCTTAATATTAATAGCCACATTATCTTGGTTGTTGGTCACCCCACTTAACTGGCTTACCTCAGAATAATTCCTGAGCACCTCTACCTTAGAAACCGCATTGGCCGGAATATTCTTTGTAGCTAATTTGGTGTCTCCGTCAAAGAAATCTTTACCGTTCACCATAATTTTTCCCACTTTTTTTCCCTCAGCCTCTATTTCACCGTCGTCATTGATTTCTAAACCTGGTAATTTTTTAATGACATCTCCCAACTTTTTTTCGGTACCACTCACAAAAGAGTCTGTGTTATAAACAATCGTATCACCTTGAATGGTCACCGGAATTTCATAGGTAAGCTCCACCTCATCTAAGGCCTCTGCTTGAGCCTCTAAAACAACGTCTTTTAAAAAATCTTGCAAAGTAGTCGTAACCAAATACTCTTTTGGAGTAAAACCAATATAACTCACCTTGACCCTATAAGTGGTATTGGCGTTCACTATAATTTTATAGCGCCCATTGGGATCTGTAATACCAAAGCCATCTAGTGACTTAGTAGCTTCATTAATGGCCACCACATTGGCCATATCTAAACCAACACCTGAGGAATCTTTAACGACTCCAGTAATAGTTACTTTTTGTGCTTGAACCAATTGTACTAGGCCAAACACGAGTGTAGCCAAGACATATTTTAAATTTTTATTCATTAATTGCGAATCATAATTCTTGTGCCTCCTGATCTTCCTCTACCTCTAAATTGTTCCGACATTTCCAATGCCTTTTTAGTCATGGTCTCATGGTATTCTTTTTGTGAAACTTTCTTACCCTTTTTAGGTGCCTCAATGGCTATTTTCTCTTTAGGATTGATCGTTATTTTAGAACATAAAATAGCCGTTCTTCCCTCTGATACTTCTAAAATAAGACCTGGTAATCCCCAATACTCTCCTGGGCCCTGACTAATGGGAATATCCAAGGTATACCATGCTGTAACAGTTACTTCATTGGGAATTTCTATTCTAGAAGACAGAGAATTATCTGTTTCTGAATCACTTTTTTCATTGGCTATTGTGGTCAAGGAATCCTTATTACCCCTGGCAACTCCATCCTTAGTTTTTGTTGAATCCTTGCCTACAACTCCTGTCCTTTCACCTCTTTGACCAGGCCTCATTCTACTAAAAACAGACCTCATAGTAGTGTCTAATTGTTTTACAGCAGTAGCTTTATAACAAGTATACTGCCCTATTTGCTTGGTTTCTGCAGTTAAAGTCCAAGCCAATGGCTTTAAGGTATCTTCTACCAAAAAAGGCTTTCCAAAAATATCTGTTTCATTGGTGTAAGTCTGAGCTTGAATGTTCTTATAGTAAACGCCTGAACCCCCACCTAAACCCATAAATCGCATTCCTACTCTACCTCCTGTACCTGGTTGGTCTAGTTTTTGCTCTTCCTCATAAGTAGAAGCTGTTCTATTGAAATTCAATATAAAAGTCTTTTCTAGCATAGATTTCATTCGCTCTTGAATCATCTTCTTTTGGGCTTCAGGCATCTGTCTACCTCCGAAATTCATGTCTACCGTAGATTTAGACATATAGGTAGCCGTCCCTTGAAAGTCTTGGGCTACTCCAACTGTTTGTGCAATTATGACTATAAAAAGCGTCTTAAAAAATGTGTTCATAATGATTAATTGTTTAGACTTTGACTAAAGGATTGATAATAAGTTTAATCTAAAGTCAAAAAAAACACATCCAAAAAAGAAGAAAGCCCTTCACCCTAAAATCGCAAACACTTTTAGTCATTTAGATTTTATAAAATTGCAGAAAATAGGTATCTTGTTGCCCCCTTTAAAAAAGGACCAAGACCTAACAAAGACCTAAACGTATGCATGTAGCTATTGCTGGAAATATTGGCGCAGGAAAAACCACGCTCACCAAACTACTCTCTAAACACTATAAATGGGATGCACACTTTGAAGAAGTAGAAGATAATCCATACTTAGATGATTTTTACAATCAGATGGAACGTTGGAGTTTTAACCTCCAAATTTTCTTCCTCAATAGCAGATACAGACAAATTCTAGAGATTAGAGAATCTTGCAAGAACATTATCCAAGACAGAACCATTTACGAAGACGCTTTCATATTCGCACCTAACTTACATGCCATGGGGCTTATGACCAATAGAGATTTTAACAACTACAAGCAGTTGTTTGAGCTCATGGAAAAATTAGTGCAACCACCAGAACTAGTTATTTACCTGAGGAGTTCAGTTCCTAACCTAGTGAGCCAAATCCAAAAAAGAGGCCGTGAATACGAAAATACCATCTCCATAGACTACCTCAGCAGGCTAAACGAACGCTATGAAGCTTGGGCACACGGCTACACCAATAGTAAATTATTGGTCATAGACGTAGACCCTCTAGATTTTGTAGCCAACCCAGAAGACCTGGGATCTATCATTGAAAAAATAGATGCCGAGATTAATGGTTTGTTTTAAACTTAAATCACCTCCAAAACTTTTATCTCGTTACCTCTAAAAGAAAAGGATTCTCCGGGTTTCTTGCCTAGTAGTAATTGCCCTATGGGGCTTTGGGGAGAGATGCAATAGATGTTTTTTTGTTGATGGGAAAAGGCATCGGCCGGGACGGCCAGAAAATAGCTTGCCAAAGATGTGTGTACCAATGCACCGGGGGCTATTTGAGCGATAGTAGCCCTGTTTTTTAAGCTGCCCAATGTCTTTAGATCTTGGTCATTGCGTTCGCGTTGCTGGGCGAGCTTTTCACGTTCTAACTGAATCATGGCCCTACCCGTTTCGTGTTTGTCTCCTGCAGAACTCTTACCTTCACTGTCCAACGCTTCCAATAAAGATTGGTCTTGTACCAAATAGTCATTGGCTTTTTGGCGTAAAAAAGATTCACAATGGGTAAATACTGCAGATTTAAGGGCTTCCATATAGTGGTGATTTAAAAAAGCCCATAGTAGGTGAACTATGGGCTTTTATGGGGATAACCCCTTATGTTTGAATGGTTATTTACGTACGTCCATTTTTTGAATTTCTATGGAAATCTCACTACCGGATTGGCTGTCAATGTCTGCCTGAAAGGCAGCCAACTCTTCCTGTACACTGGCTTCTGTTCCTTCAAATACACGCTCTACTGTTTTGGTTTCACCATTTTCAGTAATAGTGTAAACTACACTTGCAGACACCTCATCCTGATCATTGCTGCTCGCATTTACAGAAACAGAAATTTCTTTATGAGACTCATGCAATCCCTCTGTAGTGTGACCCTCTCCTAAAATAGGCGCAATCACAAGTCCTACCAGACAGGTGAGCTTAATTAGAATATTCATAGAAGGTCCTGAAGTATCTTTGAATGGATCTCCCACGGTATCTCCAGTCACGGCAGCTTTGTGCGCGTCTGAGCCTTTGTAGGTCATTTCTCCGTTAATCATGACACCAGCCTCAAAGGATTTTTTAGCGTTGTCCCAGGCACCACCAGCGTTGTTTTGGAAAATAGCCCACATAACTCCACTCACACAAACACCAGCCATATAGCCTCCTAAAGGTTCTGCACCGAATATAAGTCCTATTAATATAGGGGTGATGATGGTAATTAATCCAGGTAGAATCATTTCCTTAAGAGCTGCTTTGGTAGAAATGTCAACACATTTAGCGTATTCAGGTGTTCCGGTTCCTTCCATGATTCCAGGAATTTCACGGAACTGTCTTCTCACTTCTTGTACCATTTCCATAGCTGCTTTTCCAACAGATTGCATGGCTAAGGCGGAGAAGACCACTGGAATCATTCCTCCAACAAATAACATGGCCAACACGTCTGCCTTAAATATATTGATCCCGTCAATACCAGTGAAAGTCACGTAGGCAGCAAATAAGGCCAAGGCAGTTAATGCCGCAGAGGCAATAGCAAAACCTTTACCAACTGCTGCGGTGGTGTTCCCTACCGAATCTAAAATATCTGTACGCTCCCTTACTTCTGGGGCCAATTCACTCATTTCTGCTACCCCTCCGGCGTTGTCTGCGATGGGTCCAAAGGCGTCTATAGCTAATTGCATGGCTGTGGTGGCCATCATGGCCGATGCCGCAAGCGCTACTCCATAAAAACCTGCCAATTCATAAGATCCGTATATGGCAGCTGCAAACAAAATAACCGAAGAAAAAGTAGATTTCATTCCCACCGCTAATCCTGCAATAATATTGGTGGCAGCTCCAGTAGAACTGTTTTCTACAATATCCATTACTGGCTTTTTACCCAAAGAAGTGTAGTAAGCAGTTACAAAAGAAATTAAGGCACCTACTGCCAGTCCAATACAGGCTGAATAAAAAACGTTAATGGATGGAATGTCTTTGATACCCTCTCCAAAGAAATTCATCTGTAGAGTAGCAGGAAGCATCCAATCAATTAAGAACCAAGAGGCTACTAAGGTCAGGGCAATGGCTACCCAGTTTCCTGTGTCTAATGCGCGTTGCACTTGAGATTCTTTAGCGTCGTTGGAGGAAATTCTCACTAAGAAAGTTCCTACTATTGAGGCTAAAATTCCTACACCTGCTATTACAACAGGTAATAAAATAGGGCCCATATTGTTGAATACATCTGTGAAGGATCCTCCAGCAGACATGTCTTTAATCAAGTAATTACCTAATACCATAGCGGCTAATACGGTGGCTACATAAGAGCCAAAAAGATCTGCTCCCATACCGGCTACATCGCCTACATTGTCTCCTACGTTGTCTGCAATAGTGGCTGGGTTTCTAGGGTCGTCTTCAGGAATTCCTGCTTCTACTTTCCCTACTAAGTCTGCACCAACGTCTGCTGCTTTGGTATAAATACCACCACCCACACGAGCGAAAAGTGCAATAGATTCTGCCCCTAAAGAGAATCCAGCGAGGGTTTCTAGTACCACGGTCATATTATCGTAAAAACTTCCTTCTGCCCCCATGAATTGGCCTAAGAAAAATAAGAACAATAAACTAAGGCCTAACACCGCCAAACTAGCTACTCCTAGACCCATCACAGTACCTCCACTAAAAGACACCTTTAGTGCTTGTGGTAAGCTGGTCTTGGCTGCTTCTGCTGTTCTTGCGTTGGAGTCTGTAGCAATTCTCATCCCTATATTCCCCGCTAAAGCAGAAAGAATGGCTCCAAAAATAAAGGCGGGAACAATCATCCAACTGGTGGTTTCTACCACTAAGGATATTCCGTATAATGCCACAGAGGCTATAACCACAAAAATGGCTAAAAGCCTGTATTCTGCTCCTAAAAAGGCGAGCGCTCCTTCCTTGATGGCTTTAGAAATGCCTTGCATTTTTTCATCGCCAGCGGCTTGTTTTTTTACCCATGCCATTTTAACAAACATGAATAATAATCCTAAAACAGCTAAGGCTATAGGAAGAAAAATAATATTAGATTCCATAAATAAGTAATTGAGTTTAAGTTTAGTTTATGTTATAAGCCCCCTAATGTAGCAAAATATGCGTTAAAAAAAAAGGCGCCCCTGCGGGGCGCCTTTTTACAAATTTCTGCATTTCGGTTACTTAATAGTTACCTCTGCTAATGGAACGTCTGAATCTTTAAAACGATTCACACACTTGGCCACAATTTCTTTAGCCTCATGAACGTCACCCCATCCACCAACGTCAACTTTTTTCTTCTCTAAGTCTTTATACACTTTAAAGAAGTGCTCTATCTCTTTAATCAAGTGAGGGTTTAAGTCAGATAAGTCATTGGCTTTATTCCAATTCGGGTCAGAAACCGGCACACAAACTACTTTTTCATCTGGGCCTTTTTCATCTGCCATGTGGAACACACCAATGGGTTTCACTTCCATGACACAACCTGGAAAAGTAGGCTCAGTAACTAGTACCAACACATCTAATGGATCTCCATCTAAGGCCAATGTTTCTGGTACAAATCCGTAATCTGCTGGGTACATCATTGAAGAAAAAATCATTCGGTCGTAACGGATTTTCTTCAACTCAAAATCGTACTCATATTTATTTCTACTTCCTTTTGGAATCTCAATTAAAACATCAAAAGAGGTAATGTCTTTTTCGCTCATATTATTTAATCTATTTATTTTTCAGGGGGCAAAAATACGGCCTATCCATGGTTTATACTAACTACTTGGTTGTTTTTTTTATTCCAGTGCTTGAAAAACAGATACTGGCTCAAATTCGAAAAGCATTTTTAAAAACTCCTTTAAGCAAGACTCTTTAAAAAGCCCTCTGGCAAAACCCTTAAAATCCAAATCCAAAACTCCCGGTAATACTAAAAGGTCTAGCTTCAGGTACATCCAGGTAATTTCCCCTAAAGTTGGCGTCTATTCTAAAGACCTTAAATATATTACCAATCCCCACACTGTACTCCCAATAAGCGTTTTTATTCGGGGCATTTAAAGTAAGTCTACTCGGGGCGTTTAAAGAAATGTTTTCTTCAGAAAGTGTTCCCCACACGCCTCTAACCCCTATGATTTCCCTGAGATTTAAAGCCCTTAAAAAAGGAATTCTTGAAAAGAGACGGCCGTTAAAATTATGTTCTAAATGGCCAGACACATAAGTGTCAGTCACAAATTCATAAAAGTCTAGATTGGGAAAGGTGTTGTAAATAGTAAATAAGGTTTGGTTTCCTGGTACCACATGTAATAGTGCCAAAGGAAGCGGATCAAAAGTCCTTCCCGCTTCTATACTGGTTCTAAGGGTCCCTATGCCTCCTATTTGCCAGGGTCTGGTGTAAGACAGTTGTACCCTATTGAAATTAAAGTCCGAATCCAATAGGTTTTTTTGACCGTGAATATACTGAACCATTAAGCTTGGGTAATCTTCATTCACCGGTTTTGGATCTACCCCATAACCAATCACTTTTCTTCCTGGAGTATATAGCATTCTAGCCGTGAAATCTAGCTGGTTCAAACTGTTTTTACTTCCTAGTATGGTGGGTTCATAGACAAAATCTAATGGGAATAATTCAGGCAAAGCTGCCTGGACCCTTCTATAGGATGCACCCAGTGACATAGTTAAATTTTTCACTGGCTCAGCACTCAAAGTGAAAGCAGTAAGGTTTATCTGAGATAACTTATCATTATTTCCGACCGTAAAAACAGAGGAAGAGGCAATGCTACGGCCCATTAAATCATTGGTAGCCGTAAGGCTCAAGCCCAATTGCTCTATATCCCTTCTATGACCTCCTGAAATAAGGAGTCGGATTTTAGGGTCTAGAATGGCTTGAGCAAAAAAGCCATGTTTAAATTTTTTATCAGAAAAACCATAAGCCACATAGCCTTCTAAACGCCAAAGGTCATTTTGACCCCTAAAAGTTCTAGCACCCGCTCTAAGTCTATTTCCCTCTGCTTGGTTGTATCCAAAAATACTATAGACATCTCCAATATCTATATTTTGCCTGTTTAACTCAATATACCCAGACTCCAAAATAGAGACAAAATTATAGTATGTCTTGAACTTTGGCACTGTTTTAAGGGTATCTATTAATTTGTAAATACCCGCCTCGTCCTTATTGAGAGTTTCTAATCTGTTGGTTGCCCAAAAACTCGAATCGCGTTCAAACAACTCTGGCCTTAAGGCGTTATAATCTTCTGTATAAAAGCGCCTTGATTTCGGAATGTCAAACTCAAAACCATCGTAAACAGTTGTGCGTTTTCCGTAAACACCCTTAGATTTTTCTTTATTGCTATAGCTAAAGTCTGACAACATGGACTCTCGTTTTAACAAAAAAACTGAATCACTTAAGACTTCAAAATCTTGCTCCACATACAACTCTTTGACCCAGTTTAAATTGGCGCTTTTGGTCATGGCCATGTTTATTTTAGCAATGGCAAAGGTGCTATCATTGACCCAAAAATCTCCTTTAAAGGTCAACTCACTCTTTCTCCTAGGGTAGTAGATAATATTATAGCACCATTTCTCTCCAATAAAAGTAGAGTCTGCCAAAACATAATTATAGGTCTCAATACCTGTTTTGGAGAGCGGAGAGGTAAATGACTTTCCAAAAAAGTTTAGGTAATTGTCGTAAATATCATAAGTAGCATACAGGTCTTTTAGGTAGGCCATAATGGCCTGATTCCCATTAAAACCAGAATTTTTAACGCCTCTAACTACTTCTTTCTCCTCATTAATGGTATTGTCTCCATACACCTTAGAAACCGTTTCATTTAAAAAAATAGGTAGATATGTTTTGCCCGTAATGCCGGAAGTATCTAGGTCTTTAAACACAAACTCCAAGCCTTTAAACATCTTACTATTCATGAGTGCAGAATCTATGGTGTTGAGGTCAAATTCTATTTTCTCATACTTATCATAGGCGTATTGATTGAATTTACCCAGTCCATTACTGCGCTTTTTGGCCCAAATTTTACGCAAAATATCAATGGCAGGATTGTTCTTTTTGGACTGTTTTCCCGAAACCAGGGTCACTGACTGCAATTGTTCCGCAGCCTCTTCTAAAACAATTTGCAAATCGTAATTCGTTTGATTTTCAAGTAGGAATGTCAAAGTTTCAAATCCAATAAATGAAACTGAAATTTGGGTATAGGTCTGCTCAGACTCTAGATAAAAGGAACCGTCGTCATTGGTAATGGTTCCAATAGTACTGCCAGGAAAAAGCACATTGGCAAATGCGATCGGAAAGCCGTCTGTATCTTTCACACTTCCGCTGACCTTAGTTTGAGCTTGAAGGACCATGCCTGTAAGCCACAAAAGAAATAAAATTTGTTTTTTCATAGTGGGTTTGAATGGGTTCATAAACACCAAACAAAAAGTGGACAGACTGGGGAATTTAAGGCTAAAAAAGCCCTCCGTGAGGAGGGCTGTAAGATTATAATATATTATGCTTTGGTGTACATGACACGATTTACCGCATCTATAACATCTTGAGCACTTGGCAACCATTCTTCTAATAAAACAGGAGAATAAGGTGCTGGTGTGTCTGCCGTGTTAATCTTTTGAACAGGAGCATCTAAATAATCAAAGGCATTGTCTTGAACTTGAAAAGCAATTTCAGAGGCAATACTTCCAAAAGGCCAAGCTTCTTCAAGAATAACCAGTCTGTTGGTTTTTTTAACAGAAGTAATAATAGTATCCATATCTAAAGGACGAATCGTTCTTAAGTCAATGACCTCTAACTCTATTCCTTGTGCAGATAAAGTGTCTGCAGCTTTTACTGCCTCTTTTAAGATTTTACCAAAGGATACTACCGTTACATCCGATCCATTCCTAATGACATCTGCTACACCTAATGGGATAGTGTATTCTCCCTCTGGCACTTCTCCTTTATCTCCATACATTTGTTCAGATTCCATAAAAATTACTGGATCTGGGTCTTGAATGGACGCTTTGAGCAAACCTTTAGCATCTTTAGGGTTAGACGGCACCACTACTTTTAATCCGGGTGTATTGGCATACCAATTCTCAAAAGCTTGAGAGTGTGTCGCGGCCAATTGTCCTGCAGAAGCAGTAGGTCCTCTAAAAACAATAGGGCAGTTAAACTGACCTCCTGACATTTGCCTGATTTTAGCAGCATTATTTATGATTTGGTCAATCCCTACCAAGGCAAAGTTAAAAGTCATAAATTCAATGATAGGCTTATTGCCATTCATTGCAGACCCCACACCAATTCCAGCAAATCCTAATTCAGAAATGGGGGTATCTATAACCCTTTCTGGACCAAATTCATCTAGCATTCCTTTAGAAGCTTTGTAAGCACCGTTGTACTCCGCTACTTCTTCTCCCATTAAATAAATAGAAGGGTCTTTTCTCATTTCTTCTGACATAGCTTCTGCTATGGCTTCTCTAAACTGTAATGTTTTCATAGGTATGTCTTAAAACGCACGCAAAAATAAGCAATAAATATCTTATTTGGGAATTCAAAAAGATTAAAAAAAGAATAAAATTTACTATGCATGCATAGTAAATTGTAAATAATTCTTATCTTAGTGGCTCAGAACTTAAAGCTTAATTTGAGATGAAGATACTCGTTTGTATTAGTAATGTCCCTGACACTACTTCCAAAATCAATTTTAAAGACAATAACACTGCTTTTGATACAGCAGGGGTTCAATTTGTCATAAACCCAAATGATGAATTTGGATTGACAAGAGCCATGTGGTTTAAAGAAAAACAAGGGGCTAGTGTTGCAGTTGTAACAGTGGGAGATGCTTCCGCAGAGCCCACCCTTAGAAAAGCACTCGCTATTGGAGCAGACGAAGCTTACAGAATAGACGCCAAAGCAACAGATGGATTTTTTGTTGCCCAAGAATTGGCTGCATTGGTAAAAGAAATAGGTTTTGACCTCGTCATTGCAGGAAGAGAGTCTATAGATTACAATGGCGGAATGGTACCAGGATTTTTAGCAAGTACCTTAGATTTTCAATATGTGACCAATTGTATTTCCCTAGAAATAGAAGGTAATAACGCTACTGCTACAAGAGAAATAGATGGTGGTAAAGAAACATTGGACACCCAACTTCCACTGGTTATTGGGGGACAAAAGGGATTGGTAGAAGAAAGCGATTTGCGCATTCCAAATATGAGGGGCATTATGATGGCCAGACAAAAGCCGCTTCACGTCAGACCTGCAACTACTTCTGAGTCACAAACAAAAGAGATTTCATTTAGCAAACCAGAAGCCAAAGGCGCGGTAACCATGATTGATCCAGCCAATATAGACCAGCTAATTTCTCTATTACACAACGAAGCCAAGGTTTTATAAACTATTAAAACACATTATTATGTCCGTACTCATATACACTGAAACAGAAAAAGGAGTTTTTAAAAAAAATGCATTTGAAGTGGCTTCTTATGGCGCTGCATTAGCGGAGCAATTGGGCACTGATTGTGTCGCTGTCGCCATAAATCCACCAGATGCGAGCCAACTACAGTCTTATGGAGTGGGTAAAATATTAGTCATTAAAGAAGCAAAATTGGATACTTTTAATGCCAAAGGGTACGCAACTGCAATAGCCCAAGCAGCTAAAGAGGCTAGCGCACAAGTAGTCCTTGTGAGTAGCTCTGCAGACAGTAAATTCCTAAGTCCTCTTTTGGCGGCTCAATTGGGTGCTAGTTTTGCGCCCAATGTAGTGGCTCTGCCAGAAAGCACTACGCCTTTTATTGTAAAGCGAACCGCATTTAGCAACAAAGGCTTTGCCCACACAGAACTGACTGGTTCAGTCAAAATGATTGGAGTGGCCAACAATTCTTTTGGTCTACATGAAAAAGAGACCACCTCCAGCGTGACTACTTTTACACCCAGCTTAGAAGACCACTTATTTACCACTAAAACAACCGCTGTAGACAAAGTAAGTGGTAAAGCAACTATTGCAGACGCAGACGTTGTTGTATCTGGAGGGAGAGGGCTTAAAGGACCGGAAAACTGGGGATTAATTGAAGATTTAGCCAATGTATTAGGAGCAGCAACAGCTTGCTCTAAACCAGTTTCTGACCTAGGGTGGAGACCACATGGAGAACACGTAGGACAGACTGGAAAGCCTGTAGCCACAAACCTATACATCGCTATTGGAATATCTGGAGCCATACAACATTTAGCTGGGGTGAGTGCCTCAAAAGTAAAAGTGGTGATTAACACTGATCCAGAAGCCCCGTTCTTTAAAGCAGCAGACTATGGAATTGTAGGAGACGCCTTTGAAGTTGTACCTGAATTAATTGAAAAATTAAAAGCATTTAAAGCACAGAACGTTTAAAATTTATTAAATTGCGCCCCTTAAACTGGGCCAAACCATACAAGGCTAATTATTTTATTAATTGGCCTTTTTTTATGACCTTTAAACTATGTCCTTAATTCCATTAAAAATAAAAGGTATCTCGTATAGTCAAACCCAAAATGGGGCCTATGCACTGATTCTCAATGAAATTGATGGAGACAGAAAACTTCCCATAGTAATTGGTGCCTTTGAAGCACAATCTATTGCCATAGCTTTAGAAAAAGAAATTAGTCCCCCTAGACCTTTAACCCATGATTTGTTTAAAAACTTTGCCCAACACTTCCAGATTGGATTAAAAAAAGTAATCATTCACAAACTTATAGACGGTGTATTTTATGCGAATATTGTATGTGAACAAGAAGGATCAGAAGCAGTTTTTGACGCAAGAACCAGTGATGCTATTGCACTAGCGCTACGCTTTAATGCCCCTATTTTTACTTATGAAAGCATCTTAAGTAAAGCCGGTATAAACCTCACCGTCAAAGAAATCCCTACGGATATTAAAGACAACCCTTCAAATACCATGAGTGAGGTAGCACATGAAAATAATTTAGAACACCTAGACCTAAACGGACTTGAAGCAGCCTTAGAAAAAGCGATTACTGCTGAAGACTATGAAAAAGCTGCTAGAATTAGAGATGAAATATCCAAAAGAAATTAAAATGCCACAACCATTGAAATTAGTAATCAAAACACTCCTCCTTTGTCTATTTTTAGGAGGTATTAGCACTTCCCTTGAAGCGGCTCCGTTGGTCAGTTCTTTTTCAGACTTTGAATTCAATACAGCAACCACATTAGACAACACTCAAGCAGCAGAAATGATTCCAAATGCCTCTTTTTCTTTAGAGAGTTTGGGAAAAGGAATCCTTGGAATGCTATTTTTGATTGGTATTTCATTTTTATTCTCGGCCAACAAGCGGGCCATAAACTGGAAAATGGTGGGGATTGGACTAGGGATCCAGATTGTATTGGCGATAGGAATTTTAAAAGTGCCTCTAATACAAAAAGGATTTAGTTTTGTGGGCCAAATTTTTGTCAATATCCTAGACTATACATTGGTAGGAAGTAAATTCCTCCTAGGAAACCTATTAGACTTGAACAATCCCTCAATTGGCTATATTTTTGCCTTTCAGATTCTCCCTACGATCATCTTTTTCTCCGCCCTAACTTCTGTATTATTCTATTTAGGAGTCATTCAAAAAGTGGTCAAAGGACTTGCTTGGTTACTCACCAAATCATTAGGAATCTCTGGAGCAGAAAGTCTATCAGTTGCAGGAAATATTTTCTTAGGACAAACAGAAGCCCCATTGTTGATCAAAGCCTATCTTGAAAAAATGAGTAAATCTGAGATTTTACTCGTGATGATTGGAGGAATGGCCACCGTAGCAGGTGGAGTATTAGCAGCCTATATTGGATTTCTTGGAGGAGACGACCCTCAATTGAGATTAGAATTTGCGCGACACTTATTGGCCGCATCTGTAATGGCTGCACCTGGTGCTATTATTATCTCTAAAATTTTATACCCACAAACAGAAAAAATTAATACTGACGTACACGTCTCTACCGAAAAAATTGGATCTAATTTCTTAGACGCCATTTCTAACGGCACGTCTGAGGGACTAAAATTAGCCGTAAACGTCGGCGCCATGCTCTTAGTGTTTGTGGCCTTTATAGCCCTCTTTAATGGAATCTTTAATTGGGTGGGAGATGTAACCTACCTCAATGAATGGGTTGCGGCAAACAGCCCTTACCCGAACTTATCATTAGAAGCCATTTTAGGAACCGTATTTGGCCCCCTGATGTGGGTCATTGGTGTTGCGGCAGAAGACATGTTCCTCATGGGGCAATTGTTGGGAATTAAATTAGCCTCCAGTGAATTCGTAGGATACACCCAGTTGGCCACACTCAAAGAAGTAAGCAGCGCCACTCATTTTAGTTATAGTAAATCGGTGATCATGGCTACTTATATGCTATGCGGTTTTGCCAACTTTGCCTCCATTGGTATTCAAATTGGTGGCATAGGATCTTTAGCGCCCGGACAGCGAAAAACTTTATCTTCTTTTGGCTTAAAAGCTGTTTTAGGAGGGTCTTTAGCTTCCCTACTATCTGCTACTATTGCAGGAATGATCCTTGGATAATTGGCCTATTTCTTACCTAAAGAATACACACTTAAAAAAGGACCCTTCGTTAATAAGTTTTTGATAATCCTGTTTTAAAATCTGACATTTAATTGGTTCCAGCCTGTACCTTTATGCAAGAAATAAAAAAGCATGAAGCAATACCACGATTTACTAAACCACGTATTAGCGCACGGGGTACAAAAAGGAGATAGAACAGGAACGGGAACCCTCAGTGTATTTGGGTACCAAATGAGGTTTAACCTCAGCGAAGGGTTTCCTATGGTCACTACCAAAAAACTCCACTTAAAATCTATTATTTATGAACTCCTTTGGTTTTTAAAGGGAGACACCAATATAAATTATCTACAAGAAAACGGCGTGCGTATTTGGAATGAATGGGCAGACAGCCAGGGTAACCTAGGACCCGTTTATGGCAAACAATGGCGCAATTGGAATGGAGAAGAAATTGATCAGATCAAAGAAGTCATTCAAAGCATCAAAGAAAACCCCAACAGTAGAAGAATGTTAGTTTCTGCCTGGAACCCCAGTGTGCTTCCAGATCCCAAAACTTCCTTTGAAGAGAATGTAGCCAACGGAAAAGCAGCCCTCCCACCTTGCCATGCGTTTTTTCAATTTTATGTAGCAGATGGAAAACTATCCTGCCAACTCTATCAGCGATCTGCTGACATTTTTTTAGGTGTACCCTTTAATATTGCTTCATACGCCCTACTCACCATGATGATAGCCCAGGTCTGTGGCTTGGAGGCAGGAGATTTTATACATACTTTTGGTGACGCCCATATTTACAACAACCACATGGAGCAAATTGAACTCCAACTCAGCAGAACACCCAAAGACCTACCAAAAATGACTTTAAACCCTGAAATTAAAAATATTTTTGATTTTGACTTTGAAGACTTCACCCTAGAAAATTACGATCCACACCCCCATATTAAAGGCGCGGTAGCCATTTAAGCTATGAGAGAAATTTGCATGATTGCTGCAGCAGCAGAAAACAATGCCATTGGAAAAGACAATAACTTATTATGGCACCTCCCTTTGGACTTTAAACATTTTAAAACCCTTACCAGCGGCCACACTATTATTATGGGACGCAAAACCTTTGAAAGCTTCCCCAAACCTTTACCCAACCGAAAACATCTAGTCATTACAAGAAATAAAGACTACCAGATAGAAGCCCCAGACTGCGCCGTACACTTCTCCCTAGAGGCCGCTTTAGAGGCTTGTAAAACAGAAGAAAAGGTGTTTATTATTGGGGGTGGTGAAATATACAAAATGGGGTATCCGTTAGCTAATTCCATAGAACTCACTCGGGTACATGTAAGCCTCCCAGCCGATACCTTTTTCCCTAAAATATCACCCAAAGATTTCGAGTGCATTCAAAAAACACCAATGACTTCAGATGACAAACATGCCTATGCATACACCTTTGAGCGCTACGAGAGACGTGACTAATTGTGTTTAAAAGTCCGTGCTGTAATGAAGGCTAATGTGAGGCGCAGTAGGAATAAAACTTTTCAATACATCTGTAGCGCTATTAGAGTAGAAATCATGGCTTACAGTGTTAAAAATTGGACTATTTACGGCAAAACTTTCAGTAGTGCCCTTACCGATTAATAAGCCTTCTTTTTCCAATACATTTTTGGTCTGCCTGGCAACAGCCCCAGCGGCATCTATGATTTCAATACGAGTAGAAAGTATTTTTTTTATAGCAGGGATTAAATAAGGATAGTGCGTACAACCTAAGACCAAGCGGTCAATCCCTTTTTCTTGCATAGGTAATAAATAAGATTTCAAAAGCTCAGCCACCTCCTCTCCGTCTGCAAAACCACCTTCTATAAGACCAACCAATCCAGTGCCTTCCTGCTCAATAATTTCAACTCCTGAGGCATTCTCTAAAGCAGTCTTGTGAAATAAAGCACTCCCAAGCGTCCCTTTTGTAGCCAACAATCCCACTTTGCCTGTTTTAGTCTCTAGGGCTGCAGGTTTTATAGCGGGTTCAATCCCAATAAAGGGAATGGGATAAGTATCCCTAAGTGTTTTTATAGCATTGGTAGTAGCCGTATTGCAAGCTACTACAATTAATTTACAACCCTTGCCTATTAGAAACTCTGTGTTCTTGATAGACAAAGCTAATATGGCTTCTGGGCTTCTCTCTCCGTATGGAGCGTTGGCGCTGTCTGCAACATATATCGTAGACTCCCCAGGCAACAGAGCATGTACCTCTGACCATACCGAAGTGCCTCCCACACCGGAATCAAAAAAGCCAATAGGACCAAGCGAATTACTCATACCTCTAAAATAAAAAAACCGCCTCTAAAGAGACGGTTTTATTTGAACAAAGATGGGAAATTCTTAGAATCCCAATTCTTTTTTAACGTCTGCCATTAAGTTTTTCCCTCTAGATACCAATAAGCCATATCCTTGAGTAGCATCTAACACATAGTCAAATCCTTGCGCTGTAGCCACTTTTTCAATAGCTGCTTTAGCTTTTTCAGAAATAGGCGCAAATAACTCTGCCTGTTTCTTCTGCAATTCCTGCTGTGCTGCTTGCTGAGCCTCGTTAATTGATTTTTCAAAACCTTGAAGCTCTAGAGCTCTTTTTTCGTTTTCTTCTTGAGTTTTTGAAGCAGACTCATTAGAGTATAAGGTATACTTATTTCTCAATTCAGTCATTGAATCTTCAATATCTGCCCTGTAAGTTTCTTGTAATTTCTTTAATTCTGCATCTGCCGCCTTCATCTCTGGCATTTCAGATAATAACGCTTGTACATTAATATGTGCTACTTTGCTTTGAGCTTGTACAAAACTTGTCGCAGCTACAAATAAAAATAATGCAACGGCTATTTTCTTTAAATTCTTCATCGTGTTAATTAGATTGATTGTTAATTTTTTGTTTGTTGTTAAATATAGTGTTCAAATATAAAATTTATTCTGTTATACTGTCTTTTTGTTGGACAGGAAGTTTGTCAGATTTCTTTTTTTCTCTCGCTTCTTTTAATTTTTGCTTTCTTAGCTCATAGGCTTTAATCCTATCTTCTCTCAATTTTTGTTGCGCTGCTTTCTTTTCAGCAATCTGCTGTTCTTTTAATTTTACCTTTTCAAGATCTTCTGTAACTTTAGCCTCTAAAGCTTCGTTTACAGGAACCTCTTCTGCTGGCCCTTGGTTTATTTCAGCATCACTGAGCCCCATATTAGCACTCATTTCTTGTCTACTCAAGGCTCTAATGATCAAATTACTCAAATTAAAACGTTCGTTGGCAAACAAAATGGTGGTACTGCCATCTGACTTGTCTAGAATAAGATCATATCCCTTTTCTTTTCCCAACCGCTGTACCTCATTAAAAACCAAATCTTGAATGGGCTGAACTATGGAAGTTCTCAAAGCAAATAAATCTCCCTGAACACCAAATCGCTGTTGCTGATAAGCGACCAAAGACGCCTTGGTAGATTGAATCTCCAGTGTCCTTTCCTCAATTAAAATGGGCGTTAACAATGCCTTTTCAGACGCTAATTCGCGCTCCAAGGTTTCTATTGCGAGTTTTCTAGCAGCTATTTCCATTTGCCAACCACCCACTCGTTTTTCTAATGAACGTTGTGCCTCTAAATAAGAAGGCAATTTAGACAATATATAATCCATATCTATATAGGCTACCCTAGCTTGTCTTTGAGCGTGAACGCTACTTAAACCAAGCCAAAAAACAAATAACAGGTATGCAAGTGTCTTTGAGATTCTCAAATATAATAATTATTAAAAACGTTGTCCAATAATAAAGTGGGTCTGCCATCCAGAAGGTCCCACGGAACCCGGTTGATTGTCTGCATCAAACCCATAACCAAAGTCAATTCCCAATAAACCAAAAGCAGGCATAAAAATACGCACCCCTACTCCAGCGGATCTTTTTATTTCAAAAGGATTAAACTCTTGAATGCTGTTAAAGGCATTTCCTCCTTCCAAAAAGGCTAAACCATAAATTGAGGCAGAAGGCTTTAATGTAATAGGATAACGCATCTCCATAGAGAATTTATTGTACACCACTCCACCTTCTTGTTGGCCAGTAGTAGGGTCTATAGGGGTTAAAGATTGATTCTCATAGCCTCTAAGCTGTACCACTTCTCTTCCGTCTAAGGTGAAATTTCCAAGACCATCTCCACCAACGAAGAAGCGCTCAAAAGGCACATTACCAATATCTGGATTATAGTTTCCTAAGAAAGCAAATTCTGTGTTTGTTCTCAAAATTAACTTACCGACAATTCTACTGTACCAATCTCCCTTGAAATTTAATTTATAAAACTCCAACCATTTAAAACGAGACTCCTCTAATGTTTCCAATCTTTTTAATTGACTCGCTGTGGCGTCTCCAGTAGATCTCAAATCTATAATCTCGTCACTCTCTTCTTTAATCGCTTTAAAATCTTTTGATCCCAATAGAGAGAATGGCGGGGTAAATTTCGCCAAGAATTCAAAACTAGACCCTCCTGTTGGAAAGATTGGGTTAGGACCTGAAGATTTTCTGGAAAGACC
The DNA here is from genome assembly GCA_024643325.1 of Sediminicola sp. Taxonomy (GTDB): domain Bacteria; phylum Bacteroidota; class Bacteroidia; order Flavobacteriales; family Flavobacteriaceae; genus MAG-120531. The sequence continues at coordinate 74,345 of JAHEND010000034.1, forward strand.
AAAAGTATACGTCAAAGAATTTGAGGTTCCATTACCAAAATTAAACAATCCTATATTGTAGTTCTGAAAGTCGTATTGTTGGTAACCCAATGCGTGAGACACAGAAAAGTAGTCATCTGGCCACTGAAGGCGCTTGGCCAAACCAAGAGAAATACCCGTAATTGAAAACTGTCTGTCTTTATCTACATCTCTAGCCACAAAATCAAAAGAATACTGCTGAGTTCTGGAAAGAGACACATTAAATCTGATCGGTTTTTTACCCCCCATCCAAGGCTCAGAAAAATTTAAACTGTATACCTTAAAAGTCCTACTCGCTTGTAAACGAAGGGCGAAAGTTTGTCCGTCACCCATAGGGACAGGCTTGTAGGCTTCCTTATCAAAAATATTTTGCAAGGAGAAGTTACTAAAAGAAAGTCCTAGGGTTCCAATAAAACCACCTCCACCATAGCCCCCTTGGAGTTCAATCTGGCTGGATCCTGCTTCCACCAAACTATAGGCCAAATCTACCGTACCTGTGTTTGGATCTGCGTTTTGAACATCAGGTGAGATTTGCTCTGCGTCAAAAAAGCCCAGCTGACCTAATTCTCTAATACTTCTAATAATATTGTCCTTAGAGTATTTCTGACCAGGACGGGTCCTGAGTTCTCTGAAAATAACATGGTCATTGGTTTTGTCATTTCCCGAAACAGTCACATGGTCTAGGAAAGTTTCTTTACCTTCTATAATTCTTATTTCAAAATCAATGGTGTCATTGGCTGCGGAAACCTCCACGGGATTTATACTTGAAAACAAGTATCCATTGTTCTGATATAGGTTCGTAATGTCCTCTCCATCTGGCTTAGTGTTGTCTGCAATGCGCTTTCTCAATAAAACACCATTGTAAGTGTCTCCTTTTTTAATACCCAAAACCTGTGACAAGCCCCTATCGGTATAAACAGTGTTTCCTACGAAATTAATGTCTCCAAAATAATACTTATCTCCTTCCTCTACTTTTATTTTTAAGGCAATGTTTTGGTCATTTACCTTAGTAAAAGTGTCCATTATGATCCTAGCATCCCTAAAACCATTTTCTGCATAGGCATCTTTTAGACCCTGTAAATCCGTTTGATAATCTTCGGGTATATATTTAGATTTCTTCCAAAACCTATAAAAAGCTTTCTCTTTGGTTTTCTTCAAGGCCTTTTTAAGTCTAGCCGAACTTAATGCTTCATTTCCTTCAAATTGGATCTTAGAAATTTTAACCTTAGCACCCTTATTAATATTAATCACCATTTTCTGTGCATTGGTCTCGGTAGTATCTACAGCAGTTGCAATGGTTACTTTAGTATTTAAATACCCCTCTTTCTTATACTTGTTTTGGAGATAATTTTTAGAATTAGCTAATAAACTTTCTGTGATTTTTTTCCCTTTTTTAAGGTCCGTGTCTGTCAATAACGCGTCTACTTTTCTAGGTTTCACACCATATACTGTTACCTGAGATAAAGTAGGTCTTTCTATAATCTCCAATTCCAAGAAGACTTTTTCACCTTCAATATTTGTGATAAAAAAATTAATATCACTAAAGAGCTCTAAGTCCCAAAGTTTACTAATCACCTCGCCTATTTCTTCACCGGGTAATGTAATGGGCTGACCCACCCTTAATCCTGTAAAAGTTTTTACCGTCTGGGCGTTATAACTTTGCAAGCCAACCACTTCAATCCCACCAAGGATGTATTTTTTTCCGTCGTCATAACTACCCTCTTGTGCTAAAAGTAGGCTGCTGCTAAAAAAAAGAACCAATACCAAAAAGGCATTGGCTTTTGATGCAATAAAATTTCTATTCACTGAGTTGTTCGCTTGTTTTTCCAAATCTTCTTTCTCTATTCTGATAATTAGCTAAGGCAGACTCCAAATGTGATTTGCTAAAGTCTGGCCAACAAGCTGAAATAAAATACAATTCTGCATAGGCTATTTGCCACAGCAAAAAATTACTGATCCTGTGTTCCCCACTGGTTCTCACCAACAAATCCACCTCAGGCAGATCATGCGTGTAAAGATGGGTATTTATAATGGTTTCGTCAATGTTATCTGATGAAATTATATTATTTTTAACTTTGACACTAATGGCTTTTACGGCCTGAATAAGCTCCTCTCGGCTACCATAACTGAGGGCCAAACTAAGCGTCATTCCACTGTTATTTCGGGTCTTTTCTATAACCTCTTGTAATTCCTGAACTGCTTTTTTAGGCAAGGCAGAAAGATCACCAATAGCATTCAATCTAATGTTGTTGGTCTCAAAGGTTTTTAACTCTTTCTTAAGGGATCTTATCAAGAGCTTCATCAATAAGTCTATTTCAAATTTAGGGCGGCTCCAGTTTTCTGTAGAAAAAGTATACAGTGTTAAGTATTCAATTCCCAAAGAAACACAATGCTCCACAGTAGCACGCACTGTTTTAACCCCCTGTTCATGTCCAAAAGTTCTTGGCATTCCCTTAGCCTTAGCCCACCGTCCATTACCATCCATGATAATAGCTAAGTGCTTGGGCAATCGGTCCTTATGAAGTACAATTTCTTTTTCCATTTTTAATCAAAACAATCCCTACAAGGTTTTCTAGTAAAAGTGTAGGTGAAGCTTATTCCAGAAAACACATACCAATCATTGTTATTAATATCTCCAAATTGGTAGATGGCAAAATTAGAATTTATTGGGTTACTTCCATCTAAATTATCAGTAAATGTGTACCTAACTCCAATTTCTGCTCCTAAAATGGTATTTGAGCCTATTCTAGCTTTAGCACCAAAATGAACTGGAAGTGCAAAAGAAATGTCTTTTTTCTGGGTACTGACCAGATTTTCAGAAACAAAATAATTGTAATCGTACCTAAAAACAGTCAAACCTGAGTATAAATAAGGTGTAAATACTGGCCCAAATCTATGAAGGTTATAAGGCAAGAAGTTCACTTCCAAACCAGAAGACAGCTCCAATAAGCCTGTATTTCCATTTAAATTTCTCAAAATTCTAGCAGGGTCTTGGGCGGTTTTATCGTCAAAACTCAAATTGGAATAGCTCAATCCAGCCCTCCATGCGTATCGCTGGCTTTTATTCCATTTAAATAACAAACCAAAGCCTAAGCTAGACGGACTAAGATGTTTTTGAGACCCTATATCCGATACTGCATTAGTTCCCCCTAATAGAATACCAGCCTCATAAGTCTGGGCTTGAACCATTGTGAGTGACAAAGAAAATAAGATGAAGTAAAAACGCATGAACTAGGGTTATAGGCAATAATTAGGGTTATAGGCAATAAAGAACTAAAAGGTCATCTTAATTATAAAACAACTATTCAGAAATTTTATTGTGACTTAATTTCTTTTGTCTTCTCCCCATAAAAGCTTTTTGCGAAGGGTTTTAAGAAAACTCTCCGAGCTGTAAGCCACCATCTTAAGCGTGTAAGGGGCTTTTTTAATGAGCAATTCAGTACCGTTATCTATACTTGCAATTCGTGAATCTAAAGAAACCAAATGCTGTGGTTCTCTTCCAGATACAACAAGCCTAATTTCTGTATGATCTGCAATAATCAAAGGCCTAGCATTGAGATTATGTGGCGCAATTGGTGTTAAAATGAGTGAGTTTGTTCCAGGAGCCATGACTGGACCACCGCAAGACAAAGAATAACCCGTAGATCCAGTAGGTGTTGCGATAATTAAACCATCTGCCCAATAAGACGTCAGGTATTCACCATCTAAATATGTGGCTACCGTAATCATGGCAGTAGTGTCTTTCCTACTAACAGTAATTTCATTTAAAGCCACACTCACCTCTTCAAATGCTTTAATGGAAGTATCCGAATATAGCCCCACCATAGTTCTTTCCTCTATAGTGTATTGCCCAGCGACAAAATCAGTGATTACCTTTTGTACAGCAGTAACATCAATGGTAGACAAGAATCCCAATCTACCCGTATTGACACCGACCAATGGAATTCCAGAATCTTTAATGTAGGTAATGGCCTTTAGCATAGTCCCATCTCCTCCAAAACTAACAAATAATGACGTCTCACTATGAACCTCCTCTTGATTAGAAAAAGTGTCTAAAGGAGCCAACAAAGCATTCAATGATGTTTCACGAAACAAAACCACAGACTCTTTGAAGCTCTTTTCAATAGAAGCTTTCCCTCCAACAACATCAATAGCCTCTAGTATACCCGCTAAAGCTTTAATGGTAATTTCAGAAGGCAAATAGCCAAAAAGTGCCACATTTAATTGTGCCATATTATATGTTTAAATAAGTGTCTAAATAGGCGGCATTTTCTTTAAGCACACTGGCAAAAAGATCCTCACCTTCTATAAAAGTAATCTCAAAACCAAAGCGTCTTAAGCCAGCTAAAGTTTCCTGAATAGGGTTTGGCGCTATTTTTATAAGTACATTCATCTCAGTGTCCCATTCCCAGGTCAATAAGCCCAAAACATGCTGTTGTGTTTGCTCAAAAATGGTGATCAAACGCGTTAATGAAAAATCCAACTGGGCCATTTTTACTTCTATAACAACTCCTTCCTGTTCAAAGAGAGAGAGTGAAGCTGTTGCGGCTTTAAAATCATTTTCAAAAATATAACCCATAAATGCCCCCTCTTTTGTCACCACAGCAGCCATTGTCATTTGAAGTTTTCTAAAGTTCAATCCGTAATTGTACCAGTGGGTTTCAGATAAAACAGCGTCCGGAATAAAAGTATAAGACAGTTCCTCTAAGCAATTAAACTCAAGCGTACTTAAAACTTCTGAAGAAACCATTCCCAAAAATCGATCTTGATCAACAACAGCCAACCAATCACATTGGGACTGTTTAAAACGGCCTAAAATAATTTCCTTTGAATCTTGAAGATTCAAAAAAGGCAAATTATCTTTAATTAATGTCTTCATAGTAAGCGATAAAATGAATCTCTGAGATGATATAAATACACTTAGGTAATAAAAAAACGTATTTGAGTTAAATTAAAAGCACATAGCATTCAAAATTAATGAAATTATGATAGCTTTTTTTTGCAAATTACTAATTAAAAAATGGAATAGCCCTCGCTTATTTGTATTTTTGTTCTCGAACAATTGCAATGAATTCATGACAAAATTAAGTGTAAATATCAATAAATTGGCCACCCTTCGAAATGCACGTGGCGGAAATGTACCAAACCTTCTCTTGGCTGCTTCTGACATAGAACGATTTGGGGCAGAGGGAATCACTATTCACCCAAGACCAGATGAACGTCATATTCGCTATCAGGACGCGAGAGATCTCAAAAATGTGGTCACCACAGAATACAATATAGAAGGAAACCCAAACGAAAAATTTATAGGCCTAGTTCTAGCGGTAAAACCTACCCAGGTCACTTTAGTACCAGACGGGGTAGACGCTATAACCTCCAATGCGGGCTGGGACGCCATTACACATGCAGACTTTCTTAAAAAAACCATCGCAACTTTTAAAGCAGCAGGTATCAGAACTTCCATTTTCATTGATCCTGATGTAGCCCAAATAGAAGCTGCAGCAGCCACTGGAACAGACCGAATAGAGCTCTACACAGAAGCCTACGCAGTAGGCTATGCCGCTGGAAAAAAGGAAACAGCCATTGCGCCATACAAAGCAGCTGCAACCAAAGCCAAGTCATTAGGCTTAGGCGTAAATGCGGGGCATGACTTATCCTTAGACAATATTGCCTTTTTTAAGGCAGAAATCCAAGAATTAGACGAGGTTTCTATTGGGCACGCACTCATTTGCGAATCTCTTTATATGGGCTTAGAGAATGTCATTCCCATGTACTTAAAAGCACTTTACTAATGCAGTTATTACATGCAAACAGTTTTGGAAGTGGAGAAGACCTTGTTATCCTTCACGGTTTTTTAGGAACCAGTGACAATTGGAAGACTTTAGGTAAGGCTTACGCCGATGCTGGTTTTCGCGTACACCTTTTAGACCAGCGAAATCACGGTAGGAGTTTTCACAGCACCCAATTTTCGTACGCCCTTATGGCAGAAGACGTTTTGGCTTACCTATCAGAAAATGGAATTGAAAAAGCCATTGTTTTAGGACATTCTATGGGGGGTAAAACAGCCATGTACCTTGCGGGAATAGCTCCAGAAAAAGTACACAAATTACTAGTGGCAGACATAGGCCCAAAGGCCTATCCGCCCCACCATAAAATTATATTAGACGCTTTAGGCACCTTGTATAATAGCCAAATAAAAAGTAGGACTCAGGCAGAAGAAATCTTGTCTGTACAAATTAAATCTGCTGGCGTTAGGCAGTTTCTTCTTAAAAATCTCTACAGAGAAACACCAGAAACTTTTGGTTTCAGGGCTAATATTCCAGTCCTATCGTTTGCTATGAATGCCATTGGAGAGGCACTCCCAAAAGAATTTAAGTTCGAAAAACCCAGCATGTTTTTATCTGGTGATCAATCAGATTACATTCTACCGGAGGACCATCTGAGTATTTTGGTGCAGTTCCCAAAGGCACAGTTCAAGTCTGTATCAAAAGCAGGTCACTGGCTTCATGCAGAAAATCCAACAGAATTTTTAGCCTACACATTAGACTTTATAAAGAGTTAATCACCCCAAGTTTAAAAAATATTTAAACCCCCTCTAAAAAGGAAAGGCAAAAATTGTTGAACTTATTAAAAAGCACTACTTTTGCCCCCCATTAAAAGCCTTTAAAAAAAGCAGTCAGCGCATGAAGATTACTAAGAAACAAATAGATACGTTAAACGCAGAGATTAACATTACACTTGACCAAGCAGATTTTCAATCTAAGGTAGACACCATTTTATTGGACTACAAAAAGAAAGCCAATATACCAGGTTTTAGAAAAGGTCAGGTACCAATGGGCATGATCAAAAAACAGTACGGCAAAGCAGTTTTGGTTGAAGAAGTAAACAAACTTTTACAAGAAAACTTGAACAGCTACCTCACTAAGGAGAAATTATCTATTCTTGGAAATCCATTGCCAAAGGTCCTATCTGAAACTTTTGACTGGAATGCAGCCACACTTTCTTTTGATTTTGAAATTGGACTTTCTCCTGAATTTGATGTCTCATTAAAAACTAAAAAAGCCATTACTAGTTATAAAGTTGAGGCAGATAAAAAAATGGTTGCAGACCAGATATTATCTATTCGCAAACAATATGGAAAAATCACTCCAGAAAAAACAGTTTCTGCCAACAGTGAAATAACGGGGACATTCGTTTCTGAAGCGGCTGGTATAGACAAAAAAACAACCATTACTTTAGATCAATTAAAAGCAAAAAAAGCAATAACTTCTCTTCAAGGAGCTGAGGTAGGTGCTTCTATAAGTCTTGACACCAAAGGACTTTTCAAAGAAGAAGCGGCAGTAGCTGGTGCTTTTGGATTAGAAGCTGCTGAGGCAAAAGATCTAAAAACTACCGTTGTTTTTACTATTGAAGAAATTAACGAAAGAACTCCTGCTGCGCTAGACCAAGAGTTATTTGACAAACTTTTTGGCAAAGATGTAGTAAAGTCTGAAAAAGAATTGGGGCAAAAAATTAAAGAAGACGCTGAGAAGCAATTCGAACAACAAGCAGACCAAAAGCTTTTAAACGATGTTACTGAAGCCCTAATCGCACAAACGAAATTTGATTTGCCAGGTGAATTCTTAACCAAATGGATACAAACTAGTGGAGAAAAGCCACTGACAGAAGAAGAAGCCAAAGCAGAGTACGAAAGATCTGAGCAAGGTCTTAGATACCAACTTATCGAAGCAAAAATCATTGAGGCCAATTCGCTTCAAGTGAGTTTTGAAGATTTGAAAAGTTTCGCCAAAGATTTGATCAAAGAACAAATGGCACAATATGGTCAGCTAGATCCTAAAGATGAGGAACTGGACGGTATAGCTGCAAGGGTATTATCTAATCAAGAAGAAGTAAAACGTCTTTCAGAACAGATGATGAGTCAAAAATTAATCACATTATACAAAGAGAAAGCCAATCTTAAAGAAAAAGCGCTTTCTTACGAAGACTTTGTAAAAGAAGTGTATGGTGCATAAATAGCCCAGCACTCTATTTGCAATCGTATAAATTACCTATCTTTACGGTGCTAAAAGCGCATGCTATTAGCACCGTATTTATTTATCAATTAAGCAGCTCATATGAATTACGCACAAGAGTTTAAGGATTTTGCGATCAAAGATCAGGGAATAAATGGCAACTATTACGACGCTATTATGACTAGCATGTATCCAGTGGGAATGACCCCTAATATTATTGAAGAAAGACAACTAAATGCCATCGCTATGGATGTTTTTTCTAGATTAATGATGGATCGCATTATTTTTTTGGGTACAGGTATTAATGACCAGGTAGCCAATATAGTTCAGGCGCAATTGTTATTCTTAGAAAGTGCAGACGCATCTAAGGACATTCAGATATACATAAACTCCCCGGGAGGAAGTGTATATGCTGGTTTGGGAATTTACGACACCATGCAGTTTATTAAACCAGATGTAGCCACTATATGTACCGGTATAGCAGCCTCTATGGCCGCCGTGTTACTGTGTGCTGGAGAGAAAGGAAAAAGATCTGGACTCACTCACTCAAGGGTTATGATCCACCAACCATTATCAGGTGCTCAGGGGCAGGCAAGTGATATTGAAATTGCCGCTAAAGAAGTGTTGAAAATCAAAGACGAATTATACACTATTATTTCCAATCACTCTGGACAAACCTTTGATAAGGTGTATCAGGATTCAGACCGTGACTACTGGATGAAGGCAGAAGAAGCTAAGTCTTATGGAATGATAGATGAAATATTATCGAGAGATAAAAAATAAACAACATGGCTAAAGACAACCTTGAATGTTCTTTTTGTGGTAGAAAAAAACCAGAAACCAACCTACTCATTGCAGGGATAGACGCCCACATATGTGACAGGTGTATAGCCCAAGCAAATGGTATTGTTGCTGAAGAGACAAAACAAGACCATGTAAATGACTTATCAGAGGAACTTACCTTAAAAAAGCCCATAGAAATTAAAGACTTTTTAGACCAATTTATCATTGGTCAAGACCGCACCAAAAAGGTGCTGTCTGTAGCGGTGTACAACCACTACAAAAGGCTCTTACAACTAGATACTAAAGACGATGTGGAAATTCAAAAATCCAACATCATCATGGTAGGTCAAACGGGGACCGGAAAAACGCTTATGGCAAAAACTATTGCCAAGATGCTTAATGTTCCCCTCGCGATTGTAGACGCAACAGTGCTTACAGAGGCGGGATATGTAGGAGAAGACGTAGAGAGTATTTTAACAAGACTGCTTCAGGCGGCAGATTACGATCTAGAAAAAGCAGAAAGAGGTATTGTATTTATTGATGAAATAGATAAAATTGCTAGAAAAAGTGACAACCCATCCATTACCAGAGACGTTTCTGGAGAAGGCGTACAACAAGGGTTACTTAAATTACTAGAAGGAACTACAGTTAATGTACCGCCTAAAGGAGGCAGGAAGCACCCAGATCAAAAATTTATAGAAGTAAATACAGAAAACATTCTCTTCATTGCTGGAGGTGCTTTTGACGGTATAGAGAAAAAGATCAGCAAGAGGCTTAACCTACAAGCAGTAGGATACAGTGCCTCTAAAGCAGACGAAGGATTGGACAATGAAAATATACTCCAATACATTACCCCAAAAGACCTTAAAGACTTTGGTTTAATTCCAGAGATTATTGGAAGACTCCCTGTGCTTACTCATATGAATCCTTTAGACAAGAAAACACTAAGAGCCATATTAACCCAACCAAAGAACGCTATTATAAAACAGTATGAGAAGCTTTTTGAAATGGACCATATTGCCTTAGAAGTAACAGATGAGGCCTTGGATTTCTTGGTAGAAAAAGCATTAGAGTACAAACTAGGAGCTAGAGGACTTAGGTCCTTATGTGAATCCGTCTTTACAGACGCCATGTTTAGCATGCCAAGTTCACAGGAAAAGGAATTCAAAGTAGACAAAGCTTATGCTGAAAAAAAATTAAGCTTTGAAACAGCTAAATCTTTAAAAGCGGTTTCTTAAGGCAGCACATCTCTTTGAAGTAATTTCTTGTATATCTGCATATAATAACTAGCAAAGAAAAAGACCTATGGGGCCATTAACTCCTCCAGGTATTGCCTAGAATTGGAAAGTCTGGGTATTTTGTGTTGTCCACCTAATTTGCCTTTTGCAGCCAACCAATCATGAAATTGTCCTACCCTAGCCTTGTGCACTATAGGCTCATTTAGGGTCATATTATTATACCGCTTTGCTTCGTAGTCAGAATTGAGCGATTTTAACGCATTGTCTAGTAGGGCCGTAAAATGACCTAAATCTTCTGGAGGAGTTCTAAATTCTATGAGCCATTCATGCCCCCCTTTTTCCTTACCTTTCATGAAAATGGGTGCAGCCGTATACTCTATAATTTCTGCATTCGTCTTTTTACAAACAATCTTCAAAGCTTCCTCTGCATTTTCAATGATAAGCTCTTCTCCAAACACATTAATATGGTGCCGGGTTCTTCCAGTAATTTTAATTCTATAAGGACTTAATGAAGTAAAGCGAACCGTATCTCCAACTTTATAGCGCCACAATCCAGCATTGGTAGTGATCACTATAGCGTAATTTGTGTGAAGAGTAACTTCTGACAATGGAATGGCATATTCCTCCTCTTTACCATAGGCATTCATTGGGATGAACTCATAAAAAATACCATAGTCCAACATAAGCATTAGATCAGAGGCTTTATTGCGGTCTTGGATGGCAAAAAAACCTTCAGAGGCATTGTATATTTCGTAATAATTGAAAGATTTTCTAGGAAGTAGCTTTTTAAATTGCTCTTTGTAAGGACTAAAACTTACCCCTCCGTGAAAATACACCTCCAATTGGTCCCAAACCTGAAATAAATGATCGTTCCCAGTAGTGTCTAAAAGCTCATTCAACAACACCAACATCCAAGACGGCACCCCAGCCATACTCGTGACATTTTCTTTGGAGGTCTCTGCAATTACCGCAGCTAGTTTGGAATTCCAATCAGGCATTAAGGAAACTTTATTAGAGGGTGTAGAGCTAAATTCAGCCCAAAAAGGCATATTATCTATTAGTATGGCAGAAAGATCTCCAAAAACACTACCATGAGATTCATACAATTCCTTTGAGCCCCCCAAGCGTAAACTTTTCCCCGTAAACAATTGAGAATTCTCGTTATTATTGAGATAAATAGACAAAAGGTCTTTGCTAGACTTATAATGACAATCTTCCAAAGACTCTTGACTTACTGGAATAAACTTACTTTTGGCATTGGTTGTTCCGCTACTCTTAGCAAACCATTTGATTGGGGTAGGCCAAAATAAATTGGCTGAACCACGCCTTGATTGATCTATTAAATGCTCCATCCCTTCATAGTTGGTTATTGGCACACGAGAGGCAAAGTCTGTATAGTTTTGAATAGAACTAAAGTCATAATTCTTACCCATTTCAGTGTCTTTGGCAAATACCACCAATCCCATAAGCAATTCATCTTGCACCTCAATAGGGTACTTTAAAAAAAACTCAATCTGGTGTAGCCTCTTTTTAAGCAGCCAAGAGGCTACTGTATTAATGATTGGTATGGGCATGTAGACTATATTTTGTAGCTTGCTTAAAATTAGGTTTTAATTTGGTTTTCACCAACCGCAAAGCAGTTTTAAACAAAGATGACATATCAAGGTGTTTTAAAAAAAATGCAAACAGAATTGGGTGCTCCAATTCAGTATTATTTAGTTTTTAAAGAAGATTTTGTGCACCTCAACACACTTCTAGGAAGGGAGATAAACATAGACTTTCAAGGCTATGAATGTTTAAACTGCCATGAAGACAAAGTTATTTTTAGACAAGGATTCTGTAAAAATTGTTTTTTTGACACCCCCCAAGCCGGAGATTGGATCATGCGACCAGAATTGAGTAAGGCACATTTGGGAATAGAAGATCGAGATTTAGCCTATGAACAGAAAGTCCAATTACAACCCCATATTGTGTATTTGGCCAACTCCAGCCACTTAAAAGTTGGGGTAACTAGAGGCTCACAAATACCCACTAGATGGATTGATCAAGGCGCGCACGAAGCTATAGAAATTTTGGAAGTCCCTAACAGGTACCTCGCAGGAATTACGGAAGTAGCCTTAAAGGATCATGTTGCAGACAAAACCAATTGGAGAAAAATGCTTACTGGTCAAACTCAAGATGAAGATCTCGCCGCAGTAAGAGACCAACTAAAACAATTTATACCTCAAGAAGCATTGCCTTTTTTTCTGGATCAAAATAAAGAACAACACATGGACTTTCCAGTGACCCAATATCCTGAAAAAGTACAATCTATAAACCTAGTTAAAACCCCCTCTTTTAGTGGTAAGCTCAGCGGCATAAAGGGCCAGTATTTAATTTTTGAAGACCAGCGTGTTTTTAATGTGAGAAGCCATGAAGGGTTTGTTGTGAAGCTTTCATTTTAACCAAAACTGCTGTTTCAATTTAAAAAACCCCAAAATAATATTACCAAGAGATCTCTCCTCCTTGGGGCAAATTAAATTTTTTTCTAAAAATACCGACAAAAAGATATAAAAAAGGGGTATCCAAAGCCGCTACAATCACTTTAAAAATAAAGCCACTAGCGACCAATCCCAAAAATAAATCCCAAGGCAAAATATCAAATACACACAACAGTAACACTACTAAAAATGTGTCTGCGAATTGGGATAAAAAGGTGGAAAAATTATTGCGCAACCACAAATGCTTTCCTGCCGTCAATTTTTTCCAAAAATGATACAGACTTATATCAATGTACTGTGCCGCCAAATAAGCCAACATTGAGGCCAAAACAGCTACAGGAGAAAGGGCAAAAACTTTGCCAAAAATAACATTATCTACAGGAGATGTTTCCATAGCTGGCACTACATTAGCCAACCATATAATACCCATGGAAAACACTGAGGCAAATATTCCTGCACCTACTATAGCATTGGCCTTTTTGGCTCCGTAAATTTCAGAGATCAAGTCTGTGATCAAAAAAGTGATAGGATAGGGTAAAATACCCACGGAAACCTGAAACAAAGGCACACCAAAAAGGCTGATGTCTCCAAAAGGTTGCCAAGAGAAAAATTTCTGAAAAATTATATTAGACACCACCAAAGAAGTAATAAATAGCGCTCCTAACAAAAGGTATATTTTTTGTGCCAGCTCTTTTTGCTTCCCTTCTAATATAAATACCCCTTCTTGTTTCATTTTTAAATATACTCTATAGGTCTAGCTATAATAAATATCCCTTTTGGCCCTAAACACCACAGTGAAATAACACTATTTAATCTCTAAAGCAAAGGGCATTCTTGCCTGTATGCCTTCTTGTTTTAATCGCTGACGTAGTGATTTCAAAAAACCAGCTGCATCTAATTGATTGTCAGATATGGAGGAAAATGCTTTAATAGTTGTCCTCACGCCCGATAGGTCTTCTATTAACTGTTCAAACGGAGACTTATATTTTGGATAATTTCTAATACCATAATCAGATGCTCCTCCTAGTAAAGCCGCTTGCTCTATAGCCATATCCAAGTCTCCTATACCATCTATAAGCCCTCCTTCTAAAGCCGCCTGAGCGGTCCAAACCCTTCCTTGCGCAAGGGCGTCTACCTCATCCAGAGTCATGCCCCTACCGGAGCTCACCCTACTTAAAAAGGTCTGATAGGTATCTTCTATACTTTGAACTGTGAGTGCCCTGAACTTATTAGACATAGGGCTAAATACGGAATAGGTAGCACCGTTGTCGTGGGTGGCCACTTCTTGGGCATTCACCCCCCACTCTTTTGCCAATTGAGACATATTGGGCAAAACCCCAAAAACACCAATAGAGCCTGTGATTGTAGCAGGAGAAGCAAATATTTTGTTTGCGCCAGCAGCAATGTAGTATCCGCCAGAGGCGGCCAGATCTCCCATAGAAACCACTACTGGTTTCACCGCTTTTGCTTTTTCAATAGCATGCCAAATAAGGTCTGAAACCAACGCACTCCCTCCTGGAGAATTCACCCTGAGCACTATGGCCTTAACCGTGCTGTTTTCAACGGCCGCCTCAATGCCTTCTATAGTGAGCTCTTGCCCAATATAATCTGCACTCCCCTGACCATACATAATCTCTCCCTGGGCGTAAACCACAGCGATATTTTCTTTTGAGCTATAGGGACGTTTAGTTGCTGAATGTCTAATATAATCTCTTAAAGCAACTGTTTTAGGCTTATTTGGAAGGGGTAAATCAAAGGCTTTTTTAAGCGCCAAATCGTACTCATCCTCATATAATAAACCATCAATAAACCCGTTCTCTAATGCTTTTGACGGACTTGCTGCACCCATGATTTCCACATAATTATTGAGTTGCTCTAAAGTCATGTTTCTGTCCTGAGCCATATCTTGAGCCATTACTTGCCAAAGTCCATCTAACAATTCCGTAAGTTGTGTTTTTTGAGCCACGCTCATCTCATTTTCCAAATAAGGCTCTACAGCGCTTTTGTATTTACCATGCCTAATGACTTCCATTTTTATTCCAGATTTTTCTTGAAAATCTTTGAGGTACAGCACTTCTGAACTCAAGCCATTTAGTCCAACAATTCCGGTTGGAGTAAGGAATATTGAATCTGCTACAGAGGCCAAATAATAATCTTTCTGGTCGTAAAATTCTGCATAAGAAAAAACTTTTTTTCCAGAAGCTTTAAAATCCGACAAGGCATCTCTAATCGCTTTCACCTGAGACCAACCTGCTATGAAATAAGCATTTCTAATGCTTATACCCTGTACCCTAGAGTCTTCTTTAGCCACTTCAATGGCTAATAAAATCTGATCAAGTCCCATTTGTGGGTTGCCAAATGCACCAAAAGGATCTTGGCTTTGGTCTGCGATCCTATCCTTTACAGATCCTTGGAAATCTAATTCCAATACCACTTTGTTTCCAATCATGGTCTGAGGTTCCATATCTGACAAGGCAGTTATAATAGAGAAGAACATGAAAAAAGCCACTCCAAAGGCCACTAAAGTCCCCAAACACGAGGCAAAGAAATTTCTTAAAAAAGTCATAGCACAATCTTTTATAAAAACAAAGATACCGATTCTTAAATTCTTTTGTTACTTTGTTTTCTCATGAAAAAAAATACCCAAATCGTCCATTTATCATTGGGCAGTAACCTTGGAAATAAAGCATTAATGCTTCAGAAAGCCGTCTATCTTTTAGAGGATAGGCTGGGAAGTATTATAGCCATTTCTCCAGTGTATAAAACTGCCGCTTGGGGTTTTGATTCTGAGGACTTTCTAAATTGTTGTTTGTCTATTGAAGTTTCTATAACACCCTTGAAGGTGTTAGATACTATTTTAGAGATAGAAAATAGCTTGGGAAGAAAGCGTTTTGAACAAGAAGGTTATGCTGCAAGAACCATAGATATTGATCTACTGTTATACGGCACAAAAACCCATTCAGAGGAACGGTTGCAATTGCCCCACCCTCAGATGGAAAAACGGGCTTTTGTACTTGTGCCTTTGGCGCAAATTGCCGCAAATACCATACACCCTGTTTTAAACACATCAATACAGTCAATTCTAGAAACTTCAGAAGATTTAACTGGTTTAGAGCGCACTGAAATTAAGCTTAATAAAACGCTGAATCTATTAGACAGCGGGCTCACCTTTATCGCTATAGAAGGAAATATTGGGGCTGGTAAAACAACCCTTTCTTCGATGATATCTGAAGACTTTAATGCCAAATTAATACTTGAAGGCTTTGCAGATAATCCGTTTTTACCTAAATTTTATGAAGATCAGGCCAGGTATGCCTTTCCTTTAGAAATGTCCTTTCTTGCAGAGAGATACCAGCAGTACACTGAGAGCACCTCTCAACTAGACCTATTCAAAAACTTTATGGTGAGTGATTACGACATTTATAAGTCGCTCATTTTTGCACAAATCACCCTTGGAAAGGAAGAATACGCCTTATACAGAAAATTATTTGGCTTTATGTATAAAGACGCCAAGGTGCCAGATGCTTATATTTACCTGTATCAAAATACGGAGCGCTTACTTGATAATATTGCTAAAAGAGGCCGTGATTACGAAAAAACAATTGACGCTGAATACTTAGAGAAAATTAATCAAGGGTATTTGGATTTTATTAAAACACACCATCAAAACCAACAACTTATCATAGATGTTTCTGATCGGGATTTTGTGTCCAATCCAGAAGATTACCAATGGATTATTAAAAAAATAGCCTTATTTGGCTTTTTAAAAAGCAGATAACTTTTTCCAAAAGTCCCATACCACCACGCCAGCACTTACGGAGATATTCAATGAGTGCTTAGTGCCAAATTGAGGAATTTCCACCACACCATCACTCGCATTAACCACTGTTTGCTGTACCCCTTTCACCTCATTACCAAAAATAAGTGCATAGGTTTTTTGTGGTGACAAAGTCATTTGATCTAGAAAAGTAGCCCCTTCTGCTTGCTCTACTGACCACACTGCTATAGACTGAGACTGCAATTCTTTGACCAATTCCAAGGTACTTTCCCTGTATTCCCAATCTACCGTATCCGTTGCCCCTAAAGCCGTCTTATTAATGTCTTTGTGAGGTGGCTGAGCTGTTATGCCACAGAGGTAAATTTTAGAAACTAAAAATGCGTCAGCTGTTCTAAAGACAGACCCAATGTTATTGAGACTTCTAATATTATCTAGTATTAATATTAAAGGTGTTTTATGCGCAGCTTTAAATCCAGCGACATCTAATCTTTTTAAAGCCTCATTAGGTGTTTTCTGCATTTTGAGTTTTTTTTATCCTATAAACCCCTTTAGATATTAACAAATGTTTTCTAAAGCAAGGGAAAATAGTACATTGCTTGTATATTTAAAAGGTCAAAAATACACTAATTTAATCGCTTTTGAAACCAACAGAAACACCTAAAAAAATTAGTCCATTGATGAAACAATACAATGGAATTAAAACCAAATACCCTGACGCTTTACTGCTTTTTAGGGTAGGTGATTTCTATGAGACTTTTGGAGAAGACGCTATTAAAGCTGCGAGAATTTTAGGGATTGTACTCACCCACAGAAACAATGGGGGAGATAAAACTGAATTGGCTGGTTTCCCCCACCACTCCCTAAACACCTATTTACCAAAACTCGTAAAAGCTGGGGAAAGGGTGGCTATTTGTGACCAACTAGAAGACCCTAAGCAAACCAAAACTATAGTCAAAAGAGGGGTTACCGAACTCATTACACCTGGAGTGGCATTCAATGATGACATTCTCTCTGCCAAATCCAACAATTTCCTTGCGGCACTTCATAAGACCAATAAGGAATTTGGGGTGGCTTTTTTAGACATTAGTACTGGGGAATTTTTATGTGCACAAGGTACTGAAGAATATATTGACAAGCTGTTACAAAATTTTTCTCCCTCTGAAGTATTAGTATCCAAACCGGAAAGAAAAAACATACAAGCCTCTTTTGGCAGTCATTGGCATTACTTTTTTGTAGAGGATTGGGTCTTTCAAGAACACTATGCCAAAGAAAGCCTCAACAAGCAATTCAATACAAAAACACTGGCTGGTTTTGGCGTAGAAAATTTACCCTTAGGTATTGTGGCTGCAGGAGTCGTATTACATTATTTGTCAGAAACAAGACATGACAAATTGAGTCACATAAGCCGTCTCAACAGAATTGCAGAAGACGCTTATATATGGATGGATCGTTTTACGATTAAAAATCTAGAGCTTTTTCAATCCAACGCGCCAGACGGCATTAGTCTCCTAGAGGTCATAGACAAAACCACAACCCCTATGGGTGGGCGGCTACTAAAAAGATGGCTTGCCCTTCCATTAAAAGACCAAAATTCTATTGAATCTAGACACCAAATTGTGTCTCATCTGCAAGAAAACGCAACATTAGAACAGCGATTTGAGCAATCATTAAAAAGTATTGGGGACTTAGAAAGGCTTATCTCTAAGGTGGCCACCACCAAAATAAGCCCTAGAGAAATGGTGCAGTTAAAAAATACTCTTTTGGCCCTTGGCCCCATTAAATCTCTTGCTGCCTTGTCAGGTCAAAAAGCTTTGGCGCATTTAGCAGAAGGGATAGACCCATTGCAACAATTTACCCAATCTATTATGAATTGCCTTGCAGAGGAAGCACCTGTTGTAATTGGAAAAGGAACCACTATTGCTCCAGGGTATCACGAGGCTTTAGATGAATTACGAGACCTATCTAGCGCAGGGAAAAAACATTTGGACGCCATGCTTGCTAGAGAAACGGAACGTACTGGGATTAGCAGTTTAAAAATTGCGTCTAACAATGTGTTTGGCTATTATATAGAAGTGAGAAATACCCATAAGGACAAGGTGCCTGAGGACTGGATTAGAAAACAAACTTTGGTCAATGCGGAGCGTTATATTACAGAAGAACTCAAAACATACGAAACTAAAATACTAGGCGCTCAAGAAGAAATCCTAAGTATTGAGCAGCAACTTTTTGACCAATTGGTCTCTACAGCACAAGCCTATATTTTAGCCGTTCAAAAAAATGCACATCAAGTAGCTACTTTAGACTGCCTCTGTGGTTTTAGTATTTTGGCTAGAGAACAAAATTATTGTCTTCCACATTTAGACCAAGGATTCACACTAGACCTTAAAGGAGCTAGACACCCTGTCATAGAACAGCAATTAGCGGTCGATGAAAAATATGTGGCTAACGATCTTTTCCTAGATAGAGAAAGCCAACAAATCATTATGATCACTGGGCCTAATATGAGTGGTAAATCTGCTTTATTAAGGCAAACCGCTTTGGTTGTGCTTATGGCGCAGATGGGTTCTTTTGTTCCAGCATCTGCAGCCAAAATAGGTATAACAGATAAAATTTTTACCCGAGTTGGTGCTTCTGACAATATTAGTCAGGGCGCTTCTACCTTTATGGTAGAAATGAACGAAACCGCTAGTATCTTGAATAACTTATCTGATCGTAGCCTGGTGCTTTTAGATGAAATTGGTAGAGGAACAAGTACCTATGACGGTATCTCTATTGCTTGGGCTATAACTGAATATTTGCACCAACACAACTCCAAAGCAAAAACCCTTTTTGCCACCCATTACCATGAACTCAATGAGATGAGTGCTAGTTTTGATCGAATAAAAAACTTTAATGTGGCCGTGAAAGAATTAAAAGACACGGTACTTTTTATCAGGACACTAAGTCCTGGAGGTAGTGCGCATAGTTTTGGAATTCATGTGGCTAAAATGGCTGGCATGCCTAGGGAAGTGCTTGAAAAAGCCAATAGTATCCTGAAAAAGCTAGAAAAGAGCCATAGCAGTGAGCAACTCACGGGAAAACTTCAAGAGATCCCCGCAGACATGCAACTCAGCATTTTTAAACTAGACGACCCAATTTTAGAGCAAATCAAAGAAGAAATATTAGACCTAGACATTAATAGTTTAACCCCTGTTGCGGCACTCTTAAAATTAGAAGAGATCAAAAAACTGATCAGCGGCAAAAACGCATCTCACTAAGGTTCAGACCTTTTATGACTCCCTTAAAAAAAGAGCCCTTTATTTTATTTAATTTTATTCATTTTTACTTTGGGTTTTAGATAAAAGTCTTAAATTTGCCCTCGCATTAGTAGTAATGCACGATCTTTAAATATATAAAACGCGAAAGTAGCTCAGGGGTAGAGCATCACCTTGCCAAGGTGGAGGTCGAGGGTTCGAATCCCTTTTTTCGCTCCATAACCGTCCATATTGCGCGAGCAATTAGGCTCGAGTGGTGGAATTGGTAGACACGTTGGACTTAAAATCCAATGGACATTAGTCCGTGCGGGTTCAAGTCCCGCCTCGAGTACAACAACCCTTGTTAATCATCTGATTTTCAAGGGTTTTTTGTTTAAATAACCTTTTTCTGGCATCATATTGGCATCAAATGCAATAATAAACTCTTTTCAGGCACAAATTTTATAACCCCAAAAAGTTTCAGTACATCACTAGATTTTATCAGAGGGGTGGGTTTAATAGAAACGGTTTTCTTTTTTGAGGTTGGTTGTTACATCTATATATAACCTAAACTAAGCTAGAGAGGCGTTGACATAATATCATTGGCTTATTCTTCGTTACCATCAATCGTTTCCATTATCTCCTTAAAGGCATTTAAACTTGACTCAATGTTTTCAATAATATCATTTGCTAATATATCTGGGTCAGGGAGATTGAATCTATGCATAATTCAATTATGATTAAATTTTCTGATTAATTGTAATAGGTTTTAATAAAGATTTTCATCTGTAATTCTGTAATTTTAATTATATTTCGAAGCAATGACACACGAATTTAAAACTATTGTAGAACAAGCTCACAAGTGGCAAAAGGAAGGTAAAAAATCAGTTTTGGTCTCAGTAGTAGCACTAGAAGGTTCGTCGTATAGAAGACCTGGGGTTCGCATGCTCATAAATGAGCAAGGAGAAGCTGTTGGAGCGGTTAGTGGGGGGTGTGTAGAAAAGGAAGTGCATTTTCAATCGCTTTCTGTTTTTAAGGAGGGAAGCTCTAAGGTAATAACTTATGACGGAACACTTCGTTTGGGTTGTGAGGGAATCATCTTTTTGCTAATTGAGCCTTTTGAAGTTTCAGATGATTTTGTATGTGTGTTTAATACTACTTTAGAATCGAGAAGACCTGTTAAAATAGTTTCTTTTTACAAAAAAGAGTTTGGAGTTTTTGAGGGGATTGGCACTAAAATAATTATTGATAATAACTCGTATACTTTTAATAATTTTAAAAAGTCAGTTTCTAATCTACTTGCTTTCGAACA
The DNA here is from genome assembly GCA_024643325.1 of Sediminicola sp. Lineage (GTDB taxonomy): Bacteria > Bacteroidota > Bacteroidia > Flavobacteriales > Flavobacteriaceae > MAG-120531. The sequence goes on from JAHEND010000034.1 coordinate 95,199, forward strand.
AGAGCTATCACCAATTTTTCAATTGCTAATTATTGGAGCAGAACACGATGCAGTTCAGCTTTGTAAAGCAGCATCTAATGTGGGTTGGCAAGTAACGGTGATGGCCTCTGCAGATGAACAAAAAACCATCGATTACTTTAAAGGTGCTCACCAATTGGTTACCCCCTTGTACAATCAAATTGATAAATCGAGAATAGACAAGCAAACAGCTGTAGTTTTAATGACTCATAGTTTTAATAAAGACTTTCAGTATTTGTTGGCTCTACAAAATTGTACACCTGCATATTTTGGCCTGTTAGGTCCTAAACATCGAAGAGAGCGATTAATCAATCAATTTTTGGAGTTTAATCCAGAGGTCAATATAGATTTTATAGAGATTCTTAGAGGTCCAACAGGTATAAATATTGGGGCGGAATCTGCTCAAGAGATTGCAATCTCTATAATTGCAGAAATTTTATCTGTTATTAGAAATCAAGAGCCGATTATATTAAAAGATAAATCAGGAACTATTCATGCCTAAGATCCCTATTCTTTTATTAGCTGCGGGAGCCTCGTCCCGAATGGGTTCTTCAAAGGCATTACTTAGTTGGAATAAGGAACCCCTAATAGTTTCAAGAATACATAATTTATTAGCTACAGGGCAAAAAGTATATGTAGTATTAGGAGCCTATGCAGACATCATTATACCTACTATAAAAAATTTAGATGTGACTATTTGTACAAATAATAATTGGAAAGAGGGAATGAGTACTTCCATTGCGTTTGCAGTAAAAAGCATCCAATCCAAAGAAGATTTGCTCGATGGAATTCTTATAACCACTATTGATCAGCCATTAGTAGATACCCAACATCTTACAGCAATTTTGACTTGCTATAAAGAAGGGCAACAACAAATTATAGTTTCAGAATCTAGTAACGGATGGAGAGGAGTTCCTGCGCTTTTCGATGCTTATTACCTAGATGCATTGTGTAGCTTAAAAGGAGATTCAGGCGCTAAAAAAGTTGTAAATGCACACTCAGAAAAAGTTTGCATAGTAAATGGAGGTGAAAAATTAGTCGATATGGATACCCCAGAGCGCTATAAGCAACTTCTAAAAGCTACCCACCAATTGTAATCATCGATCTATTTTTTGAATGATGATTGGGATCGGCAAACTTTTCATAGGTATCTAGTCCTGCTCTTACAGCAGCTTTAGCTAATACTGCTTTTTGAATTATAGGTTCAATAGATTCTCCCTTTCTAAATGCTGTTAGTAAATCGGATTCTTTTTCTGAAAATAAGCAATTTCTCAATCGCCCATTAGCAGTTAAACGCAAACGATTGCAGGAATCACAAAAAGGATTAGTAACCGTGCTAATAACTGCGAAAGACCCCTTATAATTTTTAATTTTGTAATTCTTTGCCGTATCGTTTGGGGCGTCCTCTATTTTTAATACGGCCTCTTTAGGGTAAGACTCATTTACCAATTGCTTTATTTCTTCCAAGCTTACTGCTTTTGAGCGGTCCCAATTGTTGCCATCAAAAGGCATAAATTCAATAAAGCGAATGCTAATAGGTAGCTCTTTAGTCAGTTCAATAAAATCTAAGATTTCAGAATCGTTTGTTCCTTTGAGCAATACGACATTTAACTTTATTTGAAACCCTTCATTAATTAGCATGTAGATATTTTTAATGACCTTATCGAAGTTTGGTTTAAGGGTCATTTCTTGAAATCGATTGACTTTTAAGGTATCTAAACTCACATTAATAATTGATACTTTGAACTTCTTCAAATTAGAAATGTATCGGTCAATATTAACTGCGTTGGTGGTCATAGCAATGGATACATCAAGAGTAGAGAGCTTTTCAATGATTTCAGTAAAATCTTTTCTAACAAGAGGTTCACCACCAGTTAATCGAATCTTATTCACTCCATTAGCTACAAATATCTTTGCAATTTCATAAATTTCATTTGCAGTCATTAATTCGGGAGAAGGAGAAAGGGGAACACCCTCTGCAGGCATGCAGTAGGTACATCTAAGATTGCACTTTTCTGTGATAGAAATCCTTAGGTAGTTATGATTTCTACCGATGGAATCTTTTAATATGTCAGTAGTCAATGCCATTAATGTTTTTTGCCTTTATTTACTTCGAACACATGTAATATATTTGGAAATACCGCTTCTAGAGATTCGGTTGCTCCCTTTGTAGATCCTGGTAGGGAAAGAACTAAGCTTTCCCCAATAAGTCCTGCGACCGATCTAGAAAACATGGAGAATGAAGTGCGTTCCTGCCCATAAGCTCTCATGGCTTCTTCCACACCTGGAAGTTGTTTGTCTAAAAGGGGGATTATAGCATCTGGAGTGTTATCTCTTGGAGAAACACCCGTACCTCCACAAAAGATAATGAGTTGAACACCTGCATTAGTGAGAGTTTTTGCTCGTTCTTGAATTCCGTGCTTATCATCTGATATCACATCGTAGTTTGAAATAGAGACTCCTTGTTGTTCAAGTAAAGTACAAAGCGCTTTTCCTGCTTTATCTTCTCCGTCTCCTTTTGAAATAGAATCAGAGCAAACGATCACAGCCCCTTGGATACTTATTTGTATTTTTGGAGCATCCGATTTACCACCAGTTTTTGATAACAATTTTATTTGTTCAATACTAATTTGTTTGTCTATAGGCTTAAGCATATCATACATATTGAGTGCTACAACAGAGGCAGCGTGCATAGCTTCTACTTCTACTCCCGTCTTATAAATGGTTTTAACGGTACATTTAATCTGAATTTCTAAACCAATAATTTTATATTCAATTCCCGTAAATTCTATTGGTAGGGGATGGCAATCAGGTAAAAGCTCTGGGGTTTTCTTAACTCCTAATAAACCGGCAGCTTTACTCATTTCAAAAACATCTCCCTTAGGGACTTTTTTGTTGTAAATGGCTTCGATAGTAGCTTGGCTACCTACCTTTACAATGGCTTGTGCAGTTGCAATTCGCAGACTGTTTTTCTTATGTGTAATGTCAACCATAATTATTTATTTTCTTTCCATTGATGAGATTTGTCCTCGAAGATTTCCTTTCCAAAAATTGGAACCTTTGCTTTTATTTTATTCACTACTTCTTGTAGTGCATTAAAAACGGTAGTTCGATGGGCTGCAGAAACAAATGCAAAAATACAGATTTCACCTGCCTTTACCCACCCAATACTGTGGTAAATGTGCATACAGTATATGGGGTATTTGTCGAAAATTTCACTCTTAATATCATGACAAATTTGATTGGCCATTTCTTTTTGTGCCGAAAATTCAATTGCTTGAACCATTTTCCCATCGATTTCATCGGCCCTCACTTGACCTAAAAAAATATCATGAGCTCCAATTCCTGTTTTGGATTGATGAGCTGCAATAGATTTTGCTATTTTTTCAGGGGTGATGGCTCCTTCTACAAAGATATTTTTAATGCTTTTTTTCATGAGTTATTTTACAATCGTTTAATTCAATATAAGATAATTCTTCCTGGATCACTTGTTTAATAAGAGGTTTGTTTTTTTTAAACTGAAAGCTTTTTTGTTGATTGGTTAATAGATTAATGCTAACTAGTTTTCCACTTAGAACTTCACCAATGTTTAATATTATTTTCAATACTTCATTTGCCTGATAGGCGCCTAAAATACCTGGTAAAACACCTAACACACCTGCTTCTTCACAATTGGGAACTTCTCCTGCTTTTGGTGGTAAGGGAAACAAACAACGATAAGTTGGGCCTCCTGCATAATTAAAGACTGATAATTGCCCTTCGAATTTATAAATTGCAGCAAAGACAAAGGGTTTGTTTAATTTAACACAGGCATCATTAATTAAATATCGCGTTCTGAAATTGTCGGTGCAATCCACTACAATATCATAGGTTTTTAAAATTTCTAAGGCATTCGAAGTAGAAAGTGCAACAGGGTATGATGTGATGTTTATTTCTGAGTTTCGAGCCCTTAAACGCGCTTTCGCAATGTCTGCCTTATTTAAATTAAGATCCTGTTCTCTAAAAAGCACTTGTCGTTGCAAATTGGAGAGGCTTACTGTATCAAAATCAACAATTCCAATGGTTCCTATTCCCGCAGCTGTTAGATATAATAATAGAGGTGCTCCAAGCCCACCAGCACCGATAACTAAAACTTTGGATTCCGAGATTTTTAGTTGTCCTAAAAGGCCTACTTCCGATAATGCGATATGTCTACTGTAGCGTTTCATTTGTTTACCCTCCAGAAAAAGGAGGGAAAATATCAATATTTTTGGAGGTTATTTTATCTTCTAGTTCTCCAATTGCGTTGTTTTGTGCAATTTTCAAACTTAGTTTCTTTAGGTCTGGGTATTCATTTTCTAGCCACAATACAAGCTCTCGGAGAGTGATTGCCTGAACATCAATCAACTCTTGTGATTTTCCAACCACTTCTACTAGTTTTCCATAATATGTAAGGGTTACATCCATTATAATATTAACAATTTAAAAGAAGCAGCGGCAAGAACCACGACTAAAAAATATTCTAATTTTTTATTATTCCACTTTTTAGAACCGAAATAACCCCCTAAGAGACCTCCAGCTAAAGCTAAGATTATCATGGGGAGTAAAGAAGAAGAAAAGGCAATTCCAATGCTAAATTGTCCAATGAGTGCGGCAGAAGAATTAACCCAAATAAATAAAGCGGAAATTGCAGCCGCTTCTTTCATTGAAGACCAGTGAAATAGTAAAAGAACAGGGGTTAAGATAATTCCACCACCAATTCCAATTAACCCTGAAAAGAAACCTATAAGTGCTCCTATAAGTATGGCTTTATAAGGGGACAATTTTTTTACTTCCTTACTGGCTGACGGCTTGTAAAGCATTCTTAATAAAGCAAAAAATAAGAGTACCCCAAGGATTTTGTTATATAAATTAGAATCAATATTAAAAATGCCTCCAAGATAAGCAGTTGGTATGGACCCAATGGCAAACCATGCAAACAACTTAAATTTAAAATGTCCTGCTTTGTAATATTGGTAAAATGAAATACCTGCAACAAATAAGTTTAAGATAAGGGCGGTTTGTTTCATGGTTTCGTTGGGAAATGAAAATAGGGTCATCAATGCTAAATACCCACTGGCGCCCCCATGTCCGACACTGGAATAGAGGAAGGATACAAAAGGCAAAATAGCTAAGAAGTAAAAAATTGGATCCATTATCAATTCAAAATCAGCCATGTTTTAGCATGTGCTCCTCTCTCCATAAGGGTTGTGTAGGATGGTACATATACTAAGGCATTTGCTTTAGAAAAACTGAGTAAGGAAGCCGAATTGTGTTCGTCAATAATATGGGCTTGGGTATCGTGAACAACAGCTTTTAAGAATAGGGCTCTTCCAAATTTATTAGTGATATTTGAATCGATGTTGGTTTGTATACAAGGTAATCCGTCGCTTTTTTTTCCTAATAATTTATGGAGAATCGGAATAACATACAGATAAAAACAGTTGAGCGTAGAAGCGGGATTCCCCGGAAGGGCAAAGACAATTTTAGAGTCTTTTTTTCCAAAGAACAAGGGTTTTCCTGGTTTTTGATTCACTTTGTAAAATTCTTCTTGTACTCCTAAAAATTCTAGTGATTCACGCACAAAATCGTAGTCGCCAACTGAAATACCTCCAGATATTAATACTAAATCGAATTTTATGGCTTCTTTAAGGGTGTTTTGAGTTTCCTCTAAAGTGTCTTGAGCATAATACACTTTAACATTTTCAATTCCTTGTTGTTTTAAGGCCGATTCTAAAACGACACTGTTACTTTCGAATACTTTTCCTTCTTGAATAGATTCCCCTGATTTTAAGAGTTCATTTCCAGTTATGACTATAGCTATTGAAGGCTTGTTATAAACAAGCACCGATTGAATTCCCATACTTTGCAAAAGTCCAATGGAAGGAGGATTTAGAATATGTCCTTTAGAAAAAACAAGATCTCCAGCCTGCATCATGCTTCCAATAGGACGAATGTTTTGACCTTGTTTAGGTGCTTCTTCCAATAGAATGGTTTTGTCTAAGCACTTTACTTTTTCTTGAATTACAACGGAGTCTGCAGAAGCAGGAACCATTGCTCCCGTAAAAATGCGAACCGCTTCTCCAGCATTTAAATGAAATGTTTTGGTGGACCCTGCAGCCATTTCACCAATCACTTTGTAATTAAGTGAGTCATGAGATTTTAATGCGAAGCCATCCATGGAAGATTGAGCGAAGTGGGGAAGAGACATCGGTGAAAATATGTCATCTGCTAAAACATTTCCGCAAATACGAAAAGAAACAGCTGCAGAAACGCTTGTGTTTTTTACAGCTGTTTTTTGTATTAATTCTAAAGCTTTTTCTACTTCAATCATTTGGCTTTATTATGAATTTAATTCATGGATAAATGGTTGATGATAAAGACGTTTGCCACTCGCACTATAGATAGCATTGGCAAGTGCTGCTTGAACAGGAGGATAAGGAGGTTCTCCCATTCCAGTTGGTGCAATATCGCTCTTCACAAAATCAACATAAATCTTATTAGGTGCTTCATGGTGTCTAATTTGTCTGTATTTGTCAAAATTGTCTTGCTGAGGCACTCCGTCTACAAAACTCAATTCGCCGTACATAGCAGTTCCGATTCCATCTACTGTTCCGCCTTCAGCAAGGTTGATCGCTGCATCAGGGTTAACTACTATTCCACAATCTACCGCTGCAAATACCTGATCGATTACTGGTTTATTACCATCCATACGAACATCAACTACGTTAGCTACATAGGATTGGTGACAGTAGTAAGCAGCAACGCCTCTTTTGAGATTTTTTTTGTCTTGGGCACCCCATTTGGCATTCTTCTTAACGAGTTCCAAGACTCCTGCGTAACGTTTGGCATCGTAATCATTACGTTCTCCGACTGGGTTCTCTTGAGCTCTTTTTAATAGTTCTAATCTAAATTCCAAAGGATCTTTACCAAGTGTTTCAGCTAATTCATCTAGGAATGATTGTTCTGCCGATGCGTTAAAATTAGAACGTGGAGCTCTATAGGCACCAATGGTAATATTTGATGGGATCACCCATTTCTCTGCTAAATAATTGTCAAGGGCCCCTGCTGGAAATCTATTTTCATGGAGAGGACTTTCAGGAATTCCACCTCCAATGACATGAATCGCAGTGAGATTATTATCTTTATCGATTGCCGCTCTATATTTTAATGAATATGCAGGACGATAAGTTCCATAGGTCATGTCATCTTCTCGAGTGTAAACCAGTTTTATTGGTGCTTTCATATGCTGAGATATCAAAGCTGATTCAACTACAAAACTTCCGTAGAGACGTCTTCCAAAACCTCCACCCATTCTACTGAGATGAACTTCTATTTTTTCACGAGGCATTTTTAAACGAGTAGCAACAGAACCTTCAGCAGCTTCAGGAGTTTGAACTGGTCCAGAAAGAATCACACGCTCTTCAGTGACATCTGCAAAGAAGTTCATGGGTTCCATAGTGTTGTGTGCTCTAAAAGGAGCTGTATAGGTTCGTTCTAAAACTTTTGCTGCCTCTTTAAATGCCTTTTCTGGATTACCATTTTTACGAGCTGTTTGAAGTGGTAGGCTTGAATAGTCAATTAAATTTTTATTATGATCTATTGTATTTTCTAAACCAGTAGGAATTGATACATCAGTAGCATTACCACCCCAACCCGCTTGTTTGATAATTGTTTTGGACATATTTTTCCATTCTACTTTGAGTGCTTTTTTCGCTTTTATAACCTGCCAAGTAGATTCTCCTACAATCACCACTTGTTCGTTAAAGGCGGTAACGTCAGACCAACCTCTTGCCTCTTCATCATTGAATGTATTGATGGTAAATACATCTTTAATGCCAGGCATATTGATAACTGAAGAGGCATCAAAAGACTTCAAGACTTTACCAAAAGCAGGTGGATGTACGATCATTGCTGTAAGCATTCCTTCTTTATAGATGTCTAATCCAAAAAGTGGTTTACCTGTGACAATATTTTTACCATCGACATTCTTTTTAGAATGTCCAATAATTTTATAATCTGCTATCTCTTTGAGTTCTACTTCTTCAGGCACTTCCAAGTGAGATGCTTGCTCAGCAAAAACACCATAGTGGTCTGACTTTCCTGACAATTTATGAGTAATGATTCCATCTGAGGTCGTGAGTTCATTTACGGGTACACTCCAAGCAGAAGCGGCTGCCATTAATAGCATTTTACGAGCAGTTGCTCCGGCTTGTCTTAGCGGAACCCAACTGTTACCTATGGATCTTGAACCTCCAGCAATTTGCCAGTTACCGAAAAGACCCACATTAAGCGGAGCTTGTTCAACAAGTACATTGTTCCAATCAATATCCAGTTCTTCGGCAACTAACATGGGCATTGAAGTTTTTACGTTTTGCCCAATTTCTGGATTGGGTGACATAACAGTCGCTAAACCATTATCTCCAATTTTTAAATAGCCATTTAGCTCAAACCAATTTTTTGGGAGCGCTTTAAGTTCTCTTTCGGAACTTGAACAGGAAGCCAGCCAATTAAAACTCAATATCATTCCACCACTTGCTAGGGAAACATTTCTAATAAATTCTCTTCTTGAGTTTTTTGTTTTAAATGTAGACATGATTGTGAAGATTAATTGTTAGACGCTCTTTTGATGGCTTTCTTTATTCGAGTGTAAGTACCACAACGACATAAATTTCCACTCATTCCCATTTCAATTTGTTCATCAGAAGGATGAGGGTTATTTTTGAGAAGAGAAACAGCACTCATTATTTGCCCTGTTTGGCAATAACCACATTGTGGCACATCTTCTTCCAACCAAGCTTGTTGTACAGGATGTTCGCCATTTTCTGAGAGCCCTTCTATAGTTGTGATTTCACTATTTCCAACCATAGATACTTGAAGTTGGCAAGCTCTGGTAGCCATCCCATTTAAATGAATAGTACAGGCTCCACATTGAGCGATACCACAACCATATTTGGTTCCAACGAGATTTAAATGATCTCTAAGCACCCACAAGATAGGGGTGTCTGGTTCTACATCGACTTGATGCGATGCTCCGTTAACGTTTAGTGTGAAATGAGCCATAGATTAAAGAAATTAGTTTGTTTTGTTTGTCATTAAGAGATGTTAAAAGATAAGAATTAATACGGTTTGTTTTCGAAAAACAATAAAAATTTATAGAATGTTTAGCAATCGCACATATAAGATATAACTAAAAACAAAATGCTCTGTAATAAAAAGACAATCTATAAATAACATAAGAGTAATGAAATGTCACTTTTCATCGTTTAAATATACCCTGAAAATCAACACACTTCCCCTCAACCTGGCACTACAAAAATCTTAATAAAACTGTTAAGTTGATAAAATGTAGTTTTTTTTTATTTTTACAAAAATATTTAATCATGAATTTGACAGTAATTAAAAGAGTGTTTTCTCCTCTATTATTATTATTGATTCCACTTTTTGGAAACATTTTTTCCAAGCAAGTTAATTGGTCTTTATTTGACTTTATAGTCATGGGGTTTCTGTTGGGATTGACAGGGCTAAGTATACATTTTATCATTGAGAAGCTTAGGAATAAAACATTTAAAATAGTGACTATTATTTTTGCTTTAATAATTTTTATAATGATTTGGGTTGAGTTAGCAGTAGGAGTATTTGGAAGCCCGATTACGGGTAGTTAATTCATTAAAAGATTTAGTTGTGCTGCAACTTTGAATATTAGGGGGAGCAACTTAAAATAATTAAACCGTTTTACTTTTATAGTGTAACGATTTTTGTTTTTAAGAAATAGCAATGAAAGTACTTATCACGAACTACATCTCTCAATTTGAGGAAATACAAAATGGCCAACCATGGGTTGGTAATTCCTATCGCGGCATTCTGAGAAACATCAATGATAGTAATGGTTTTATCCAACCGTTTAAGGAGATGCATAGTATTGCCGAGATACTTTCTCACTGTACAATGTGGAGAAATGAAGCAACGCTTAAAATTGAAAAAGGATTTGGAACCAAAACAGATGATTCTATAGAGAACTGGCTATCAAACTCTGTACTCCAAAATAAAGGATGGAAAGCAATTCATAATAATTATAAACTAAGTATTGAAAACTTTATTGAAGCATTGTCTTCCAAAGAAGATACATTTTTGATGAGAACTTATTACGATATTGATTTCAAAAAGGAATGTCAATATAAATTCTTGATTGAAGGGATGCTTCACCATGATCTTTATCATTTGGGTCAATTAGGACTAATAAAAAAGTTTATAGAGGAAACTTAAATATTCAATTATAACCTAATCCACTAAAAGACTTAGTTCTACTGCAACTTTGAATATTAGGGGGTGCAACTTTAAATAATAAAACCGTTTTACTATTATAGTGTAACGGTTTTTTTTATTTATTATCAATATATCTCATCCCTTCAACACCCTTGCTAAGGATCACATCAACTTTCACTTCTGTTCCATTTTCATTTTCAAAATAAACAGTTTCATCTTTGCTGATATAAACTTTAGTTCTTCCTTTGGGTGCTAATCCGAAACTTTGAGTTACTTCTCCTGACTTTTTATCTACAGCCTTAACTATAACTGTCAAATTTGATTTGTTGACCAACTCCGCAGAATAGTTTTTTTCATTGAATTCTCCTAATAAAAATGTTTGATTAGCAGGAATAGTTAATCCTGATTTAAAGGTCGAACAAGAGTTAAGAGTTAGAAGGATCGTAAATGCAAAAAGTAATTTTCTCATATCGTTTAATTTTATAGACGAATTTTCTTTTCCATTGTTACAGTCTAACGAATAAAAAATAAATTTTGTTTTATTCATTCTGCAACTTTTGTCAACAGGAGGAACAGACAAAACCACTTAGAAATAGGTGATTTTTTTTTACTATAAAATTATTATCTTGGTAACAACCAATAAAATAAATCAATATGGAAAAAAATGTTTCTAAAGTAAGAGCACATGATGCTATTGTAGGAGTCTTGTATTTAATAAGTGCAGGGTTAACGCTATACACATCCAATTTGAACTTTGTGTGGATAGCGGTAGCAGTTGGCGGACTCCAACTTATAAGTCCAATGACAAAATTCTGCCCGGTTTATTTCTTCCTTAATAAACTAATGCCAAATACTGACCCAATTCAGAATGGTAAGTAAAACTTAAGTAATAAATTAAATTCTTTGTTCAATGCCTCTTTTGTCAATAATAGATTAGGCATTCTCTAAAAGGGCATTATTGATTCGAAAACAGCGCCATAGAGAGTACAACAAAACCCCTAACTTTAATTAGTTAGGGGTTTTTTTTGTGCCCTCTAAAATCATTAATTCTCTTATCTTTACAGCCATGCATCCAGATAATCCGTACCAAATTCCCTACAATTTTACCAAGTATATAGAAGCCTATGAACCGCTTAAAAATCATGTAGTTTTAAATCCCTCTGGTCAAGAAACAATCCATTTCAGTGATTCAAACGCAGTTTATGCACTAAATAAAGCCATGTTACTGGCAGATTATAAGCTCCAAGATTATGTTTTACCCAAAGGGTACCTGATTCCTCCGGTCCCTGGGCGTTTAGACTACCTACTTTACTTAAAAGATTTTCTTTCAGAAAGGTTTGATTTAAACACAGACAAGCCTTTAGAAGGACTAGATATAGGCGCAGGAGCAAATAGCATCTATTGCATACTTGGCTCACAACATTTAGGTTGGCCTATGGTTGGTGCAGAGAGCGATGTGAATGCTGTTGAAATAGCCAAAGAAAATATTAGGAAAACCCCTGCATTTAATGGCTCCATTGAAATTCGTTTACAAGAGAACAAGCAGTTTATTTTTAAGAACATTGTGCTACCAAATGATCGCTTTGATTTTTCGGTTTGTAACCCTCCTTTTCACAGTTCTAAGGAAGATGCACTCAAAGGCTCTATTAAAAAGCAGCGAAATCTAGCAGATAGAAAGAAGAATAACACCATATTATTAAACTTTGAAGGGCAAGCCAACGAGCTTTGGTGTAATGGTGGAGAGGCCCTTTTTATAAAGCGATTAATCAAAGAAAGTGTAGGGTATAAATCTCAAGTAAGGTTTTTTTCTTCCCTTGTCTCAAAAGAAGAAAGTCTTCCATCCATTCAAAAACAACTTAAAAAAGCTAAGGCAATATTTACTGTCCTTCCTTTGGAAATAGGAAATAAAATAAGTAGAATAGTCGTTTGGTGGTTTGAATAACCTAATTCTTAAGAGGTCTTCTACTAGCGCTTTTTTCTCTTTTTTACAGACGCTTTTTCAGTAAGAACAGATTTTGAATTCATCACGTAGTCTGCCAATAATTTATCTATGAGCTCTTCTTTGGTCAGGTGATGAAAAACAGTTCCAATTTGTGCTCTAAAAGAAGGAGATATTTCGTGATTCGGTTTGGTTTTAAATATTTTTTTAGCCCAAAGCAATCCTTTATTTTCCTCCATACTCTTAGCATCTCCTTTTTTGAGTGCTGTAAAAGTGAGGTCTAATTCCTGTTCAAAATGTGGAATATCTACAAGCTCTTCTTCTTGAATTATAGCCCATGAAAATCCTTTTGCTCCGGCCCTAGCTGTACGACCACTTCTATGAACATAAGTATCATAAGTGTCAGGCAAATGATAATGCACTACATAAGAAATTTCTTTAACATCTATTCCCCTTGCAGCCAAATCAGTAGCTACCAAAATATCTATGTGCCCCTCTCTAAACTGCCCCATAATTCTATCTCGAATTCCTTGGGTTAAACTCCCATGAATTAATCCGGAAGAGAATTTATTGATCGCTAAATTTTTACCTAGCTTATTAACAGCCGCTTTAGTTTTACAAAAGATTAAACCGCGTTGCCCTACCCTGCTGCTCAAAAAATGCATTAAAACATCTAGCTTTTCTATAGGGGTCACCACTGTATAATGGTGCTCAATACCAAGATTTACCGATCCTTCCGTATGATCTTCTATTTGGACTAAATGCTTAGACATATAATTTTGAACCAACTGTTTTACGGCACCAGAAAGTGTGGCTGTAAACAATAAAGTCCTTCTTTTCTTTGGAATCTCTTTGACAATGGTTTCCAACTCCTGTTGAAAATTACTCACCATCTCATCTGCCTCATCTAAAACCAAATAAGAGACTTTGTTTAGCTGTATGGCCTGACGACCAACTAGATCTAACAATCTACCTGGGGTAGCTACAACAATTTGAGTAGGTGTTTTTAAACGCTCCATCTGAGGTTTAATAGGTATCCCACCACAGAGAGAAGCAATTGAAACCGTTGAAAGATGCGCAGCATAGTCCACCAGATTACTGTGAATTTGTTGCCCCAACTCACGGGTAGGCGCTAATATAACTACTTGAACATGATTTTTTTTAATATCTATTAGGTCCAACAAAGGCAAACCAAAGGCAGCTGTTTTTCCTGTTCCAGTTTTAGCCAAAGCCACTAAGTCTTCTTTTTGATGAAGCACCACTGGAATGGCTTTCTTTTGAATAAAAGTGGGTTCAGAAATTTCTAAATCCTGAAGGCCTTTTTGTAATGGTGAAGAAATTCCTAAATCAGAAAACTTAATGGACATAAAATTGTTTTGAGTAAAGATAGTACTCCTGTTTCTATAGGCTTTATAAATACGGAGATTGTTACCATTAAACCATATAAAAAACTAATTGACGCTAATTAAGATTCATTTAAAGTGCGTTTAGATTTTCTGTAAAGGCGATTGGGATAAATATTTCGTTTGGCGAATCTATTTAGCTTGTCTGATTGAATCATTTTATGATACAAGGCTTTACTCACCCCAAAATATTCATAAGTGGTACCGTCTAAAAAAGTAATTTCTAAGAGCATTCCTTTGTGATAATAATCAGCAATACCAGAATTTGTGATGGTTTCTGTATAAGCGTCTAAGTTTGCAGCTATAGTTTCTGGTGCAATACTCACTAAAAAATGATAGCCGTCTATGATGAGTCTACTCTGTAATTCTGCTTCCTCCCTTTTAGGGTCTCCTTCTTGAAACTTATCAGGATGCCATTCTTTAACCAGATTTCTATAGGCAGTTTTAAGTGCTTTAAGCTCTAAATCTCCCGTGACTCCAAATAATTTCTTGTATTGATTAATGCGTTTCATATAGCCTTTTTAAGAAGCCGCGAAGCTAGTCGTTTATTCCGAACTATTGTAGTAAATAGATCCTTTTCGTTCCGGCTATACTTATTATATTTGCTTATAAAGCTTGATTAAATACATCATAAGTGAAAAAAGAGCCCAATAATAAAGATTACTGGTGTATTTGTGAAAAATGCAAAGGAATGGGGCGGCTAAATAAAAGACTTCGTAAAAAAATCCGTAACGCTTACAAAAACGCCTTAGAAGAATACCAGAAAAATAATGAAACAGGGCGTACCCCTGAAAAACCAACCCCTATTTTAGAAAAATGTCAAGCATGTGACGGATCTGGTTTAATAATAGCACAAACCGCTACTGTAACAGATACAGAAAAGTACCCTCATATAGCTATTATTGGAGCGGGTATTGGAGGAGTAGCATTGGGCGTGGCATGCCTTCACAGAGGTATTCCATTTACACTATTTGAGAAAGATACTCATTTCAGTTCTCGTTCTCAGGGCTATGGACTCACCCTCCAACAAGCTAGCAAAGCACTAAAGGCTTTTGGTATTCTTTCTTTAGAGGAAAGTGTCGTTTCTACCAGACATTTGGTACATAATATTAGTGGAGAAGTCATTGGAGAGTGGGGCATGAGAAAGTGGCGGGAAGAGCGCTCAAAAAAACCATTGAGACACACCAATATTCACATATCCAGGCAATCCCTGCGCCAATCTCTATTAGAACAACTTCATGCAGAAAACATGCCGCTTTGGGACCATGAACTTATAGACATAAAGGAAGATGAAGCGCAGAAAATGGTCCTGCATTTTAAGGTTCAAGGGAAATTAAAAAAATACCACACAGACCTCGTGGTGGGTGCAGACGGAATTAGGAGTGCTGTTAGGAATTGGAGTATTGGAGAGCAAATATCGCCTTTGAATTATTTAGACTGTATGGTTATTCTAGGAATATGTTCTTCAGATCTTATCCAAGGAATAGCAACAGACTTACTAGACGGCAAAACTGTTTTTCAGACAGCCAATGGAACAGAGCGTATCTATGTTATGCCTTATGACAAAAATGCTGTCATGTGGCAATTGAGCTTTCCTATTAAAGAAGACGTTGCAAAAAAACTACGTGTTCTTGGGCCCAAAAAGTTAAAGGAAATGGCTCTTGAACGCACCCAATGGCATAGCCCTATTCCTGAAATAATTGCAGCTACTGAGCTTGAAAAAATATCTGGCTATCCAGTATATGACCGAGCATTATTAGATCCTAAAAGTTTACAAAAACACGAAAAAATAACTTTATTAGGAGACGCAGCCCATCCCATGAGTCCCTTCAAAGGACAAGGGGCAAATCAGGCTTTATTAGATGCGCTGTCTCTGGCTAGAAACATTACCAAGGGCTGTCATGCACATTCTGATTGGCAAAAAAATGGCATTCGTGAGACAGTTTTGAATTCTTATGAATCAGAAATGCTCAAAAGAAGTGCCGTAAAGGTAATAGATTCTGCTGCTGCCGCCCAATTTCTTCACAGCGAAGAAGTCCTATATGAATACAACGCGCCTAGAGGTAATCATTTAAAAAAATAACATTTTATAGCCACTAAAAAGTGACCACTACTTTAAATCTTCTATGAGCAGTTGCCGCTGATAAGACTCAGAAATTAAGAAGAACCCTAAGGGGTAATTGTCTGGCTCAGTGATATTGACCACATTACCCCTTGAACTAGCTGGAAGGCTTTGAAAAGGCCCTCCATTTCCATCTGTTAAACTTAGGATCAGATTAAAATAGTTATAGTAAGCTTCAGACACACCATGCGCTTTAATGGTAATTAAATCTCCTACTGCTACCTCATCTGAGGTGTAGAAATGAGAAAAAACAAATGCCTCGCCTTGAAAAAATCGATCTTCAATGGGCCTGAATATATTTTGTCCAAAATCGTATAAGTAATAATCTGCTCGTTCAGGAAAATCTTGAAAAGCCAATATAATTTCTGTTTCGTCGCCACTGAAAAGTGTTTTGTTCCCCTGTTCCACTTTTAAAATGGGTGGTACTGGAATAAATTGAGTAGTCCCTATATAGGTCTGCCCTGAGTGCACCACCTTTATATCATAGCCTGAATGAACGTCGGTTAAAAAATCAATGGTTTCAGGAAGAAACAAGCCTTTAGATTCATTGTAGCGCAACGGATATTCGCGTCCAGAATTTAAGTGAGTAATTACCACGGTGGCATCTTTTACCATAGGTACCTCCTGATCAAAATAATTGGCAGAAAAAGACAGCCTAACGCCGCCTTCTAATCGAGAGGGTTCTTCCTTGGTGAACACATTAAACTGGGCATCTATGACCAGTTTAGGAGTGCTGTTTTGAACGGCTACCTCAATGACATCCTCGCAAGAAAAAAGACTCATGATAAGCGCAAATAGAAGTATGTGGCTGCTGAATTTCATTTGGCTAGAATTTAAAATTATAGGTGGCAGAGGGTACGATCCCAAAAATTGAAGTTCTCAAGGCCTCATTGTTTCCGGTGTCGGCATTTTGACGAAAATTAATGGAAGCTGCATTTCTCCTGTTATACAAATTATAGATACCAAAGGACCATTCGGACTGAAACTTCCTACCTTTATTCTTCTGTGGTATTAAAGTCGCAGAAATATCTAATCTATGGTAAGCAGGAAGTCGCTCTTGATTTCGCAAACCAAAAATAGGTACATTAAGACCCCTGAGTTCATATTGGCCCACTGGATAATTGGTGGGTTGCCCCGTTTGGAACAAAAAATTGGCATTAAATTGCCATTTATCACTGAGCTCATAGCTAGTGTTAATGGATAAATCGTGGGTCTTGTCAAAGGGCGTTACATACCAATTCCCTTGATTGATACCTGTCTCCATGGCATTTCTTCCAGGGGTACGTTGTTCAGATTTGGACCAGGTGTAGGCCAGCCAGCCTGTGAAAGCACCACTGTTTTTCTTAAGTAAAAATTCTAAGCCATACGCTCTAGCTTCTCCATTGAGTACCACACGTTCAATAGCGTCATTAGCAATGAGGTTTGCGCCGTCTATATAGTCTATTCTGTTGGCAATTTCCTTGTAAAAAACCTCTGTCTCAATACTGTACTGGTTTATATTCTTAAAATAACCCAAAGCAAATTGATCCAATAATTGGGGCTTTACAAAAGGACCACTGGGCGTCCAAACATCCAAGGGGGTTGGTGAGCTCGTATTTGAAAGTAAATGGAGGTATTGTGCCATGCGATTGTAACTGGCTTTTACACTGGTTTGCCCGTTAATTAAATAAGAGACCCCCAATCTGGGTTCCAAATGATTAAATGTAGCTATAGAAGTATTTCTATCTTGTTGTACCTGGCCTGTGGGGGTAGCTTCTGAATACAAATCAAAAATAGGGTCATAAGATACTGCTTCATTATTTTCATAGCTATAAAACAGCTCTTGACCCAAGCGATCAAACCTGCTCCATCGCAGGCCATATTGGACAGAAAGCGCCTCTGACATATTTTGTTCCACGTCTATATAGGTCGCAAATTCATTGGCGTATTTGTCTGTTAACTTATCCCTGACTATGCCAGAATCTGATCTATTGGGCTTAATTTCTCCTGGATTAAAACGATAGTATATATTATTTAATCCAAAATTCAATTTAGTGTCCGAGGAGAGGTAATAGTTAAAATCGTGTTTGAAATTAAAGTTTTGAATTCCTGAATCCCATTGAAAACCTACTAAATCTAGTTCTAATCCGTAATAATAATCTGAGTAGATCAAAGACATATTGGAAAACAATTTATCCGAAAAAAGGTGGTTCCAACGAAAATTGGCCACCGAATTCCCATAGACATTTATAAAACTATCTGAAATACCAAAAAGGTCCCTACCAAAATATCCAGACAGGTAAATACTATTTTTATTTTTAATCTTGTAATTCAGTTTGGTGTTTAAGTCATAGAAATAAGCTTTGTTTTCATTCCCCGTGAGCGCCAGAAACAAATGTGCATAAGATGCTCTTCCCCCTATTAAAAAAGCACCCCTATCTTTTTCTACGGGTCCCTCTAACAGAAGCCTGCTAGACACTAGTCCAATGCCTCCACTCGCTGTAAATTCTTTACTGTTTCCCTCTTTCTGATAAATGTCGAGAACAGAAGAAACCCTTCCTCCATATTTAGCTGGAATACCCCCTTTGTAGAGTTTTACATCTTTTATAGCATCTGGGTTAAACACAGAGAAAAAACCAAATAAGTGAGAGGAGTTAAACACAATAGCCTCATCTAAAAGAATTAAATTTTGATCTGCAGCACCACCCCTAACGTTAAAACCAGAGGCACCCTCTCCAGCGCTGGTCACTCCTGGAAGCAATAATAGCGATTTTAAAACATCTGCTTCTCCTAAAATTACGGGGATCTTTTTAATACTTGCCGCCATAAGACCGTTCACACTCATCTGAGGTTTTCGAATACTATTAAGTTCTACACTTTCTACTAAAACAACTTCATCTAATGCAGCGGCAATTTCTTCTAACTGAACATCTAAACGCAGGTTCTCTGTCAGTATTATTTGTTTTGAAAAAGTCTCAAACCCTAGGTAACTAATCTGTAATTCATAGGTGCCTAAAGGGAGTGACAAGGAATAAAAACCATATTCATTGGTTATGACACCCCTAGCCAAAGATGGCACGGCTATAGTCACTCCTATGAGGGTCTCATTACTACTGGCCTCTGAAACTACGCCGCTAATGGTCGCTTCTTGTGCCATAATTTCCATTTGAGTTAGGAAAAAAAAGACCACGAAAAAAAGTGAAAAACAAGTCTGCTTTTTTAATAGGGAGTTGTACATGTCACAAAATTAGGGAATAGACATAGACATTATTGCAAAATCAAATTTAAAATTGTCTCGCCATGGGTTTGTCTCAAAAATAGTATTTTAGGAGAACTAAAATAGCCCCATTAAATAAAGCATATGGAATTGTCTCAAACACCTGAAATTCATTGCAAAAATTGCGAACACACTTTTGAAGGTAATTTTTGCCCAAATTGTGGCCAATCAGTATTTGAATACCAACGTCCATTTCGATTTTTATTGGCAGATTTCACTGGAAATCTTTTTGCCTTTGACACCAGATTTTGGAAGTCTTTAAAAGCCTTGACCATAAAACCAGGACGCCTCACAAAAGATTTTATTCAAGGAAAAAGAGCTAGATACATGCCGCCCTTCAGGTTTTATATTTTTGTGAGTTTTCTGTTTTTCTTTGTTTTCTCTGGTTTTTTAGGCAATGAGGTAAATGTATCAGATGAAAACAAGCAAGAGGTGTACAAGGTACTTGATGAAGCAAAAAACAAAACCGTTACCAGGGACTCTACCGAAACAGACTCGGTAACAACCACTGAAAACACTTTTAATTTCAAATTCGGAAATGATTCATCCGAACTCTCTGAGGAGGAAAAGGATGAGAAATTAGCCAAATTTAAAGATGGTGTTGTAAAAGTCATGGAAAATCCCAAAATCTATATGAATAGTTTTTTGAAGTTTCTGTCCTGGGCGCTATTCCTACTCATGCCTGTTTACGCTGGTATTCTTTGGATATTCAACAGAAAAACAGCTCCTTATTATTACAGCCACTTAATATTAGCCGTGAACCAACACAGCTTTTGGTTTTTAATACTCTCTTTGTATTTCAGCATACAATACTTTTTACCCAATAAAACATCCGACCCAGAGTTTTTCCTCCTCCTATTACTTCCCATCCACACATTCTTAGGATTCAAACAACTGTTTGAAAGGAGTTGGCTAAGAACGCTTAGCAAATCCATTGGTATTTTTTTAATGTATGGTTTAGTACTCACCATTTCTATTGGAGTGATCTTTGGTATTTGGATACAATTTGAATTTTTGTAAATGGAATCAAATGAAATTTTAAGTCTTTTAGCGGAACATTATAAACTGAAAGGAAGTTTAATATCGCTTGCCGGTGAGTTAGACCTCAACTATAAATTAACCATTGAAAATGAGACCGCCTTTATTGTAAAAATCTCAAGAGATCCAGAAACAATAGCCTCTATATCCTTTCAAGAATCGCTTTTAATATATTTAAAAGAAAAAGAAATTGAAGGAGAAGTACCACAGCTCATTCTAAACTTAAGCGGAACCTACCAAAAAGAAGTCTTCCTGAAGGGAAAAAAAGCAATCCTTAGGGTATTCCAATGGATGGATGGAAGGCTTTGGGCTAATACCAATCCTGTCCTTTCAGACTTAAGATATGGTTTAGGAAATCATTTGGGACAAATTGCTCAAAGTTTACAAGGCTTTACACACCCCTTTGCTCAAAGAAACTTTGAATGGGACTTAAGCCAAAGTTTGTGGGTAACACAACATCTACATCTATTTAATGTGTCTGAGTTGGCGCTAATTAATCCATTTATAAGCGCCTTTAAAACCCATCAAGAAACCTACAAGCAACTACCTAAATCGGTTATTCACAACGACGCCAATGACCACAATATTATTGTAAGTCATTCACTCATTCACCCCCAAATAATTGGGCTCATAGATTATGGAGACGCCTGTTATAGCCAAATCATCAACGACCTTGCCATTGCCTGTACCTATGGCATTATGGACAAAGAAAATCCCTTAGCGGCCTGTTTACCTATTGTTAAAGGGTATCATGAATCTCACCCACTTTCTGAGCAAGAACTGCTGCATTTATACCATTTAATTGGTATGCGCTTGGTAGTCTCACTGACCAAGGCAGCGATGAATAAAAAAGAATATCCAGAAAACAAATATTTGTTAATCAGCGAAAAACCAGCATGGGAACTGCTTGAAAAATGGAGGGAAATAAGTGACAAATTGGCTTATTACGCCTTTAGAAAAGCCTGTAATTACAAGGCGCACCCCAATCTAGCCAAATTTGAAGCGTGGGTTAAAAAACAGTCATTCAGTTTGTCTCATTTATTTCCAGACCAAAAAAAGCAAGACGCCATTCACTTAGATTTGAGCGTGAACAGCCTATGGATAGAAAATGAAGCGGCGTTTAACGATCTCACCTATTTTCAATATAAGATAGAACGGCTCCAAGAAGCCCATCCCCATAAAATAATAGCAGGCGGATACCTTGAGCCCAGACCACTTTACACCTCTGAAGATTACGAAATTCCCAGTAATCAAGGGCCTATTAGTAGATGTGTACACCTAGGGGTAGATTTTTGGCTGCCCTCAAAAACACCCGTGCATGCGCTATTAGATGGAACGGTAGTGATGACACTAGACCGTAAAGGAGAAAAAGAATACGGAGGCTTTGTAATTCTGGAACATAGTTTCGGAAACGATTCTTTCTTCACCCTTTACGGACATTTGGACCCAGCATCTATCGCTGCCCACAAATTGGGCGATGCCCTAAAAAAAGGTACGCTCGTTGGCCTTTTAGGGTCTAAAGAAAACAATGGCAACTGGGCACCTCACCTACACTTTCAAATTTTATTAGACCTAATGGACTATACGGACGATTTTCCTGGTGTTCAAACCTACCAAAGCCAAGAACTCTGGGCAGACCTATGCCCAGACCCGAACCTAATGTTTCAATTAAAGTCATTAAAACCTCAGATAAAAAGCACCCAATCAGACCTACTGAACTACCGCAAAAAACATCTGGGAAAAAGCTTGAGCCTACAATACCAAAAACCCCTTCATATAGTGAGGGGTCATGGGGCATATCTCATAGACCAAAACGGACAAAAATACTTAGATACCGTCAATAATGTAGCTCATGTAGGGCATGAACACCCAAGAGTAGTCAAAGCCGGTCAACAACAAATGGCCGTATTAAACACCAATACCAGGTACTTACATCCAAACCTCAACAAGGCTGCCAAAGCCCTTATAGACACCTTACCTAAAGGTTTAGAGGTGGTTCATTTTGTAAATTCTGGATCAGAAGCCAATGAACTAGCCCTTAGAATGGCCTATACCCTTACTGGAAGTAAAGAGGTGATTGCTAGTGAACACGGCTATCACGGAAATACCAATGCCACTATAGGGGTTTCTTCTTATAAATTTAACGGAAATGGAGGACAAGGAAAACCTAAAAACACCCACTTAATTCCTATGCCAGATGCTTTTAGAGGAACCTATCGTGGGGAAAACACGGGTAGTCTGTACGCTCAGGAAGTAAACAAAGCTATTGCGTCAATCCATAGGCAAGACAAAACTTTGGGAGGCTTTATTATAGAACCCATCATTAGCTGTGGCGGACAAGTACCCTTACCTAAAGATTTTTTAGCACTCGCCTACCAGGCAGTGAGGGCTGCAGGGGGGCTCTGTATTTCGGACGAAGTACAAACAGGCTGTGGAAGAATGGGCACGCATTTTTGGGGATTTGAATTATATGGAGTGGTTCCAGACATAGTCACTATTGGCAAACCCCTTGGAAATGGACACCCAGTAGCTGCAGTAGTATGTACCCAAGAAGTGGCTCAGAAATTTGCGAATGGAATGGAATTCTTTAACACTTTTGGAGGAAATCCGGTTTCATGCGCGATTGCTTCTGAAACCTTAAGCGTCATAAAAGAAGAAAAACTTCAAGAAAATGCAAAGCAGGTGGGGCGTTATTTGATTCAAGCACTTAAAACGCTTCAAAAAGACTTTCCTATCATTAAAGATGTCAGGGGCCACGGACTATTTGTGGGTATAGAACTTCTATCCGACCAACAAACCCCTTTAGCAAAAGAGGCAGAATACTTAGCCAACAGAATGAAAGATTTAGGCATATTAATGAGTACAGATGGTCCCGATCATAATGTACTAAAAATAAAACCTCCTATGGTATTTTCATTTGAACAAGCAAATAGATTGTTGCAGAGCCTTAGAAAAATATTGAAAGAAGATTTTTTGAGCGTACTTAAAACACTTTAGGGTTATTCTGGACAGTAAATATACTTTATTCCTTCGAAATCTCTTTTAAGTAATTTCTCTTTTGCCTTGATAAAATCATTCATTGTAATGTCGCTTCTACTAACTGAAGGATACATAATGTCAGTTGGAAGACTTGAATGTTCATATTTATAAACATCATGCCCAAACTCATGATACATTAGCCATAGTTTTTGAATTTCTGTATAATCCTCCCAATAATCTTTTATAACGCCAATATTTACAACATCAGAATTACAGTATCCATAAAAAGTAGAATATCCTGCATGATCTGGTGTAATACCAGAAGCAAACTCTTCAGCAGAAGGTGTAATAAAACTAATATTTACAATGGTATTTAACGCTCCATAATCTGGACCACCTCTTGAGCATTTAACGTCTGCTACAAACAAATTCCAATAGGTTAAAAGATTATCCTCATCTGCCAGAGAATAATCAACGCAACTAGATAAAATAGCTTCTTCAGGTATGAGCTCTTTTTCGGTTTCGAATTCTTTAGAGCAACTCATGAGAAGAACAAAAAACAATAATAAAGTTTTTATATATTTCATAAATTAAAAAACGTTTTATAAAATTGATACTTAAAAAAATTACATTAGAGCAATAATAAATAAATTTCAAGTGAAAAAAATCATGTTTCCCTTAAAAATAATTAAAACCAACCCTTCAAACCCGCATCTCAGGTGACTTATAAAGCAACTAGATCAAAATTTGGCCGTGACTGACGGAGAGGAACACAGTTTTTATAACCAATATAATGGCACAGATCAAATAAAGCACGTGTTATTAGGTTATGGAAGAGACAAAGAAGTGAGCTGTAGCGCATTTAAAGTACTTCATAGGAACGAAGTAGAAATTAAACGAATGTACACAGACCTCTATTACAGGGGTAAGGGGTACGCGTTACAGCTATTAATCGCATTGGAAAAATGTGCAGCTGCAGAAGGCTTTCCATCATGCGTTCAAGAAACGGGAACAAGACAAAAAGCGGCAATAGCCTTATATCATAAATGTGGGTACCAAATAATTCCCAATTACGGTCCCTATAAAGGGGTAAAAAACAGCCTTTATTTTTAATCCCTCTAATTTTTAATCTTTTCTCTGCACCCAAATTTCGTGTATGGGGTCCCCTTTAGAACTTTTTCCCTTATGGTGCCATGCCCCATTAATGAGCTCATATTCAAAAGGCAATACAGCCCCCACTCGGGAGTTATCTCTCGAGAAAAACTCAATATACTCTTTGTATACGCCATTCTCTGCAGAATAGCTACCACCTCCGGTGCCCATAAAAGCAAAGGTCTCCGTATGAAAAGCAATCCACTGAAAACGTCCGTTATACAATACCTTTAGTGTTTTTCTAGGACCTGAGGTATCGCGATTTGTCATAACATCATTTCGCATTCTCCCACCCATTAACCAAAGGCCATCTAATGGCTGTGGTTGTAAATCCACTTTCTCAAAGGTATTTAAATCAGCTAGAGTAATGGTTTTAAGGGAGTCTTGATCAAACAAACTATTGTATTCTAAGTGCACAACTGGGTTTACGTCGTTAGAGATAAAACCTCCTTTAGTACTGATAAATTTTGGTGGACTTTCCTGATACACCGCTTCGGTGTAGTATTTGTCTATGAGTTGAACTATAGTGGTCACATTACCTTCTTTACGCAAATACTGTTGTGCAAACAAAGAAGAAGTGGTTAACCATAAAAATAAAGTAGCACTGAATTTCAAAAAAGGGCTCATGATTTTTTTAATAAACTTACAAAAATATAAGCCTATTTGTATCTTGCACCAAATACCGTTTACAAATGAAATATTTTTATTTATGTCTTATTAGCGCCTTTTTAATAGGTTGCTCTAAAAAAGATGATTCTTCCAATAGTCTGTATGCCTCAAACGACGCAGAAATAATAGCGTATTTAGAAGCAAATAGTATTGCCGCTACTAAAACAGGCTCTGGTTTGTATTATTTTATATCAAAACAAGGTACAGGAGCCAGCCCAGTAGCTAGCAGTGCAGTAAGAGTAGCTTACAAAGGGTACTTTACCAGTGGCAGGGTATTTGACCAAAGCAATAGCGCTGGTATTTCATTCTCCTTAAATCAGGTCATTCCTGGTTGGACAGAAGGCCTCACTTATTTTAAAGAAGGCGGAGAGGGTAAACTATTCATACCTTCAAATTTAGGCTATGGAGATCTGGGCTATGGCAGTATTCCTGGAGGGTCTGTTTTAATTTTTGATATTACATTATTAGAAGTTAAAGACTAGTTATGGGTTATTATATCTTATTTTATAAAACATCTGAAACCTATATAAAAGATCGAGAACCTCACAGGGCGTTGCATCTTGAGCATGCAAAAAAAGCACAAGAAACTGGCAATTTACTCTTAGCAGGTGCCCTTGAAGAACCTGCGGACCAGGCCATGCTCATCTTTAAAACAGATCAAAGAGCCCAAGTAGAAGACTTTGCGAAAAACGATCCGTATGTACTTCACGGAGTCGTGAAACACTGGGCAATAAGCCCATGGAAGGTGGTGATGGGTAAATTGATTTAAGTATTAAAGCCTTTCGTATAACATTAACGAGCGTTCGTCTAAATTAAGGGTTTTCTTATATTTTTATTTATAAATTGTCTAAACATCACAATATTTAGGCATATGAAACACCTATATTTTCCTCTTTTTTTCACAGTACTTTTTTTTATTTCTTGTAACAACAAAACAAATATTGAAGCTGTTTTCAATGAAGAAGCGCTATTCACAAATGGTATTGGAGGTTATGCATGTTATAGAATACCTGCTATTGTAAGTAATAAAAATGGTGTTCTATTTGCTTTTGCAGAGGGAAGGGTAAATGATTGTGGAGACTACGGAAATGTAGATATACTGTTGAGAATTTCAACAGATCATGGGAGTCATTGGAGTCCAGCACAAAAAGTCATTGACAAGGACCAGTATCAAGCAGGAAATCCTGCACCTGTATTTGATTTTACAGATCCTAGATATCCAGAAGGAAGGCTATTCCTTTTCTTTAATACTGGTAATGCCAATGAATACGATATAAGAAGTGGTTTAGGAGAAAGAAAAGTTTGGTTTACAACCTCTACTAATATGGGTATAGATTGGAATACACCTGTTGAAATTTCTTCTCAAGTACACTTTAGTAAACAAAATCCCATCCTAAACAAAGATTGGAGGGCACATGCTAATACACCTGGCCATGGTATTCAATTAACGAAAGGAAAATATAAAGGTCGCCTTTATATTGCAGCCAATCATTCTACCGGTGACTTTAAAAGTGATGCCTCAGATTATCAAACTTATGGATATTATTCAGACGACCACGGAGAAACATGGAAGGTAAGTCCAGACATTAATTGGCCTTCTTCCAATGAAGCCATAGCCACTGAATTACCAAACGGGAATCTAATGCTCAACATTAGAGAACAAAACGGCCAATCAAGAAGAAGAATAGTGGCCTTAAGTAACCAAGGAGGTGAAGTTTGGAATGAAGTATATATAGACAATGCTTTAGTAAGTCCTGTATGCCAGTCAAGTATGATTAGCTACAGTAATAACAAAAAAACAGCATTGCTTTTTTCTGGTCCAAACAGCCCTGAAAAAAGACAGAAAATGAGTGTTTTTTTGTCTAGAGACAATGGAAAGACTTGGCCAGTGGTAAAAGAAGTCTATTCAGGAACATCTGCATATTCAGACTTAACCATTTTAGATAATAATCAAATTGGATTATTATATGAAAGAGATCAAAATGGTATTTATTTTGCTCGTTTTAATGAAGCATGGCTTTTAAAAAAAGACTTAGTAAAAACACCTCCTCTACCTTCAAAAAGACAAATGGAATGGCAGCAATTGGAATTCTATGCGTTTATCCATTTTAATATGAACACCTTTACAAACCAAGAGTGGGGCTATGGGGACACACCTGCTTCAGTATTCAACCCTAACAATTTAGACACAGACCAATGGGTGAAAACCATTAAATCTGCTGGAATGAAAGGAGTGATAATTACTGCCAAACACCATGATGGGTTTTGTTTGTGGCCAAGTAAATACACTGAGTACTCTGTGAAAAATAGCCCTTGGAAAAATGGCAAAGGAGACCTTATTAAAGATTTAGCAGTCTCCTGTGATAAATACGGCTTAAAACTCGGTGTATATCTTTCTCCTTGGGACAGGAACCATCCAAATTACGGTCAGCAGGAATATATAGAGTATTTTAGAAATCAGCTTGGTGAATTATTGACTAATTATGGTCCTATTTTCGAAGTTTGGTTTGACGGAGCTAACGGTGGAGACGGATATTATGGCGGTGCAAGAGACATTAGAAAAGTAGATAAAAAAACATATTACCAATGGAATGAAACCATTTCAATTGTAAGAAAACTACAACCTGATGCAGTTATTTTTTCAGATGCGGGACCAGATATTAGATGGGTTGGAAATGAAACAGGACAAGCAAAATTAACTTCATGGGCTCCCATATTTAAGGATAGCTTATACCCTGGAATGGCAGATTTTAATAAATTTTCTACAGGCCAAGAAAATGGTACCCATTGGATTCCAACAGAAACAGATGTATCTATAAGACCAGGATGGTACTATCATGAAGACCAAGATAGCTTGGTGAAATCTCCAATGAAACTAAGGGAAATTTATTTTGAATCAATTGGAAGAAATTCTTCTTTACTACTTAATATTCCAGTAGACAGAAGAGGCAAAATTCACCAAAACGATTCTTTAGCACTTGTCGGACTTTCTAACCTCATTAAAACAGATTTTAAAGAAAATATAGCAGTCAATGCAACCTTTATAAACCAAGACCCATACACACAAGAAATTTTATTACCAACACCAAAATACTTTAATATTATTTCGCTTCAAGAAGACATTATCTTAGGACAAAAAGTAAGCTCTTTTGAAATAATGATAAATACGGCTCAGGGATGGAAGATTATTTCTAAGGGAACCACTATAGGAAACAAACGCCTTTTGAGATTTAAAAGTGTGAAAAGCGCCCACATTAAAGTAAGAATTTTAAATGCAAAAAATAATCCTTCACTTCTAAAGACAAAACTCTTTTACAGTGAAAACGAAGTACAGTCTAATAGTTATTAATGGTCTGATCCATCCACTGAAGCCTATTTTTTAAATAGTTTTTTAAAATGGAAACCTCCCCATCATAATCTACAGCAATCCCAGTCCATTTGTTATAATTGCGATCTACCGCACCGTTATCCTTCAGGTAAGTAGCAGTTTGTTCTACCCTACCCAACACCGAGGCGTCGCTAAAAGTACTGGCCCTTAGAGTGGTCCATCGGCTTTTTAAAGCCTGTTTAAAAATAGGATCCTCCAAAAGTCTAGGCCACCAAAATGGGACCATCCAAGCGTCTTGTGATACATGAACATTGTAATTGGCAATCCAATCCGTTACCGGCACCCTGCCCTGTTTGGCATAGCCAATATTGAGATCCCAAATAGGTCCCATCTTGAGTTTTTCGCCCCTTTGTTTGTGCATATAGGTACTGAGTCTGTAGCCGTCTACATTACCCGTAATTTCATTGATAATAAAAAAATCTACAAAACTATCTAAATCAATATAGTCTGTATAGGTACGCGTATCTGTGGTAAAATCATCATTAATGAGTGCCGTTTCAAAGTCGTTAATATAGCCTTGTATATACTCTTTTTGTGCATTGGTAATCTCGTTTGCCTTGGGATACTCGTACAAGAAATAAGTCTCTAAATATTGATCTGGATGGTAAGGAGCCCTATATGGACTAAAATTAATAGGCTGTTTAAAAATATCATATTGGGAACGCCATGAGTTTGCAGCAGTATAGAGGGCGTCGTCTCCCCAATTGTTGTCAAAATACTCTAAAGGTTGTCCTATCCCATTTTCACCCCCTGCTGTTTTGTCTATTTTAATAATATACCCACCTGTAATAGCTGTCGCGTCTGTGTCTAAAGGCGTTAATTTCTCAATATCTATTCTATTTTTATCCCTTTTAAGCTTTTCCATGAACTGATATACTCCCATATACAACCCGTTAATCTCCAAGTCTATCCACTGGGTCCTACTGGCGTAACGGCCCATAGAACGATACATTTCATGTCCTATATAATGGTGCATGAGAGAGGGATCGAAAATGGTGTTTTGAGACGCTCTAAAGACATGTCCCATGAAAATATAATCTTCTTCTTCTGGGTAATTTAAAAAAGCATAAGGAGCATCTAAACCACCGGCATCCCAAGTTTCTATCCCATAAGATTTTTTGTCAGACATTCTATACGAGGTAGAGCCTCTGTACTCAATTCCTATGGGTGTTTCATGCGCTAATGACTTATTCAAAAACACCCTTAAATTTGCAGCAACCTTAGGCTCATTTATGATAGTTTTGGAGGTTTCTACCATCATATAAGGCAACTGACTACCATTGGTCTCAACGGCAAACACCACTGGTTTTTCAGATTCAGGACTATCCCCATTGTCTTTAGCACAACTTATTAAAAACAAAAAGGTAATAAAAAACAGGCGATTCAAAGCGCGCATAGGTCAGGTATTTATTGATAAGTAGCGGTGAATTTAGTCACTCCATTAGGAAGATTCTCCGTTTTTAAAGATAGGTCATAGCCTTCAATAGGCAAAAAAGTAATTTGCCAAATATAATCGGTTTATAAGGCTCAATACTTTTCATACCAATCAAATCTCTTGTTAGTAATCAGGTCTTTGGTTCTCTTTAAATGATCTAAAAAAGCCAGTGATACTGGAGAATGTTTTTTCCCTTTTAACCAGATAAGACTCCAGTTTGTGGTAATAGGTAAACCTTTCATGGGTATGATTTGAAGCTCTTTATTAGACAATTCATTTTTAAGGCCAATAAGGGGCATAATGGAATAGCCCAGCCCGGCAAGAACCGCCTGCTTAACCGCTTCATTAGAGGTAAGTTCCATTTTTTTATGTACGGTCACAGTATTACTCTTCAAAAATCCTTCCATGGTTTGTCTGGTTCCTGAACCTTTCTCCCTAAATATCAGTGGAAGATCCTGGAAGGCGTCATTACTTTTTACTCCAGAGGTAATATTGGCCTTTGAATTACCCACTAAAAAAAGCTTGTTTTGAAGTAGGTCTAATTTATCAATATTCATTTGACTCGGAAGTACAGAGACCAAAGCAAAGTCAATTTCATTTTTCTCCAAGCTTTCAATCACTTTTTTCTTATTAGTCACATCTATGGATAGTTCTACTCCTGAGTGATCTTTCATGAAATCAGTGAGAAAATATGGGATAACATATTTACCCGTAGATACTGAAGAAATTTTAAGCCTGCCGGTGAGGCGCCCTTTATATTCAAGAGTCATATAATTTATGGCCTGTACCTCTTCAATGATTTTTTCTGCTGCAGCAGCTATTTCTCTTCCAAAAGCAGTGATGTAGATTCTTCTCCCTATGACCTCTGTCAAGGCAATGTCAAATTGATCCTGAAAATTCTTGAGCTGAATAGAAACTGCTGGTTGGGTGAGATGCAACTCTTCTGCAGCCTTAGTGACACTTTCATATTGAACCACTTTTAAAAAAACCTGCAATTGATTCAGTGTGTAATTCATAAGATCTAATTATGATTTATATTTAAAACATAAATATAAATTAATGATTTAAAAATACCAAATTTGCCCTGTAAAAAATTGACATAGGACAGATTAAAATTATAAGCTTTCTATCCATTAGTATCTGTAGGTCTAATTGCTTTTAAAAGCACAGACTATCCATCAAAAATTATTCTCTTGTGCAGCTATTGCCTTTAGCATTCTAGCTATCCATAAAATAAACGCTATTGAAAACAAAAAAATTAAGCCATGAAAGATTATAAATTAATTGAAGGAACTTTTTCTGATCAGGAGGCCAAAGACATTTTAAAAAATTTCTTTGAGTCTAAAATTAACTTCCATGAAATGAGAAATTTCAGCTCTGAGGAACGTTTTGGTCACAAAGATACTATGGCAGTAAAAAGAATTCCTGAACTAAAACAGGCCTGCAAAGATATTTTAGAAATAGTGCAACAAGCAAAATTAGGCAACAAAAGATTGCTGATAAATGCGAGTGTTCTAATTAGTATTTTAGAAGAATAATCCAATTAAGTTATTTTGATCAGTACCCAAATTGAACACGCGTGCCAGATATTAGGCAAAAATGATCTAGTGGGAATTCCAACTGAAACAGTTTACGGTTTGGCAGCTAATGCTATGAATGAATTAGCAGTTTCTAAAATATTTGATCTCAAAAAAAGGCCTTCCTATAACCCTCTTATTGTCCATATAGGCCATTTGGATGATTTAGAAAAATACACTCAAAATATCCCAGAAATAGCTTGCCAATTAGCCAAGGCTTTTTGGCCGGGACCACTCACCTTGGTACTAGAAAAAAAACCTCTGGTCCCTGATTTAATTACTGCTGGAAAAAACACCGTGGGCATTAGAATGCCAAACCATCCCGTAACATTGTCCCTTCTAAAACAATTGGACTTCCCTTTAGCGGCACCAAGCGCCAATCCTTTCATGTGTATTAGTCCCACCACTGCCCAACACGTAGAGGACTATTTTGGACATAAACTGCCTTTAATACTTGAGGGGGGACCCTATGAAAAAGGCATTGAGTCTACTATAATTGGTTTTGAAAATGGTGCACCGGTGCTCTACAGACTTGGATCTATATCAGAGAAAGCTATTGAAAAAATCTGTGGGCCACTTAATCATATTAAAACCATTTCAAAAAAACCACTAGCCCCTGGAATGCTAGCCAAACATTAGGCACCTAAAACACCTACAATTCTTACAGAAGAAATAAGTCCAAGCATTTTAGATCACTACAAAGAAAGAAAAATCGGTTTGCTTTATTTCGAAAAAGCTGATTTAGAAGAAGCGGCAAAAAATCTTTACGCTGCCATGCATAGGCTAGACAAATTAAAATTAGACGCTATAATTATTGAAAAATTACCTAACACCGGCTTGGGAAAATCAATTAATGACCGATTAGAAAGAGCCTCTAAAAAATAAAATTTTGAATTACCAATTACTCATAGATAATCTCACTAACCCTGCATTACTTTTTTTCATTTTAGGAATTATAGCTGTTTTAGTTAAAAGCGATCTAGAAATTCCCCCAAATTCATCAAAATTCATTTCCCTCTATTTACTTTTTGCTATAGGGTTTAAAGGAGGTCAAGAACTGTCTCACGAGACATTCAATGCAGAAATTGCTGCCTCTATGCTCTTTGGAATTGCTATTTCAATGGGCGTTCCACTCTATACCTTCTTTTTTTTAAAAAAACAACTCAACCCATACAATGCTTCTGCCATTGCAGCTGCTTATGGTTCGGTAAGTGCGGTAACTTTTGTTACTGCAGTATCTTTTTTGGAAATACAACATTTACAATTACACGGCCATATGGTAGCCATAATGGCGCTCATGGAATCTCCAGCCATTATCGTTGGCCTTTTATTACTCACCTTAAGTAAAGAAGTAGACAACCAAGAACTTGCCATAAAAAAAAGAATGGTATTAAAACATGCGTTTACCAATGGAAGTGTACTGCTTATACTGGGAAGTTTATACATAGGTTTTATGGCTAATGCGGAGCAAGCTGAAGGGATAAAGCCTTTTACAGATGACCTTTTTAAGGGATTTCTAGCTATTTTCCTATTAGATATGGGCATTAGTAGTGGAAAAAAACTCAAGGCATTTTTCTCTTTCGGTTGGTTTCCATTAGTCTTCGCAATAGTAATTCCATTAATTAATGGATGCTTAGTTGCTGTGATGAGCGCTGCAGTAACTTCAGATGTTTCTAACCGCTTCATGTTTGCCATTCTTGCGGCAAGTGCTTCCTATATTGCCGTACCAGCTGCTATGAAAATATCCGTGCCTAAATCCAATCCAGGACTCTATTTACCCATGGCCTTAGCAGTAACTTTTCCCATAAATA
This sequence comes from Sediminicola sp., assembly GCA_024643325.1. Classification (GTDB taxonomy): domain Bacteria; phylum Bacteroidota; class Bacteroidia; order Flavobacteriales; family Flavobacteriaceae; genus MAG-120531. The sequence goes on from JAHEND010000034.1 coordinate 128,270, forward strand.
TTACTATTGGAATGCCTATATACTTTCTCATTGTAGAGAATACTTTTGGATAAAAAAAAGTAACTCACTACGTTCGTTGATACTTTTACGTTCCATCTAATGAGTAAACCAATCTGAAACGCAGGATTAGCTTCGCTGATCCTTTTGCGTTCCATCTTAAAAATAAAAACCCCGCCTTTGAAATTTCAAGTAAACTTGAATTTCACAACGAGGTTTTTAATTATCTGTGACCGCGGAGGGATTCGAACACTTGTTCAAAACACTAATAATTACAATGCTTTACGAATGATTTGAATAATTTGTGAAGCATTAGTGAAATGTCATATTTTCAATACCAAATAGTTAATTAAATATAAAAAAAATATACTAGTTCAAAATGAAATGTAAATTGTAGATGGGTTTCACTATAAACTCAATACTTTGGCTTTTCATGCTATTCCCCTTTTAATTCATCAAACTTAGCCCTCATGGTAGGATTGCCATGGGTAAGTTTTTTAATAGTTAAATCCTCTGCTTTATTGTTGGCTAGTCTTAAGTTATTTACAGAAGAAAGCAAAGCGTCTTTGGTTTTGTAAAGGTGGTCTATAGTCTTATCTATCTCGTCTACAGCCTTTTAAACTGACGGCTAGCTAAGTAATAGTTTCTAGCAAAACAAGCAATAAATAGCTATGATCGGGTTTTAATTTATGGAGCTTCAAACATCACATAGCGCGATTGCTTTTCGCAACGATTCAGTTGGGTCTTCCCGTGTAGGAATAAATTCCTGGGCGACATAACCTTCATAACCTGTTTCGACAATGGCCTTCATAATAGCAGGATAAAACAATTCTTGATTCTCCTCAATTTCATGACGTCCTGGGACACCAGCGGTGTGGTAATGCCCAAAATAACGGTGATTTTCTCTTATCGTTCGAATGATATCCCCTTCCTCAATTTGCATATGATAAATATCGTAAAGTAATTTAAAGTTAGGGGAATCAAGGCGTTTGCACAATTCAATTCCCCAAGCTGTGTTGTCGCACATATAGTCGGGATGATCGACCTTTGAATTGAATAACTCCATTTGAATAACGACGCCCTTTTCCTCGGCCAGGGGTAGAATTTGCTTTAATCCTGCGACACAGTTTTGTAGACCAGTTTCATCGTCCATCCCATTTCGATTGCCTGAGAAGCAAATTAAATTGGTGTAGCCAGCAGCCGATACAAGTTCAATTTGACGGGTATAGTTTTCAATCAATTGTGGATGATATTCGGTGTGGTTAAAACCTTCGGTCAAACTCAACTCGGCCCCATTACACATGGTGGAAATAAGTCCATATTTTTTTAAGGTAGGCCAGCCCTCGGGACCAATTAAATCTATACCTACCAAGCCAATATCTTTTACCAATAAACATAATTCATCTAGACTCAAATCAGGATAACACCAGGAACATACCGAATGCCGGATGTTCCCATTCAATGGAGCTTTTGTGGGCGTATTCCCCTCATTCGAATAGGCCAATGGTACAAAAGCTGCTGAAGCTCCAATGGCTGTAGTTTTTATAGCTACTCTTCGGTTCATTTTAGTTTTTTTTTCATAATTCAACTTTTAACACACATTGGAACGAATGACCAAGGAAGGGGAAACCCATGAGCCTATGGGTATATAACTCGTGATTTTGTAGTCAAACCCATGTATTTCCGAAGTCATTTTTTTAATTTCATGGACTCTGCCAAGAATAAGATTTTTCAATTGATTTTCACTTGGCTCGGTTTTGTCCAATTCAAAGGTTAATTGAGAATAAAAATTTTTACTGTAAACACGACAGTCACTAAGACTCCAATTCTTCTGTAATTTAAATTGAGCTTTTACATCAATGGTTGTAGGTAGCCTATATCCTCCATTGTAATCAGTATGCTCTCCAATAAGATTAATTCTTTCTGGTGATTTAAGCTTAAATTCTTTCATTTATTTGTTTCATTTATAAGCAACACAACACTGGTTCTTTTTGTATTTATCACAGGGTTTATCCCTACAGTCATTAAAAATTCTCCTGAGTATACTTTTGTGTGATCAATAACAGATGTTGTTCCTGGGTAAAGATTGACTTCTTTAAGAGTATAATTTTTATTTGTATTCAACCCCTTTAATCGAATAGGTCTTTTGGTCATTTGCTCCATAAATCTGTTAGAACTTAAATAATTAAACATCACTGCTTGTGATTTGTCTTTGTTAACATTTATTATTGAAGCATAAGGATTTTCATAGGGGCTAGCTAATCTATACTGATCACCGTGTAAAACGATAGATTTAAAACTATTGTAATTCTTGACGGCCCCTTTAACAAATTCGATATCATTATCACTCATATGACTCAGATCGATATCGAAACCTAGTTTACCCATACTAGCAACATCAGTCTTAAGTTTAATAGGTTGTGTTCCCCAATTAGTCACGTGAGAATCCATTGTAATGGCAGGATAGAAAAAAGAAGTGTTCCACTGAATAAATATACGCTCTACAGGATCTGTATTATCACTAGGCCAAAACTCTGTAAAATACTTTAAAAGTTCATAATCCACTCTGCCTCCGCCACCAGAGCATAGCATCATTGGAACCTTTGGGTGTTTTGCTCTAATACGTTCCAACACACTATACAATCCATTAACATAATTGATATATAGATGGGTTTGATCGATATCATTTTGATTTAGATACTCAGAATACGCATTATAAATTACAGCATTACAATCCCATTTAATAAATGAAAGCTTTGGGTTTGAAGTAAATAAATCGTCAACAATTTCAAAAATAAAATCTTGAACTTCAGGATTAGTCATATCTAATACCATTTGATTGCGATATAATTTTGCTGGTCGCTCAGGCTGTTTAATGACCCATTCCGGTTTATTTTCAAATAAGTCACTCGAAGGATTCACCATTTCAGGTTCAATCCAAATACCAAATTTAACATCATTTTTATCTGCCTCTTTGATTAAATATCCTATTCCGTGAGGCAGCTTTTTACGGTTGACTTGCCAATCCCCTAAACCAGCGTCATCATTGTTTCTTGGGTGTTCATTTCCAAACCAACCGTCATCTAACAAAAATAAATCTAAACCTAATTCATTGGTGTCTTCAAACAACCTCGATAGTTTCTTTTCGTTAAAATCAAAATAAGTAGCTTCCCAGTTGTTAAGGAGAGTCAAACGATCGCCTTGGCCATCTAAAACACGATACTGTTTAGCCCATGATTGAAGTTGATTTGAAGCTAAATCAGTTCCTTTATTTGACAAGGTATAAATTAATGAGGGAGTCTTAAATGAATCTCCTGATTGAAGTGTATAGCTCGACTCATATGGATTAATTCCCGCAATAAATCTTAAATTTTGATGAGAGTCAATATCAAATTCAAGCTTGTAATTTCCACTCCATGCTAATTGTCCCAATAAAACATTTCCTTCTGTCGCTCTTGCTTGATCTTCAAAAGACAAGATGAAATTAGGAGAACCTAAAAGCATTGCACGAGTTCCAAGTTTAGATTCAACGACTTTAACTCCTTGAGACAATTTCTGTTCAACAGGCTGCATTTCTCTTAAATACTCTCCTTGGAAATGAGTCAAGTAAAAGTCTTTATTAGTAAAATATAGATTTGCAGATGCTTTTTTATACAAGGTAATAGCTCCATCTTCATTATTCGTTATTTCTGTCCACTGTTCAACAACATTAAGTTCTTTCCATACTTTAAAAAATAAGGTTACATTCAGCTCATAAAGTGGATCGGTTAAAACAATCGAAGTTAAGGTTACCGCTCCATCTTGAGTTGAATTATAATTTAATAATTGTAAATCTGTAGACAAATTACCATCAGCGTGTTTGAGTCGAAGCGCAGGCTCCGATATATTCCAAGTTCCTGAAGGTGTGTATATAGAATTATACATTCCAGCATTTGCGTTCTGAAAATTATACTGTAAATCTATCTTATTATAATCTGATTTGTTAGACAATGGTTTTCCAAAATAGATGTTCCACAACCTCTTTTGATCATCGGTCTTAAATACCATTGCAAAATCTTTAGTTTCTATTGGTATTACAGTCTGTGCTTTAGTGTACATTGAAACAACAGAAAACAAAATTAGAGCTACTATTTTATTCATTTTAATGTTAAGTATTATTCGAGTTAATTGATTGATTCAAAAGCGAGTCGTTTAATCCCTTTATCATCAGTTATAAAGATTTGTTTGATTTGATCTGAAAGCTGAATTGACCGTGAACTTTGAGAAAGGTATCCCGATCCATTGTAAAATTCTTTAGCATATATTGAATCGTCTCTTAAAATGATTTCAGCACTTTTATCTGTGGGTTTAATGCTCAGAATATCATTTTGATTATTTAAATCAAACACCTTTAAAGGACCATTATTATTAGCCACTAGGACCTTAAGTTGATTTTCAACACCTTTTAATAATGCAATACCAGATCCGTCATAATCATTTATAAATCCACTATCTGATAATGTCAAAGGCTTAAACTGTCCTTTTCCATCTCCTTTGAGCACTAAACCTTTTGAGGCATCATATCTTCCTGTTGAAACATTCGTTTGATAGGAATTCCCTGTGAGTATCAGATCATCATAACCGTCATGATCAAAATCATAAATGACAATACCCTCAACAGGGGCAAATTGAGCTTCAATTGGAAGCGGACTTACTTTAAAGGAACCATTACCTAAATTTTCAATATAGCTACTGTTAAACTCATTCGCTTGAACAACATAAGCATCTGCAATTTCAGAAGGAAGTAAGGCCTCCTCAAAGGTTACATTTGCATAGGATTTATAACTTCTAAATCTAGACTTCATCGCATTGATTTGACTGATAATCTCATCTCTAGAATGTGATAAATAATTATTATCGTTTATATAATAACTCATCAAAGGATCAATTCTTCCATCGCGTTCATAATCTTTAGCGTGAATACGCAACGGCTTTGAACTTGACACTTGGTATTTGGTATTTAATCCCAAGTTACCCGCGATATAATCCATATCTCCATCACCATCAAAATCAGCTCCATTAATACTATTCCACCAGCCTGATGTGTATTCAAATCCTTTTGGATTGGATGTTAATCTGAGTTTTCCCTCTTCATTGTGAAAAACTTGAATAGGCATAAATTCGCCAACTACAATTAAATCTATCCAATCATCATTATCGTAATCAGTCCATAGCGCTGAAGTGACCATTCCCAATTTATCCCAATTTGTTATATCGTATCCAACACTTTTAAACATAGGATGATCTTGAGTTTCGGTTATATTTTCCAACAGATAACTCTCTGGAGGTAGGGGATATTCTCCTGGTCGTACTCTACCTCCTACAAAAAGATCCAAATCTCCATCTTTGTCGTAATCAGCAGCTGTAACTACAGATCCACTAGAGGTAATAAGCGGCAAGGAACCATATTCTTTAAAATTTCCATGTCCATCATTTATATAAAGGTGATCTTGAAAGTAATTTTCACTCGATGAAGTATGAGAGCCCCCACTGACAATATATAAGTCTTGATCTCCATCTTGATCTGCATCAAAAAATAAACTTCCCATATCCTCACTGAGAATATTGGATTTAAAATCACTAACTCCAAATGTCCCATTTTTATATTGAACGTATAAATTTCCTTGACTTCCATGAGCACCACCTACATAGAAATCTTCTAAACCATCCCCATTTACATCTGCAACAGACACCCCTGGACCATTCTTTGAATTCATATGCGGGAGAATAGGTTGAGATTTAAAGTCAACAAAATTATCTTCTTTGTGTGTAAAAGAGATCTCTAAATTAGTCGTTACGTCTTTAAACCATGGTTGATTTGAAACTATATTAGGAGTTTGTTCAACTATACTTGAATCTTTTCTTACCTCTATAAGTTGATTTGATTTGACTTGTTTTAAATATTGAACAGTGTCATCTGGCCAAATAATGGTTAATTGTTTTACAATGGAATCCTTCCCCATTCCAAAGTGAATCACAGGATCAATACTTGATTCATACCCTCTACTTAAATAGTGTTGATAATACTGAGTTCCTGAAGCTGTTTTGAGTTCAACTTTAGCTCCAATTGCATGATGATTCCCTTCACTTCCCTTTAGTTTAATTCTAATAAAATTATTGTTATTATTTGCCTTAGTTTTGTTTACAAATACAAATGCAGGTTGATTCATATTATTAACTACTAAGTCTAAATATCCGTCGTTGTTTAAGTCCACAAATGCAGAACCACTAGAACAGCTTTCAATATCAATTCCCCATTCCTTAGAAACTTTTTCAAAAGACAACTTTCCTGTGTTTTTATAGGCGTAATTTGGAAGTGCAGCCGATGGCAATGCTTTTATTGAATTTAATTTCAACTCTATTTTTGATTGCTTATCCCCTAAGGGATTATCGTATATTCCTTGATAGTTAATAAAATCTAAATCTCCTAAGTCTCTTAAAAACCCATTAGTCACATAGAGATCCTTAAATCCATCGTTATCGAAATCTGCCATGAGTGGACTCCAACTCCAATCTGTACTACTCACGCCAGCCATATTACCAATTTCACTATACTTACCTTTGCCTAAATTTAGCTGGAGTGTATTTCTACTATATTGATGTTTATAACCGGCTTTAATCATCATTTGAAAACGATCGTAACCCGTAGATGAAATGATTGATTTTTGACGTTTATTATCCTCTGGACGCATATCTAAGACCATAATATCTGGCTTCCCATTGTTGTCAATATCTGAAATATCATTTCCCATCCCAGCATAGGAAGTATGTCCTACATAGGTATCTAATTCATCTTTAAAAGTTCCATCTTTTTGATTGATATAAAGAATATCATTTCCAATAAAATCATTTGATATATAAAGATCTGGCCAATTGTCATTGTTGATATCTGATACACCAACACCTAAACCATAGCCTTCAATTTTGATCCCTACTTCCATTGATACATCAGTAAAAACAGGGTGACCCAATTCGTCTTGAACACCTTCATTTCGATACAATCGATCTGTACTGATGGACTCACCATTAATTTTTCTTGGAAAACTCGAATTAACTTTGTGCTCATAAGCTGCAGGATTTACCAATAGATACATATCTAAATCATTATCCTTATCATAATCAAAGAAAGCCGCATGCATGGACTGTTTCGTATCAGCTAATCCGTATGCTTTAGCTTGTTCTGTAAAGCGAACTTCACCATTTTTAGAAGGACCATTATTGATATAAAGAAGATTGGACAGATTTGATTCATCTCCTGGACCAGAAACGCATATATAAATATCTAAATAACCATCTTGATTAATATCAACCATACTCGCTCCTGTTCCCCAGTTTTGATTAATTATTCCAGCAGATTCACTAATATCTTCAAATTTGAAATCTCCTTTATTTAAATACAGTTTTCCAGAGACCACATTTCCACTCATATAGACATCTACTAGTCCATCATTATTCACATCTCCAACAGCAACTCCTGCTCCGGTGTAAATATTCATGTATTGTAATACATTAATCGAATCACTCTCTATGATTCTATTATTAAAATCTATCCCAGTATCAGCGGCTGACAACAGCTCAAATCGCTTGGAATTCATCTCACAGGAAGATAAAATGAACAGCACTCCTAATAAAACACTAGTGTTGATAAAAAATCTCATCTTATTGAATAATTTCTAATTCTACACCTGTGTTATTCAACACCTTAATCGAACTAAACTTATCGTCGTACATTAGTCGTCTTGAAGGACTCGATAAATAGCCTGATCCGTAATAAAACTCTCTCTTTTGGGTTCTTCCATCTTTAAAAGTTAGGATTACACCTACATCTTGATCTTTAGCTTGATAACTTTGGTATTCTGAACGATCATATATGAAGATCTTTGGTTTATCATTATTAATTCCAACAACTACAAACTCTTGATCACCGACATATACATTGGCTAGACCCTTGGCATCATCTTGAACATAAAAACCACTCTTAGCACTCTTCTCATAAGAAAATTTTCCTGTTCCATCCCCCAACATCAACCATCCAATCGAAGCATCATACCTACCATTAAATACTTCTCCACTAAAAAAATTTCCAACTGCTAAAACATCGAGATCACCATCATTATTATAATCTCCAGTAATCATTCCATAGATCGGTGCAACTTGAGCAAATTGTGGTAAAGCGGTCAATTTAAATTTTCCTCCTCCAAGGTTCTCAATATAACTACTAGCAAAAGTTTCACTTTTAACCACATAAGCATCCTTCAATTCGTTTTTACTAAAAGACTCTTCAAAACTAGAATTCGCATAATCGGTGTAAGTTCTAAATCTTCCTCTAATCGAAGATATTTGATCTATTAAATCATTTCGAGAATGAGTAATTTGATTTTCTCCATCGATATAATAACACATGATGGGGTCAATTTTTCCATTCTTATCAAAATCCTTACTATAGACTCTTAAAGGTTCCTCTGCACTACATCTGTAACGAGAGTTTAAACCTAGGTTTCCCACTAAATAATCAATATCGCCATCGTTATCAAAATCTCCTCCTGTGATGCTATTCCACCATCCAAAGGTATTGTTTAACCCTGTTTGATTAGTTACTTCTTTTAGTGTTCCTTTTTGATTTTCGAAAAATCTAATTTCCATAAATTCTCCAGTAATAATTAAGTCAATCCAACTGTCATTATTAAAATCAGTCCAAAGCGCAGAAGTAACCATACCCATGGACGCAAATACTTTATTTACAGCTTGATCATCTCGATCGAATTCAATATTCCCTTTGGAAGAATTGTTTTTCAAAAGCACACTTTCTGGTGCTAAAGGATAGTCACCAGGGATAACTCTTCCACCTATAAAAAGGTCTAAATCGCCATCTTTATCGTAATCAGCAGCTGTAACAATTGATCCACTTGATGAAAATTCGAAACTTCCATCTATTTTTGAAAAAATCCCTTGGCCATCATTTTCATAAAGGTAATCGGAGTACAATTCATCCTTTTCAAAAGCAACTCCCCCTCCTACGCTATACAAGTCTTGATCTCCATCATTATCAGCATCAAAGAACAAGCTTCCCATAGCTTCTTGCATTAGATCACCCTGTGGAAGCGTCTTAAAACTATGGTTGGGTTGTTGAATAAATAGCGCTCCTTGTTGGCCTGAAGCACCTCCAATATAGAAATCCTCTAACTGATCACCGTTGACGTCTGCTACGGCAATACCAGGTCCATTTTTAGAGTGCATATGAGGTAGTAAAGGCTGAGTTTTAAAATCGACAAAATAGTCCTCTTCATGTTTAAATTCAACTCCCTCCAATTCTATTGCTTCAAATAATTGATTGTTGTGTTTTTTAGTTCTCATTGATGGAACTAACTCAGCCTCTGAATAGGTCAGGGTTATTAACTGATCAATCATTAAATCTTTAACAATTTGTTGGGTGCCATTAGGCCAAACTACCTTCAAGCTATCGAGTTGTTGCACCTTTCCTAAACCAAAGTGAAGCGTATGTTCAACCGATGAAAGATAACCTCTTGTTGGTGTTTGCATCTTAGTTAACACTTGATTTTCATAATAAAGAGAAACCTTAGCTCCAAGAGCGTCTCTATTGGAAGGATTTCCTTGAAGTTGAACTCTTAAAAAATGATTATCTATTCCTGTAGGATTCATATTCTCATAAAGACCTGCAGGATCATCGATATTATTGATAACAAGATCTAAATCTCCATCATTATCTAAGTCGGCATAAGCAAGTCCGTTAGAATAAGTTGGCTGATCAAATCCAGACGCATTTGAAATATCCTCAAACTGTAAATCTCCATTATTTTTAAAGAGGTAATTATGAACCTTTATTCCGGGAAATTTATTCAATTCTTTTATTCTTGCTTCCTTATTGGCCTCAACACTTCCCATTGTAAGTGCATGATTACTGTAGACCATAAAATCGAGATTTGTTATATCTTGACGATAGCCATTGGTAATAAATAAATCACTTAAACCATCGTTATCAAAATCAGCAATTAAGGGGCCCCAACTCCACTCAGTAGCAGCAATTCCAGCAAGTTGTCCCAACTCACTAAAAGATCCATTTCCATTGTTGATTTGTAAAGTATTTCGAATGTATTGAGGTTGATACCCATAGGACAGTCCATTTTCATGCTCATCATAGTTATTCCCCATCATAGTAAGCTTCCAACGTTTATTATCGGGAGGAAGCATATCTAAGACCACAACATCCATTAATCCATCGTTATTGATATCTGCAATATCATTACCCATCCCATTAAAGGTCAAATGCTTGAAATAGTCAGAAATCAAGTTTTTAAAAGTTCCATCTTTTTGATTCACGTAGAGTAAATCGTCTGTGAGGAAATCATTGGAAACATAAAGGTCTAACCAACCATCTAAATTGATGTCGCAAATTTCAACACCTAAACCAAAACCTTCTATAAGTATTCCAGCTGATCTTGAAACATCCGTAAAGGTTATTTGTCCATTTGTAGAAGGACCATCATTTCTAAAAAGTTTATCCTTTGAAGGTGCCTTTCCGTTTCGATCTTTAGGTCTTGAAGTATTTCTGTTGAAATCAACTAGAGCATTACAAAGAAGATACATGTCTAAATCGCCATCTCCATCATAATCAAAAAAAGTAGATTGAACGGAATAACTTGAGTCAGCTAAGCCCCACAACGAAGCCTGTTCTTCAAATTGTAATTCCCCTGCTAGGATTCCTTTGTTTATGAATAAAAGATTAGCTCTTTGTTGATCTGTTGACCCTCTAGGTCCGCCTTTACTCACATATATATCTTTCCAGCCATCTTGATTGATATCAACAACTGTTACTCCATTGGACCAATCTGTAGTACCCGTATGTGAGATTTCTGTGATATCTTTATAGTTCCAGTCTCCTAAGTTTTTATAGAGTTTATTACTTACCATATTACCGGTAAAGTAGATATCTTGAAGACCGTCGTTGTCAAAATCAGCAACTGCTACACCAGCGCCATTAAACATATATTCGAAATCGAGAACAACGAGCTCACCATCGATATTTAATTTATTATTAAAAGTTACACCTGTATCAGATGAAGAGTGCTTATTGAACATTATATTGGAATAATCATTATCGCACGATAAAATCAGTACCCCAAAAGCCATTAAGACTATAGTTTTGTTAAAAAAAAATTCAACATTCATGATGATTAATTTAGAAGCAGATAAAACAAGAGTCCAGCCGAGTATTCGGCCAGTTACTCTTGTTTTATTAAATTAATTATTCAACTGTCTTTTAACAGTTATTATTAATAACCACTATTTTGAATTAATAGTCCATTAGAACGTTCAATTTCAGAAAGAGGAAATGGAAACACATTGTAATTGTCATTCCATGCTGATCCGAAAACTGAAGCTCCAATTCCCCATCTTGTGATATCAAACCATCGGTGTGGTTCAAAGGCAAGTTCAACTCTTTTTTCTTGCATCATTGCCTCCATTAAATCAGTTCCAGGTGCTAAATCAGCTAATCCTGCTCTATTTCGGATATCGTTAATTTGTTGTTCTGCGATAGTAGCATTTCCTCCTTGAATTAAGGCTTCCGCATAAAGTAACTTTAACTCAGCAAAACGGAACCAACGCTCATTGTCAAAATCAGCTTGACCATTTGAAGCATGATTACCACTAACGGTATTATTAGGTCCTCTATATTTTTTTAAGGTATAGTTAGTTTCAGACCAAGAAGTATCATAAGGAAGAACGTATTGTCCACCTCCATCATAGGTGTAATATGTATCCCCATCTTGGTATAATACAGCACTCTTTCTAACATCTCCATCTTCAAAAGCTTCTACCAATGATTGAGTTGGAGCCCACCAACCTAGTTTTCCAGCTGGAGCTCCATTGGAAGCATCCCAGTACCATCCTCTACCTATACCTTGAGAAGCTTTAAAATCTTCAGAGTGCGTATCATCAAATACCCATAAGTTATCATCAGAAAAAGGACCTCCATATTGAATTTCAAAGATTGACTCAGCGTTATTTTCTTTAGCATAGTTGAAGTTGTCCTCATAATTATCCATTAATCGATATTGCCCATTATTTACAACTTCTTCAAAAGCTGCGATGGCAGCAGGCCAATCTTCTTTCCAAACGTTTACTTTACCAATAAAGGATTTCGCTGCCCAAGAAGTTGCTCTACCTGTATTCAAATTATCCCATGAAGCTGGTAGTCCAATCGCTGCGTCAGAAAAATCAGATAAAATTGCTGCAAAAAGATCTGTTTTTGATGAATTTGGCAAAGCCTGACCTTCAATTCCTTGAACAATTTCTAGCGCTAAAGGTGGTGTTCCAAACATTTTCATTGCCTGGAAATGAAACCATCCTCTTAAGAATTTAGCTTCTGCTTCTAAAACTGATTTATCTTCAGAAGACAACTCATTATCACCACCTAATCTATCTAGCACTAAATTTGCTCTATAAATCCCTTCATAAATTTGAGTATATACAGCTGCAAAAGGAACATCTGACGACCTTAACATTAGGTTATCAATATCTCTCGACTTTTGATCAGCATTGGAACCTGCTGCTACATCATCTGTAATTACCATAGAAACTTTCCAAAACTCTCCCATCTCTCCCATAGTTTCTGTTGAAGTTCCCCAGAAATCTTGCATTGATGAGTAGGAAGCAAAAATTGCTCCATCAAAATCAGCTCTTGATTTATAGAATGTGTCTGTTGTTAACCTATCTAATGGTTGAAGATCTAATTCATCTGAACACGAAGTTAAAACCAAACTTAAGAGGCAAAGACTCGTGCATATATTTAATATTCTTTTCATAATTATTAATGTATAATTTTTGATTTATTAAAAGTTTACAGTCCAACCTAATTGAACAATTCTTGGTAGTGGTGAAGCACCACCATCTTGACCTGTAGCTAAAGTGAAGTCACCTTTTTGAAAGCTTTGAGTTCTACCCACTTCTGGATCATATCCTGAATATTTGGTAAATGTTGCTAAGTTTTGAACACCGATATAGAACCTCATTCCACTTACCAAACCATTATTCCATTTAGAAAGCTTTTCAGAATTAACTCTGTATCCTAAAGAAATATTTTGAATTCTCAAGTAGTCAGCATCTTCGATCCATCGATCAGAATAACGATTGTTTTGATTTGGATCACCTGCAGTTAGTCTAGGACTTGAACTTGAATTTGTAGTTCCCTCAGTAGTCCAACGATTTAATATTTGTGTACTAAAGTTTCCTGTACCTGTCATTCCTTCTAATGCAATTCTTGAAGAATTATAAATTTGCTTATCTCCAACACCTCTTAGATTAACAGCAAAATCAAATCCTTTGTAATCAGCATTAAATGACAATCCATAAAAGTATCCAGGAAATGGAGAGCCAAGTACAGTTCTATCATTAGCATCTACAATACCATCATTATTGATATCTACGAAACGAATATCTCCAGGCGAAGGAGTTCCATTTACATCAGGAACAGCAGCAGCTACTTCTGCTTGATTTTGATATAATCCATCAGTAACATATCCGTAAAAGTGACCCAAGCTTTCGCCCACAACTGTTCTATGTGTTGAACGTCCTCCAATTCCACTTATAATTGACGGAATAGCTCCTAAATCTGTTACTTCATTTTTAACTGTAGTAATATTTCCTCCGATACTATAGTTGAAGTCATTAATGCTATTAGCATAATTAAATGAAAATTCAATCCCTGAATTCTTGATTTGACCAATATTAGCATCCGTTGGTAAAAAGAATCCAGATACATATGGCAATGGAACACCAATTAAAACGTCATCAGTCGTTTTGTTGTAATAATCAAAAATACCGGTTAATTTCTCTCCAAATAGACTAAAATCAACACCGAGATCAAATTGCGTACTCGTCTCCCATTTAAGGCCAGAATTCGCAAAAGTGGTTGGAGCAGGAGCTGTTATAGAAGTTTGTCCATCACCAACTACGTAACGCACATTGTTATCGATTGATGGTAAATACGCAAAGTTCAAACCAGTAAATTGATTACCAGATTGTCCCCAACCAGCTCTGAATTTGATTTCGTCAAATGCAGATTCTTCTGGAAAGAATTCTTCATCTGAAAGTCTCCATCCTAAGGAAACAGACGGGAAAATTTGTTCTCTATTTCCAGGTGCAAATCTAGATGTAGCATCACGACGTACGTTAGCTGTTACTAGATATTTACTTTTGTAGTTGTAAGTCATACGACCAATCCAACCCTGTAAAGCCCATAAATCAGCCTCGTTACCACCAGAAACAGTTGTTCCTGTTGAAGCAAAATTATCGTTAAATAAGTTTCTTCCTTGAAGTCTTAATTTGTCATAACGGAATTTAGTTTGTTCAAACCCAAATAACACACCAAGGTTATGAGCTCCATTAAATGTTTTGTCGTATTGAAGGGTTGCAGCAGAAGTTAAAGTTAACTCAATAGGTCGTTCAGAAACCAATAAAGAAGAACCTGCTCCACCATTTAATGACTGTAAGTCATCAGTAAACCAATCACCTACCCCAACGTTGTAATCAATACCAAGAGATGTTCTTGCTTTTAATCCTTCAGCAAGATTTACTTCTCCATAAAAATTACCCAATACTTTTCTGGTTTGAATTGTCGTTTTAGTATAACGTTCATCTGTTCTGTACAAATAGTTGGTTGTATTTGCATTGCTTACAGTTGACGGATTAATATAGTTATACCCTAATGGTCCATCTCCATAAGGTTGATAAAACGGTGCATTTCTAGCAGAATTAAAGGCTGCATAAATTGCACTTTCTGATTGAACTAATCGATCCGTTTGACTAATTAAAAGAGATTCTCCAAATTTAAAGACACCAGCTTTTATATCTGAATTAGCTTTAAATGAAACTCTTGAAAATTCTTGTGCACGCTCAATACCTTCTTGATCCAAATATCCAGCGGAGATAAAATAATTTGCATTTTCATTTCCACCATTAACATTAACATTGTGATTTTGAACAAAACCTTGTCTAAAAATTAAGCTTTGCCAATCAATTGTTTCACTTCCGTTAAATTGCGAAAAATCATTTCCCAATAAGCCTTGAACAGCAATATATTGATCCGTATCTAACACATCTATCTGACTTCTTACTGATGCAAAAGAGGTATAACCATCATAAGTAACTTTAGCCTCTCCAGATTTTCCTCTCTTAGTGGTCACAATAATTACACCATTAGCTGCTCTAGCCCCATAAATTGCAGTAGAAGCAGCATCTTTTAATACTGATATCGATTCAATATCATTAGGATTTAATCCTGCTAAAGGATTAGAATCTGTTGTTGAAGATGTGTTTACTGTAATATTAGTCGTTTGAACAATAGGCACACCATCAATTACCCATAAAGGATCATTAACTCCTGGAGTACCAACACCTCTAATACGAACACTAATAGGAGCTCCTGGATCACCACTTCTATTAGTAATGTTTACACCTGGAAGTGTTCCTGCTAATGCCTGATCTGGGCTTGTAATTGGTTTTTCTGAAAAAGCAGAAGCATTAATAGTTGCTACAGAACCTGTAAGGTCTGCTTTTCTTTGTGTACCATATCCAACTACCACAATCTCCTGTAGCAATTCAGCGTCTTCTTCAAGCGTCACATTAATGACAACTTGACCATTAATTTCAACTTCTTGTGTTGAATATCCAATATAAGAAAACACAAGAATATTTGATCCTTCTGGAACTTCTAAAGAAAATACTCCATCGAAATCTGCAACAGCTCCGACAGAAATTCCCTTTACAGATACACTGGCACCACTCAACGGAATTTGAGCAGCATCAGTTATCGTCCCCGAGACTCTAATCTGAGCGTTCATTATTTGTGCTCCAAATACAAGAGCAAAGAGCGCAAGAAATAAATTCCTTTGGAGTCTTAATTGAAAATACATTAGTTTCATAATCATAATTAAATGTTTGTAAATAGTTAATAATTAGACATTTCTAGCTGCACTAGCTTTTAAATATTGTTCGATAATTAGCAGTTGTAAGTCTAATTAAAAAGCCTCCCATCTCGCGAGTACAAGACGGAAGGCAGAAAATCAACTAAACTATTTTACAAATATTAATTACATAGTTTTGTGATGGGACAAAATTGTACCAAGTTCCAAGTTGAACAAAATCATTCACCATTATTGACAAATAAGTAGTCACTCTATTTTTTAAGGCTTTAACTCTCATTATTCAACTAACTTTATTTGAGTTTTATACGATGAATAGAGTGTCATTAAGGCACTGACTAGAATCAGATTCTTAAGAATATATTGACCTACTAAGGTCAATTGGAAAGGTGCTGCATTAAAGCATTCACCAGGAAATATAAAAAGTGGAGAAAAAGTAAATACCATATGAATAATGGCAACTTTCACAACGTTCTTAGTTTGAATATTTATTAAAAGTAAACCTCCAATTAATGTTTCCCACACAGCCAATAGAAGAAATGATACAGACGAAGGAATCAATCCACAGGTAAGAATATCTATGGTATTTTTAGCTAATGTTTCAGCAGGACTTAAACTAGGGAATAATTTTAAAGCCCCAAACCACATATATATCAATCCGATGCTTGTCTCAAGCATGCGGAGTTTTGAAAGTCTTCGTTTAAAAATCATATAAAGTTAGATTCAACCCTACAACCCGTCAATAGGTTTAATTGTTTGTTTTCTAAAGCAATATTAAACTAAGACCTCAACGATTTGATTTTGTGATGTATCAATTGAATTCAAAATTGTAGAACTGTATTAAATAATACCACAAATAACTGTCTTACAATTAATTAACTCCAAAAAACTACTTTGTAGAATTATATGATCTAAGAAATTGTTACACCATAAGTATAAAATTGTATCCTAGAAATGCTTAGTATAAGCAAATTGTAAACTTTCATAGGATACTGCTGTACTGGTGTAATGAAAAATTAAGAATTATACGCTCCGTTGTCTCTAAACGAGCTTGGAGATACCTTGTATTTTGATTTAAAACTAGTAGAAAAATAATTTGGAGTTGAGAAACCTACTGCATAAGCAATTTCAGATATGGTCAACTGTGTTTCTTTTAACAGGTTCTTCCCTTTTTCAAGTCTGACCATTAAAATATAGTCACTGACACTCACATCCATAATTGCCTTCATCTTTCTATAAAGTTGCACTCTTGAAATATGAAGTAAACCTGCAAGACTCTCTACAGAGAAATTTGAATTATCTATATTATCTTCTATATATTTATTGACATTTGCAACAAATTCTTGATCTAATGAACCAAAATTAGATTTGTTTTTGATCGCATGTAGATTATTGACAAAATAATAGCGAAGCTTTTCTCTATTATAAATTAGTGTTTTAATGGATTGTGATAGTATAGAAAAACTAAATGGCTTTGTCAAATACAAATCGGCACCTGACTCAAGTCCCTTTATATAAGACTCTTTATTATCCATAGCTGTAAGGATAATAGTTGGGATATGAGAAGTTCTTAAATCATTCTTTAAAAAAGCGCAAATTTCAAACCCTGACTTCTCGGGCAAGTTTACATCAAATATCATAAGATCAGGTATTACTTTTAAAGCTAACTCTATAACATCATAACCATCAGATGATATCACATAATAATTGGATGACAATTTACTCATCAGAAATTTATTAAGGTCAGGATTGTCTTCAACAATTAAAATTGTAAAGGATTCCTTATCAGATGTATTGACATTAACTTCAAAACGATCTTCACTTTCAACATCAAAATCAATAGGATCAACATGAACAAGATCTGTTTGGTCAATTATCTGTTCCGGCTCTAAATGATAAATATCTTTTTTTAGCATGATGGTGAATTCAGATCCATTTTTAGACTTAACGTCTATAGAACCTTTGTGCATTTCAACAAACCTCTTAGAAAGGTGCAATCCAATTCCAGAACTGTTTTTAGTATTATTAGAGCCTTGATAATAGACTTTAAATACATTTTCAAGTTCTTCACTAGGAATCCCTATTCCTGAATCGATAAAGTGAATCTCAACCTCATCTAATTTAGGTTGATCCTCGATGTGTATAGAAATTGTTCCATTATTCGGTGTGAATTTAAAAGCATTAGATAATAAATTAAAGTATACCTTATCCATTAAATTTCTATCAATATAGACCGATAACTCTTCATTGTCTGAAGTTAAATTAAACTTAATATTTTTTCTATAAGCTTCATTTTCAAAATCCTTATATATTCCTTTAGAAAACGCATACAAGTTTGTTTTTGAAGCTCTTAGATTAAAAGTCTCTCCTTCAATTTTTCTAAAGTCGAGTAATTGATTAATCATTCTCAACAAACGCTTAGAATTTTTATAAATTAACCCTAATTCATCAAGTAATTTATGGTCTCGAATAACTTTCTTTTCACTTAGAGATTCTGTAGAAGATAATATTAAGGTTAGTGGTGTCTTAAATTCGTGAGATAAGCCTGTAAAGAAGTTAATTTTAGCTTCGTTACTTTTTTTGACTTCTTTAGCAATCTTTTTGATGTCTTTACTTTGCTTTCGAATCTTTTTGTTGTTCAATTCTAATTCCTTTTTCTTGCTTCTTAATACTGAACTTGAATAAATACTATAAATTGAAAGAATAAGTATTAATCCTAAAAAGACTACAAGCAATCGAATTAAATTTCTCTGAGAAGAGTAGGTACTCTCTAATTCAGCTAGTTTGGTTTGTTGAACTTCAATATCTTTAACATGATCCTCAATTTTTGAAAATTGATTCCCCATAATATCAGCATTCAAAGAATCTATTAAAATAGTGTTTAAACTTAGGTTTCTTGGCACATTCTCACCATTTAATAGTTGTTTAGCTACTCGAATGGCCTCTTGTCCACCTGTGGGATATAGTATTGAAGCAGCAAGAATATTATCTTTTACTAAACTAATTCCTCTACCCTCTATATTTAAGCCATCAACGCCGATAAACTTTATATTATTTTTTTTGTTCACTTGCTGAGAAATTTCATAAGCTTCCTTGGCAAGTGCATCATTAAAAGCGAAAAAAAAGTCAATTTCAGGATGCTTCTCAAAGGTATTTCGAACAACCTCACGATGATTATCAAATTCAGTAGCTAAAATACGTGTGGTTATCTTAATATTAGGGTAACCAAGTAATGCATTGTTAAAACCTTTACTTCGCTCATACCCTACTGATGTTTCTGGACTCACATAAAGTTCTACAACATTTGCATTGGCATTGGAAGAAGAAAGTATATGTTTAGCTGCCAATTCTCCCACATGATAATTATCTGCTCCTATATAGGTATTGTATTTATCAGTTTTAGCTTTACGATCAATTAAGATTACAGGAATTTCTTTCTTATGAGCCTTTTCTAAAGAAGGTACAATTAAATCAGCATCTAATGGAGAAACAATGATTAAATCAAAATCATTGTCTATCATGTATTCCACATTAGCTATTTGAAGCTTAGCATCAATATCAGCTTCAAAAATTTCTAAATCAATTTCTGAATTTAATGCTGCTTCAACCCTCATTGAATTGACCATAGACTTACGCCACAAATCATTGTCAAAACAATTAGCAAATCCAATTCTGTAGCGATTCTCATGAACTTCTTCACAGGAGAGGCTGATAAGCACAAAACTCAGTAAAACTAAATTCACTAAATGATTCAATTTATTTGTTTTCATACATTTAATATATGAAATATATTTACTAATCATTTTTTCATTACAGTTTAAATTAACTTTCGAATACAAATAATAAAAATACGTATCTGGAAAAGGTTCATTCTTTAGAGTAAACCTCAGAATAAGGTTTAAAACCATTGTGATTTAACCTTTTTAGACATCAGGATACTAGGAGATGAAACCATAAATATGATTTCAGGAGAAAACATTGGATCAAAAACACGATTTTTGATTTATTGCAGTTGTAATTAATGCGAATATAGATAGTTTGTAAGTTTTCACTAATCAAATATACCTTTAAAGGAATTGCTAAGGCGGTAGTAATCCTCATATTTTAATATCCTCAAATTCAATAATAACTTACAATCTTAATTAAGTTAATTATTAACATTAAAAGACCAAAGCTATGATTCCCTGGTCTACCTACAATCTATACAAATAAGCAATCAATTTATATTTGTCTAATTTTTTGTTCCCAATTCCAAGCAGATAATAGGGCATCCTGAAGATTTAATTCTGATTTCCAGTCAAGCACTTCATTGGCTTTGGTCGTATCTGCATAGGCAGCGGTAATATCCCCTGCTCTACGGCCAACAATCTTGTAGTTGAGCTTTTGATTAGACACCTCTTCAAAAGCATTGATAACTTCTAGAACTGAAGAGCCTTTTCCGGTGCCAATATTAAACACTTCATAATTCTCAGTATTCTTCTTTTCCAACAAACGTTTTAAGGCAGCCACATGTGCTTTTGCGAGATCCACTACATGAATATAATCTCTGATACAAGTGCCATCATTAGTCGGATAATCGTCTCCAAAAACAGAGAGTTGCTCTCTGAGTCCAATAGCTATTTGAGTGATATAAGGAACTAAATTTTGAGGGGTTCCGATGGGAAGTTCTCCAATATTTGCAGATTCATGAGCTCCGATTGGATTAAAATAACGCAATGCAATGGCATTAAGCACTTTGGATACTTTAGCTGTATCTCTGATGATTTCCTCTCCTATTTGTTTAGTATTTCCATAAGGAGATTCAGCCACCTTAGTTGGTGCTGCTTCTGTAATAGGTAATTCATCTGCCTGTCCATATACGGTACATGAAGAACTGAAAATAAAATTTGCTTCTTTTAATTGCTCCAACTCTTTCAAGAGATAAACAAGTGAAGCTAAATTGTTTTCATAGTATAATAAAGGTAATTGGACACTTTCACCAACCGCTTTTGATGCAGCAAAGTGAATGACCCCGGTAACATCTGAATTGCGTTTAAAAAAATCACTTAAAGAAAATTTATCTCTCAAATCAAACTCTTCAAATATAGGCTCAATTCCAGTAATTTCAGTAATGCCTTTTAAAACATCCTTAGATGAATTTGATAAATTATCAATAACGACTACCTCAAATCCTTCGTTTTGAAGTTCTACTACCACGTGAGACCCTATAAATCCAAGCCCTCCAGTTACTACTATTTTACTGGTCATAATTAAGTTTGTTATAATTATATGATGCAAAGGTATAAATTATAACTACTAGTACCTACTAGTTGTAATTTCTTTTATATTTTTGTTGTATGATTTCATTAGAATTTAAATTTAAGGATTCAACCCCAAAGTATAAACAGATCATTCTGACTGTTGAAAATGCTATTGACAAGGGTTTATTAAAGGAGGGAGATACGCTTCCTTCTATAAATTCTATTAGAGATCATTACAATCTTTCTAGAGATACTGTTCTATCAGCTTATAACGATTTAAAGGCTAGAGGAATTATTCAATCTATAGTAGGAAAGGGATATTTTGTTGCAAATGAAAACGTTGAAATCACTCAAAAGATTTTCGTATTATTTGACGAATTCAATTCATTCAAAGAAGACCTCTACAACTCGTTTATTGAACATCTTGACAACAATGTACGTGTTGATATCTATTTTCATCACTTCAATCAAGACATGTTTTCAAAATTAATTTATGAAAATAAAGGGAATTACAATTACTATGTGATTATGCCCGCTAATTTAAAACAGACTGAATTAGCCATTTCAATACTCCCTGAATACAAGGTTTATATATTAGATCAAACCAAACCAAGTTTATCTAAATATTCGGGGGTTTTTCAAAATTTTGATAATGACATCTTTAACAATCTTACCATTGCAATAAATGGAATCGAAAAGTATTCAAAAATCAATCTAATTTTATCAGAAGGTAAACAACCCATCGAAATGCGAAATGGATTTGAGCGTTTTTGTAAAACACATCAGTTGAACTATCAAACATTAGATGCTAGTCAAATAACTTCTATTGAAGAAAAACAACTTTATATCATTCCAGAAGACAAAGACTTACTTCGTGTTATTAAACTTGCGAAAGACCAACAACTAAATCTTCAAAAGGATTATGGAATTATTTCCTACAACGACACCTTACTTAAAGAAATCGTTGAAGGAGGCATAAGTACCATTTCTACTGACTTTAATCAAATGGGGGCTTTATTGGCTCAAATGATTCAAAACAATGATCGAATCACTATTGAAAACCCAAGTCATCTCACCATTAGAAACTCGTTTTAAAATGAATCAACAGTTAGTTCATACCGTGAAATTAAAGTTTACTAAAGAATTCAATTCAACTCCACTGATGATATTTTCTCCTGGAAGAATCAACATCATTGGTGAACACACCGATTACAACGATGGGTTTGTGTTTCCTGCAGCAGTAGATAAAGGTATCGTGGCTGGATTATTTAAAAGTAATTCAGATCAATCCACCGCTTATGCTATAGATAAAAATGAAAAGATTTTTTTTCAGGCCAAGGATGTTAAACCATCCAAATCAGGTACTTGGCACAACTACATCTTAGGAGTTGTCGCTGAAATCAACAAGAAAAATCTACCCCTGGGTAATTTCAATATTGCCTTCGCCGGAAACATCCCTAGAGGTGCTGGGATGTCTTCTTCAGCAGCACTTGAAAACAGTGTGGTATTTGGTCTTAACGAGCTCTTTGGTTTAAACCTATCAAAAGAAGAAATGATTTTCATTTCTCAAAAAGCAGAGCACCATTTTGTAGGCGTAAATTGTGGAATCATGGACCAATACGCTTCCATGTTCGGCATTGAAAATAACGCCTTGCATTTAGACTGTAGATCAATTCAAGCCAATCCTTTTAAAATTGAATTGGGTGAATATCAATTACTACTAATCAATACCAATGTAAAGCACACCCTTTCTGACAGTGCATACAACAACAGAAGAGCAGTATGCGAGCACATCTCTAAACTTTTAACTATAAAAGCACTAAGAGATGCAACTAAGGAGATGATCAATTCGATTCAAGACCAAGTAAGCAAGGAAGATTATCAAAAAGCACTTTTTATTATCCAAGAAAATCAACGAACAATCGATGCTTCAAAAGCGATTATTGAGGGAGATTTAAACAGATTGGGGGCTCTCTTTTATCAGTCTCATGAAGGTCTTCAACACCTATATAAAGTGAGTTGTGAAGAATTGGATTTCTTAGTCGATGCCACCCGAGATAATAAAAACATTCTAGGATCTCGTATGATGGGCGGGGGTTTTGGAGGTTGCACCATTAATCTGATCAAAATCTCAGAAGTACCATCTTTTAGCAAGTATATCTCAAAAGTCTACTTTAAACAATTTAATATCAACTGTTCTATCTACGATGTTAACTTATCGGATGGAACGCATATCATTAAATAAGACATGAATTTAAATTTACAAGACTACTCGCACAAGCGATATAATATTTTAACAGGAGAATGGGTGTTGGTTTCTCCTCACAGAACCAAAAGACCATGGCAGGGGCAACAAGAAGAGGTCACCAACATCAAAAGACCTTCTCATGACCCCGACTGCTATTTGTGCTCTGGAAATACCCGTGCAAATGGAGAAAAAAATCCAGATTACGATGATATTTTCATTTTTGAAAATGATTTTGCAGCCCTTCAAAGCAATACTCCTGAATTTAAGATTAATGAAGGTTTATTTCAAGCACAATCCGAAACAGGCAACTGTAAGGTGATATGCTTTAGTCCTGATCACTCGAAGAGTTTAGCTGACATGAAGGTAAGTGAAATTGAAAAAGTGGTGGCTGCATGGAAGTACGAATATCAAACTCTAGGACAAAGAAAAGACATCAATTACGTTCAAATATTTGAAAACAAAGGGAGTATAATGGGATGTAGCAATCCGCATCCTCATGGACAAATCTGGAGTCAATTAAGCCTCCCAAATGAAGTCATTAAAAAAGACCAACAACAAAAACAGTATTTCGAAAAAAATCAATCGAGTCTCTTGGGAGATTATCTTTTACAGGAACAAAATCTAAATGAACGTATCCTATTTGAGAATGACTCCTTTATGATCCTAATTCCTTTTTGGGCCGTATGGCCTTTTGAAACAATGATTGCTCCCAAAAGACATTCGCAAAATATCGGAGATTTAAATAGTATAGAATCTAAAGATTTTGCAGAGGCCATTTCGGTGATAACAAAAGCTTACGACATGCTCTTTAACACTTCTTTCCCTTATTCAAGTGGAATCCATCAAGCTCCAACAAACATACAAGATCACTCGCATTGGCATTGGCATATGAGTTTTTATCCACCTCTACTTAGAAGTGCAACAGTTAAAAAATTCATGGTTGGATATGAACTGTTTGGAACTCCACAAAGAGATATCAGTCCCGAAAAGGCAACAGCAATGATCAAACAACTTATAATAGCCTAAAATCATATAGATTGTAGGTGCTCTAAATTTAAAACAGTAATTAAATTATTCTGTGCTAACTATTTGTGCTAGAAAATCCATTTGGTCCCCATCAAATGCAGGTTTTTATTAACCCTTAAAAAAGCTCTTTCTTACATTGAATCTATTAAAATTCTTGAAGTTACAATCCTCGACGCGTGATCTCCGAGAGAATTTTCTAGTAACTCATCTGAGATAGAAAAAACCCTGCTATTTGCAGAACCACCTGAGGATTGGGCTTGGACTGAAACAGAAGCAAAGAATAGTGCTGAAACAACAATTGTTTTAAAAAAACGAAACATTATAAATAATTAATCTAAATTTCAAAAATACTAGAGTGACGTTTATAGATAACTGTGATTTCATACAAAAAGATATTTCTTATATCTACAGAAAATGGAAATCAATGCGTAAAGTCCTACTGTTTTTATTTACAATGCTTTTAAGCTTTTTAACAAAGGCACAAATTATTAATAAGGATAAATTTGAGATTATGGAAATTTTATCTCATAGTTACTTTTATAATATAACAACCAAAGGAAATACTACATATATAGGCTAAAATAAAGGAATATACTCTTTTAGCCTTGATAATGGGTTAGTGCTTGAAGAACCAAATAACAAAAAACACTTCCTGGAAGCGGGCTGTAAATTTTGTTATTTTTGAAAATAAACGAATTGGGGGAAAAAATTATTTTAGACAATAATATTTATTTTCAAAAATAAACGCTAAAATAATCCCTGATTCTTTCTTGTTACAAATTAAGATGATCTCTTTTCATATAATTGGAGAACATCTTTGCGGTCTCAATGATACTTATTATTAATAAGTAACTATTTGATAGTTATTTATAAAACAACCCCTCACTTTTAATGTCAGTTTTTTGTTCCAATGATTTAAAACGGTTCGTTATAAATTTGAATGAATTCAATAAGTAATTAAAACCCACTATCTGTTATTTGATAGTGAGTCGTTTCAATTTGTTATTAAAACAAATCGAAAGAAATTATAATTGATTCAAAAAGGATTAATAACAAAATAATTTACTCAAATGGAAATAAA
The DNA here is from genome assembly GCA_024643325.1 of Sediminicola sp. Lineage (GTDB taxonomy): Bacteria > Bacteroidota > Bacteroidia > Flavobacteriales > Flavobacteriaceae > MAG-120531. The sequence goes on from JAHEND010000034.1 coordinate 153,842, forward strand.
TTTCACAAGACATTTTGGAGACTGGGTGCCTAAAAGCGAGGTGCAGAATTTTTTTAAATATGGTAATACAACCATGACTGCTTTTGCAGAAAAAAACGAAATAAGGAAAACTAAAGTTGGTAATAGAGTTTTCTATAAATATGAAGACATTGTAGCTCTATTAGAAAACAATATTGAATAACTATCGAAACAGTAACGATTCAATTCGTTTTGTTTTAAATGATCTAGTGTTATGATAATTAATCTGAGCTATTTCTTTATCGTTTAATATAGTCCTATCTCTTACTATAATATCTAGTAGGTCATAAAACTCAACTTTAAAATCACCCTCGTTGTTTACATATGAATGCTCTTTATTATTTTCTAGCAGTAAGTCATATAAATTTCTAAATTTTACTTTGTGTGGAAAATTAAAATTATGAACAATAGATGTATAGGGGGTATTTTCTTTGAAGTGAAACTTGACTCCCTCAGAATCTGATAAAGTTTTTAATTTCGATAAGTCATCAGTTTGTTCATTAAGCAACTTTGGGGTGTTATTATTTCTATGCTGTCTGTTTATTTTTTCTCCAACTTTCATTAGATCAAATCCCAATAGTAAAGCCAATTGTTTTTTTATAATAAGCTTAGAGTAATCTTTGTACATTATATAGATCTCATTTAATAAGAATATATGATTAGATAATTGTTCATGCTTGAATAATTCCTCAAATAAAATCCTTGAGTCTTTAAACAGCTTAGGTAATATCTCATTGAGCTTATATTTAGTTAATATAGCCTCTACGCTATTTTTATCATAAAAAGACAATTCATATATATGTTCATGAATAAGCTTATATTTTTCAATCTTACTAGATGACTCATATGAATCATGTAACTCATCTAATGTTTCTAATATATGAGGCAAGTTATTTTCTAATTGCTGAATTTCTGCATTACGAAACTCAGCATTGATTTCTTTTACATGCTTTTTATAATCTTCACTCATTTATTCAAAGAATTAAAATGATTATCTAGTTTATGCTTTGCCTCTAATAGGATATTGTCTGTAACTAAAAAATAATGACTATCCATGTCACTTGCAACAGAGTGTCCCATTAAACTTTTTCTAACTAGTTCTTCATGAATACCAGCCTCATGAATTGACTGTCTAAAAAACCTTCTTGCCGCATAAGTTGTCAATGGAAAATGAACTCCTGCTAAAACACCAATAAGTTTTAAATTTTGATTGACTTTATCAAGACTTTTTTTAGGAATTATTCTTTGCTCTGGTATTTGTCCCTTGTATTTATCAATAATTGACAATACTTGATTAATTAATATCTGAACCGTTAGCACTTTTGATTTCTTTCTTATGATTTCAATTTTACCTTTTGTTACTTCATAATCTCTAAGGTTAAATAAATCACAATGACTAAGGCCCGTATAGCACATCAATAGAAAGTAGTCTCTGTAGACATCTAATACAGGTTTGTTTGAAAGATCAAGTGAGACAATGCTTTTATAGTAATCATTCGTTAAACGGGGTTTATTAGCTTTTTTAAAAGGTATAGAGACTCCATCAAAGGGATTGATTACTATTTCTTCATCTAAGTATAGCTTTTTAAATATGGGTCTTATGTTTTTTACAATGGAATTGGCTGTTTGGCTATTCAATGCTTTTTTCCCAATTAATGGAATATCTTTTTTAAGATAATCTACAAACATAGATGCATGCTTTCTCTTGAAGTCTTTTACGGTGGTATTGATGAGTTTTTTATGCTTTAAAAATTGCGTGAAGTGATTTATTGACTTTTTGTAATTTTTTTTGGTACCCAAAGCTTTATCGGTGTCTGGCTCAATGATGTTTTCATAATAATCAGTGGTTGCTTGCACTACCTTAGTTTCAGGACAGAAATTCCTAGAGAGTAAATGGTCTCTAATATCTTTAGCGCTAATCTTAGCCATTTGTGAAACATTTGACCTTAAATAGTTGTGAAACTCATTTTGAAGTTCATTTAAAAAGATATTATACTGGATCAGTTTTTCTTTTTTTGAATTGAATCTTTGTAAATCTGAATTCCATGCAATTAAATCTATCTCTGAAATTGGAATAACACTTAGTTTCCCTTCAGCCTTTTTTCTAAGGTGAATAACTCTAATGTAAATAGGAAGTTGCTGATCTGTTTTTCTTTTTCTGTCTGTACTGACATAAAACTTTAATGTAGTGCTCATAGGTGTATCATTAATTTTTGTGAAACATATAAATTCTTGTGAAACATATGTGGAACAAAAACCTGACATCAAGTGAAATGAACTGAAACAAAAAAAACAAAAAACCCCGTGTTTATTGACTAAACGCGGGGTATTGAAATTTAATGAAATTTAAAAAGTGACCGCGAAGGGATTCGAACCCCCAACCCTCAGAGCCGAAATCTGATATTCTATCCAGTTGAACTACGCAGCCAAGCATTGATTTCATTGAAAAAAGGGAGGAATTAATAAAACATGAATTATTAATTATTGCCAATTTCACTGCCAAATGATCACACAAAGTTACCCCAAAGTTAAGTTTACAAAAGAAAAAAAAGTATTTATTTCATTTTATTCAAAAGGGAAAAGATTTAGAATATTCAATGGAAAAAATTTTAACATTGATATTTATCCAAATGACTATCCTAATTATTTAAGAGAAGCTAAGGCACAGCTTTTAGCATTAAAAATATTTGAGAAAATTAGTAAAGAGCGATTAGATGATATTAATACTCCATCAGATATGGAATACTTAAAATCTGCTCTTAATACTAAATTAAAATCATCAATATCAAATCAATACAAGAAAAATCTAGTGTTTGTCTTCAATTTAATTTCTAAAGAATGTAGTAACGATATCTCACAGGAAAAAATCAAAAAGATTATAATGAGCTTTGATAAGGGTACTACTCAAAAAATGATTAAAAACCATATATCAGCTTTATTAGGAGCTGCTTTTGAAGCTGGATTAAAAACTAATCCAGTTAAAAATATCACTACTAATAGACAAAAAGCTAAAATTCATAAACCAATTAAAAATATTACAGCTCTATTAGAAGATGTGAAAAGTTTTAACTCAAATCTTTACTTGTGCTGCTTATTAACTTACAGCTGTCTTCTTAGGCCTCATAGAGAAGTAAGGGAGCTCAAATGGTCTGATTTTTCTGATGACCTATCATTAATAACATTATCTGGTTCAAGAAATAAATCTGGGAAAAACAGAATTGTACCAGTCCAAAGTTTTATAAGAGACATTCTCGTAAAAGGGGCACCTGATCATAATATTTTTACGGAAACATCAAAACCGCCAAATGAAAGCTATTTTAAGACTATTTGGGGGCGTTTTAAGAAAGTTTCTAAACTATTAGGTCCAGATCAAACCTTATACAGTTTCAGGCATTCTGGAGCTATAGAA
>JAHEND010000017.1 GCA_024643325.1 Sediminicola sp.
CTTTATGTGGGAAGTAGCGGAAAAGCGTATTCTAAGTTTTCCTTTAACCTGCATGATAGAATATACATCAATCATGGAAACGGCAGATTTGAGAAGCAAAACAGCATCCTTTTTTCAAGGCCTTTTGCTACTGGAGCTCTAACGGCTGCTGACTTTGATAATGATGGAGACATAGATATATTTGTCGGAGAAAGATACCAAGTGGAAACCTATGGAAAAGATGGTCAGGGGTATATTTTAAGAAATGATGGCGCAGGAAACTTTACCGAAGAAGCGCCTGAAGTATTTTCACAAATAGGTATGCTTACAGATGCAAAGCACCTGGATGTAAACAAAGATGGTTATGAAGATCTTATTGTCGTTGGAGAATGGATGTCTCCAAAGGTGTTTATAAATACTCAAGGGACATTTATTGAAGCCAAAGAAAGCTTTGGATTGTCCAATGAACAGGGGCTATGGGCAACGCTAGAAATAGCAGATTTAAACGCAGACGGGCACCAAGATCTTGTATTGGGAAATATAGGAGAGAATAGCTTTTACAAAAAAGGGATGAAAATGTTTGTCAAAGATTTTGATGGAAATGGTACCGAAGAACAAATCATGACCTATCATGAAAGCGGAGCAGACTTTCCTATTTTAGACCGAGACGAACTCTTTAAGCAAATTCCCTCTTTAAAGAAAAAATACCTTTACTACAAAGACTACGCCAGTGCAAATATGACTGATCTATTTGGATCAGACGTTTACCAAACAGCCTTAATAAAAGAACTTCGTGAATTGAGCAGTGCCATTTATTGGGGCAGTGACAATGATTTTACAAAAAATAACCTAGCTCCTGAAATTCAATACGCTAACGTGAGTAGTATTCTTTTGGAAGATACAGACAACAATGGAACATTAGATATTGTTCTAGGGGGAAACCAGTCCAAAATAAAACCCCAGTTTGGACCATTAGAATCTTCCAATGGTTGGATCTTAAAACAACAAAAGAACGGTATCTTTGAGAAACCATCATCTTTGGGTGTAAAAGGAGAGATTAGATCAATTATAAGCTTTAAAAATAAAGACCAATATTCAATAATTTTAGGAATAAACAATGACAGTATTAAAATCAAAAACATTCAATAGCTTTTTCTATTTTGCCCTCTTAGGAATGGTTTTATTCAGCCTTGGCTCATGTCAGTCTAAATACGACCGCACCGTAAAAAAAGAAATGGCTTCTGGAAAAAGAATAGACAGCCTGCAATTCAATTTGTATTTTGGGGATAGTAAAAAAGACTTCTTTGCCAAGTGCTGGGAACTAAACAAGAAAGGGCTTATTAAACAAGGCCCTAAAAATCAGTATGTAGCCTATGAGCTAAAAGGGACTTCTGAAACAGCCATGACCCACCTTTTTTACGGAATATTTAATGAAGAAAAGCAGATGGTTGGTCTAGATATGGAGTTTACCTATGACGGATGGTCTCCATGGACAGAAAAGCTACAATCGGATAAATTATTATTTGTTGCCATGGACACCCTTAAAAAATGGTATCCTGGGAACGATTTTTTCCTGTTGGAAAATGCGCAATTAAAAACTCCAACCTATGTTAAAATTGACGGAAACAGACAAATAATCATCCATGCTCAAGGAGATAAAGATGTCAAAGCTACTTTAGAAGACCTTAGACATAAGTTTCCTGCTTTAAAATAAAACCATGAAAAAAGCCCATTTTAGTAAATTCCCCTTGACGCTAGCTATGTGCTATATGGTCGTGGTGCTAATGAATAGTTGTGAAGAAAAAACTAATACCCTTTTTGAAATTCAGGACAATGGCTCCATTGGAATTGCCTTTGAAAACAGCTTAGAATTCTCCAATGAATTTAATGTGTATACTTACCGAAACTTTTATAACGGAGGGGGTGTAGCCATAGGAGATATTAATAATGACGGCTGGGCAGACGTTTACCTAACCGCTAATCAAAAGCCCAATCAATTGTTTTTAAACAAAGGGGACTTTAAATTTGAAAACATCTCGGAATCTGCTGGAATAGGCGGCAATAGAGCATGGTCTACCGGAGTGACTATGGTAGATATTAACGCAGACGGATTTTTGGACATTTATGTGTGTAATTCAGGCGATGTATCTGGAGACAGCAAACAAAATGAATTATTCATCAATCAAAAAGACAATACTTTCAAAGAAGAAGCAGCCGCTTATGGTTTAGCAGACAAAGGCTTTTCTACCCATGCTTCCTTTTTTGACTACGATAAAGATGGAGATCTAGATGTGTATTTATTAAACAACTCTTACCAAGCCATTGGAAGTTTTGACCTCAGAAGAAATGAAAGACCCAAAAGAGATGTGTTGGGCGGCGACAAACTACTCGAAAATCAAGATGGAGTTTTTGTAGACGTGAGTGAAAAAGCAGGTATTTACGGATCGGTAATTGGTTTTGGATTAGGGGTTACTGTAGGTGATGTAAACAACGATGGTTGGGAAGACATTTACGTGTCTAATGATTTTTTTGAAAGGGATTATTTATACATCAACAATAGGGATGGTAGTTTTAAAGAAACCCTTACTGCTTCCATAAACTCTATTTCTGGTGCTTCTATGGGGGCAGATATGGCAGACATTAATAACGACCAAAAGGCAGATATTTTTGTTACTGAGATGCTCCCCTCCAATTACGAAAGACTTAAATCAGTAACTACTTTTGAAAATTGGGACAAATACACCTACAACGTAAAAAACGGTTATTACCACCAATACACCAGAAACACCCTCCAACTAAATAACGGAGACAATACCTTTAGCGAAATAGGAAGGTTAGCAGGAGTAGAAGCATCCGACTGGAGTTGGGGTGCATTGTTTTTTGACATGGACAACGACGGTTTAAAAGACCTTTTTATTGCCAACGGAATTTATAGGGATCTTACAGATCAAGACTACCTTCAATACGTTTCTAGTGATGAAGTCATTAATTCTATTGTCGCAAATAATCAAGTAGACTACGCTAGGCTTATAGACATTATACCTTCTAATCCCATAGAAAATCAGGCCTATAAAAACTTAGGCGACTTGAAATTTAATAGAGACGCCTCTCTTGGTCTGGAGACCAAAGGTTTTTCTAATGGCGCTGCATATGGTGATTTAGACAATGATGGTGATTTAGATTTGATTGTAAACAATGTGAATATGCCGCTGTTCGTGTACAAAAACACCAGTGAGAACAACAAAAACAATCACTTCATTCAATTTAATTTAAAGGGAAAGGGTAAAAACACCCATGCAGTAGGCGCATTAGTAGAGGTATCACAAGAGGGGATTACCTATAGTGTTGCGCAACAACCCATTAGGGGCTTTCAGTCTAGCATGGACCAAAGGCCACATATTGGTTTGCCTTCCGAAAAAGCAGTTCAAGTAAAAGTAAGCTGGCCCGATGGTACAGTCACCACTCTAAAAGAAGTACAAACCAATCAACTGATTCAGTTGGAGATGAGTGAAGGTGTGGTTGACACTCATTCAACTAAAACTACAGATGCAATTATTTTCTCAGAAATGAATACTGTTGCCGATTATGTGCACGAAGAAAATAACTTTATTGATTTTAATAGAGACCGACTATTGCACCATATGATGAGTACCCCAGGGCCTAAATCTGCTATTGGAGATTTAAATAATGATGGAATTCAGGATATTGTTGTTGGCGGCAGCAAAGGATTTGAAACAGTGGTATTCTTTGGCGACCATCAGGGACAGTTCAAACCTTCTAAGGAATTTAAATTTCCACAGGATTTGGCTGCTGAAGTAACCGCTGTAGATTTATTAGATGCAGACGGAGATGGAGACTTAGATTTATATTTAGGGAATGGGGGTATAGAATTTTCAAAATTTGCCTCTGAATTAGCAGATCAATTATACCTCAATAATGGTACTGGAATATTTAGTCCCTCACCACATATGTTACCCACCGCAAGTACTTATTTCAATACATCTGTGGTGCGTTCAGGAGATTTTGACCAAGATGGCGATACCGATATATTTGTAGGCGAAAGATCTATTACCGCCGCATATGGTGTACCAGTAAATGGTTATTTATTGCGCAATGATGGTACTGGAATATTCGAAGATCAAACAGCCATACTAGCACCAGAATTGAGAGAAATTGGCATGATTACAGATGCGAATTTTAATGACATAGATGCAGATGGTGATCTAGATTTAGTGGTAGTAGGAGAATTTACGGGTATAGAGATATTCTTAAATGATCAAGGATCTTTTAAGAAAAAAACCAGCGAATTGCAGCAGCTCAAAGGCTGGTGGAGTGCCTTGAAAATCGCAGACATAAATCAAGATGGTTTTCCTGATTTAATTGTGGGGAATCATGGAGAGAACTCTAGATTTAAAGCAAGTAAAGAGCAACCCATCTGTCTTTTTGTTCAGGATTTTGACCAAAATGGGGCCCTAGACCCTGTCATGGGTTTTACCGCAGCAGACGGTAAAGTGTACCCTTACAATTTGAGACACAACCTAATCGATCAGATGAAAGGACTTAAAAAGAAGTTTCCAGATTACAACAGCTTTAAAAATGCAGATTTAAAGGCTATTTTTTCAGAAGAAGCTTTAAACTTGAGCACAAAAGCAACAGCTATTGAATTAAAAACTTCTATTTATATCAATGATGGAAATGGAGGCTTTAACTCTATCCCACTTCCAAAGCAGGTTCAAATGTCCCCCGTATTTGCCATTGAAACTGGAGATTTTGATTTAGATGGCGACACAGACATAGTCCTTGGCGGAAACTTGTTTAAGGTAAAACCAGAGGTGGGTAAGTACGACGCCAGCTTTGGAACATTTTTAGAGAATACAGGAAATGACACCATTGGTGCACCCATATTTAAAGCCACTCCAGGAAATAAAGGATTAAAAGTAACCGGAGAAGTAAGGTCTATTCAAAAGATCAACAATACCCTATTATTTGTTAGAAACAGTGATGCTATTTTGAGATATACATTCTAAAATGAAAAAACACGACTTACTACATTTAGCTAAAAACACTTTATGGCTCGCAGCCTTATATGCTGGGCTCCAAAGTTGTGAATCCCCAAAAGAGGTTTCGCCAGTATATTTTAATTCTATTACAGCAGAACAAAGTGGGGTGGATTTTGAAAATACTTTAACGCCCAGTGCAGATTTAAATATTATAGAATACCTCTACTTCTACAACGGTGCTGGAGTGGCCATTGGAGATTTAAACAACGATGGATTGGAAGACCTATTTATCACTGGAAATCAAGTTCAAGATAGGGTGTATGAAAACTTAGGAGGACTTAAATTTAAAGATCAAACAGCTGCTGCAGACATAAATACTCAAAACAGTTGGTCTAATGGAGTTACCCTAGCAGATGTGAACAACGACGGCTTATTAGATGTATATGTTTCTGTTGTAGGAAATTATAAAACCCTGAAAGGACATAACAAACTGTTTATAAATCAAGGTAATTTTAAATTCAAAGAAATTTCAAAAGAGGTTAATATCGCCTTTTCAGGTTTTGGCACACAAGCGAGCTTCTTTGATTATGACAACGATGGGGACTTAGATTTATATTTACTCAACCATACTGTTCACACGCCTAGAAGTTATGGGAAAGCAGAGAAAAGGTCAGAAAAAGATCCGCTTTCAGGTGATTTGTTATTTGAAAACACTTTAGAAACAGGTGTTTTAAATTTTATAGACGTCACTCAGGCTGCTGGAATTTACAACAGTCCTTTAGGTTATGGCTTGGGGCTAGCCACTGCAGATTTAAATAAAGATGGGTTTATTGACATTTATGTTGGTAATGATTTTCATGAAAACGATTATATCTATCTCAATAATGGAGACAAGACCTTTAGGGAAGCCAGTGCGGAAATGACTAGCAATAGCAGCAGATTTACCATGGGATTAGACGCTGCAGACCTTAATAACGACGCCCTAATAGATGTGTTTACATTAGACATGATGCCTGACCAAGCATCCATACGCCTTAAATCTGGAGGAGAAGATTCGGATAAAGTAGCTCAAATCAAAGAGGGTTTTGGATTTCAGACACAGTATTCCAGAAATCATTTTCAATTGAACAACGGACAAGGGGCTTTTCAAGAAATAGCCCTTCTCACGGAAACTTATGCGACAGATTGGAGTTGGTCTGCCCTTATAGAAGACTTTGACAACGACGGGCTTTCTGATATTTTTATCAGCAACGGTATTTATAGAAGGCCTAATGATTTAGATTATATAAATTACCTCAGTAACCTAAACTTTAGTCAATACAACCAAGACCAACAAGACCTTTTAGAAAAAAAGCTGATTGAAGAAATGCCCCAGTTAGAAATTGCCAATGTATTACTGCATAATCAAGGAGGTTTTAAATTTAAAAAACACTCATCAGCAGCAGGCCTAAAAAACAACTATTCCAATGGAGCTGCCTATGCAGATTTGGATTTAGATGGAGATATGGACCTGGTGGTTAATAATATTAATAGCCCTCTAGAGATCTTAGAAAACACCCAAGATCCCAGTATGCACAATTTTGTGGGTGTAAAGTTGGTGCCTTCAGCGGAAATAAAAAACACGAGTGGTGCCAAGCTAACCCTATTTTCAGGACAACAAGTTTGGTATAAAGAGCTGAGTGCTACAAGAGGCTACGCATCGGCTTCCAGCCAAAATATTCACTTTGGAATTGGGAAAAATACCACTATTGATTCCTTAACTATTACATTTCCTATTGGTGGAACACAAACTATTAAAAGTGTTGCTATCAATACCTATCAGGAAATAAGTGCGCTTACAGACTCCAAAATAGCGCAAAGTAAAACAGATAAAAAAAATACGGCTGCCGTTGTAAACTTTCCATTTACGCACCAAGAAAATAAATATTACGACTACGAAAGAGAGCCTTTAATGCTGGAAAAATTGTCTACCGAAGGGCCCTGCTATGTGCATGAAGACTTTAATGGAGATGGTTTAAAAGACTTATTTATTGGGGGGGCTAAATACCAAGAAAGTGCTTTTTATACGCAAAATGAAGCAGGCACTTTTACTGCAGAGATTAAAACAGTCATTAGTGAAGACGCCCTTTATGAAGACGTAGACGCTGCCGC
>JAHEND010000019.1 GCA_024643325.1 Sediminicola sp.
GGTGCAAATATAGAACGAGTTTTCTGGTTTCACAACATCTATTTGTAAAAATATTTAATCTTTTTTACGACCCTAAGCCACTGCCTTATTTTACAAGGAGTTAGACCAAATAAAAAAATGAGAGAAATGGGAAAAAGCATCGGCCAGAGGCCAAAAGCGCCTATTCTTAAAAAGAAAAAAGACCGTAAAAAAGCGAGTTGGTTATTTAAAGAAGTTCCAAACTAATCCAAAACGGACCACAAAATCTCTAAAAGGGTATCCGGGTGCTACATAGTAATCGTAACCGGTAATGGGTGCGTTAAAATGCTCTGCCTTAAGATAGATCCTAGTTTGCTTTACCTTTCCGTTCATAAAGAAGTCTACCAGGGGGTAGCCGCCATTGAAAGTGCTGTTCTGGGTGTAGAATTCTCCCAGCACCGGGCTATAACCATTCATGAGAAAGGAAGAGAAATACTTGAAAGTAAGTCCGGTTTGGAAAAACATGGCCCCGTTAAAGATGTCTTTGGAAAAATACAAGGTATTGCGCGTGGTGATTTCAGGCACAAAGAGCGCGCCGTTTTCTTGAGACACCTTCTGGTACATGACCGTATTATTGAGTGCAAAATAACCCAGTCTAAATTCCTTCTGGTATTTCACTTTGATGAGTGCCAGATCTGCCGCCTCCTGAAGTGGTGTCACGTAGGCGTTGTCCAAGACTTGCTCAAAGACATAATCTTCTGTACGCTGCGCAATAGGAATCACGGGCTGCTGCCCTGCAAAGTAGGTGTAGTTGCCAATAAGTGTGTAGCGAGCATCCAGATTCCCCCATACGGGAGAGTCCAATTGAACAAAGGCAGACTTATGGTCTTCCATCTGAAAATCTGCGGTATGTTGCCAGTTAAAATTTTGATAATCGCTTTGGTAAAGTAAGAAATTAAAGTCTGGCATTCTAAGCTGGCTGTTCACTCCCACACGGAGTCTGTGCTTTTGCCTATGAACATAAGACAAAGATACATGGGCTTTATGCGCCGTTAAATCTCCTACCAAGGTGTAATCCAAACTGCCTTCCAATTCAAAAGAAGGCATTCTTTTGAGATATCTGGCCCCCACAGCCACTTCCTGACCTGTGAGCGCAGATTCAATGGTCTGCGTTTCAGTAACCAATAGACTATTAAAGTAATACCTGTAATCGTATAGACGGGCCTGTGTTTTTAAAATTCCAAGTAAGGGGTTACTAAAGGTTGCAGACACCTCTTGGGTAAGTATTTTTAAATGAGACTTGTCTTGTATGATGTTCCTAAAGGCGTCTCCAAAATAGGTGTTTTTAGAAGATTGTAAAAACTGAAAAGACCTGGTTTCATAAGCAATACTATGCCCTAACACCAGACTACTCTTTCTTGGCTTGGCTAAAGAATCCTTAGACCTTGCGCGGGTAAGCCTGTAGGTCTGATCCAAAAATACCCGTTTCCCCCTGGCTACAGAAGTGGCATTAGTGAAATAAAGATCTATTCTAGAGCGGTCAAAAAATCTGGGATTGGCAGACTGAAACTGTCTTTCTTTAAAGGGCAACCCTCCATGTTCATCTCCTTCTATATTTTGGGCCGCATAATGACCTCTAACGGAATAGGCATTGTCCTTAGACTGATAGTTATAGGTCGCTATAAAACTTCCGGCACTCATTTCATCATAGGCATATTTTCCCTTGGACCTAAATCCTCGATTGTAGATGGAAAAGTTGGACTTTCTAGACGTATTGGCTGTGAGTAAGAAATCTAAAAACTGGCCTTGCTCTAAGGAGGTCTTAAACATCATCTCCGTGAGCGGTGTAGGTACATTGTAATAAGTAACATCTTCTAGTTCCTGATATCCAAAGTGTCTCGCCTTTGCCCCAATGAAAGGCATATAGGACTTAGTGTCTAATTGCGCACCTAAAGCGGTGTAGGGTTGCCCCATATTGGCCATAGGCATGTACTCAAAGTCGTCCCTTCTGAGGTAATTGTATTTGTACTCTTTTTGAATGGTTAGGGTAGTGTCTACAAAAGTAGTGTCTCGCTGGTGGGAGATAATCTGGTAATCTTTTATGGTAATTCTAATGGTATCTATCTTAATGGCTTCTCTACTCGCCATTTTTTTAACCAGTAGCTTGAGACTGTCTGCCTTGGTTAAGACCTTTGTGCTATCTGAAATTTTTTGAGGTAAGGAATCTCGAACTTGCAACGGCAAAGAGTCTGTAACTTTTGAAGGTAAAGTATCTGTTATTTTTACGGGAATTGTATCTGAGGTTTTTACAGAGATGTTGTCCGTTACCTTTACAGGAATGGTGTCCCGCTTGGCCTCTGGCCGATGCTGATGTGACTGCGCATGACCAATAAGCAATCCCAGCGAAAAAAAAAGTAAAACGGCACTTATAAAACTTCTCATTAAAAACGCTTATAAAAGAGCAAAGGTAATGGTTTTACAAAAACATGGTTGGTAAAATAAAGCTAAAAAAAAACGGCCCCCAATTGGGGGCCGTTTTATATCAAATGTGATAGAAACTTAGTTCTGCTCGCTCAAGTTAGGATTAAATGTGATTTCAGCCTGAGGAATCTCATAAGTCAAACGTTCGTCTGTGTGAGAGAAAGACTCTCCAGCGTTGTCCAACCAGTTAGCACCTCTTGTTCTAGTCTCGCGTCTTCTCTTCATAATAAAGTAAGACTGACCTTCTGCAAAGAGCTCTAAACGCGCCTGTAAAGCAGCTTCTTCAGCCAAAGCTTTTCCAGATAAAGCGTCTACATAAGAACTGTCATCAATTCTTAAGTCTAATAAAGCTTTCAAGCTGGTTCTTGCAGCTGCGTCATTTCCGTTTTCTGCTGCTGCCTCTGCATGTAATAAATACAATTCAGCAACTCTCATATAATGAGAATCAGAGTCTATATTAGACTGTGGTCCAGAGAAAGGTCTAAAGTTATTAGCATCTGCACCTTTATAATAGAACTTACCAGTTGGCATAAGAATAGAGTTAAACTGGTACTTTCTAATATCGTCATCTCTAAAGTTAGCGTAAAGGTCTGAATCCATTCCTTTTCTATTACCAACGGCAGCGTAAGAGTAGCTATAGTAGTCCATGAAACCCCACCATGAGAAAAGAGAAGCTAATCCCTGTCCTGCTGGTGTAATATCAATACCCCACATAACCCCTGGGATTGAATTAATATCATTAAAACCACCAACTGCACCACTTTCTCCTGGCAGTAGAGCAACCTCATCAGCTGTCATAATCGGATATTTTCCTGAAGTAACTACTTTAGCCGCATATTCTTCAGTTTTAGGCCAGTTATTCAGTGCTCCGTAAGTTTTAGCCAATAATCCCCTTACCACATCCTGGTTTATTTCAATTTTATCTGTTCTTACAAATCCCTCTAATAAAGTCTCAGCAGCAGTTAAATCACTAATCACTAGGTCAAAAACATCTTGTAAAGAGCTTTTAGGCTGGTCTAAATCTTCCGCGCTTCTGTAAATAGGCAATACCGCTTTACCCATGTCTGTAATATCGTTTACAAATACATGTGCTAAAAAGAAATAAGCATAACCTCTAAGGGCTTTTGCCTGTCCTAAAGTATGTCTTGCAGATTGAGAATCTGGAACAGCGTCATTACCGCCAGCTCCATCTATAACCAAGTTAGACAAGTTAATAATTCTGTATAAGAATCTCCATGGTCTATAGTTGTAATCATTATCTGGATCTTGTGTTGCAGTAAGTTCAGAGATAGCTGTTTGACGGTTATAACTCTTTCCTAAATGCGCCATGTCTGCAGACAACATATCTAATTGGATATACTGAGTAGTGATTCCGAAATCTTCCTGACTTGAAGTTCCACCACTACCCCTACGGTATAAGTTCTCATAAATTCCTAAAAGTGTTCCTTTTCCAACACTAGGATTTACTTCAGCAGCTTCATTCACTTGCTCCTGAGACAACACATTTGTTGGGAATGTCTCTAAAAAGTCTTTCTCACATGCAATAAGTGAAACAAAGACTCCTGCTAATGCTATTTTTTTTAATGTTTTCATAATCATTATAAGTTTAAGTTAACACCTAACACAATGGTAGATAATGGATTGTACCTGTAAATACTAGTTCCTCCAGTTATGGCTGTAGATGGATTGAATCCTTGTCTTTCAGACATTAACCATAAGTTGTCTCCAGTTACAAATACATCTGCCTTTTTAAGTCCAATTTTAGATGTAATAGACTTAGGCACACTATAACCAATTCTAATATTGTTTAAAGCTAAGTAGTCAGATTTAGTTAAGAATCTTGTAGAAAGAGAATTTTGCTGAATCTGCTTACGAACATCCTGTCTTGGAATATTAGTTACATCTCCAGGTGCTTGCCAGCGGTCTCTTATGTCTACATGGAAGTTGTTTGTACCATTTAAATCATTATCCATTAGGCTAGCATAAGCAGAGTCATAGGCCCAACCACCCACTTGGTAGTTAAACAAAGTGCTTAAAGAAAAATCTCCAAACTGAGCGTTTAATCTGAAAGCTCCTCTAAGGTCAGGAATAGCGGTCTTATTGATGAATTTATCCGTAGCTTCTGCATATACTTCAGTTAATTCCTGTGCTACATTAGCAGAAGGATTGTCATTTAAATATTGGGTTAAAGAAGTAATTTGCGTATCTCCTTCGTCAAAAGTACCGTTGCTGTTTTTGTCGTCAAAGTTACGCTCCCACTGAGCTGCTCCAGTTTCTGCATTTACACCAGCATATACCGGCATGTACCAGTCATATTTAGAACGACCTAATTCATAAGCAAAGGAACCATTGATGAACTTTTGTTGCTCTCCAGTAGCTGGATCAATTGGTAAAGCCAAAAATTCGTTTGTCAAACTCTCCCCATTTATACCTAAATTTAATGAAAACTTACTGTTCTTTACCAAACTAAAGTCAAAATCAAATTCTATACCTCTAGTTATCAACCCTCCATCATTTACTTGAATAGATGAATATCCTACAGATGGACCTACGTTTCTGGCAAAGAACATGTCTGATGTTTCCTTAGTATAATATTCTATGGAACCTTCTAGAAAACCAAACATTTCAAATTCAAACCCTGTATTAAATTGGTTTGAGCTCTCCCAAGTAAGGTCTTTATTCCCTTTTGTTGTAAATGCCAATGAAATATTATCATTCAAGTTATTTACAGAGTAAAGGTTGTAGCCTGGGTAATACCCTATTCCAGCAGATTGTCCTAGGACCCCATAAGAAGCTTTTACTTTTAGAAAGTCTAAAAAGTCTACCCCAGACATAAAGTCTTCTTGTGTTAATACCCATGCAGCACCTACAGAATAAAAGTTACCCCATTTGTTATTTATAAATCTCGAAGTGGCATCTCTGTTAAAAGTAGCATTTAAGAAATATTTGTTTTTAAAGTCTGTAGTTACGTTGGCAATATAAGATTCTGTTCTTTCATTGTCAGTATATCCATCAGATGGGTTATTAATTACCCCATTAGCAATATCAGGTCCAAAAGGCGTTACTAATTTTGAACGTTCAGCCTCTAAGTAATTGAACTGATAAGCAGAAGCAACGTGAGAAACAAAAGCAGACAAATTTATGTCTTTAAAGGACTTATTGTATCTCAATCCAGTTCTAATGGTGTAATTTTTAGTTTCCCCGCGACTTCTGTTAATTCTACCTCCATCTCCTTTTGCTGGAGAATAAAATGGTTCATTTAAAGAAGTATTATCAGTCATAAAATACTGGTAAGCGAAGTTATTTTCAAAGGTTAACCCGTCTGCTAAAGTAATTTTAGTATCGTTATTGAAGTTTACAGAATTAGCTTTACTATTACTGATGTTGATCTGAGAATCTGCTACTCCATTTGTAGCAAAACCAAATCCACGGCCGTCTTCTAATCCGTAGTCAAATAAGAAACCGCCATAAATTGGGTCTTCTATTTTTTGACCAGCTGCGGTTCTTCTATAAAGAGGGTAAATAGGAGGAAGGTTATCTATCCACCAAAACTGTGAAGAAGAGGATGATCCAGTACCATTATTATTTGTTTCACTCTGAGTATAGTTTAATGAAGTATTCATACTTACAAAATCTCCAAAACTATTGGTAGCAGCTACACGAGCATTTAACCTTTTATAGTCTGTGTTAGAAGCATATCCTATGTCATCTATAAAACCTACTGAAGTATACAAAGAAGAATTGTCGCTAAAATTAGAGATGGTTAAGTTTGCCTCAGTTCTATTAGAATTTTGAAAAGCAAAATCTTCCCATCTTTCTGGATTGTACCTTCTAGAAACCCCTGATCTAACCATTCCTGTTGCTGGATCAATTAATTCAGACACTCCTTGGGCACCTGAATCTGATACATTCCACATATTATATATAGAAGAAATATCTGACCCTGAGAAAGTGTTGTCATCATTTTCAAATAAGTTAGCATTAGCAAATGCAACAGCAGCTGCATTGTCACCGTCATTTTCTAATAAACCTCTTTGACGTGTTGCTTGCCAGTTAATCCCAATGTATTCTTCTGGAGATTTAATGGTCTCATACCTTCCAATACCTTGATAGTTTGTTCCTGTTTTTACAGACACATTGATTGAGTTTCCAGCATCCCTACCTCTTTTGGTGGTGATTACAATTACTCCGTTAGCCCCTCTTGCACCGTAAAGTGAAGTAGCAGAAGCGTCTTTCAATACAGTTACAGACTTAATGTCATTAGGATTAATGTCGTTTAATGAACCTCCAAATGGGGCGTCATCTACAATGTACAATGGTGTCTCAGAACCATTTACAGATCCAAATCCACGAATACGAATTGTAGAAGAACTACCTGGCTGTCCAGAAGTGTTAAATACTGCCACACCTGCCGCTTCTCCTGCCAAAGCCTGAGATACGTTGGTAAATGATTTATTGGAAATATTTTCTCCCGCTACCACCTTTGCAGAACCTGCGAAGGAAGTTTTAGATACGTTTCCAAATCCTGTTACAATTACTTCTTCCAATGCCTGGGCATCTTCTGATAATTGAACATCTATAGTGTTGGAAGAACCTACCACTACATCTTGGGTTTTTTGTCCAATATAGCTAAAACGCAAAGTAGCCCCTTGCGCAACAGATATTGAATACAAACCGTCAAAATCTGACTGGGTACCTGTTGTAGTACCAACCACCAATACAGAGACCCCTGGTAAAGGAGCGCCGTTTTGATCCGTCACTTTTCCTGAAACTGTCTTTTCTTGAGCGAAAGAAAAAACAAAGCATAACATCATAAAAGATGTTAAAAGCTGCGTTAAATTTAATTTCATTGATTGTTTTTTTAGTTAATTGCCAACAAAAATGAGTAAAAATTATTGTTAACGCAAATTTAACATGTCGTTAAACGTTTATTTTAGGCAATTAATCGTCATTTTTAAGATAAACTTAGCAATGTTAATCTTTTTAAGTTTTTTATTCAACAAAATTGATTTTTATTATATAAAATTTCCTTTAATTGTTAAATTAATTAAACTATTCATAACACTAAACAAAAAAAAAGAAGGCTAAATGCTACATTCTTATAACAAAAAACTCCTCGTGTGTGGCACAGATGAAGCCGGTAGGGGGTGCTTGTCAGGCCCTGTTACTGCGGCTGCAGTAATTCTTCCTAAATCTTTTAGACACCCCATGTTAAATGACTCAAAAAAATTATCTGCCAAACAAAGGGCTATTTTGGCGCCTATCATTAAACAAGAAGCTGTATCCTATGGAATAAGTCACGTTTCACCACATGAAATTGATCGTATTAATATACTCCAAGCATCTATTTTAGCCATGCACAAAAGCATAGATAAACTAAAAACCACCCCTGATTTTATTATTGTAGACGGAAACAAATTTAATCCATACCCAAATATACCACACGAAACTATTGTTAAAGGAGACGGTAAGTTTTATGCTATTGCGGCAGCATCTGTTCTAGCAAAAACAGCCAGAGATGAATACATGGTAGCACTACACAAAAAATTTCCTTACTATCAATGGAATAAAAATATGGGCTACCCGACAAGCATCCATAAAGCAGCCATTCTAAAATGGGGTGTTTCTCCACACCACAGAAAGACATTTAAAGGGATTAAGGATATTTAATTAAGTACAAAAGGAGTCTATATTATTTTGAGCCATAAATAGTACCTTTGAAAAGTAATATTAGACTAGCACCCCATGAAATCTTATCTTATTATTCTAACTGCAATACTTTTAGTCCACTGCAGTCCCAAAAATACATACCAGGAACAACCACTTTTAAATTATTTATCCAAGCAAGATGATTTTGTCATTAGAACAGATCATTTAAATCAGCTAAAAGCAAACCTCACCAACAACAGTCAATTTTTAAATTTTATTAATCAAGGTAACTTTAAAAATTCTAAACAGCGCTTTGAGTTGCTTCAAAAAATTGATGTAAACACCAAGGCACTCATTAGTATAAGAGAGATTGGAAAAGATGAAGTAGATTTTATCATTATCACAGAACCAGCACAAAGTACTATAGCTCCATCTGATCAAATTTCGAGCAAAAACTACCAGGAATTTTCAATCGAAAAAAGAGTTTATCCCTCTGAAGATAAAAATCAGGTGCTCTACAGTGTGATTATAAAAGAAAATCTATTCATTAGCTCTTCTCAGCTACTTATAGAAAATACCATAAGAAATTACAATAACGCAATAGCCCCTCAGTCATTGGGCAAACTATTTAAGGTAACTGAAGAAAACAGCCTTTACTTTAGATTAGATTCTGAGAGTTTTTTATTGAAAAATAGCTTTTTCCCTTCCTTCACAAATAGTTTTGGTGACTGGGGCGCTTTGAGTATAGGCTTGGCCAATAAAAAAATGGAATTTCATGGTTTTAATTCAAGAAATGATAGTGTTCCTTATTTTCTAAACCTTTTTAAAGAAAGTAAACCGGTAGTATTAAAATCTCCTAATTATATTCCAGAAGTGGCTTCCAGCATAAAAATGTATGCCGTTCAAGACATGGAACAGTTTAATCGTGTTCAAAACAAAATCAAAAACAGGGAGCTCACTTTAGACACCCTATTTAATAAGGTAGAGGAAATAGCTACTTTTAAATTAAAAGAGAATACCCTTGCCCTCATTCATTTTACCAGCCTTGAACCAGACTATCTGTCAGAACTATCAGTAAACAAAAGCTCAGATTCCGAATACAGAGACTACCCCATATACCGATTAAACAAACCATCATTAATTGAAACTTCCTTTAATGCGCTATGGAATAAATTAGAGGCAACCTATGTAGCTCCATTAGAACAAAGTCTATTATTTAGCAGTAATGTTTCAGACATAAAGACAGTGATAGGAAATTTGAGTGCTGGAACAACCCTTGAAAATAGCCCTGCGTATACAAGCGCTAAAGCGTCTTTGGCGGAGGCCTCTACAGTGCTTTTTTACCAGGCGCAAACAACTCATTTTAATCCAAAAAAAGCGCATGATTATTTTTTAGCACCAAACCAAAAGGAAGATAATAATACCAAAGTTTTTGCCTCTCAATGGGTGGGCGACCAAGATTTCTTTCACCAACACCTGGTGTTTCTGGATTTACCCCCTAAAAAAGGCCAGGGAGGTGTTTCTCCACTAATGAGTTTACAACTAGAAAATCCAATATCCTATGCGCCTCAGTGGGTGAAAAATCACATTAATAAAAAGCAAGAAATACTAGTCCAAGACAATAAAAACCAGTTGTATCTTTTTGACAATAATGGTAAGTTGCTTTGGAAGAAACAACTTAAAGGTCCAATTCAGGGAAAAGTATCTCAGGTAGACCTATATAAAAACGGCCGCTTGCAACTGGCCTTCACTACCACAAATCAATGGCTCATTTTAGATAGAAATGGAAACGAAGTACCCCCGTTTAACAAAACTTTTAAAGACGGAAATTTAAGTCCTTTAGCCGTATTTGATTACGACAATAACAAAGAGTATCGTTTTGTTTTTGGACAAGGCAAGGATATTTATATGTACGACAGAAATGCGAAAAACGTACGTGGATTTAAATACAATAAAACAAAATCTTATCTTTTAGAAGTGCCAAAACATTTTAAAATACAGGGAAATGATTATTTGGTGTTTAAAGGGATAGACGGCAGTTTAGATATTTTAAACAGGCTAGGTAAGACCAGGGTGAAAACAGCTAAAAATTATTCCTTTTCTGAAAATGAAATTGCCATTTTAGACCAACAGTTCTCTTTTACAGATCTCCAGGGCAATCTCATTCAGATAAATACCAAAGGTAAAGAAAGTAAAAGACCTTTAAAAGTAAATGCAGCGCACAGAACAGCCATGAAATTCAACCAATTAGTTGTATTAGAAGACAATATATTGTATTCAAAAGGTAAAAAAGCAGTGCTCGAATACGGCATATATACCCCTCCTAATACCATCAAAATAAACCAGAAAATTTATATAAACATAACTGACACTCAAAATAAAAAGGTGTATATGTTTGACAGTGAACTAACAATGCTTGAAGGTTTTCCTGTGTATGGAAGTGGTGAAATTGACCTAGTGGAATCTTCTGAGAATGGTACGTTGAACTTTGTCACCAAGGATAAAGAAAATAGCCTTGTGGTGTACCGGATTAAAGAATCAAAGAACACTAATTAAAAAGGCCAGTAAGCCATATAAGTGACGCTATATCCTTCTTGTTTAAACAGAAAATAAGCTATATTATAAAGTCAAGTCTTTAATTGAGCCTCAAACAGGACTAGAAAATGCTTTAAAAGTTTGGCTTTTACCTCAACCATATCCTGAGGTATACCATTGAGCTCTGCAGCCATAGAAGTCACTGCCTTATCTTTAATTCCACATGGAATCATAAGATCAAAATAGCCCAAATCTGTGTTCACATTGAGTGCAAATCCATGCATAGTAACCCACCTGCTAGCTCTTACACCCATAGCACAAATTTTGCGTGCAAAAGGGGTACCTACGTCCAGCCAAACACCTGTTTCTCCAGGTGACCTTGTAGCATTAATACTGTATTCAGCCAAAGTAAGTATTACCGCTTCTTCTAACAAACGAAGGTATTTATGAATGTCTGTAAAGAAGTTTTCCAAATCTAAAATAGGATAGCCTACTATTTGCCCAGGACCATGATAGGTAATATCTCCCCCCCTATTGATTTTATAAAAGCTGGCTTCTTTTTCTTTGAGCGCTTCTTCGGAAACCAATAAATGATCCAAATTACCACTCTTACCCAAAGTAAAAACATGAGGATGTTCTACAAAAAGGAAATGATTTGGGGTAGGTAAAGAAGTATTTTCTCTTTTATTTTGAACTTTTAAAGCCACCGTTTTCGAAAACAAAGCCTCTTGGTAATCCCAAGTCTCTTTGTAGTCTTTGAGACCTAAATCCTCTAAAAAAAGTTCTTTATTCATGAAGCAAAGATACTATTTCAATAGCGGTTTTAGTCATTGGGGTTATTCAAAATAACCAAAGCGGCAATGACCCCTGGAACCCAACCACAAAGGGTCAGTAAAAAAACGATTAAAATAGAACCACAACCTCTTCCGATTACAGAAAGCGGTGGAAAAATAATAGCCAATAATACGCGCCAAAAACTCATGAGTATTCCATTTATTTAAAAATAGTCTTTTAAATGACGTAAAAGTAGTTCAATTGTTACATGTATAACTATAAATTAGTACGAAGTACTTATATTTGCCCCTTATAATTCGCACCTATGCAACTGACAGAACAAGAAATTGTAAGAAGAGAAAAGTTACACAAATTAAGAGCTTTAGGAATCAATCCCTATCCGGCTGCTTTATTTCCTGTAAACACCATGTCTACAGAGATTGAACAAAACTATGCGGAAGGAAAACAAGTTATTGTCTCTGGAAGGCTCATGCGAAAAAAGGTGCAGGGAAAAGCCTCTTTTGCTGAAATTCAAGACAGCGAAGGACGCATTCAAGTATACTTTAACAGAGATGAGATTGACAGCACTCCAGAAAGCCAACAGTACAATGAAGTGTTTAAAAAGCTTATTGACCTTGGCGATATTCTAGGGATAGAAGGAACTCTCTTTACTACCCAAGTTGGAGAAAAAACGGTGATGGTAAAAAAATTCACTTTATTGAGCAAAGCTTTAAGACCATTACCGCTGCCAAAAGTAGACGCAGAGGGTAAAGTGCATGATGAATTCAACGACCCTGAATTGAGATACAGACAGCGTTATGTGGATTTAATCGTAAATCCGCAGGTCAAAGACACCTTTATAAAGAGAACAAAGATCACCAATAGCATTAGAAAATTTTTTAATGACAAAGGCTATTTAGAAGTAGAAACTCCCATTTTACAGCCTATTCCAGGGGGTGCGTCTGCAAGACCTTTTATTACCCATCACAATGCACTTAACATGCCTTTATATCTCAGGATAGCTAACGAATTATACCTCAAAAGGCTCATTGTAGGTGGCTTTGATGGGGTGTATGAATTCTCAAAAGATTTTAGGAACGAGGGAATGGACCGTACCCACAATCCAGAATTCACTGTAATGGAACTCTATGTAGCCTATAAGGATTACCATTGGATGATGGACACTACAGAGAAATTATTAGAAACCATAGCATTGGAATCTAATGGAAGTTCAAAAATAACAGTGGGCAAGAATACTATTGAATTCAAAGCACCTTACCCAAGAGTACCCATCCTTGAAGCCATAAAAATTCATACCGGTTACGATGTAGCTGGATTGAGTAGAGATGAGTTAGCGGCGGTAGCAAAATCCCTAGATATTGAAGTTACAGAAAGTATGGGTATTGGAAAACTCATTGATGAAATATTTGGAGAACGTTGCGAACACCATTATGTGCAACCCACCTTTATTACGGATTATCCAAAGGAAATGAGTCCGCTCACCAAAGAGCACAGATCCAACCCAGCCCTTACAGAGCGATTTGAGTTAATGGTCAATGGAAAAGAATTGGCCAACGCATATTCAGAGCTCAATGATCCTATAGACCAGAGAGCCCGTTTTGAAGATCAATTAGCCCTTTCTGAAAAAGGAGACGACGAAGCCATGTTTATTGACCAGGACTTCCTTAGAGCATTAGAATACGGAATGCCTCCTACCTCTGGAATTGGAATTGGTATAGATAGATTGGTCATGCTTATGACCAATAACGCTTCCATACAAGAAGTGTTGTTTTTCCCTCAAATGCGTCCAGAAAAGAAATCGGTTGAACTTTCTGAAAATGAAAAAATAGTGTTGGAGCTATTGAAAAAAACCAACCCTATGCCTTTAATAGACTTAAAAGATGCCAGTGGTTTGAGCAATAAAGCATGGGACAAAGCCATTAAAGGTCTCACAAAAGTTCAGTTGGTTGTAGTGGCCAAAGAGGCCGATGTACTTACTTGTGCCCTCAAAGATTCTTAAATCTATGACGCTAGTCTTCGTCTAAATAAGAAGGCGGTCTTTTATATCACAGATAAAAAAACTAGCTTAGGCTAAATTTTTTTAGAGATGAGTAAAAGCAAAAGAGTGGGATTGTTTTTAGGACCTGTGTTTTTCCTAACAATACTGTTATGGCCTGAGCCGTTTTTAAGCAACGAAGGAGATGCCGTGATTGCTGTGGCACTATGGATGATTACCTGGTGGCTCAGCGAAGCTGTCTCCATTTCTGTAACCGCCCTGCTGCCTTTGCTTTTGTTCCCCTTATTAGACATTATGCCTATTGCAGAAGTAGGAAATAATTACGGAAGCCCGATTATTTTTTTATTTTTTGGTGGTTTTGTTATGGCACTTGCCTTAGAAAAGGTCAATCTTCATAGAAGAATTGCACTTAACATTATTCGTATTACAGGCACTACACCAAACAAAGTAGTCCTTGGTTTTATGATCGCCACAGCCTCTTTGAGTATGTGGATTAGTAATACCGCTACAACAGTAGTCATGCTTCCTATAGCCATGTCAGTGATTAAGTTGTTAATTCACGACATAGATGGGTTCACTAAAAAAGACCGAAATTTTGCAGTAAGTGTCCTTTTGGGTATTGCTTTTTCAGCCAATGCAGGAGGAATTGCCACTGTGATAGGCACCCCACCAAACTCTATTCTTATAGGGCTTCTCGAAAATGAATATCAAATAGAAATTTCCTTTTTAAAATGGATGCTATTTGCCCTACCCTTTTCAATTATTATGATTGGTCTGAGTTATGTTACGCTAGTTCACCTCATTTTTCCTAGTAAGGGATTGAATTTTTCCGCATCAAAAGAAGTGATCCAAGTAGAATTAAGAAAATTAGGCCCCACCCGCTCCAAGGAAAAGATGGTCTTGGGAATTTTTGCAGTGACCGTATCCCTTTGGATCTTTAGAACCTTAATCAATAGTATTTTTCCATCCTTAGGATTGTCAGACACTATGATCAGCATGTTTTCTGCAATAAGTTTATTTGCGGTCCCTTTTAACCTTAAAAAAGGAGACTTTATTTTGGATTGGAAAGACACTGAAAAACTGGCATGGGGGATCTTAATTTTGTTTGGTGGCGGATTGGCTTTGGCCAAAGGGATGTCTGTTTCTGGAATTGTAGATCAGGTTTCTCAAAGTATTGCGGCAGGTAATTTTAGTGTTACTGCTACCGCCAGTTTACTAATTTTGTTAATGTTATTTATGACAGAACTCATGAGTAATGTAGCCTTAGTAGCCGTATTGGCCCCTGTAGTAGCTGGAATAGCCATTGGTTTAGGAATTCCTATGGTTTACTTACTTATTCCAGTTACAATGGCCAGTAGCTGTGCTTTTATGCTCCCAATGGCGACCCCACCAAATGCCATTGTCTTTGCCAGCGGTTTTATAGAGGTCAAGGATATGGTCAAGGCGGGTGTCCTTTTAAATATAGTGGCTGTACTGATACTCATTGTCTTGTTTGAATATGTAATTCCCCTACTCTTTTAGCTTTAGTGATGGATATCCAATAAAAGTATTGGAGGATTTAAATAAATCATGACATTTTAGAATCTCACTGATTTAATAAAAGTACTATCTTATGATTTTGTTAACATTTCTTTAGGACAATTTTTCGGTTATTTGAGAAGCTAAAAAATCAAAAAACATACCTAATGATTAAAAAAAACCTTCAGTACCTGTTGTTTTCACTTTTAGTGATTGGAAGTATCAGCACCAGTGAAGCCCAGCTTTTTAAGAAAAAAGCTAAGGCAAAAGCGCCCACAGAGGCTAAACCAAAAATAGATAAAGACGCACCGCAGCCTTACGCTAAGGTCATTACAAAAGAGGCCAAAACAGACAAAGGCCTTTTTGACGTGCACCAAATTAAAGACAAATTTTTCTACGAGATACCAGACAGCCTTTTAGGTAGAGAAATGCTTATGGTAAGTAGAATTTCAAAAACTGCATCAGGGATTGGATTTGGGGGTGGAAAAATAAACACCCAGGTCATGAGATGGGAAAAAAAGGGAGATAAAGTGCACCTAAGAGTAGTTAGTCACGAGGTGGTTGCCGCAGATTCTCTCCCAGTGAAAGAAGCGGTTGTGAATTCTAATTTTGAACCGGTATTGTATTCCTTTGATGTAAAATCTAACCGAAAAGATTCTATAGCAACAAGTACTGTTATAGAGGTAACTCCTCTTTTTAGTAAAGATGTAAGTGCATTGGGTATGCCTGAACGTTACAAAAAAACATACAAAGCTACAAGATTAGATTCGGAAAGAAGCTTTATAGAAGGTATTAAGAGTTACCCTATGAATATTGAGGCAAGACACGTAAAAACTTATTTTGCAGGCAATCCTCCTTCTAATTCAAGCTTGGGGTCTATCTCTGTAGAGATTAATAACTCCATGATATTACTTCCTGCTGAACCTATGAAAAGACGCTATTTTGACAAGCGCGTTGGTTGGTTCGAGAGAGATCAAGTAGATTATGGATTAGATGCTCAAGAGAGTAAAACAGTGAAGTTTCTAGACAGATGGAGACTTGAAGTTAAAGAAGAAGACATAGAGAAATTCAACCGAGGGGAATTGGTAGAACCAAAGAAACCAATCATTTATTATGTAGACAGGGCAACACCAAAACAATGGGTGCCTTTTATTAAGCAAGGAATTGAAGACTGGCAAGTGGCTTTTGAAGCCGCAGGATTTAAAAATGCTATAATAGCTATGGATCCTCCAACGCCAGAGGAAGATCCAGAATGGTCTCCTGAAGACGTGCGTTATTCCGTAGTGCGTTATTTAGCTTCACCAATACCCAATGCAAACGGACCTCATGTAAGTGATCCAAGAAGTGGCGAGATTTTAGAATCTGACATTAACTGGTACCACAATGTAATGAGTTTATTACGCAACTGGTATTTTGTTCAAACTGCGGCCATAAACCCAGAAGCACAAGGTGTAGCTTTCAAAGATGAAGTAATGGGTCGTTTAATACAATTTGTTTCTTCTCATGAAGTAGGGCATACTTTAGGACTTCCTCATAATATGGGAAGTTCTGCTGCCTATCCTGTAGATTCTTTAAGATCTGCAAGTTTTACCAGTAAATACGGTACTGCACCATCCATTATGGACTATGCCCGTTTTAACTACGTGGCTCAGCCAGAAGACAAAGGGGTAGCCCTTATGCCAAACATTGGTGTTTATGACAAATACGCTATTGAATGGGGATACAGACCTATCTTAGATAAAACGGCAGAAGAGGAGAAACCAATACTAGACAGCTGGATTATGGCCCATGATGGAGACCCATTATACCGCTTCGGACACCAACAAGGAGGGGACGTGGTAGACCCGAGTTCTCAGACAGAAGATTTGGGAGACAATGCTATGAAGGCCAGTATGTACGGTATTAAAAACCTACAAAGAATTGTCCCTAAACTGATCGAATGGACCTCAGAAGATGGTAAAAATTATGATGATTTAGAAATCCTTTACGGGCAAGTTTTGTCTCAGTTTAACCGCTATATGGGTCATGTGTCTAACAACATTGGTGGGGTATATGAAAACCACAAAACCTACGATCAAGAAGGCGCTGTTTATACGCCAGTGGCTAAGGCGCATCAGCGGGACGCTATGAAATTTTTACAGCGTGAATTGTTTCAAACACCTGAGTGGATGCTAGACCAAAACATCTTTAATAAAATTGAGTACTCGGGAACGGTAGAACGTGTTCGTGGGGTTCAGGTAAGAACTTTAAACAACGTACTTAGCCTTGGTAAGATGGCGAGACTCATTGAACATGAAACAGCCATGGGTTCTAAGGCCTATACTTTAACCCAAATGATGTCTGAACTCAGAAGAGGAATCTGGTCTGAAATTTACAGTGGTCGCGCTATAGATACTTATAGAAGAAACCTGCAGAAAGGACACATTGACCGCTTGGCTTATTTAATGACTGCAGACAGTCAGAGAAAATTACCGAGCTACGGAGGGTATCAGAAATCTACTGCAGTGAATACATCTCAATCAGATATTCGCTCTGTAGTAAGGGGTGAATTAGTGACCCTTAAAGCACAATTAAGAAATGGATTAGCCAATACGGCCAATACCATATCTAGATACCATATGCAAGATGCCATTGCTAGAATCAATGACATTTTGGATCCTAAATAATTCAACCAAACCAATTATTTAAAAAGGGAGGCTTTTAGCCTCCCTTTTTTTATACATCGCTTAAACTAAACAAAATTATTGTAAATCTGGCGCTATGCGTTCCAATGCAGCAATAGTGAAATCCAAATCTTCATAACTCAAGGCGTCATTTAAAAAATAACTCTCATAAGCAGACGGGGGCAAATAAACCCCTTGTGCCAACATACCGTGAAAGTATTTTTTAAATATTTCATTGTCGCCCGCAGCGGCAGATGAAAAATCTATTACAGCGGCCTCACAAAAATGAACAGAAATCATGGAACCCAGTCTATTGATCGTATGTGGAATACCGTGCTTAATTAGCACACCTTCTATTCCCATGTGTAAATAGGCTGTTTTTTCTGCCAAACGTTTAAATACCCCTTTGTCCTTTGATAGTGCTTGTAACATGGCCAATCCTGCACTCATAGCAAGCGGATTCCCAGACAGTGTTCCTGCCTGATACACCGGTCCATCTGGCGCCAAATAATTCATTATTTCTGCCCTAGCTGCAAAAGCACCAACAGGTAAACCCCCTCCAATTACTTTACCATAACAAACAATATCTGCTGGAACATCCAAAACCTCTTGGGCCCCACCTGCTGCGAGTCTAAAACCAGTCATAACCTCATCAAAAACAAGTAATATACCCTCGTGGGTACAAAGTCTTTTAAGGCCTTGAATAAAAGCAGCTTCTGGAGGAATACAGCCCATATTACCCGCTACTGGCTCAATGATAATTGCGGCAATATCACCCTTGTGTTCTTGCACCAATTGTTGCACCCCTTCCAAATCGTTATAATCTGCCAAAAGAGTGTCTTTTGCCGTTCCTTTTGTCACGCCAGGACTACTAGGAGCACCAAAAGTTACTGCACCACTTCCCGCCTGTATTAAGAAAGCGTCTGAATGTCCGTGGTAACAACCCTTAAATTTAATAATCTTATCTTTTTTAGTAAACCCCCTGGCCAAGCGAATGGCGCTCATACAGGCTTCTGTGCCTGAATTGACAAATCTAATTTTATCTATACCAGAGACCATACTCACTGCAAGTGAAGCCAATTCCGTTTCAATAGCAGTGGGCATTCCAAAAGAAGTGCCCAAAGCAGCTTTTTCTGTTACGGCTTTTAAAACAGGCTCATAAGCGTGCCCTAAAATAAGTGGGCCCCATGAGGCAATAAAATCTACATACCTATTCCCATCTACGTCGTATAGGTACGCTCCCTTAGCGCGTTCAACAAAAATAGGAGTTCCACCAACTGCTTTAAAAGCCCTTACTGGAGAATTTACACCGCCTGGTATTACTTTCTGTGCCGCTTTAAAAAGGGCGCTACTTCTCTGATAATTCATCTATTCTATACTTATTTTAAGTGAGGTACCCACCTGAATGTCATTGCTCCTAAGGCCATTGATCTTCTTGAGTGTGTCTACAGAAAGACCGTATTTTTGGGAAATCCCAAAAAGAGTGTCTCCCTTTTTAACCTGGTGCGTTCTGCCATTCGTTTGCCTATTTATAGGATTCTGATTGTTTTCTGTAATAATTTTTTGGGCTTTTCTCGGTTGGTCGTATTGGTCTAACCTATACTTTTCTATCTGAGCAATAAGCTTTGCTGGATACTTGGGATCAGTCGCATAGCCTGCTTTTTTTAATCCCCTCGCCCAAGCTTTATAATCTGTGATTCGGTAGTCAAATAAAAACGCATATCTGCTACCATTTACTAAAAACAAACTGTGGTCTCTGTAGGACTCTCTAGGATGTAGGTACTTCCTAAAGCACTCCCCTTTTTCATCATCGTCATGAGTGGTAGAAGGGCCCCGCCATTTGGTATGACATTTTATCCCAAAGTGGTTGTTAGACTTTCGGACCAAATTACTGCTGCCAGCACCGCTTTCTAAAAGTCCTTGGGCTAGAGTAATACTGGCCGGAATACCATAAGCTTCCATTTCATCTAAGGCAATGGGAGCGAAGGTACGAATGTACTCTTCTGCAGAATTAAAGGTATAGGTGGTGAATCCGTCTGTGTTTTCATCCAAGGATTTGTTGGGCTGAACCCCTTGTCTGCTTGATTTTTCGTAGGCCTTTTTTGCCTGAGCATAGCTGCGCTTCTTTTTTGCGAAACAACCACTGAGCAATAACGCAAAACAAACAAACCACAAAAAAGATTTCATTCTCATAGCAACCATTTTATACCCTGCTTCTGTAATTTTTCATTCATGCCTTCAATGGCTTGCAACCCCCCAGTATGAATCATTAGAATATGGGATCCAGATTCAAAATAATCATTCGCAATGAGGTCCATGACGCCAAAAACCATTTTAGCAGTATAAATGGGATCCAAAACTATGCCCGTATCAATGTTAAATTGGTTGGCAAAATGCACCAGTGAAGGGGTCACTTTTGCATAACCCCCAAAATGATACGATTCAAAAAGAGACCAATTATTCTGCTGGGTAAAATTACAAATATCTTTTTGCAAAAAAGCGCCTTTTAAAGCTGGAAATCCGAGAATTTCTTGATACTCAAATGCAGCTTCTGCCAATCCAGATAGCGTACCTCCAGTGCCCACAGCCACGGAAATATGCGTGAATTTAGTATCCAACGCATGGAGTATTTCTGCACATCCCTTGACCGCTAATGCGTTGGTCCCCCCCTCTGGAATGAGATAAAAATGGCCAAAAGCTTCTTGTAATTTGGCCACAAATTGTGGCCGATGCTTTTCTCTATACGCCTCCCTAGTCACAAAATGAAAAGACATTCCATGAGATTTTGCTTTCTCAAGGGTCGGATTCAAGGGTAGACTGGCCAATTCTTCTCCGCGAATTACCCCAATGGTTTTGAAACCGTGAACTGCTCCTGCGTAGGCTACCGCGGCAATGTGGTTTGAAAAAGCACCACCGAAGGTGAGCAGCGTATGCTGCTTTGCCACTTTAGCCGCTTGAATATTGTATTTTAACTTCCGGTATTTATTGCCTGAAATACCCGGGAACAACAACTCCTCTCGCTTAAAAGCGAGCTGAATACCTTTTTCTCTGAGCAAAGGCAAGTCTATTTTGGTATATTGAGCTGTTTCGTTTATCAATGGGCTGATCGGAAATTGTTTGTAAAATTCGTATTTTTAAAGCTTACAAAATAGCTTTTACCTCTAAATCTCTATAGCCACTCATATGATGAAAAAATACATTCCTGTAGAAGAAGGTGATTTTTACTACGACCCAAGCGGATATAGAGTATTTACTGCCCAATATCACCTAAAGAGAGGTCATTGCTGCGAGAGTGGTTGTAGGCATTGTCCTTATGGGTATGACCCAAAAACAAACAAGCAATAGCACTGCTTACCTAAAGTAGTCATGTTGCGCTGCCTAAATACCGTTCAATAATATTCCACCAGATGAATACTGGGAAAGGATGGCATGCTTTTTGATTTTATAATGATGTATTAAATATGTAATCTTTTTAAAACTAGATTTATGATGAGACAAAAACTATTATTCACATTACCGCTAATTACCTTTATGATGTTTCTCCATAGCTGCTCTAGCATAAAGGTTATTACAGATTACGATCCTAATGTTTCATTTGATCGCTACAAGACCTACGCCTTTTACAAGGCAGGAATAGATCAGGTGAAAATTTCTGATTTAGACAAGAGAAGGATTTTAAAATCCTTAGAAAACAGCCTGCGAGAAAAAGGCTTTTCTGCCAGTGAGCAACCAGACATACTACTCAATTTTTTTACCAAAGAAGAAGCCCAAGTAGACATTTACAACAATGCCGGATTAGGATGGGGATGGGGCTGGAATCCATGGTTTTGGCCAGGAATGGGCATGCAAAATACTCAAGTGACTACCAGAGCAAAAGGACGTTTGTTTATAGACATAATAGACGCTAAAAGCAAAAGACTCCTTTGGCAAGGAAGTGGTGTAGGCTTTTTAGAGCCTCAAGACGACCCTGTAAAAAAACAAGCCAACATTCAAAAATTCGTCAATGAAATCATGGCTGCTTACCCGCCATCGCTGGAAAAAAAATAAGCGCTTTTTAACTTGTAAAAACTCTCTTAAATTCTTAAAACATATGGGGGTATTGCTCTTTAATTTTTGCCATACGCGTTTCCAATGTGTGCAGAAATTTTTTATGTGCTTCAGCGGTTGGATTTAAGGGTCTATGTTCTAACCCATTTTGAATAGAGACCACCTCTTTAAGAAGCTTTTTTGTGGGTGGCGTAAAAGTAGCTTCAACCAATGATTCCCATATATACGCTATGGCCAACTCATTGGGATGAATTAAGTCCATTTTATAGAAACGATAGTCTCTCAATTCATCCATTACAATTTCATAAGATGGAAAATAAGCGACTATTTTTAAATCCTTAGTATTTTCCTTATGCGAATGAATGCCAGCCAATAAATGTGCTTTACCAATAGTGTTTTCTATAAATCCATCTTTTAAATGTCTTACAGGAGAAACGGTATAGATCAGTTTTAGATCAGGATTAATTTTTACTAAGGCATCTTGAATTTTTGCTAGAGCATTTTCAATCGCAGTAATAGAAGCCAATTCTTTTTGGAATAAGTCACCGGGTTGCTTATGACAATTAGTGACCGTTGTATGATTCAAAATATAGCCCCAAGCAGTTCCTAAAGTAACAAAGACATGAGAGGCTTTCTTTAAAAAATCATGGCCTAGATCAATCACTTCATTGGCATTTCTAAGGGCATCTGATAGAACTGCTCGGCTCATAGAAGAGTGAAGCTCATAAGAATGCCATTGCTCTTGATGAAAAAAAAACGCCTCTTCCGTAAAATAATGCTTAAACACCATTCTTTGCACCAAGGAGGCGAGCGGAATAGGATGAAATACAATACCAAAGGGGTTGCTTAGAGTCTTGAATTGGTGCTTTGCAAAAAAAGCACCTATATGATCACTGAAACAAGAACCCAAGAGCAATATTTGAGCGTCGTAATCTATTTGAAAGTTCAAATTAGATAAAGGCACCTTAGTTTGTAGCTCCATTTAGGTGGGATCTATTCTGTTATAAAATCTTTTGCATGAGCAATGGCCTCTGCAATACCTCCAGGGTTTTTACCCCCTGCTGTGGCAAAGAATGCTTGGCCTCCACCACCACCTTGTATATACTTCCCTAATGTCTTCACTACTTGTCCAGCGTTTAGTGACTTTTCAGCCACGAGCTCTTTAGAAATATAGCAAGCCAACAATGCTTTCTCATCATATTCAGCCCCCAAAAGCAAAAAAGTGTTTGGACTCTGGGCAGCCAATTCAAAACATAAATCTTTCATTGCTGCGGCGTTCAAAGAGACCTCTGCTGCTAAGAAACGCACCCCATTAATTTCTTCAAAGGATGCTGCCAAAGATTTTCCTACATCTCCAGCCTTTTCCTTTTGAAGTGCTGTTAGGGAAGCTTTTAACTGTCCAAACTCCTCCTGAAGCTTTTGAATAGCGGTTACTGGGTCAGAATTAATTTGCAATTGACTTAAGACCTGTTGCAAAGTCTGATCTGTTTTTAAATAATACTCTTTAACGGCATCTGAAGTAATGGCTTCAATCCTTCTGATTCCAGAAGCCACAGCAGATTCCCCGGTGATTTTAAACTGCCAAATGTCACCTGTATTCTTTACATGAGTCCCTCCACACAATTCAATGGAATGCCCAAAACGGATACTTCTCACAGTGTCTCCGTACTTTTCTCCAAATAAGGCCATAGCGCCGTCTGCTTGTGCTTGAGCTATAGGAAGGTTTCTGTGCTCTTCTAAAGGGATATGCCCGTCTATTCTAGCGTTTACATAATCTTCTACCTCTTTAAGTTGTTCTGTAGTTACTTTTGAAAAGTGAGAAAAATCAAAACGCAGGTACTTAGAGTGAACCGCAGATCCTTTTTGCTCCACATGAGTGCCCAGTATGGATCTTAATGCCTGATGTAATAAGTGTGTGGCCGTATGGTTTTTAGACGTTCTGTCTCGCTGTTTTTTGTCTACGGATGCTTTGAAAGAAGCCCTTGGATCTTTTGGAAGGGTATTTGAAAAATGAATAATTTCATTGTTTTCCTTTTTAGTATCTACAATATAAGTCACATCCCCGTTGGGTGCCTCTAAATAGCCTTTATCTCCAACTTGCCCACCACCTTCTGGATAAAAAGGCGTTAAGTTAAATACCAATTGGTACATTTCTCCTTCTTTTTTTGAAGTGATTTTTCTATACTTAGCAATTTTAACTTGCGTCTCTAGAAGGTCATAACCAATAAACTCCTGAGTGTCGTCTTCCATCAAAACTTCCCAATCTTCTTTTGAAACTTCAGAAGCCGCTCTTGAGCGTTGCTTTTGAGCCTGCATTGATTTTTCGAATCCTGTTTGATCCAACGCATAGCCTCTTTCAGAAAGTATTAGAGCGGTTAAATCAATAGGGAACCCATAAGTATCGTATAATTCAAATGCTTTTTCCCCTGCTAGAACCTTATCTTTTGCAGTGAGAATAAGTGTGTCTAGTAGCTGCAATCCTTGCTCTAATGTTCTTAAGAATGATTGCTCTTCTTCTTTAATGACATTTTCTATTAATTGCTTTTGGGCTTTTAATTCAGGAAATGCATCTCCCATGGTTTTAGAGAGTACTTGGACCAATTTAAACATAAAGGGTTCCTTGGTGTTTAAAAAAGTAAACCCATAACGTATGGCCCTTCTAAGTATTCTTCTGATTACATAGCCAGCACCTGTATTACTTGGTAATTGACCATCTGCTATAGAAAAAGCTACTGCTCTAATGTGATCTGCAATAACCCTAATAGCAATATCTGTAGGGGTATCTTTGCCATAAGCACTACCACTTATGACTTCTATTTCTTTAATAATAGGGGTAAACACATCTGTGTCGTAATTGGACTGAACCCCTTGTAAAACCATACAAAGCCTTTCAAATCCCATTCCTGTGTCTACATGCTTTGCAGGAAGTGGCTCTAAAACACCATTGGCTTTTCTATTGAATTGCATAAAAACCAAATTCCAAATCTCCACTACTTGAGGGTGATCCATATTGACCAAACTAGCTCCTGAAACAGCTGCTTTCTCTTCTGGAGTACGAATATCTACATGGATTTCTGAACAAGGACCACAGGGACCTTGGTCACCCATTTCCCAAAAATTATCTTTCTTATTGCCAAATAAAATTTGTGATTCAGGTACAATCTCTTTCCATAAAGACAATGCTTCTGCATCCATCTCTAATTGATCTGCATCTTTACTGCCTTCAAAAACAGTCACATACAAACTACTGGGGTCAATTTTAAATACGTCTACCAATAAAGACCAGGCCCATTGTATGGCTTCTTTTTTAAAATAACCATCTACATTGTCTTTTGACACACCAAAACTCCAATTACCAAGCATCTCAAACATGGTATGGTGATATGTATCCTTACCCACTTCTTCCAAGTCATTGTGCTTACCACTGACCCTCAAACATTTTTGGGTATCTGCAACCCTTTGATTTTTAGGAATAGTATTTCCCAAAAAATATGGCTTAAAAGGATTCATCCCTGCATTAGTGAACATGAGGGTTGGGTCATCCTTAATTACCATTGGAGAAGAAGGCACTATTTGATGGTTTTTATCTTTAAAAAAAGCTAAAAATTGGGCTCTAATATCTTGAGATTTCATGGGCATTTAAATATTTTACTACTGCTAAGCACTAAAAAAACAACTGGTTTAAATTGTGAATATTTCTTAAGCTTTTCTCAAAACTATGAGCGAAAGAAAAACAATGTTTATATTTGTTTTAATGCTGCTAACAACGGCACAAAAATAGCATAAATTCCAGAGATGTCTAAGGTAAAATACTATTACGACGCAGATACGCTTTCTTACCGTGAAATTTCGGATAAGAAAACCACTCGTTTTAAAAAGGCGGTTTTATTCCTTTTAGCCTCTTTTTTATTTGGTATGATGGGTTTATTATTTCTACTCAACACTTCAATAGTAAATACTCCCAAGGAATTGAGTCTGTCCAGAGAGCTTAAAAATTTAAGTTTTCAATTTGAACAACTCAATAAAAAAATGGATGAAGCTACTGCTGTATTGGCAGATGTTGAAAATAGAGACAATACTATTTACAGGGTTTATTTTGAAGCAAATCCAATTCCTGAATCTCAAAGAAAAGCTGGATTCGGAGGACTAAACAGGTACAAAGCTTTAGAGGGATACGCACATTCAAATCTAATTATCAATACGGCTAAGAAACTTGATATTCTTCAAAAACAGTTGGTGGTTCAGTCTAAATCGCTAGATGAAATTAGCAGCCTTGCTTCGGAAAAAGAGGCACTACTCGCTGCTATTCCCTCCATACAACCAATTTCAAACCAAGACCTGACTAGAATGGCTTCTGGATTTGGATGGCGCTCAGACCCTTTCAATAAGGTGAGAAAAAAACATTGGGGAATGGATTTCACCGCTCCAAGAGGCACGCCTGTTTACGCCACCGGTAATGGACGAATTCTCAGAGCAGACCAAAGGGCTACCGGATTTGGGAAACACATTCGAATAGACCATGGTTTTGGTTATGTAACCATCTATGCGCACTTAAGTCAATATAATGTAAGAAGGGGACAAAAAATTAAAAGAGGAGACATTATTGGTTACGTAGGGAGTACTGGGCGTTCTCAGGCACCTCACCTTCATTACGAGGTGTGGAAAGACAAGAAAAAAATTAACCCTATAAATTTCTATACAGGAACTCTTAGCCCTGCAGAATTTGAGAACTTACTGCGATTTGCCAACCAAGAAAATCAATCTTTAGATTAATGCAAAGCCTTCCAGACAAAAGATATTACAGCATTGGTGAAGTGGCTAAAGCGTTTGAGGTAAACACCTCTCTTATTCGTTTTTGGGAAACCACTTTTGA
Organism: Sediminicola sp.; assembly: GCA_024643325.1. Lineage (GTDB taxonomy): Bacteria > Bacteroidota > Bacteroidia > Flavobacteriales > Flavobacteriaceae > MAG-120531. The sequence continues at coordinate 26,516 of JAHEND010000019.1, forward strand.
CATTCTCAAGCCTAAGAAAAATGCTAAGGGCAATAGAAAATTCACCCCTGAAGACATTAAAAATCTTCAGCTTATATATCATTTAGTTAAAGAAAAAGGCTACACCCTTGAGGGAGCTAAGGCACATTTAAAAGTTTCTAAAAATAAAACGCTAGATAATTTAGACCTAGTGAAAAGACTGTCTTTAGTAAAAGAAGAACTCTTAAAAATAAAATCGCAGCTATAAATATTTAGCCTCCGTAACGCATCCTTCTACCCCCTGGTTTTTGACCACCAAATTTGTCTAATTTATAGCTAAAACTCAGCATAAAATATTGCTGTAATACCGTCCCTTGAAAATCTTCAATAAAGTCTTCTGCAGTAGTTCTTCGTGTATTGATGTTTTGATTTAAAATATCATAGGCCAATACTTTCAAAGTAGCCTTGTCTTTGAGTAGCTGAACCCCAATACTCATATTCCAAAAATAAGCGTTCTTGTCAAACCCCGGACCTACATTTGGATTGTAACTGTAGGTAAGGTCATTGCCCCAAATAATATTTTCTGGCCAAAAAGTTGTTGTTTTTAAAGTAGCGTTGTGGTTTAACACTGAGATCTCTGGAAGGTTCTCCAAATTATAGGTGCTTCTAGAATAACCCAGAGAATAGCCTGGCTCAATTTGAAACTTCTCATTAAAATTTATTGAGGTAGACACCGATGGATTCAAGCTATAAGATGTTGTTTTTAATAATTGACCATTAGAAAAACCTACATTCTTAGAGAAGTTAGCATTGGGCCTAATATTCAAGTTCATGGAATACACACTGTCTTTTTTAATCTGCTTAGAATAACCCACCCCAAAATAACCGTTGTAATTGCCGTTGACATTGGTAAAAGTAGTATTCCTTAAAAAGTTTTCATCTGTAGTGGTTACCGCACTTACCCTATTGTCTGTAACAGTAACACCTGCGTAAATAAAAACACCAGAGCGCTCTCTCCAATTGTAGTTGTTGTAGTTAAATCCTATTCTGTGGTTTAGGGCTGGATCCAGATCTGGATTACCTATCACAATATTCAAAGGGTTGTTCAAATTAGGGACTGGCTGCAATTGATTTAGATTAGGTAGGTCTAAGTTGTTGGAATACCTTAAACTAAGACTCTTGTTTTTACCCAAACTATAACGACTGTAAAGGTTAAAAAGTAATTTTTTGTAATTTTTTGAAAAATCTGAGTTTTGAAGAAAATCTTCATTGCTCAGTGTGGCGTCTGTATAACTGGCATTCAATCTTAATCGCCACTTATCACTATTGTTTCTAAGGCCAACAGAAGGGGTTTTCTGAACTGTTTTAAATCTAAAATCGGAACTCTGGACTGTGTTAAAGTCGTCGTACAAACCAGATGCTGGGTCCAAATCAAAGACAGACAGCTTATTCTCTCTTGTACTCACATCGAAAGACATTCCTGCTTGAACAAACAAATCTTTAGTGAGCGCTTTTCTGTATTCTAGTTCCAAGTTGTAGGCATTTGTGATATTCTCAGAACTGTTCTCTTGGTCCAATAGTGTTTGAGTCACCTGGTCTTCACTATAGATTTCTTTTAGGGAATTTAAATTAGTAAGGCTTTCATTTTTGTTTTGAGAAATATCAAAATCCAATGAAACGTACCCACCAATAGTATCTAGTTTTTGGAAAAGACTAAACTGGTTAGAAAAGCTCCTCAAATCACTTCTATTGGCGGTTTTCACCCTATTGGTGTTAATTAACACGCCATCACTATTTTTAGAAAGTGTATTTTGATCATTAGAAGCTGTGGTGAAGCCCACATTTACGTTGGGTTCAAAACTAATCACTAAATCCTTGGTTAAATTGAATTCTAGATCTGCAGAACCCCTATTATTTTGGTTGGTTCCTTTAAAGCTGGAAGTTCGCTCAGTAAAAAACCTACTATCAGGAAGTATGTTTTCTCTAAAGGAAGCTTCGTCGTTATAGGAATCTGAATAAGAAAAGAAATGATTTCCCTCTACTTCATAAGCGCCTTTTTTAGCATCGGCGTAGCTAGCCCCTACGGTAGAAGAAGTAGCAATCCCTTGACCAAAGCCAAAATTAATTCCACCAACACTAAAACCACCACCAAAATTTCTTCTGCTCGAACCACCTCCTCCAAGCATGTCAAATACTTCATCATAGGAGAAGCCTGCATTGTTAATGTTATTGCTACTCGCTAAAACGCTCACACGCTGTTTGTTTTTAAAATAGTTGAGTAAGCTGTTTAATTGGTAGCGCTCATCTGTTCCGTACCCTCCAGCCATTCGGGTCAGATAGCCCTTATTTTTATCTTCTTTAATGGTAAGGTTTATGGTCTTATTCTCACTTTGAGCGTCGTCTCCAGTGCGTTCTTCTGTTTTTGTTTTGGTATTGGTAATCTGGATCTTGCTGATAATATCTTTGGGCAGACTCTTTGTGGCTACCTTGGGATCTTTACTAAAAAACACCTGTCCATTCACTAGTACTTGGTCTACCTCTTGACCGTTGACTGTAATGGTTCCGTTAGCGTCAATAGCCACTCCAGGAAGCTTTCTAAGCACATCTTCTACGCTGGCGTCTGGTCTAGTTTTAAAGGAACTGGCATTGAACTCTAGGGTGTCTTTTTTTACTGCTATTGGAGCGCGCTCCCCGGACACCAAAACTTCTCCTAATTGTTCTACTTGCTCTTCTAGGTACAAACTACCCATTTCAAGAGTTGTGGCTATTTTAACCTCTTTTTTAAGGGTTTTGTACCCATTAAAAGTAGCGTAAAAAAATAGGGCGGTTTCAGGTGTTTTACCTTCAATAATAAAACTACCGTCTGTATCGGTTATACTGTAAGCGACCAAAGTAGAATCTGCTTTGGTTTCTACATAAACGGTAGCGGCGTCTAATGGACTTTTAAACTGTGCGTCTAACAATTTCCCTTTGATCGTAAACTCTTGGGCTTCAACAGAAAAAAAACTACAAAAAAACAATGATAAAACAAGAAAAATTAAGCGCATGGGATTGATTTTGTAAAAACCATTAGGTCGCGGCAAAAATAACTCCAAATACTGCTTTGGAACCTATATTAACATAAGTTTAAGAATGCTACACCGCATTTCTACCTACGAAATCGGGGGGTTAAACAATACATATAAGAATCATTCACTAGCTTTTAACACCTGAGTGCTCCTTATTTTTTTCTCATGAAAATAGATATGGGCACTCCTGAAAAGTTGTAGTGCTCTCTAATTTTATTTTCCAAATAACGTTTGTAAGGCTCTCTGACGTACTGGGGTAAATTACAGAAAAATGCAAACTGAGGATAGGGAGTAGGCAACTGAGTACAGAACTTAATCTTCACATACTTCCCTTTATAAGCTGGTGGTGGATAGTGCTCAATAAGGGGTAACATAAACTCATTAAATTTCCTGGTAGGAATTTTTCTAGACCTGTTTTCATACACCTCAACAGCAGTCTCAATGGCTTTAAAAATACGTTGTTTGGTGAGCACAGACATAAAGATAATGGGCACATCTACAAAAGGAGAAATGGCTTCTTGTATTCTTTGGGTATATGCCTTTACGGTATTGGTTTCCTTGTCCTCTACCAAATCCCACTTATTCACTAAAATGACTATTCCTTTATTATTTCTTTGGGCCAGCCAGAAAATATTCTCTACCTGTCCGTCAAATCCACGGGTAGCATCCAAAATTAAAATACAAACATCTGAATGCTCAATAGCGCGTACCGAACGCATGACAGAATAAAACTCAAGATCTTCTTTAACTTTGGCTTTCCTTCTAATACCCGCAGTGTCTACCAGGTTGAATTCAAAACCAAAACGGTTGTAACGGGTATCTATACTATCTCTTGTTGTACCAGCTATATCTGTTACAATATATCTGTCTTCTCCAATAAGGGCATTGATAAAAGAAGATTTTCCAGCGTTTGGACGCCCTACCACGGCAAACCTTGGAAGGATCTCTTCTTCTTTTTGTTCTACTTCTTCAGGTAATGCCAACACAAGAGCATCTAGCAATTCTCCTGTTCCACTCCCACTAATACTAGCGATAGTATAATAATCTCCCAAACCGAGGTTATAAAACTCTACAGCTTCTTCAATCCTTCTAGCGTTGTCTACCTTATTAACCGCTAATAATACTGGTTTTTTAACACGCCTGAGTAGTTTAGCCACATCTTCGTCCATTCCTGTGACACCTGTTTCTACATCTACCATGAAAATAATGGCGTCTGCCTCGTCAATGGCCAATTCAACCTGTTGATCAATTTCTTTTTCAAAAACGTCGTCACTGCCCAGAACGTAACCACCAGTGTCTATGACAGAAAACTCCCTTCCATTCCAATCACTTTTACCGTAGTGACGGTCTCTAGTCACCCCACTCACCGCGTCTACAATGGCTTCTCGCCTTTGAATTAAACGGTTAAAAAAGGTAGACTTTCCTACATTTGGTCTTCCAACAATGGCTACAATAGCACTCATATTCTTAAATTTGTTGCAAAAGTACTACTTAATTTTTAAGGAATACCCATTGCGATTAGGCAAGTGTGAGATAATAGTTTCTAGCAGAAGGGTTAAGACTCTATTTTTGGTGGTAACCAAAACGTCGTAATTGATGGGAATTACTCCGCCAATTCTTGTTTACTTTAACGTATAACTCAATGTGTACCTGCTTGTCAAAAAACTTCTCCAAGTCTTTTCTGGCTTCCATCCCTACGCGTTTTAATGCTGCACCTTTATGCCCAATAATAATACCCTTTTGAGAATCACGTTCCACCATAATAACGGCGCGCATTCTAATAATGTCGTCGTCTTCTAAAAACTCTTCTGTTTCTATCTCTACGGCATAAGGGATTTCTTTCTTGTAGTGTTGCAATATTTTCTCCCTAATGGTCTCATTCACAAAGAAACGTTCGGGCTTATCGGTCAGTTGGTCCTTTGGATAATATGCAGGCGCTTCTGGTAATAATTCTACCAGCCTTAAAAAAACCTCCTTCACATTAAAGTTATGCAAAGCAGAAATAGGGTGAATTTCAGCATTGGGCAATTGTTCTTGCCAATATGCTACCTGCTCTTCAAGAATGGTTTGCTCTGAAATATCCATCTTATTGAGTAACAACAAAACGGGTATTTTAGACCCTTGAAGCTTTTTAAAGAACAATTCATCTTTAAGAGACTTCTCTCCCAATTCTACCATATAGACTAAAATATCTGCATCTTCAAAGGCAGATTTCACAAAGTCCATCATAGAAGCTTGTAACTCATAGGCCGGCTTAATAATTCCAGGGGTGTCTGAAAGAATCATTTGAAAATCTTCTCCATTGACAATTCCTAAGATCCTATGTCTTGTAGTTTGGGCTTTAGAAGTAATAATAGATAACTTCTCCCCTACAAAGGCATTCATGAGGGTAGATTTGCCTACGTTAGGATTCCCTATAATGTTTACAAAACCTGCTTTATGTTCACTCATTGTTGTGTTTGGCTAAATATTTTTTTGTGGCAGCATTTACCTTAGGTGCCAGATAAAGGACGGCAATCATGTTTGGAATACACATGAGTGCAAAGGAGAGATCTATTAAGTTAATCACAAGATCTAAAGACGCTACCGCTGCAAAGGTAATACTAAGCACGTAAATGTAGTTATAGTATGGCCCTATTTTAGCGTTGGTCAGAAAAGAAAGGCACTTGGTGCCGTAATAAGAGTAGGTAAATAAGGTTGAAAGGGCAAAAGCACTGACCACCAACATAAGCAATACATCTCCATAACCATATAAAGAGGTCTTAAAAGCCAAGAGAGTCATTAAAATTCCATTGGTTTCATCTGACAAGTATGCTCCACTAACAATAATGACAAGAGCCGTAAGGGTACACACCACAATAGTGTCTATAAAAGGACCTAACATGGCCACTAAACCCTCTTGAATGGGTTCATTTGTTTTAGACTGTCCATGAAACATGGGCGCTGTACCTACCCCTGCTTCGTTAGAAAATACGGCCCTCCTAATCCCTATGATCACGAGGCCCCAAAAACCACCCTTTACGGCTGTTTCCATATTAAAAGCTTCTGAAAAAATAAGTTTAAAAGCAGGAAAAATTTCTGCCGCATCTTGAAACATAATGAAAACCACTGCTATTAAATAAACCATGACCATAAAAGGCACTATGGCTGTGGCCACCTTGGCGATTTTTTTAAGCCCTCCAAAAACCACAAAAGATGTGGCAATCGTAAGAAAAACACCTATAAGTATTTTCCAATTCAATACAGACATCTCATAAATATTCAGTTGTGGCTTAACAACATCTATCAAGGTTTGTGTAAACTGGTTGGCAGTAAAAGCAGGAAGCACACCAAAAAGCCCTGCAATAGAAAAGAAAACAGCCATAGGCTTGGCCCATTTTCCCATTCCTTGTGTCATATAATACATAGGCCCACCCTGTAAAGCGCCTGAAGAATCTGTTCCCCTAAACATGACCGCAAGGCTACAGGAGTAAAATTTAATCCCCATACCGATCAATGCCGTAATCCAAATCCAGAAGACCACACCAGGACCGCCTAAATAAATAGCAATAGCCACACCTGCTATATTTCCCATGCCTACTGTGGCTGCCACGGCCGACGACAATGCCTGCAAATGAGACACCTCTCCCGGGTCATCCTTATGATCGTACTTCCCTCGGGTAATATCTAGCGCATGCTTGAAATATCTGAAGGGGAGTAATTTGGAGTAAACAGCTAAGAATAAACCACCACCCACAACTAAAAAAAGCATAACCCATTCCGTGTAAGGTAATACACTAGTTAAAAAATCATTTATAAATTTCATCTAAAAATTTTAGTTTAAGGCAAGATAGGAAAAGTGGGTAGAACTCCCATAAGAATACTATATTTGAAACAATCAAAAGCCTTTATGATGAAAAAATTAATCCCTTTTGTACTCTTTTCTTTCTTGTTTTTATATGCTTGTAAGGAAAAGACTGTAATGCCAAAAGAAGTGGCTAACATAACACCCATTAGTCCTGATATGGCAGAAAATGCTGTCATTTATGAAGCCAATATTAGGCAGTATTCTCCACAGGGCACTTTCAATGCATTTACTAAGGACATACCAGTCTTAAAAGAATTAGGGGTCAAGATCATTTGGGTCATGCCTATAAACCCCATTTCCAAAGTCAAAAGAAAGGCCAAAGGAGATCTATTCACTTCTGAAATAGAGGATCCTGCAGAAAGAGAAAAGTATTTGGGAAGCTATTATTCTGTGTCCGACTACAAAGCCATTAATCCTGAATTTGGAAGCTTAGAAGATTTCAAAAACCTGGTTGCAACAGCCCATAAAAACGGCATTTATGTGATTGTAGATTGGGTGCCCAATCACACGGGTTGGGACCACCCATGGATTTACGAATACCCAGACTATTACACACAAAATGAAGCAGGAGAAATCATTGACCCTTCCAACCCAGAAACGGGAGAATCTTGGGGCTGGACAGACACCGCAGATTTAAACTACAACAATCCAGCAATGAGAACAGCCATGATAGACGCCCTTAAGTATTGGGTGGAAGTGGCAGATATTGATGGCTATAGAATGGATGTGGCCCACCAAGTACCCGTAGATTTTTTTGAAAAAGTAACCGCAAGTCTCCAGGAGATTAAACCGGTCTTTATGTTGGCAGAGGCAGAGCAACCCAATCTCATGGAAAAAGGTTTTGACATGCACTATGCCTGGGAGTTTCACCATTTGTTGAACGACATTTCTAAGGGCCACAAAAACCTCTCAGCCCTAGACGCCTATATGGCTAAAACAGATACCGTACTAGCGGCAGACGACATTAATATGAACTTTATTACCAACCATGATGAAAACTCATGGGCGGGTACTTTAGAAGAACGCATGCCAGGGCGAAAAGAAATCTTCACCGCCCTTACCTACACCCTACCAGGCATGCCTTTAATTTACAGTGGCCAAGAATACGACTTAAACCACCGTTTGAAATTTTTCGAAAAAGATTCCTTTCCCAAAACTAAGGGTACCTATTTTGAGCTTCTCAAGAAGCTCGGAGCGCTTAAAAAATCCCACCCCGCCTTGAACGGCGGAAAATCTGCTGCCGCCTACAAGAGATTAAAGACAAAAAATTCAAATATTTTTGCTTTTAAACGCGGAAAAGCAGGGAGGGAAATATGTTTTATAGGCAATTTCTCCAACGAGATCCAACAAGTGCAAGTGGGCTATGGAAAACTCTATACGGATTACCTAAATGAAACAACAATATACCAAGAAAGTGCCCCAATTGAACTAGCCCCTTGGGGATTTAAAATTATAATTGAATAAGGTTTTTTATTTAAGACCAATGAGTTCGTGTAAAAAAAAGGAGGTATTATTTTATACCTTTGTACATTACTAATCAAAATATTTCCAGTTTGAATTCTAAAAAATACTCCGAGATCATGTCTAGTGTACGCAAAATTGTACGCGCAGTAAATTTAGAATCTAAACGCATAGAAAAGAATCTAAGCAAAAGCACCCCAATGCTTGGGTAGAGTCTGACGCTTAATAGGTTACCCATAAGGGTATTAAAAAAAATAGATGCGCAAAAATATCTACTTTTTCTCTTGGAAAAGAAACAAAAAGAGTTGTATATTTGCCATCCACATCGCGGGATAGAGCAGTAGGTAGCTCGTCGGGCTCATAACCCGAAGGTCACAGGTTCGAGTCCTGTTCCCGCTAC
>JAHEND010000025.1 GCA_024643325.1 Sediminicola sp.
CCTTTCTTACTGGTCTTTTATAGTACTTGAATTGCTGCTCCCTATTCCAACCAAACGCTGGTGTTGGTCTCTGAATCCTTTAAAATATACCAGTATCTGGTATTGATTTTCAGTGAAATGAAAATTTCCGTCTATGCTGTAATGATCTATGGTATGACCGGCTTTTTTTTCTTTTTCATAGCTGTTAATTTCAAAAGGAGCAGAAGAGAGTGCATAGCTGTAGTTGTAAAAACCTTGTTTAAACAAAATCCGTGCCTGGTACACATTCTGTGTAGCATTGTAAGTCATAAGGTATTCTGGGCTAGGGGTGTAGTTGTTGAATTTTCCGAGTACGTATATATAGGTGTCCGTATTGCCAATACCACTTGGTTTTAGGCTAAAATGCACCCAAGTGTAATCTCCTTCTCTCTCTGGCAGTGCGCCTTGAAGTGTTCTGGGTATGAAATCTCCATTGACATCTGGGAAATAGGTGTAAGGCTTGTTGTTTCTTGGGGTGTTTGGGTATAGGTAGTGCTCGTATATGTCTTCTAAATGAACCTCTTGAATAGCTGCAGTGGCAGCCCTCATGTCCTTGGTGTCAAAATTCAGATATTCATTGCCTCCCCAGAAACTGGTCGGTTGGTCGTAATCATATACCAATACTTGACCGTTGTTGTACAGGGGTTGAACACCACTAATTTCAGTATCCCATTGGTAGTTTTTAAGAAGCACTACTTCCAATTCCTTTTCAGGCTGGTTGAGCCCAATATTTTGGGTGTTTAAACTAAACTCTAAGGTTTGTCTGGTGTTTAGAGAGGCTAAAGACCTACTTCTTTTTACAGCAGCTTGAACTCCAACTAAGTCTTCGTAGACTAAAAATCGCCTCGAGAACTGCAGTTCGTCATGGGTATTAAAGACTTGTAGCATATAATTCCCTGACAGCTTTAGGCGTAAATTTTCATTGGGTATTTCCAAATTAAAGTGTGAATAAGGCACCAAGGTGTTGTAGCTATTTTTGTGGTCTATAATACGCTGGTTGTCCAATCCATCTAAGTATTGTGATTTTAGTAAATCTGAAGGAGTCCATTGTGCAGTGCAGTGTATAATTTTAAAAAAGTAATCTTCTTCGTTGGCTTGAAGGTCGTCGAATTGTAGGCGAATGCTTTCTCCAAGTCTAACAATAGGAAATTGGTCTTCTTGACCGCTTTTAAAAATAATTGTCCTCAGTGAGGCTGGAGGACTCACTTCTTCCAATCTTTGGGCTTTTAATGGTATGCAAAATCCTAAGAGTAGCAGGGCACCCAAAAATTTAAAATGTTTAAGCAAAACAGGCATTTAGCGGGTATTTTATGGTCTAAAGATAAACAAAAAGGGTCTTTTTAAAACCCATGAAACGAATCTCTTAAATTTATCATTAATAATTATGAAAACTTTCCTTTATGTGGTAAATTTGTGCCGAATTTTTATTAACCCAAGGTTATTGAACATATGTCTAAAGACATCCGAATTAAAAAGGGATTGGATATTAAATTGGTAGGTGCTGCAAAGACACAGACCAATCCAACCAAGCTAAGTGCAACGTATAAGGTTTCATTAGAAGATTTTCACGGTTTAACACCCAAACTCATCGTTAAAGAAGGTGGCGAGGTCAAAGCTGGAGCGCCTTTGTTTTTTGATAAAAACAACGAGGCTGTTCAGGTAGTTTCTCCTGTAAGCGGGGTGCTTACCTCAGTAGAACGTGGTGCAAGAAGAAGAATTATTTCTTTAACCATCGCAGCTAGTGCAGATCAATCACCCGTATCTCATACTGTTTTGGATGCTTCAAAAGCAACAGCAGAACAAACTAAAGCGTTTATGTTAGCGACTGGCTTCTGGCCTTTTGTAAAGCAAAGACCTTACGATGTGGTGGCAGACCCATCACAATCACCAAAGGCTATTTTTGTTTCAGCCCATAACACTGCGCCACTAGCAGCAGATTTAGATTATGTACTTGCCGGGCAAGAGGTTTTATTGCAAAAAGCAGTGACTGCTTTAGCAACCCTTACAGCAGGTAAAGTTCATGTGTCCGTTTCAGGTAACAATGCTCCAATGGCAGGCCTAAAGGATTGTGAAGTACATATGGTATCTGGTCCACATCCTGCTGGTTTGGTCGGTACACAGATCAATAAGATTGACCCTATTAATAAAGGAGAAGTGGTATGGACGGTAGCGGCTCAAGATTTATTGATTTTAGGGAACTTATTAGAAACAGGTATTTTTAACGCTTCTAGAACCTTTGCCTTAGGCGGTTCGGTGGTAGAAAACCCACAATATTTTACAGCGCTTATTGGTGCAGAATTGTCGCCAATATTAAAAAGTGCCGGAATTAATTCAGACAATTTTAGACTGGTAAATGGAGATGTACTCACTGGAAAGACCTGTCCTTCTGAAGCTCATTTGGGTTATAAAAACAATTGTGTAGTAGCACTTCCAGAGGGAGATGATTATGAGTTTTTTGGTTGGAATAAGCCAGTTTTCAATAAGGTTTCTACCACCAGAGCATTGACATTCTCTTGGCTGTTTCCTAAGAAAAAATACGATTTAGACACCAATACCAATGGAGAGCACAGGGCATTTGTGGTTACCGGCGGTTATGAAGAAGTATTTCCATTAGATATTTATCCATTACAATTGCTTAAAGCTTGTATGGTAAAAGATCTAGATGAAATGGAAAACTTAGGTTTATACGAGGTGGCACCAGAGGACTTTGCCTTAACGGAGTTTGTGTGTATTTCAAAACAACCACACCAGCAGATCATAAGAGAAGGATTAGACTTTTTACAAAAAGAAATAGGTTAATATGAGCTTTAAGAACAAATTACACGAAATTAAAGAGCAATTAAAAGGGAAGAAGGTTGCTCCTGCTTTTAATGCATTGCACACTTTCTTGTACACCCCTAATGAAACGACCCATTCTGGTGGTCATGTTAGGGTAGCAGATGATTTAAAGAGAACCATGAATACGGTCATTACGGCCCTTATTCCTGTGTTGCTTTTTGGAATGTTCAATGCAGGTTACCAACATTATTCAGCAATTGACGCAGCTAATGGAACCCCAAGAACCCTAGATATTTTGGGAAACTTCCTCACCTTTGACAATTTCTGGATGGGTGCCTTAACGATTCTTCCTTTGGTGGTGGTTTCTTACGGAGTAGGTTTGGCAGTAGAGTTTGTTTTTGCTGTGATAAAAGGCCACGAAGTAGAAGAGGGGTATTTGGTTACTGGAATGTTAGTGCCACTAATTGTACCTGTAGACACGCCATTATGGATGTTAGCCGTTGCTGTGATATTTGGTGTTGTGATTGGAAAAGAAGTCTTTGGAGGTACTGGAATGAATATTTTAAATCCAGCACTAACCATCAGAGCTTTCTTATTCTTTGCTTATCCTACTTGGATGAGTGGAGACAAAGTATGGGTTCACCAAGCCGTAGAAAGAGCCGGAACACCAGATGCCATTTCAGGGGAAACCATCCTGGGTTACTTGGCACAAGGAAGGGGTGCAGAATACTCGTATTCTATCTCTGATATGTTTTTTGGTTTTATACCAGGTTCAGTAGGTGAAACCTCTACCTTTCTAATTCTACTTGGGGGCTTATTTTTAGTGTTCACTAAAATAGCTAGCTGGAGAATTATGCTCAGTGCTGTCTTAGGTGCCTTATCTATGGGATTAATTTTTAATGGTGTAGTAGACGCAGGATGGATCACAGAGAGCAGTAAATTTTATGGACTCATGAGTTTTGCTTTCTGGCAACATTTAATTGTAGGAGGTTTAGCTTTTGGTATAGTATACATGGCCACGGATCCTGTAACGGGTTCTCAAACCAACAAGGGGAAATGGTACTACGGTTTTTTCATTGGATTTATATCTGTATTGATTAGGGTATTTAACCCTGCTTATCCAGAAGGGGTGTTTTTAGCCATTCTTTTAATGAATGTATTTGCGCCTACTATTGACCATTACGTAGTTCAAGGAAATATTAAAAAACGTTTAAAGCGCGCTAAAAATAGTGTTGCTAAAACCTTAAATGTAGAAACAGTTTAGTCATGGCTATAAACACAGAGAAAAATACATACACGATTGCTTTTGCTGCTGTGATGGTAGTAATTGTAGGGGCATTATTGGCCTTTATGGCATCGGCGCTAAGCGCCAAAATTAGTGAGAATGAGCGTTTAGAGAAACAGCAAAACATTCTTTATGCGATGGGTGTTAATGAGAATGAAGGTGCTGGATCTGTCTCTTTTATTGGTACAGATAAAGTGGCAGAGGCTTTCAATACTTACATTAAAGAGCAAATCATTCTTGAGGGAGATAAAATTACCAAAGACCCGAATGCTTACTTAATAGATCTTAAAAAAGAAGAAACCAATGCAAAGGCAGGTAAAACGAGAAAGTTACCTGTTTTTATTGGTGAAAAAGACAATAAGGAGTTTTACATTATCCCTATGAGGGGTAAAGGGCTTTGGGACGCTATCTGGGGCTTTGTCGCAGTAGACAAGAATATGATTGTTCAAGGCGTTTACTTTGACCATAAAGGAGAGACTCCTGGATTGGGCGCTAATATTAAGCAGCGTTATTTTATGGATGACTTTATTGGAGAGTCTATCCTGAATAATGACAATTATGTGGGTATTACCGTGGCCAAAGGAAACAATGACCCTACCAATGAAACTAAAGACGACAACGAGGTAGACGCTCTTGCTGGAGCAACTATTACAGGTGATGGTGTTTCTGCCATGATCAAGCAAAGTGTTGCGCTTTACAAACCTTTTTTACAAACCATAGCCTCTAATTAATACAACATGGGAATTCTTTCAAAAAAAGACGCCGCTTTAATTTTAGATCCACTAGCAGACAACAACCCAATCACCATTCAGGTTCTGGGAATTTGCTCTGCTTTGGCTATCACCGCTGAATTAGAAGCGTCCATCGTAATGGCCGTATCGGTGCTGTTTGTAATGGGAATGGGAAATGTAGTGATCTCATTGATGAGAAACATTATTCCATCTAAAATCAGAATTATTGTTCAATTGGTCGTAGTAGCTACCCTTGTAATTGTGGTAGATCAAGTACTCAAGGCTTTTGCTTACGAGTTGAGTAAAACACTTTCTGTATTCGTTGGACTGATTATTACCAACTGTATTATTATGGGACGTTTTGAAGCATTCGCTTTGGCAAATGGTCCCAAAAGATCCTTTTTAGACGGTATAGGAAATGCTGCGGGTTACGGATTTATCCTTGTAGTCATTGGATTTTTTAGAGAACTTTTGGGTTCAGGAACACTATTAGGAATAAAAGTATTGGGAGATCCTATTGAAAAAACAGGATTATACGCCATAGGATATGAAAACAACGGTTTTATGTTATTGTCTCCAATGGCCCTTATTGTTGTAGGACTTATTATTTGGGTACAACGTTCAAGAAACCCTGCATTAATCGAAGAAAACTAACAAATACACAGACTAGATCATGTTAGAACACATAGAATTATTTTTTAAGTCCATCTTTATAGACAATATGGTATTTGCCACATTCCTCGGAATGTGTTCTTACCTGGCGGTATCCAAAAAAGTGACTACAGCAGTAGGACTTGGTGCAGCCGTAATATTTGTATTAGCCGTGACGGTTCCAATGAACTGGTTATTGGATCAGTACCTTTTAAGAGACGGTGCTTTGGCCTGGTTAGGTCCTGAATACGCAGATTATAATTTGAGCTTTTTATCTTTTATATTATTCATCGCAACCATAGCAACTATGGTTCAATTAGTGGAGATAGTGGTAGAGAAATTCAGTCCATCTCTGTACAACTCTTTGGGTATTTTCTTGCCCCTAATTGCGGTAAACTGTGCCATTTTAGGAGGCTCTTTGTTTATGCAATCTAGAGATATTCAAACCCTTGGATTGGCCTTTAACTACGGCTTGTCTTCTGGAATTGGTTGGTTTTTAGCCATCTTAGCCATTGCAGCCATTAGAGAGAAAATCAGGTATTCTAACGTACCTGCTCCATTGAGAGGTCTTGGAATCACATTTATTATCACGGGTCTTATGGCCATTGGTTTTATGAGTTTCGGAGGAATGCTTACTGGAGGAGATGAAGCTGCGCCACAAGAAGAAGTGGTTGC
>JAHEND010000031.1 GCA_024643325.1 Sediminicola sp.
TCTTCAAAAGCCTCTTTTTGGTACAATGCACTTCCTAAGTTATAAGCAGGTGTAGCATCTTCAGGGTTTATACCAATGGCTGTTCTATAAGACTTTTCTGCGGCTACAAAGGAATTTTCACTCAAAGATTCATTCCCCTTATAAGTGAGGTTGTGTGCTTCTATAATTTTTTTAGGGTTAACAGATTTCTTGACCCCTTCCTTTTTAGTGTCAAGAGATATCTCGGATAGATTTTGCTTGTTTTCTTGTGCAAAGCTACTTAGCCCCACAATTAAACATCCCAAAAGCCATAATTTATTAAGCTGCTGTCTCATTTTCTTTTTCATTAAATAAATTTAATTTTGAAATCCATCCAGTTTTTCCCTCCCAAATAATTTGATCTAAAAAAAGCATTAAAAGCCCTAAGCCTAAAAACCATTGAAATTGGTCTTTATAGTCAGAGAATTGCTTTGCTTCAAATGCCATTTTATCCATTTGGTTTAGCTGTTCTTTGATTATAGCTACAGCATTAGCCGTATTTTCTCCTTCTATATAAATGCCATTTCCCGCTGAGGCTATTTCAATTAATGTCTCGGTATTTCTCTTTGTAATGACTACCTCACCTTCTGAGTCTCTTTTTAGACTTTCTACGATTCCCTTCTTCTTTAATGGAATTGGAGCGCCCTTTTCTGTTCCAACGCCTATTGTAAATACTTTAATTCCAGCATCAATTGCTTTTGATACTGCATTAGTGGTACCTCCATCTGAATGGTCTTCTCCGTCAGAGACTATAAAGAGCACCCTGTTTGTTTGAGCCGCGTCGTTGAAATACGTAGTGGCCAGCTCAATGGCATCTGAAATTGCAGTACCTTGGGAAGAGAGCATGTCTGTATTCATCCCTTGTAGAAACATTTTTGCAGCCCCAAAATCTGTTGTGATCGGTAACTGAGGGTAAGCTTGCGCTGCATAAGCAATTATTCCAATGCGATCACTCGCCAGTTCATTGATAATCTCAGAGACCAGTCTTTTGGCTTTTTCCATTCTATTGGGCGCAATGTCTTCTGCTAACATACTTTTGGAGACGTCTACAGCGAATACAATGTCTACTCCTTCTCTCTTAACAGTTTCTAGTTTTGTTCCCGCCTTTGGATTTACAAGGGCAACCACAATTGCCGTTACCCCTAAAATTTGAAGGGTAAATTTAAAGGGCGCTTTGAAGGTGGATTTTTTTGGGGCCAATTTTTTTAACAGCGCAGTATCTGAAAAATTGTTTTGCGTCTTTTTTTTCCATAGCTGTACTCCCAAAAACACCAATAGCATTAAGGGTAGCAGCACTAGGGCATAGAAATATATTTTCTGATCAAATTGAATCATGTCTTTATTAAATAAAACTTTTAAACAGGCTGTTCTTTAACAACCATTCTATTAGGAAAAAGACAAGAGCCGCAATAGCCCAGGGCCTGAATTTCTCTTCATATGCATAGAACTTAAAAGTGGCTACTTCTGTCTTTTCTAAACTGTTTATTTCATTATAAATAGCTTCTAATTTTTGGTTATCTGTTGCTCTAAAATACTTGCCTCCTGTTAAGTTGGCTATCTGCTCTAATAAGGTCTCATCTATTTGAACCTCTGCCATTCCGTACCTGAAACTTCCATCTGGGTTGTAAGCAATTGGGGAAAGCGCATTGCCATTGGTTCCAAGACCAATGGTATATGTTTTTATATCATATTCAACTGCCAATTCTGCAGCGGTAGCAGGTTCAATAAAGCCTGCATTATTTACACCATCTGTCAATAGTATAATTACTTTGCTCAATGCTTTACTGTCTTTTAGTCTATTCACAGAAGTAGCCAAGCCCATTCCAATTGCTGTTCCGTCTGTTAACTCTCCGTATTGAATCTCTTTTAAGGCTTGTAAAACCAATCTTTTATCTGAGGTAATAGGGGTCTTGGTGTAACTTTCTCCCGCATAAACAACTAAACCAATCCTGTCATTGGGTCTGTCTTTTATGAAATTAGAGGCTACTTCTTTTAAAGCAACCAATCTATTCGGGCTTAAATCTTTAGCCAACATACTAGAGGACACATCTATGGCCATAACTATGTCTATACCTTTTGTGGTTTCTGTCTTAGTGCTTTCTGAGCTGTTTTGAGGTCTTGCAAGACCAATAATTAAAGCGCTTATTGACAATAATCTCAATACAAATAGTATGGGTTTTAAGCGGTTGTAAATACTGTTATTGAAACCTTTTGTACTAGGCATTTTAAGAGGCACTAGTGATTTTTTTTGCTTCAATAATTGCCATGCTACCAACAATGGAATGACCAATAAGAGCCATAAAAATTCTGGGTTTGCGAAGGGATTTTGAAACATATTAAAAAGTTCTTTTAAGCAAATTATTTAAGGTTTTGAGGCGAAGGCATTTTTTCAAAAGCAATACTTTCCATAATTCTTTGCGAAATCTGTTCGGCGTATTCATCTTTGTCAATCCATCTCATACCTATTGATTGTACAAATCCTTTACCGCCAAAGTAAAGTAAAATATAGTCTTCTTTAGTAAGTGAACTATCTCCATTTAAAGCAAAGTCTGCAGTTCCAAAGGTTTTAATCCCCTTGACCCCTTCTTGAGCTTCAAAATTCTCCTGTTTTGTAATGATATTTTTAGCTCCTAAGGATTCAAGATTTTTAAGCCCTTGCTCTGTTAATGCGTTAAAATCAGGTTCTTGTTCAGAAACCAATGTTTTCGTTTCTATAGTTACAAAAAGCACCCCTTTTGGATGTTTATAATAAAATCGCTGTACAGATTTCTCCCCTGTATTCAATTCAATATCCAGTGAGCGTTCTAGGGCTTCTGGGGTTTCTATGACAATAGCAGGTACTCCGTATTCACTTTTTATCCAATCTTTTTCTAGTAAAATTTTTGTAGGATTTCTAAGCACCGTATCCCAGATGTTTTGAGGACCTAAATAAGCAACCGTAGCAAAGCACAGTGATAGAAAAATAGCAGTGGCTAGCACAATTTTTCTTTTTCTAGACCTGTTTATTTCATTGGCTTTTTTTGCCCATTCACTTGCTGCAATTTCAGCCAGCTCTTCTTCGGTAGGTGGGGCAATAGATTCTTTTGTTTTTACTACAATTTGTTTCAGTTTGCTTCTATCTTGTTCTGCTGCCCATATTTCAGGGATTGATTTTGCAAATTTTACAAGATCAGCTGTTTGGAGAATCTGTTTGAACTGTGTAATTGTTTCTGATTCAAGGGTAAGTGCTCCTGAGTCTCTGAGAAGTTCCAACCGCTCAATGAGCTGGTCCGTAGTGCTTTCCAAAGCGGCAACATGCACCTCTTCCTCTAGGTAACCCCTCACAATATTTGTGAGTTCACTGTAGTAAGCTTTGTATTCTTCTTTGATTAAATACTGAGAATTTTCTAGTTGGTCTAGGGCCAAAAGAGCTTTGTCATAGGGTGGGAGTTCTTGTTCCGCTGTAGCACGTTTTTTCTTAAGCCTTCTTAAATAAGCAAATATTAAGGTGCCCAAGCTCAACAAAACAAATAGCCACTGCCACAACCATTCGTAGGTAGCTATTTTTTCTACAGAAGTCAATGGTTTAATATCGTATAAATTTTGCTTTAAGGTGTCTACAGGAACATCTAAAACTTTAAGGTCTAAAGGGGCTGTGAAATAAGCTTGATTGTTGACCAAAACAAGTTGCTTCGGGAGTGTATAAGACCCAGAGTCAAATTGTGTTAAAGCATATTTTTTAAGCAGTTGTAATTTTCCTTGATACTCAAGGGAGTCTACTTTAGAAGCAGACACCAGTTCTAGTGGCGCGAATGATTGCGCTTCTGTAGGAAAATCTACCAAGTCTGTTGGACCAATAGAAATAGCGATGCTGAGTTCTATTTGTTCTCCTATTTTAATTTCAGTACTATCTATAACTGCTATGGGATTAAAAAGTTCCTTTTGCTGTTGTGCAAAAGCAGTCCCACAGCAAAAAAGTAGTCCTAATAAAAGTGTTTTTACGACACTTTTAGTCTTCGCACTAAGTGTATTATTGTTGAATGACGGTGTCATATTATCTCCCCCTTTGTTTAAAGTAGCCCAACAGTTTTTTTACATAACTTTCATCTACCCTGCAGCTAATTTGGCCACAACCAGACTTTCTAAAACTTTCTTCAAAGTATTCTTTGCGTTCTCTTTGATATTTTTCATAGGCGTTTCTGACCGTTTTTGATTGGGTAGCAACGGTTTTAATTTTTCCTGTTTCTGCATCTAAAACAGGAACCAAACCAAGATTTGGAATTTGTTCCTCCTTTGGATCGTAAACACGTATACCGGTAAGATCATGTTTTTTACCTACAATTCTTAAACTTTGGAGGTATTCTTCTGAAATAAAATCTGAAAGTACAAAAACAATGGCCTTTTTCTTAAGCACATTTCCAAGGTACTTCAATGCCATGGACAAATTTGTTTTTTGACTTTTTGGTTTGAATTCTAAAAGTTCTCTAATTATTCTAAGAACATGACTTTTTCCCTTTTTAGGAGGAATAAAAAGCTCTATTTGATCTGTAAAAAGTAACACCCCTACTTTGTCATTGTTTTGCAAAGCAGAAAAAGCTAAGGTTGCAGTAATTTCTATTAAAAGGTCTTTTTTAAAAGCATTGGTTGTTCCAAATAAACCAGATCCACTTACGTCTACAACCATCATTAGGGTGAGTTCTCGTTCCTCTTCAAAAACTTTGATATAAGGCTCGTTTTGTCTGGCAGTTACATTCCAATCTATTGCCCTAACGTCGTCTCCAAACTGGTACTGACGGACTTCTGAAAAAGTCATACCACGACCCTTAAAGGTGGAGTGGTATTCTCCGCCAAAAATATGGTCTGAGAGCCTTCTCGTCTTTATTTCTATTTTCCTTACCTTTTTTAAAAGATCTTTAGTTTCCATATATGAATTGAAATAGTGTCTGGGATATTAAACGATATTTTGAAATATCCTATGGCACTTCTATTTCGTTTACAATGGTGTTGATCAAGTCTTCTGAGGTTACATTTTCTGCTTCTGCTTCATACGTAATTCCAATTCTATGCCTTAACACATCGTGAACTACAGCCCTGACATCTTCGGGAATTACATAGCCCCTTCTTTTAATAAAGGCATAGCACTTTGCAGCCATAGCCAAGTTAATACTCCCTCTTGGAGAGGCGCCAAAACTAATTAGAGGTTTGAGGCTTTCTAAATGGTATTTTTCAGGAAAACGGGTGGCAAAAATAAGGTCTAATATATATTTCTCAATTTTCTCATCCATATACACTTCACGAACAGCTGCTTGAGCAGATAATATCTGTTTTACAGTAACGACTGGATTTACTTTTTCATAGGCCTGCCTCATTGCCTGCCTCATGACCATCTGCTCCTCAGACATTTTGGGATAAGTAATCACTGTTTTTAGCATAAATCGGTCTACCTGAGCTTCTGGAAGTGGGTAGGTACCCTCTTGTTCTACAGGATTTTGTGTAGCCAAAACTAAGAAAGGCTTATCTAAAACAAATGTTTCGTCTCCAATAGTAACTTGTTTTTCTTGCATGGCCTCCAATAGGGCAGATTGCACCTTAGCAGGTGCTCTGTTAATTTCGTCTGCTAAAACAAAATTGGCAAAAATAGGCCCCTTCTTAATAGAAAAATCGTTCTCTTTCATATTAAAAATCATGGTACCCACAACATCTGCAGGCAGTAAATCGGGAGTAAATTGAATCCTACTAAAACTTCCCTTTACTGCTTTGGCTAAGGTGTTTATAGCTAAGGTTTTTGCTAAACCAGGTACCCCTTCTAACAAAATATGACCCTGTCCCA
>JAHEND010000022.1 GCA_024643325.1 Sediminicola sp.
CGTCGGCTAATATTTCTTCGTTACCCTGAGTGCCAGTTAAATATTTTTTAACAGCTTCTAAATATCTTTGTAAAGCTTGGTAGGCATTTTCATCTATATTGAAAATACTGTTGGCTAAGTTGATGGTGAGTGTTTTATTCATGGTATTTATTTTGTAACAAGTTGTACGGCGTTTTTAAGGGCATTCCAAGTGGTGTCTAATTCTTTTAAGAATAATTTGCCTGTTTCAGTGAGGGCATAGTATTTTCTTGGAGGACCTGAACTAGATTCCTCCCATCTGTACGCTAACAAACCAGCATTTTTTAATCTGGTGAGTAAGGGGTAAATGGTCCCTTCTACCACAAGAAGTTTTGCGTCCTTTAATGATTCTAGAATTTCTGAGGCATACTTGTCTTCTCCATTTAATATAGAGAGAATACAGTATTCTAGTACCCCTTTTCTCATTTGTGCTTTGGTATTTTCAATATTCATAAATTGAAATAATTTTGCAGTTTTTACCGATGAATTCCATCTTTAAGCTACATTACAATGCAAATATATGTCTATTGAAAGGTATTATGCAATACAAAGTACTAAAATTTAACATTTAATTAACAAAACAGTATCATTCATTACTAGCATTAAATAATGTATTTTTAAGGAAATTTTTTAAAAATATGACTACTTCTGTTTTTAAGTTTAATACCTATCTTTTTTTTAAACTACCCGCTGCTTGGTGGTGTGGTGTTAGACTAAAGCGTATTACTGAGAACACAGCAGAAGTAAGTGTTACCCATAGATGGATCAATCAAAATCCCTTTAATTCCATGTTTTGGGCGGTACAGGGTATGGCTGCCGAATTGGCCACTGGAGCCATGGTAATAGATCAAATTAAACAATCCGGCCAATCAATATCTATGTTAGTAGCTCATAACAAGGCATCTTTCACTAAAAAAGCTACAGGACGAATTGTTTTTAGATGCGAAGATGGACACTTAATAGGGCCAGCCATCCAAAAAACAATCACTACAGGAGAAGGGGAGACCTTTTGGATGAAAGCTGTTGGTATAAACGAGTTAGGGGTCAGTGTGGCTACTTTTGAATTTCAATGGACGATAAAGAAAAAACAGTAAATATGAATGCACACGAAATAGAATATGAGATTTCTGGAGAAGAAATGCAGTTTGTAGAAGTAATATTAGATCCAGGTGAGTCCGTTGTGGCAGAGGCAGGAAGTTTTATGATGATGGATCAGGACATTCAAATGGAGACCATCTTTGGAGACGGCTCCAAACAAAATGAAGGGGTTTTGGGCTCCTTATTTTCTGCAGGGAAAAGATTACTTACAGGAGAAAGCCTATTTATGACTGCTTTTTTAAATGTAGGTCAAGGAAAGAAGGGAGTGAGTTTTGCTTCTCCTTATCCTGGAAAGATCATTCCCATTGATCTTTCCGCTTTTGGTGAAAAATTTATTTGTCAAAAAGATGCTTTTTTATGTGCAGCTAAGGGTGTTTCTGTTGAAATTGAGTTTTCTAGAAAGCTTGGTAGAGGTTTTTTTGGTGGAGAAGGTTTTATTATGCAAAAATTAGAAGGAGATGGTCTTGCTTTTATTCATGCTGGCGGAACAATTGCAAAAAAAGAGCTTAAAGCAGGAGAAGTTTTAAAGGTAGATACGGGTTGTTTGGTTGGGTTTACCCAAAACGTACAGTACGATATTAGTTTTGTGGGAGGTATTAAAAATACTTTGTTTGGAGGAGAAGGTTTGTTTTTCGCTTCTTTACAAGGACCAGGTACTGTTTATATACAATCATTACCTTTTAGTCGTTTGGCTAGTAGGGTTTGGGCCGCAGCACCTAAAATGGGTGGAAAGGGAAAAGGAGAAGGCAGCCTTCTAGGCGGTATAGGAGATTTATTGGATGGAGACAATAGGTTTTAATCATACAGTTTAGAAACTTATTAGAATAGGTTTTTTTATTAATACTGATCTCTAATAGCCTCTAATACCATTTCCATTTCCTGCTTGATTTGGCTACTTGGCTTGGTAAAATGATTATTCATATAGCTAAAAACTAGCGTTTTATTCTTTTTTGTGATTAAAAATCCACTGAGACAATAGGTATTTCCAAGACTGCCAGTCTTTGCATATATATAAGGTTTTTGCTCCCCTTTGAACCAGTTTTTTAGGGTGCCTTTTTCACCTCCTATCGGGAAGAAATGAATCAGTTTATTCCAAGAATATTTTAAATACATTTTATGGAGTACCTGAGCCATAGATAGCGGTGTAAATAAATTGTACCTAGACAGACCAGAACCATCTACCCATCTAGGTTTTTGGATCAAGTCTTTTAAACTTCCTTTTAATATATATTCTTGAATACTAGAGGCTTGCATGCTGTCTAAAGTGAACTCTGCAGCGCTAAGTAACAGTTGTTCTGCTAAAAAATTATCACTTACTTCCATCATTCGCTCCAATACACTGTCTCTTGAAATACCATAGGCTATTTCAGTTTTATTTGTAAACTCTGGTGAGATAAAAACCTCTTTTTTTAACAAATTACCAAGAAGAACTGCTGTTATACTATCCGAGGTTTTATATGGTATTTCAAGAGACAATGGCTCTTTTTCCGGCAGGTAGAAAATATTCTTTTCTGCGCTTCTATAAAATTGATTCTCCTTCTTTTTAACTGCAGAGGCAAATAGCTGTGGTTCTTGAATGGAGACAGTATCATTCTCAATCACACTAAATACGTTCCCATAAAGGGGTAAAGCTGCCCGCTCTGGCGCGTAATAAGTATCGTAGTCTTCCCACGCCCAACCTGGCCCATATGGAAAATCTAATAACCTATTTTCCACAATTCCAATGTGGGTATATTTCGCTAAGGCCTTAACTAAAGTACTGTCTTTAAAAAAGGGATGAAATGGAGTTGGGTTTGCCATCCCGGCAATCAGTATAGAATCTATTCCTTTTTCCTGATATCTAAATAAAGGCATTCTTTCCGGGAGTAATTCAAGTGCTGTGAACAGGGTGAAAATCTTTGTGTTGCTGGCAGGAATAAAATACTGGCTTCCGTTTATATTAACGAGAGTATCATTCTTTTCTGGATCTATCACAATGAGTCCAGTCATTTGATTTTCAAAGTTTTTTCCTTTAAAATGCTTGAGTATATTTTTTTGTTGCACCTTAACTGTACCTCCGCATCCCACGATAAAAATGCCCATTAAAGCCATAAGAGCAATTATTTTTGTTTTTTCAATGAGGTAATTATAGTGACTCATGGCTTTGCTTATTTTTAACATGAATGTAGTTGTTTTTAACATTTCTTATAAAATATGGTGTGTTTATTTGTGCTAAATTCGAGTATGTTCAATTTAAATATAATAAACTTATGGCTAGAGCAATGCTAGAGTATACCAAAATGGTGCTTCAAAAAGTGAGTTTCAATATGGGTTTATTTAGAAGAGAATTAAAAAAAGCTTCCAAAAGGCTTTTGCCCTATGAAATAGAAGAGTTAATGATTTGGCTCAAAGAGTTTAGTAAAGAAAACCCAAAAGTGAAAACCACATTGATTTATTTAGAAAATAAGCGGTCAAGATAAGACCTTAGTATTGACGAGTTAATGAACAAAAAGAGGCCCTTTAACGGCCTCTTTTTTATTTGAAAATATCTTTTTTAGATTCGTTAAATTATATTTTGTTTAAAGGACTAATGATCTTTACATCCTGAAAGGCTATAGCACCACGGATAATATTAGAGATCGTTTCTTTAAGGGCTTCTGTGATTTGAATTTTTAAAGCCCTTTTATGGTATATAAGGCTTACTTCTCTTGCTGGAGAAGGTGATTTAAAATGTTTTAGGGCACTTTTTTTACTGGGGTCCAGGGCCAATGAATTTAAATAAGGAAGAAGGGTCATGCCCAATCCTTCATCCGATAAATTTAGAAGGGTTTCAAAACTGCCACTTTGAATTTGAAAATGACTAAGGTCCAATTTTTTGTTGGCTTGACATAAATTCAAAATTCCATCTCTAAAGCAGTGTCCATCTTTTAATAATAAAATTTCTGAAAGATCAATATCTTCCTCAGTGAGCTCTTTTGCAGAAGCAAGTCTATGACTTTTAGGAACATAACCCACAAATGGTTCGTAGTATAGAGGGCGTTCTTCTAAATCTTCAATCTCAAGAGGTGTAGCGGCAATTGCAGCATCTATGGAGCCTTCTTTAAGACTTTCTATGAGTTGGTCTGTATTTTGTTCTTTTATAATTAAATTTACATCAGGATACTTTTCAATAAACGATTTTAGAAACATTGGTAGTAGTGTAGGCATAATAGTAGGAATTATACCTAAGGTAAATGGCCCACCAACATATCCTTTGTCTTGTGAAACAATATCTTTTATCCTCAATGCCTCATTCACAATGTTTTTTGCCTGTGCTACAATTTTTTCTCCAACTGTAGTAATGGTAAGCGGCTTTTTGCTTCTGTCGAACAAGATAACATCTAACTCTTCTTCTAATTTCTGAACTTGCATACTCAGTGTAGGTTGAGTGACAAAACTTTTTTCTGCAGCTAGCGTGAAATTTTTATATTCTGCTACAGCTAAAACATATTGGAGTTGGGTAATGGTCATGATGCGATTTAAACCGTAAAGTTAAAAAACTATTTTGAAGGGAATTGATTTGTCTTTTTCATGGCATTAGAAATCTCAGTGGCTTGAAAATTATTTTTGTCTGCTAGTTCCCTTTCAATGAATTGATGGTCTTCTTTTCTAGTTTGTGATAATTTGTAAGCTCCTTCTATTGTGTTAATTGAAATAGTGAAACCAATAACTCCTTTGTATTGGTTTATTGTTTCTGGACGCATTTTTGTTAGATTTACAGGATTCTTTTCATATTTCTCATGCTGAGCAACCAATTCGTGTAATGAGTCTAAAAGCGCACTATCAGATTGAATTGAAACAGATCCATAGGCGTGAACTGCAATATAATTCCATGTTGGTACTTCTTCTTCTTTATACCAGGAAGAAGAAATATAATGCTGGGGTCCATTAAAAATAGCTAACACAGACATTGAATTTTTCAATAATTGTGCTATTTGATTTTTTTTAGATAGGTGCCCTACAAGATGGTATCCGTCTTCAGGGGATCCTTTGATCATAAATGGAATATGCGACGCAATTGGAGCATTCTCTCCTTGAATAACTATAATCCCGAACGGGTTTTCATGAATAAAATCAATAAGCTCCGCTTGGTTTTCATTTTTGTAATGATTTGGAATATACATGCTTATTCGTTTTCAGTTTTTATAGAGTCTTCTAATAAGCTATTTAGTTCACTGAGTTCTTCTGGGCTAAAATCTCTCCATTTTCCCACAGGAACATCTAAAGAGATGTTCATAATCCGAACTCTTTTTAACTGTTGCACTTCATAGCCAAGGTATTCACACATGCGCCTAATTTGTCTATTAAGTCCTTGGGTTAAGACAATTTTAAATGTGGAGCTATTTATAGCAGTAACATTACATGCTCTAGTAACGGTATCTAAAATGGGCACCCCCTGACTCATTTTTGAAATAAAATCTGGGGTGATTCTTTTGTTTACAG
>JAHEND010000023.1 GCA_024643325.1 Sediminicola sp.
TTTTCTCATATCATTCAATTAAAACAAGGCCCTATGGCCCGTATTTTTGTAATAAAGCTCCTAAAAATAAGATTTTAATACGAGAATCTTTAAAGAATCTACAAATAGGTCATAAAATGGGATTTGACTATCTTAGCAGGACAAAAAAATAATCTATGTCTACCCCCATTCAAGGATTTTCAAAACTGTCTAAAGAAGAAAAAATAGACTGGGTATCTCAAACTTTCACCCAAGGAGATCCTGAAACAAAATCGCTACTCACCCAATACTGGCATGAGGACAAGGAGCTCCAAAAATTACATGATGAATTTATAGAAAACACCCTCAGTAATTTTTACCTGCCGCTGGGTATTGCACCAAATTTCCTAATCAACAACAGTTTATATGCCATTCCTATGGCCATTGAAGAGAGTTCCGTGGTGGCCGCAGCTAGTAAAGCTGCCAAGTTCTGGGAAAGCCGAGGCGGGTTTAAAACCGAAGTGCTAGGTACTGAAAAAATAGGCCAAGTACACTTTTTCTTTCAAGGTGATCCCGAAAAATTAAAATCCTTTTTCACCCATATAAAACCCATTTTATTGGCAGACTGTGTCTCACTCACAGCGAATATGGAAAAGCGAGGAGGGGGCATTAGCAGTCTATCGTTGAGAGACAAAACCTCAGATTTGGCCCATTATTTTCAAATACATGCTGTATTCCAAACAGCAGACGCTATGGGAGCCAACTTTATTAATTCTTGTTTGGAGCAATTTGCCACTACCCTAAAAAGAGAGGTCCCCTTATATGCAGACTTTACCGAAGAGGAGAAATCACTTGAAGTGGTCATGAGCATACTATCCAACTATGTGCCCAATTGTGTTGTAAAAGCCACCGTATCTTGCCCAGTAGAGGACTTAGAAGGCATTGATGGAGCGTCCGGGCGTGTTTTTGCACAGAAAATGGTACAGGCCGTTGCCATTGCCAAGGCAGCACCTCATAGAGCGGTGACCCACAACAAGGGCATTATGAATGGTATAGACGCTGTGGTCATAGCTACAGGAAATGACTTTAGGGCGGTAGAAGCTGGGGTGCATGCCTATGCCGCAAAAGACGGCCAATATTCAAGTCTGACACATGCAGAAATAGTAGATGGTGTTTTTAGTTTTTGGATAGAAGTGCCCTTGGCTTTAGGAACTGTAGGAGGGCTCACCAATTTACACCCTCTAGTAAAATGGTCCTTGTCAGTCTTACAGAAACCCTCTGCAGAAAGGCTTATGGAAATTGTAGCCGTGGCAGGATTGGCACAAAATTTTGCAGCTTTACATTCTTTAGTAACCAGTGGGATTCAAAAAGGGCATATGAAAATGCACCTGCTTAACATACTCAATCAACTGGGGGCTACTGCAAAGGAAAAAGAACAATTAGTCGCGTATTTTAAAGATCAAACCGCTACCCATAGTTTGGTGGTCAGTAGTTTTGAGGCCTTGAGAAAAAATGGTCGCTTATGAAACCTTTAGCTACTGCCAACGCCCTGCCAACTAATGGCAAACGTTTTTACAGCCATGGTAAACTACTGCTAACTGCTGAGTATTTGGTGCTAGACGGTGCAGAAGCTATAGCTATTCCCTGTCGCTTTGGACAGGATTTATGTATAGAAGAAAACCACGAAAGTAAGACCATCCATTGGAAAGCCTTTACTAATGAAAAGACCCTCTGGGGAGATTTTATCTTTCCTATTGCGGCGCTGAAGTATTCCTTAGATGCCCAGCCAAAAAACGAAAAGGACTTTCTTATAAAGTTGTTACAAATAACTAAAAAACTAAATCCCTCATTTTTAGAAAATAGTACTGGATGTTCTGTTCGCACCCATTTAGAATTTCCCAGAGACTGGGGACTTGGCAGTTCTTCTACCCTTATTCACAATGTAGCGCTTTGGGCGTCAGTAGACCCCTATAAACTACTTGCGCTTAGCATGGGTGGTTCTGGTTATGATATTGCTTGTGCAGCCGCTAAAAATCCTATTCGCTATAGTAGAGAGACTGCTACACAACCGTTACACATTCAGGACATAAGTCTTGAGACAGTCCTTGTAAAAGAAGCGGTATTTATACACTTAAATCAAAAACAAGACAGCAGGGCTGGAATTAATACCTACTTAAAACAGAAGGCTGCTCATGCGTTTTCATTAAATGAAGCCCTTGAGCAGATCAATATACTCAGTAGATCACTTCTTGACGCCAAAGATGTAAAAACGCTCATGGCTTCTATGGAGGCTCACGAGGCTTTTGTAGGAAGCATCATCCAAACAACTCCTGTTAAAGAACGCCTTTTTAAAGACTACCCAGGTGCTATTAAAAGTTTAGGGGCTTGGGGAGGAGATTTTATCATGGCGGTCTCTGAACAGTTAAACCCTCTTGAAACAAAGGAATACTTTTTTAATAAAGGATATACTACTAGCTTTTACTATACTGAAATGGCCTTGTAATTTCGCAAAGAAGCAGGTCAAAAAAAAAGGCGGCCTAAAGGCCGCCTTTTTATATGATGTAAAAAGCAATATTAATAAAATACGGCTCTGTTGTCTTCAATCTCTGCAGTCTCTTTTAAGGCGTTATAGCTGCTAAAAAAGATGCTATTTTGAGTTCCTGCCTTTAATGCTTCTGCATAAGTTGCGTAGCTGTCCAATGCTGTTGCTTCTTGCTTTTTGTTAAGCTGTACTAAGAAAACACCGGTTTCACCTACCAAAAGTGAAGAAGTAGCGCCTTCAGATAAGTTAAAAGCTTTTCCTACTACAAAAGCTTCTCTACCAGCTCCTGGAATAATAGGACTCTTAACACTTAAAGCAGAAGCCGTTTCTACAGACTGACCAGAAGCCGCTGCAAAAGATTCTAAAGTGTTTCCTGATTTATTTTTTAAAATCCATGCCGCTTTCTTTTCTTTTCTCAAGATTGGAAGCGCTGTAGCAGAGGCATCTGCCACGGTCATGGTTCCTGAACGGTATCTGGCGGTCAGTTGAACAATGGCATAGCCATTATTTACATTAAATCTTTTAATCGCGCCTAAATCTGTGTCTTCGTTAAATGCCCACTGCACCACTGCTCTTTGAGCAGCAAGACCTGGAAGATTCTCATCCATGGCTAGTAACTTGTTGACACTTCTAACGTCATAGTTTCCTTCTTTAGCAATAGCTACATATTCTTTTGGATTTTCAGTAACATCCATTTCAAACTTGGTCGCTTGAGTGAAAATCGTATTAATGGTTTGCTCAGAAGGAGCAATATCTCTACTCAAGGTAGCGATCTGGAAAATATCTTGTTTGTCGTCTACCCTCACAATATGGAAACCAAATTCTGTCTCTACCAATCCAATAGCGTCTACTCTATTTGAAAAAACAAAATCATTAAATTTTGGTGTCATTTCTCCCTCTTGGAAGAAGCCTAAATCTCCACCTCTAGAAGCTGTAGGACCATCTGAGTGATCTCTAGCCAATTCAGCAAAAACAGTATTTGATTTTTTAGCCTCTGCAAGTAATCTATTGGCTTCTGTTCTAGCGGCTTCTTTTGTTCTTGTTACTGATGGGCTTACACGCTCAGCGCCCACATAAGAAATTAAAATATGTGATGCTTTTACTGCGCCATTATTTTTCTTGGCGACCAATTTAGAAACTTTGTAAGCATTATTCTCTTTATAAGGTCCAAAAGTATCACCAGGACTTAAAGTGATAATAGAGTCTCTAAATGTGGTTACTATTTCATTCTTAGTTCTATAAATAGTATCGTATGCACTGTCTGAATTACGTTCTAAAAATGCCGCTAAATCTGTTGTGTTCAAAAAACCTGCTACTTTTTCAGTGGCAGCTGAATTTTCATTGTACTCCTCTGTATCTGAGAGCAAAGCAATTACAGCGTCTTTAACTGCTTGCTCATCTTCCTTGGAGGCTTTCTCCTCAAAGTACACAAAACGAATATCTCTGGCTGGCTCTTGCTTAAATAGCGCTGGATTTTTACTGATATAAGATTCAATCTCTCCTGCAGTTACTGTAATAGTGGTATCTGGAACAGCAGAGAAAGGCATTCTTACATATGAAATATCTACTTTGTCATTGGCTAATTTGTAGTCAAATTTGCCTTCTTCTAGTGTAGTTCCAACACCCGCTTTCACTAAGTTAAAATACATTTGCTCTTTAGCAGACTGGATAATGGCTAATTCGTCTTGCAACCAAAGAGAATATCTGTAAGGATTATTGGCTTTCCAATCTGCCACTGCAGCAATAAATAAGGATTCACTAAAAATACCGTTCTCATCTTGAAACTCAGGTTGGTTTGAATAAGATGGGGTGTTTTTGATGAAGTTCATGATTTGGTCCCCTTCTACTGAAATACCCAAATCTTCAATTTCTTGATTTAATAAGTTTCTTCTCAATTCAGTATTCCAAACCTGATTAACCAATTGAACAGTTGTTGCCTGGCTGCCTGCCCTTTGAGCGGCAACTTCTAGCTTTTGACGAAAGTCATCTATAGAAATTTCTTCTCCATTCACACTTCCAATAGCTGAGCCTCCCATGGGAGATCCGCTTCCGCTGTTGGTAAATACTCCTGAAATTACAAAAGCAAATAAAGCCAATCCAATGATAAGGATCAACACCGTGGTTCTCTGTCTTATTTTTTCTAATACTGCCATTTTCTAAATATCTTTTAATCAGTTGGCGAAAATACCATTTTCTTTTTAAATTTTATTCGCTTCTACTAATTTTTAAACTTTTAAAAAGTGCTTTATTCCTTTTCAAGCACCTCTAATGAGACCAAATCTATTTTATTGCCTGAAACCTCTAAAATAGTAAAGCAATAGAGGCCTATAGTAATACGCTGATTTAATGCGGGAATCTCCCCTGTCTCGTGGACAATTAAACC
>JAHEND010000027.1 GCA_024643325.1 Sediminicola sp.
AAAGGAACGGAGAAACCAGAGGAATATGTCATACTATCTGCTCACTTTGATTCTTGGGATGGAGGTACAGGCGCAACGGACAACGGAACAGGTACCCTTGTTATGATGGAAGCGATGAGAATTTTAAAAAAGATAGTGCCAAACCCTAAGAGAACTATATTAGTGGGTCATTGGGGAAGTGAGGAACAAGGTTTGAATGGTTCTAGAGCTTTTGTTGAAGATCATCCAGAGATTGTTTCACAAGTACAAGCTGTTTTTAATCAGGACAATGGCACAGGAAGGGTGGTAAATATTTCTGGTCAAGGTTTTCTTCATGCCTATGATTATATAGGCAGGTGGCTTCATGAAGTTCCCCAAGATATTACAAAACACATTGAAACTAATTTTCCTGGTACTCCAGGAGGAGGAGGCTCTGATTACGCTTCTTTTGTGGCAGCAGGTGCACCAGCATTCAGCTTAAGCTCCCTTAGCTGGTCCTATTGGAACTATACCTGGCATACCAATAGAGATACTTATGACAAAATTGTTTTTGACGATGTGAGAAACAATGCAATTCTAACAGCTATATTAGCTTATATGGCTTCAGAGGACAACGAAAAGACTTCTAGAGAAAAAATAGTATTGCCCATAAGTAAAAGAACAGGTAAACAAATGGAGTGGCCTGCTACAAGATCTCCAAATAGAAAAGGTGGCATGTAATTAATAATAATTATTATATATAAAAAGTCCTGTAAATTAAGTTTACAGGACTTTTTATATTTTAATAAAATCTTTAAGACAGATTAATCTATTTATTGCTTTTGAACTTTAACAGCATTCATTCCTTTTTGACCACGCTCTAATTCAAAACTAACTTTATCATTTTCCATGATCTCGTCAATTAAACCACTCACATGAACAAAGTGCTTTTCTTGAGAAACGGCATCTATAATAAAACCAAAACCCTTGGATGTGTCAAAGAAAGAAACTTTTCCAGTTCTTAATGGATCTTCCTCTTCTTCATCCCTATCTTCTTTTTTAGGAATTCCAATAACAATTGACTCAGCGTCTACCTTAACTTTTAAAGTAGGATCTGGAGGGGTGTCTGTAAAATGACCATTCTCATCTACATAAACCAACATGTCTTCTAAACTATTTGGTTTCTCAGCATTGGCTTTACGCTCCAATTTTTTCTTCTGCTTTTCTTCACGTTTTTTCAAACGTTTCTTCTCTTTCTCTTTTTTGTTAAAGGTTTCTTGCGCTCTCGCCATTTCGATTGATAAGTTTTAAGAACCAAAGGAATAAAGGTTCTGTAGAATGCAAATATACGTCAGTTCTCTCATATTTTAAGTAAAAATGCGTAATAATATCCATTACCTCAAGAAAATAGCATTTCTAAAATAACTGGACTCCTTTTGCAAATTAATGAGATATCCATTTATTACCGCATGACTAATCACTCCATTTTTTGACAGTAAAAAACTCGGGTTTAAACCTACATAAAGTCTAAAGTCAGGTAACATGAATTTTTTACTCACCACTTGCATGGGGAAATTAAAACCATTGTCTTCCATGTTTAGTGTGCCACGCCAATATACATAGCCTTTTTTCAGTAATTCATACGCCTTTACTTTTGTTGGAAGCTCGCCATCTTTTGGAAAGTATATTTTCCCTGGGACAATTTTATATCCATTGGCAGGGAATGTTTTGTAACCATAATAGGTAGATAAGTCGCCCAAATCCATAATTTGACCCTTGGTGTAGAAATTAGAATGAGAGGCGTTGTCTACCTCTAAATAGTTAACCCCAATATCTAAGGTGTAGGTGTTTCCCAATAATTCATATTGAACATCTTCAATCTTAAGATCAAATAATTTACGGTCATTTTGCGGTATTTTTTCATAGTCAGCCAAATCAATTTTTTCATAGGATTTTGTAGCTATACTATAAAGAGCTGCTAAAATAGAGACGTAATTCAATTGTCTTATTTTCTGCTTCTCTGCATCGTTTAAAAAACCACCAGACTCAATTAAGATAGCAGAAGTACCCCATTTTTGAATGTTATCTCCAAATGCTCTGGGCTCAAAATCATCATTGTAACGCCCCACCTGACCTGGTGCAAAATCTTGAACCAATGCATTCATGAGCACAATTACTTTCATGGCGTTCCCCCTGACCCCATTAATATCTTTCTCATAATTATAAGCAGGCGCTAAGTAAGAAAGGGTCGCTGGTTTGTCAGTCCTTTCTGCATTGTAATACTTACTTTGGTCGTGTAAGTTAAACCCAAAATCTGCTTCTAAACTATCTCTAACCCTTTTCAAAGTTCGCCCTTCGGGCGATGCCAAGTCCAATGCATCTCTGTTAATATCTATCCCTAAGGCGTTTCTTCTGGTAAAAACTTCAGCACCATCTGGATTAAGCATAGGTAAAAAATGAAATCTCAATTTCTTTAAAAGTAATTTTTTCGCGTTGTTTTTTTGCTCTGATGAAAAGTAATTTAATATGTCAAAAATTGCTTGGGTGGCTGTAGGCTCATCTCCATGCATTTGAGACCAGAGAAAAACATCGGTGTCTCCACTTCCTAAGCTTAATAAAGATAGGCTTCTTCCCTCTATGGACTCCCCTACTTTAGTGACTGTTATTCCAGCTTGATTTTTGTATTTTTCGATAAGAGGTTGAAGGTCTTTATGTTTAATCCTTCTTTTATTTAAGGAAGTTTCTTTAAAGTTTTCATACTGTGATACCAAATCATTGACCAATTGGTCTTGTGCCAATGCAGTCATAGAAACAAAAAGTAACAATAAAGGAATAATAAAAGCTGATCTGTTGCGTGAATTCATGGATAAATAGTTTGGGTGCTGTTTTGTATTAAGTATTGATCTATTGTATTCAATAAATAATTAGGGAACAAGAGAAGGATTCGTCTTAAACTTTAACTTTGCAGTAGCCTTTCTGATTTTTTCCATAAAGGCTTCTCCAGGGTCGGTTTTCTGTGTTCTATACCCCTCATCTACTTCCTTCCAAAGAGGATGATTTTCAAATAAAGTGTATTCATAATGACCTATAAGATAGTTAATTGCATACTTCGTTTTCAAGTATTTAATTAATTTTATATTAGATTTTAATTGCGCTTTTGTCAGTGGTGCTTCTTTAGTGCCTCCAACATTTTCAATACCAATAGCGGCATGGTTCAACCCTATTACATGTCTGGCCATGTGGTTTTCTGGCATAAGTCTATAAATAGTGCCATCTTGATCTACAAGAAATTGAGCAGACACATTTAGGGCACTTTGATTCACTAGTTCCGGCCTCCAATTGGGAAGAGACTCATTGTAAAATGCATCGAATGATTTTTCAAGCGTAGGAATTGCTGTCCAATGCACCACAATCATTTTGGGGTTTATTTGAATATTTTCCTGAGTTATTCCATATCTATTCTCTAAGTATTCCCTAGTAAGTTTTTTTCGTTGTTCCTTAAAAACTATGGGTTTGTCTACAATTGGAACTGTTATGGCACAAGAATTTAAAAAAAGTAATCCAATAAAACATATTAATAACCGCATGCGAATTGTTTTTATGTTATAAAGCTACAAATATTTGATATGATATAAGATCTATTTGATTATTCCCTTAAGACTTTATAATTGACTTGACTTATTGTACTTTTGTAGGGCTATGAAAGAATCAAAAAAACCAGATGCTGTTGTTTATGACAAGGACAAACAGCAATACAACGCCCATATCTTACCCTATGCTACGGGTGTTGGTGCTCCACAGATTACTGCACCAGATGTAAGCAGTTGGAAAAATACACAAGTCCAAACAGTCAATCATGAGTTTAAAGCCCAATTTAATGCTTTAAAGGAACAGTACGCTCAAATGATGGATTCCTATGACTTTAATAAGAGAATTTATAGTTCAAAATTTAGTTTTGAGCCCATCATAGGAGAAACTTACTTCCTTTATTCAGATAAGCAAGGCAAAGATTTTTTATCGCTAATCCCTCCTACCCAATGCCGCTTTGAGTACTTGGCGACTTGTACTATTGGTCCTGATAAAATTTGGATAAAAAGAGATTAGTCTAAGCTATTTCACTATTTTAGAGCAATTAATGCTACTGAGATGAAATGGTTTAAAAGGATTGCTGGAATTTTATTTTTATTGGTTGCTATCGCTTTG
>JAHEND010000029.1 GCA_024643325.1 Sediminicola sp.
CATTTAACGCTAGAAGTACAGCCTGATGAATTTGAAGATCCCTTGGTTTCAGACACCTTAAAAAACATCAGAAACCTTAAAAACATTCAAGCCAAAAACGGTCAAGACGGTTGCAATAGGTACATTATTAGTAATTCAGAAGACAAATTTTCTGTGTTATTTGTTTGGGCTTTATTCAGGTGGTCTGGATACAAAGAAGTAGACATTCATTTTGACATTGTACCCCTTTTTGAAACCATGCACGGGATGGATACGTCTGAGCAAAGTATGCATGACCTCTTCCAGACAGCTCCTTATATGGCCCATGTAAAAAAGAGGGGGAATAAACACACCATCATGCTTGGTTTCTCAGATGGGACAAAAGATGGGGGCTATGTAAAAGCCAACTGGTCTATTTTAAAAACCAAAGAAAACCTAACAAACGTTTGCAAGCAATACGAGGTAGGCGCGGTTTTTTTTGATGGACGTGGAGGGCCACCAGCAAGAGGCGGTGGTAAAACACATAGATTTTATGCCGCACAAACCAAGGACATTGCCAACAATGAAATACAACTAACCATCCAAGGGCAAACCATCACGAGTACTTATGGCACTAGAGAGCAATTTGTATACAACTGCGAGCAACTCTTAACCGCCGGGCTTTCTAACAATATTTTTGGAAAAGAAAACACCATTTCTCAGGAGCACAGAGCCTTGATGGAGGAACTCTCTGAACGAAGCTTTGCCAAATACGACGCCCTAAAGCATCATGACAAATTCATGCCCTATTTAGAAAATAGAAGCACCCTTAAATATTACACTAAAGCCAATATTGGTTCAAGGCCAGGAAAAAGAGGCCAAAAAGCTAAATTAGAACTCTCTGATCTAAGGGCCATTTCTTTTGTAGGGTCTTGGAGCCAACTCAAACAAAATGTCCCTGGATACTTTGGTATTGGGTCTGCCATTGCTTCTTTAGAAGCAGAGGGAAAACTTGGTGAACTTCAAGAAATGTTCAAAGAAGTCCCTTATTTCAAAGCGCTCATGCAAAACAGTATGATGGCTTTAGCCAAGTGCTATTTTGAACTCACCAGCTATATGAAAGAAGACCCAGAATACGGAGATTTTTGGCAGATACTTTATGATGAATACATCCTGTCCAAAGAAAAATTACTCCTCATTTCTGGCTTAAATATTCTCATGGAAAAAGAAGCTGTTTCAAGGGAGTCTGTTTTGATCAGGGAAAACATAGTGCTACCACTCTTGGTCATTCAACAATACGCCCTTCAAAAAATTGGTCAAAACGTACCGCTTAAGGAAGTCTATGAAAAGATTGTCACACGCTCTTTATACGGCAATATTAACGCGAGTAGAAATTCCGCCTAATAAAAAAAGCCATTCCTAAGGAATGGCTTTTTTTTATATGATTATATGACTACTATTGAAGCTGGTACACCCTCACATAGTCTACTTCCATTTGGTCTTGGGTAAAGTCTGGCGCAATATCTCCGCCCAAACTACCCCCAAGCGCAACATTCAACAGCAAATACTGGTCTTTGTTAAAAGGCCAAAAGTCATTGCTTCTGTCTTGAGGCTGGTAGGTGAAAAACACCTCTCCGTCTACCGTAAAGTCTATTTTTTCTTCTGTCCAAATCATGCCATAGACATGAAAATTCTCAGTCACATCTGAAACCGATAATTGCTTTAAGGCAGGATCATCTCCATACCTCCCGGCTACGTGAACCGCAGATTGCACCATCAGGTGGTCTTCAAACAATTGCTCCATCATATCAATCTCTCCACAGGCAGGCCAACCCACTTCTGGCAAATTGGTGCCCAAAGCCCAAATGGCTGGCCAAGTCCCTTGCATTCTAGGTAATTTAGCCCTTACTTCTACTTTTCCATAAGTGAAGTGAAATTTAGAATTAAACCTCGCAGAGGTGAATTCTTGTGTGCTTCCATTATGGGTGTAAGATTCCTTTTTAGCAATAATTTTAAGGGTTCCGTCACTGACTGCTGCATTGTCAATACGATCGGTATAATGCTGCTTTTCGTTATTGTACCAGCCGCCGTTTTCAGGTGCCTCGGTCTCTAAAAACCACTTGTCTGCGTCTGGTAAACCGTCTATGTCAAACTCGTCTGCCCATACTAATTCATAGGTTTTTTCAGCAGCAGATTCCCCTTCTTTTTCGTTATTTTTTGTGTTGCAGCTTGTTATTGCAAGTGCGAAAAGGCCTAGGCCTAGTAATTTAATTTTCATGGTGTTTGTTTTTTATCAACTAAGATAATAAGAAAATAGAACACCTAATTATAATCTCCTACAATAAACATTTAGAGGGCATACTTTAGGCCTAGGGTCCACCTAAAATCTCCATTAGAAAGGGTCTGATTCAAAAATGCTTTGACTTGTAATTTCTTTGCAATAGGATAAACAAGGGTTTCTGCAAGGCCAAATGTTTGGTCTAAATCCAACAGATACAATTGGATAATAAAAGCCAGTTTATGATAGCGAGCATGGGCATTAAAAGTCAATAAATGAATCTCTAAATCATTGTTTCTTCCCTTGCCGTGAATATACATACTGCTGAAACTCAGTTTGTCAGATACCTCATAAGAGGCTATGGCTTCTTGAGCAAAAAAAGTATCTACCTGAAAGTCAGTATCTATCTGAATGGCCGGCAAATGAGTGCCTATTGAAAATTTAAATTTATTGTCTAAGACTTTTAACCTACTGATAAATATAAACCCCCTAGGGTTTAATGAGCCCATTCTAATATTTCCAATCATATGAGCAGAAAGTCGCTTTTTATTTCCCGTACCTGCAGTAATGATTATATTTGGATTGGTGTCTGTAAAAGCAGGAACAAAAGAAAACCCTCCACTACTCAACTCTACAGCTCCGTATTGTGCTTGCAGTGAGTGCGAAATGAACATCCATAAAAAGGCAAAAACTACTTTTTTCATAAAAACAATATAACTAAACCACAAAAATGCAGGAATAAAAGTAAAAGATCGCTACCCTTGCCACTTATATAGCTACCATTATTACAGAAACCAACCGGTCAAAGGGCTAATTGTTATATTTTTATTGAACAGAAAAAGTGCTCCATGAAAACACCCATTCTCATTCCCTCAGTGACCGAATTTAATAAAGGTAAAGAAATTGAAACCCGCCACCCCTTAATCTCTGTCTTTAAACAAGAAGACAGCAAGCCCATTACACCCAATCATTACCAAACTGGACTCTACCTTATCTTCTTAAAAGATTCTCCCTGTGCAGAACTCATTTATGGGCGTAAAACATACGACTACCAGGAAGGCACCCTTGTTTTCATGGAACCAGGACAGCATTTTGGGCTCGAATATCAAAATTTACCTCCAGTAAAACCAAACGGTTGGGGAATTGCTTTTCACAAAGACCTTTTAAAAGGAACTGCATTGGCTCAAAAAATTAAGGAATATCATTTCTTTTCCTATGCGGTGCATGAAGCCCTTCATATTTCTCAAAAAGAAAGGGCTACAGTGCTTGAGATGATCCAGACACTCTACTTAGAATTACAACAGTACACAGACAAACACTCAAAAGAGATTATTATTTCTCATCTAGAGCTACTTTTAAAATATTTCAAGCGCTTTTACGAAAGGCAATTTCAAACTAGAGAGATTGAATACCAATTATTAGAAGACAAAATTAATACGCTTTTAGAGCACTACTTACTAGATCGATTGGCAGAAAAACAAGGCCCTCCTAGTGTAAGATATTGCGCAGAAAAAATGCACTTATCTCCTAATTATTTTGGAGATCTTGTTAAGCAACAATTGGGAAAAAACCCCCAAGACATTATCCAAAACTTCCTCATCACAGAAGCTAAAAAATTATTACAGCAAGAGCAAAAAAGCATTAAAGAGATCTCTTTATCACTTGGCTTTGAATACCCCAACCACTTTAGCAGATTTTTTAAAAATAAAACCGGAAGTACCCCTAGTGATTTCAGAAGCTAGTGGGACTGTACCATGACAATAGCTGTTTTAATTACCTGGTCCAAACCGTATAAGCTAAGTTTTTTCGCTCCTCTTTCCATTGAGCGTCTGGAGCATAAGT
>JAHEND010000007.1 GCA_024643325.1 Sediminicola sp.
CTGGCTGGGAGAGAACAATCGTTTTAACGATTTGGAAAAAAGGCAGTTGGCCACCGAATTGCGGTTTTTAAGATCTCAAGTATCTCCACACTTTTTTTTCAATACCCTAAATAATATTTATAGTCTCACCCTAGAAAAGTCAGACAAAGCCCCTGAAGTGGTTCTCAAGCTCTCCGAGCTGATGCGCTATTTACTGTACGCCACTAAAAAGAGAAAACAAGATTTAATCAGCGAGCTTAACTGTATTCAAAATTATATAGATTTAGAAAGAATACGTTTTAGTGACAAACTCAAGGTAGAAGTAGAGATAAAAGGAGACTTAAACAATAAAAAAATTGCTCCAATGCTGCTCATTCCTCTCATTGAAAATAGCTTTAAACACGGAGCTAATCAAAATTTAGGAGACGTTAAAATCACATTAAGCGCTTTAGTTAAGGGTGATTTTTTATATTTTGAGGTCACAAATAATTTACCAGAACGAAGTACCAGAATCGACAATCTATCCTTAATTACAAAAAATGACTACAGAGGAGATGCTGTAAAAAAAATTGGTGGTATTGGGTTAACTAACGTAAAAAAACGATTAGAACTAGGATACGCACCCCAAGACTACGAATTAATCATAAACCAAACCAAACAAGACTTTACAGTAAAACTAAAATTAAAAGTATGAGGCTGAAAACCATTATAATAGACGACGAACCTTTGGCTGTAAGTATTTTAGAAAAGTATATCTCTGAAATTAAAGAAATTGAACTCATGGCCAATTTTAACAATGCTGTAGAAGCAGCTAGTTTTGTTCAACACCATCCCTTAGATCTCATTTTTCTTGATATTAACATGCCTGTATTAGATGGACTGTCCTTCTTAAAAAGTTTAGACATAAAACCCATGGTGATTATGACTACTGCTCATGAAAATCACGCCTTAGAAAGTTTTGAACTTCAGGCCATTGATTATTTAGTCAAGCCCATCCCTTTTCCCAGGTTTTTAAAATCCGTGCAACGGGTCATTCAATTAAAAAAACCTCAAGAATCTCTAGATCAAAGTAGTTCTGAATCCAAGAGTATTTTTGTGAAAATTGACAAAAAGAAACTTCAAAAAATTGAGCTGGACAAAATCATACTCATCGAGAGTCTTAAAGACTATATTAGAATTAAAACAGATTTAGGAAAATACATCATTCACAAGACCTTAAGTAGCTTTACTGAGGAACTTCCCACAGATAAATTCATTAGAATACACCGCTCTTTTACCGTGGCTATAGATCGTATAGATTCTGTAGAAGGAAATAGCATAGAAATACAAGGAGAGCGCTTTACAATAGGCAGAAGCTATATCAATGAGGTGAAATCTAAAATTCTTCAAGACCTTATTAACTAAAATTGTTTTTTTAATTTGACAAATCCATTAAATAATTAAAAAACAGCCAGTGTTCTTCATAGCAACTAAACTTTGATGTTTGTCTCATTTCTCAACCTATTGAACCACAAGTCTTTGTCGTTTGTCTAATATAATTGCAAGGAGTCTTTTAAATATTGATATTAATTGAATCAATTTTAAAAAGATGTTATGCGCCTATTGTATTTTTTAAAAAAATACTCAGCTGCTTACCTACAAATGGGTGGTCTGTTTTCTATACTCCTATTATTGTTGGTTTTGAGTTGTCAAAAAAATGGTCCTAGAATTAAGGATTCAGAAGTTCGAATGCTTCAAGAAAGCGTTCCAGACTCTATAGACTTTACCTTTCACGTAAAACCAATACTTTCGGACAGGTGTTTTAAATGTCACGGGCCAGATAAAAATGCCCTTCAAGGCGGTCTTTCGCTGCATACTGCAGCGGGGGCCTATATGTCCCTTGGCAAAGCCAAAGACCGCCAGGCCGTAGTTCCATTTAAACCAAAAGAAAGCGAACTAATTGCGCGCATACACAGTTCCGATCCTAACATTAAAATGCCTCCTCCAGAGTCTAATCTAAGCTTAAGTAATTACGAAAAAGAGGTGCTAGAAAAATGGATTTCCCAAGGAGGAAATTACCAGGAACACTGGGCTTTTACTCCCCCAACACCTAAAAAAGCACCCCCTATTAGTCCTGAATGGGGTGCCAATGAAATAGATGGTTTTGTAATGAAAAAACTCAAAGAAAAAGGACTAGAACCTTCAAAACCAGCACCTAAAGAAGTGCTTTTAAGAAGGGTCTTTTTAGACCTTACTGGAATTCCACCGAGTCCTGAGGCTATAAATACTTTTGTATCTGATCAAGACCCTAAAGCATATGATAAAATCATAGACAGTTTATTAAAAACAGATGATTATGCAGAGCATATGACTGCCGAATGGCTGTCCATCTCGAGATATGCAGACACCCATGGTTATCAGGATGACTTTGAAAGAACTATGTGGCCTTGGAGAGACTGGGTTATTCATGCCTTCAAAGAGAATATGCCCTATAACAATTTTGTAACCTATCAATTGGCAGGAGACCAACTTCCCGATCCAACCAAAGAACAAATTTTAGCCACGGGATTCAATAGAAATCATAAAATTACTTTTGAGGGAGGGGTTATACCAGAGGAGTACAGAGTAGAATACGTAGAAGACAGAACAAATACATTTGGCACTGCTTTTCTAGGTATTACAATGGAGTGTGCCCGTTGCCACGACCATAAATACGATCCCATTTCTCAAAAAAACCATTTTGAACTCTTTAGCTTCTTTAACAAATTAGATGAAAAAGGATTGGTTTCTGATAGAAATGAAGTTCCAGCCCCTACAATGAGAATTACCCCTGAAGACAAAAAAGGAGTACTTGCATTTTTAAGTGCACAAGAGGACGGATCAATGACCAATCAAAAAGAAATAGAGATTATGGTGATGCAAGACATGCCTATTCCGAGAAAGACTTATATACTCAATAGAGGTGCCTACGACCAACCCACCACAGAAGTATTTCCAAACACACCAGAAAAAATATTACCCTTTCCAGAAGATTTACCTAAAAATAGATTAGGCTTGTCTCAGTGGCTCTTTGAGGAGGAGCATCCGCTTACAGCGAGGGTGGCAGTAAATAGAATCTGGCAACGCTTTTTTGGAGAAGGCCTTGTGTCCAGTAGCTATGATTTTGGTAATCAAGGTGCTCTGCCCACTCATCCTGACCTATTAGATTTTATGGCACTTAAATTTAAAGATGAGGGATGGGATTTACATAAAATCATACGTTTTATTGTTCAGTCAGACACTTACAAACAAAGCAGTGCTATTAGTGAAGAGGCCCTACAATTGGACCCAGAAAATAAATGGCTGGCTAGGGCACCACGATTACGACTTTCTGCTGAAAGCATTAGGGACCAAGCCTTAGCCATTAGTGGTTTATTGGTTAGAAAAATAGGAGGTCCAAGTGTAAAACCATATCAGCCAGAAGGCTTGTGGAAAGAAACCACAGGTGGTGGCGGTGGAAGTACCGCCAATTATGTTCAAGACAATGGGGAGGCTTTGTATAGAAAGAGTATGTATACTTTTTGGAAACGAACCGTTCCACCCCCGAGCATGCTCACTTTTGACGCTTCAAATAGAGATTTGTGTAGTGTGAAAAGTCAACAGACTAATACCCCACTCCAGGCACTCGTATTATTAAATGACCCTCAAATTATAGAAGCATCTAGAGTACTAGCAGAGAAAGCCAGTAGAAAAAAAGAAAACATAGCGGAACAGCTAGCCTATATGTATCTAGCAGCTACGGGACAATTCGCAACTGATAAAGTTGCTGCACAATTACTCGACTTATACCACGATATGGAATTACAGGTACAAAAGGAAGGAGTCATTCCTGAAACCTATTTGAGTATTGGAGAAAAAGCGGCTACAATTAATGAAAAAGACACCGCTTTAACGGCACTTTCTCTGACTGCTCATGCCATTTTAAATCTAGATTTAACCATTACCAGAAGCTAATCATGAGTGAAAAAAAAATTATAGAAGAACGTTCCCTGCAACTCAATAGAAGAGCATTCTTAGGAAAAACAGCTTTAGGAATTGGTGGTATTGGTTTGGCCTCATTGCTAGGTACACCGTATTTCAATACAACTAAAAACGGTATCATAACCTCAGCAACACCTCAAGCAGGTATCAAGGGTGCGCTCGATGGACTGCATCACCCTGCTAAAATAAAAAGGGTTATTTATCTCTTTCAAAGCGGTGGTCCTTCACAATTAGAGTTATTTGATTATAAGCCCATGCTTAATAAGAGGCGTGGAGAAGATTTACCAGAATCAATTAGAAATGGACAAAGACTTACTGGAATGACCTCTGGTCAAGACAAATTTCCTTTAGTAGGCTCCCAATTTGGATTCAATCAATACG
This sequence comes from Sediminicola sp., assembly GCA_024643325.1. Lineage (GTDB taxonomy): Bacteria > Bacteroidota > Bacteroidia > Flavobacteriales > Flavobacteriaceae > MAG-120531. The sequence goes on from JAHEND010000007.1 coordinate 4,360, forward strand.
GTAATAATCCTGCATGGATCAGTGACCTTTTACCCTACACAGCAAAAATATCAGACGACATTTGTGTCATTAACTCTATGTTTACAGAGGCTATTAACCACGATCCAGCCGTCACATTTTTTCAAACAGGGTCTCAGCAACCAGGAAGGCCAAGTATAGGCTCATGGCTCAGTTATGGTTTGGGAAGTGAAAACGACAATCTACCTGCTTTTACAGTACTCCTTTCAAGAGGAACGGGAAGACCTAATGGCCAGCCTTTATACACCAGGCTCTGGGGGAATGGATTTTTACATTCCTTGCATCAGGGAGTACAATTTAGGGCAGCCAAAGATCCAGTGCTGTATCTAAATGATCCAGATGGCATGAATAAAGCCACCAAAAGAAATATGCTGGATCATTTGGCTGAATTAAACGATTCAGGATACGAAGATTACGGGGACCCAGAAATTAAAAGTAGGATAGCTCAATACGAAATGGCCTACAGAATGCAAACCTCTGTACCAGACGTTATTAGCACTGAAAAAGAACCAGACTATATTTATAAAATGTATGGTGCAGATGCCAAAATTCCGGGGACATTTGCTGCCAATTGCCTACTAGCAAGAAGGTTAGCAGAACAAGATGTACGTTTTATACAGCTATATCATATGGGATGGGACCAACATGAAAATCTGCCAGGCGCCATTGCCAAACAAGCTAAAGACGTAGATCAGGCCTCTGCTGCATTGATCATGGACCTTAAACAAAGGGGGCTTTTAGAAGACACCTTAGTGGTTTGGGGTGGAGAATTTGGAAGAACAAATTACTCTCAAGGGCTCCTCACAGACACCAATTATGGTAGAGATCACCACCCAAGGTCATTTAGTATTTATTTGGCGGGTGGTGGTATTAAGCCTGGCTTGTATGGAAAAACAGACGACTTTGGGTACAATATTGTAGAAAACCCTGTACATGTTCATGACTTTCAGGCAACCATGCTACATTTATTGGGTATAGACCATGAAAAATTCACTTATAAACACCAAGGAAGGCGCTTTAGGCTTACAGATGTAGAAGGTAAAATTGTCAGAGATATTTTAAGTTAGCATGAAGAGAAACGAATTTTTAGCCACCGCTGGCCTAGGGACATTGGGATTAGGACTTTCCGGTTGGGGAACACTTCCTGCTTTTGCCTTAAAAGATGCTGTTATTGGACATGGAAGCCACCAGTATAAAATAGATTTAAATTGGGGAGCGTTGAATCCAAATTTCTATCCTGTTAATGACTGTCATGAAATGGTTCAAGATAAAAAAGGATTGTTGTATCTATTGACCAATCACACAGCAAACAATGTTTTAGTGTACAATACCTCTGGCAGCCTTGTGAACAGCTGGGGTAATGAATATCCTGGGGCACACGGTTTGAGTATTCACGATGAAAATGGAATAGAATACCTCTATATTTCTGACAACAACAGACATGAAGTAATCAAAACCACTTTGGATGGAAGAGTTGTTCAAGTATTTCCATTTCCAATAGAGAGTGAAAAATACCAAGATCCATCGCAATATATTCCCACTGAAACTTGTGTGGCCCCAAACGGCGATGTCTATGTTACAGATGGTTATGGCGCCCAATACATTCTACATTACAATTCCAAAGGAACACTCTTAAATGTATTTGGAGGTAAAGGCACTCAAAAACACCAATTTTTAAATGCTCACGGCATTTGCATAGACCAAAGAAGCGGTACGCCTAGCTTACTGATTACTGAAAGACAGGGAAATGAACTAAAACGCTTTGACCTCAATGGAAATTATATGAGTAGTACCCATTTACCAGGGGCTTATATATGCAGGCCAGTGATTCACGAGAAAGAAGTATATCTGGCCACTATTTGGTCTGGTAATGGTGGCGAAAATAGTGGTTTTATATCCATCTTAGATCACAACAACAAACTCGTGTCTGCACCCGGAGGAATTACTCCAGTATACAACAAGGCCGGAGAATTACAAAAAATGCGTCAAGGATTAAAGGTGTTTAAACACCCACATGATGTTTGTATAGATAAAGACCACAATATTTATGTAACTCAATGGAATGCAGGAAAAACATATCCTATTAAACTCATCAGGATATGAGAATAGTCCTTTTAAGCTTTGCCGTTATTTACTTATTTAATAGTTGTAAAAATACTATTGAAAGTATTTCCTCTGTGAGTGATACAAAAGAATTTCAACTATCCAGCCCTTTAATAACTACTGAAAAGACACTCTTTAAAGACAGTACTCTGTTAGTCATTGAAAGCCCTTACCCAGGGGCTGTATTATGGTTTGAAGCTATAGATAATCACACCCAATACCCAATACCAAACATTCAATATGAATCCCCAATTAGCCTCAAAGAAAACACCATTTTACGTGCCTATGCTACCCATCCGGAATATCAAACTAGTGACACTGTCTCTTTGGAGATTTTTAAATTAAAGCATTCTTTACAAAAAAGTCAAATTAGCATTTCTCCTAGGGCAAACCCCGCTTATCTTGGAAAAGGGAATAGCACATTAATCAATGACACAAAAGGAAGTGTATCTTTTAGAAATAGTGATGAATGGCTGGGGTTTGATCAGCCAAAAATAACCATTGATTTGGTTCTTGACCCTCCCCTTTTAATAGACAAAATAATGATTAGCAGCCTGATTGACCAGGACGCTTGGATATTCCCTTTAGCAGAAATTGAGGTAAAAAAGGCAAATAAGGTATTAGGCAGCTATGTTAATTTTGATGCTGAAAATGCTACCAACGCAAAACTAAAAACTTTTATGGTAAAGATCCCAAACAATCATTACAATAAACTAACTATTGAATTGACTTCTGTAATAAACATTCCAGACTGGCACCCTGGAAATGGAACCCAAGCTTGGCTTTTCATAGATCAAATACTTGTAGAATAATATGCTTTTATCTTTGAACTCAATTCTCATAATATTTCATATTCTACTCCTTCAAATAAATCCCGTAGAAGTGATGGGTAATTTTCACCCACTTCTGGTTCACTTGCCTATTGGTATTTTCCTTTTTGGATTTGCATTGGAATGCTATTGTCATTTAAAAAAAGTCCCTTTACCCCTATTTATTCGAAGTTTTTCTCTAGTTGCAACAGCAGGATTTGCACTTTCTTCTGTAATATCTGGCTTGTTACTGGCGCAAGGCGTTGCCTATAATGAGGAAGTACTGTCCTTACACAGAAACATGGGTATTGTATTTACCATTGGGGCTTTTGGATTATTATTTTTACACCAATCAAAAACAGTTTGGTCCAAGAAAATATTTTTCCCTATATATGGTATACTGGTGCTTTTACTGACTGTTACGGGTCATTATGGAGGTAACATCACCCACGGTGAGGGGTTTTTATTTGGCCTAAATGAGGTAAATTCAAGCCTTTCCATTACCTCATTAGATAATGCTATGGTGTACACTGATTTGGTAAAACCCGTATTGGATTCTAAATGTGTGGCTTGTCATAATGATAGAAAGACTGAGGGAGGTCTTTTAATGACTAGCCCTGAATGGCTGCTCAAGGGAGGTGAACACGGGAGTATTTTTCCTAATGACAAAGACAGTATTGGTCCTCTTTTGACCAGGGTTCATTTACCCATGGAAGAAAAGGAACATATGCCGCCTAAGTCTAAAGCGCAACTCACCACTCAAGAAGTGACCCTTTTAGAATGGTGGATTCAAAACAATGCTTGTTTTGACTGTAATGCAGCTAGTTTAACAAAAAACGAAAAAGTGGACTTGGCTTTGCAATCCTTTTTGGAAGATAAAAATCCTATTCGTGAATGGGGAGAAACTATAGACCCTGTACCTCAGGACTGGATGAACATTCTGGCAGCCTCAGGAATAAAGGCTTATCCTATTACATCAGGGCATTCAATGATAATAGTCAATGCTCGAGGCAATCAAAATCTGAGCAAAAAAGACTTTAAGCTTTTAAAAAAGTACGCAGTTAATATTGTAGAATTAAACTTAGGAGCTTCTAATATGAATGACACTTTAGCCGTTTTTTTACCCAACTTTGAGCACCTATTAAAGCTACAAATTCCACAAACTTCTGTAACGGACCTGGGCATAGAATACATAGCATCGTTAGAACATTTAATGTCTCTAAACGCTTTTTCCACGCCGTTAACCAACAGGTCATTGGATATCATTAACAATATAAGCTCCTTAGAAAACGCTTATGTTACAGACACTGAAATAAACAAAAGTACTATGGAGTCCTTTGTAGCTAAAAATGGGAAACTCAACTTACATTATGTCCCTGAAGACACTTTTGCTCAAACAGCTCTAGATCCGCCTACTATTTTATCTAAAACAGATTTCTTTAAAGATTCGTTGGAGATTGGCTTGGCCTATGTCTTTGAAAAAGCAAGCATTTACTACACTTTAGACGGTAGTTTACCAGATAGCACCAGCACTAAATACCTTGCTCCTTTTACTATAGATAAAACCACCCAACTCAAAGCAGTCACTTATATGGAGGGCTGGGGGCTGAGCACCATAGTACAAGCAGATTTTAAAAAATCTAACATAGATTACACCCATGTAAAGTTATTAGAAACACCCAATGAAAAATATAGCGCTAATGGAGGTGAGTCATTGGTAGATCTAAAACGTGGCTCTACTAATTTTGTAGACGGAATGTGGCTGGGTTTTGAGGGTAAAAACGCTTCTGTACTTCTCACATTAGCAAAAAAGGAACAAATAAACTCAATGGCAATTGGTACCTTATCTGCCCCTGCAAGTTGGATTTTTTATCCTGTTAGCATTGAGATATACAGCAGTAACAACGGCATTGATTTTAAAAAAATAGCACAACAAAACTATTCCCCTGAAGCACCCAACAATGATGTTAAAAAGAAATTCTTAGAAATTAATTTTCCTGAGATAGTAGCTACCCACGTCAAAGTACAGATAAAAAGTCCACTTAAAAACCCAAATTGGCACCCTAATCCAGGAGGGAAAAGTTGGATTTTCATAGATGAAATTATTTTAGACTAGTAATGGCGTCTACGAAAAAAATTTGGCGCAGCATGAACTCAAATGAGTAATTTATTTTACTTATTTTTGATAAAAAACTATTGATATGGATTTTATTCTAGAACCTTGGCCATGGTTTGTATCCGGCCCTCTTTTTGCTTTAGTAATGCTTAGCCTTACTATCTTCGGAAAGAACTTTGGTATGTCTTCTAACCTTAGAACCCTTTGCGCCATTGGTGGCGCAGGAAAAGTAGCTTCCTTCTTTAAGTTTGATATTAAGGCCCAAAAATGGAACTTGGTCGTGGTATTAGGTGCCGTTATTGGTGGGTATATAGGAAGTCACTTTCTTCAAAACCAACCAGATATTGCCATAAGCGCGTCTACCATAGAGGCACTACAACAAATGGGGTTTCAGGATCCTGGAGCCAGTATATTACCTCCTGAACTCTTTAGCCTAGACGCTATAAGCCAACCCAAAACCTTATTTATGCTTATTCTAGGCGGCTTTTTAGTTGGTTTTGGTACCCGCTATGCTGGTGGCTGCACCTCAGGACATGCTATTAGCGGGTTGAGTAACCTACAAGTACCTTCATTAGTTGCTGTGATTGGTTTTTTCATCGGAGGCCTTATCATGACTCACTTTATTTTACCCTTATTATTCTAGACTATGAAATATATAAAATTTTTAAGCGTCGGTATATTTTTTGGAATTCTCTTAGTAAAATCAGAAGCTGTTTCTTGGTTCAGGATATTTGAAATGTTTCGTTTCGAATCATTTCATATGTATGGAATTATAGGAAGTGCTGTAGCACTTGGAGCTATTGGAATTGCACTAATTAAAAAATTCAAAGTTAAAGACCTGTCTGGTCAAATCATTGAGATCCCCAACAAGGCTAAAAATTATACCTCAGCAATTATTGGAGGCTCTATTTTTGGACTTGGATGGGCATTGGCGGGTGCTTGCCCAGGACCAATGTATGTTCTTGTTGGAACGGGAGCAATAAGTATGTTTGTCGTTATTGGAGCTGCGCTTTTAGGCACATTTGTTTATGGGCTACTCAGAGATAAATTACCTCATTAAAACTTGATTAGTACGCAAATAAAAAGCCCCTTTAAAGGGGCTTTTTATTTTATGTGACGAGGGAAATAATCACTACTATACAATCTCCGCCTGAATACCTGCGTCTAAAATACCCTGACATTGCGGTTTTAACTTATCTAGAGGACCCGTTTTTACCGTGCACTTCCCATTAAAGTGAATAATAAGGGTGCATTGTTGGGCTTGTTCGCTTGAATGTTTACAGACTCTAATCAGGGTGTTAATGACATGATCAAAGGTGTTCACCTCATCATTAAATACCACGAGCTCGTTGTCTTTTTGAACCGCCTCTAACGTATCTTGTGAAGATTCCTGTTGTTCCTTCATATCCCTAAAAATATAAAAAATCAAACAGATTTAAAAACAGCCGCTACCCAGTCATTCTTCTCTGTATGGCTTTGATATTCAATTCCCAAAGAAGCGCATTTCTCTTTAATCATGCCTAAGTCTTGGTCGTAGAAGCCACTTAAAAGAAGGTATCCGCCAGGGGCGATATGACTCTTATAAGCTGCCATGTCGTTTAACAAAATGTTTCTGTTGATGTTAGCCAAAAAAATATCATAGGTCTTTTCTTTTAAATCAACAGAGGATAAGAAAGAAACGTCTCCTTCATATACCTTAATAAAAGGCACTTTATTTCTTTCTGTATTTTCTACAGCATTTAAATAACACCAGTGATCTATATCTACCGCGTCTATATCTATAGCTCCTTTCATAGCCGCAAGAATAGCTAAAACTCCTGTACCACTACCCATATCCATGACTTTCTTATCCTTACAATCCAGCTGTAAAATAGCACTTAACATCATGTGAGTGGTCTCATGGTGTCCGGTGCCAAAACTCATCTTTGGTTCAATGACAATGTCATAAGTAACCTCAGGAGCTTGATGAAAAGGCGCTCTAACAACGCAGTGATGATCTACTTGAATGGGAGAAAAATTAGCCTCCCAATTGGCATTCCAATTCTCTTGTGGAATTTCCCTTATGGTGTATGAAAAGCTAAAACCATCAAAATCATAAACATCTAAGCCCTCCAATAAATCAGGATTCCAAAAAGAGGTGTTAATATAAGCAATGACACCTGTAGGAGTCTCCTCAAAACTTTCAAATCCCAAAGACCCTAATTCCGCTATGAGCAAATCAGATGCGGGCTGTAATGGAGTCACTTCAAAGTGACAAGCGGTATAGTCTAGTGTCATATTTAATTGAAAGCGTTCACGATGGCTGCAAAATCTGCTGCTACGAGTGCTGCTCCTCCAATAAGGCCTCCATCTACATCTGGCTTAGAAAAAATCTCTACAGCATTGGCTGGTTTCACACTTCCACCGTACAGTATGGAAACTTCTTGTGCAATTGATTCAGTAAATGCCGCAGATATAGTCTTTCTAATAAAATGGTGCATTTCTTGTGCTTGCTCTGCAGAAGCAGTCTCCCCAGTTCCTATGGCCCAAACAGGCTCGTATGCTAAAATAATTTGTGACCAAGCAGTTTCGGGCAAACTGAATAAGGCATTTTTTAACTGGTGCTCCACTACATTGAAGTGATTGCCTGATTTTCTATCTGCCAATTCCTCACCAAAACAAAACATGACTTGTAATCCTTTGTCAATGGCTTGTTTTGTTTTCTTTTCTAAAATAGCATCTGTCTCTCCAAAATAGCTTCTGCGTTCAGAATGACCCAAAATAACTGTTTTAATTCCCACCGCTGTGAGCATGTCTGCAGAAATCTCTCCGGTGTAAGCACCTGAATCTGCGAAGTGCATATTTTGTGCAATCACCTCTATAGGAGTGGTGGCTGCAGTATCTAAGGCTGCCGTTAAGTTCACAAAGGTTGGTGCCACCATCACAGAAACGTCTGTTGCTAATGGCAATCCTTTTAAGTCTTCTATTAAAAGCTGGGTAGCCTTTAAATCATTGTTCATTTTCCAGTTTCCGGCTACAATTTTCTTTCTCATAAGTATATTAATTGGTTGTGTTGAATTCTAATAATTCAAAATCATTATAATGTCTTTTTTGGGTAATGGTGCCATGTTCTACCACTAAAATGGCAGGATTGGATCGGACGATTGTTTTGAGCGTGGTCTGATCTGTGAAATAAAAATCAAACCCCAGTCCATATTTCTCTATCACTTCTGCTGCCTGTGCTTTTGAAGAGGCAGACATGCCTATTACTTCATAACCTGCATGGTGTGCTTTTAAGGTAGCTTGAGCCACTTTTTCAAACGCTTGGGGATTGCTTTTGGATAAATCATAGGCCACAACCATCACCAGCTTAGGAACCATCATTAAAGACTCTGTATGATCTACCCCTTCCTGCTCTATGGTAAAATCATGGATAGGAGGCGCGTAGCCCTCTTGAATTTTTTCTGTGGTAACTCTTAAAAAGGTGCCGTCTACATTGGGATATTCCTTTTGTGTGGTAATGACTTTTTCTTCTCCATTTACCTCAAAAACCCATCGATATTCATAAATAGATTGTGGTGCCCCCTTAGGAACAGTCATAGCTGCTGGAATATTAACACCAATCTTATATGGTCTAAAGTCTATTGCCGGTAAATGTTGCAACACCCAAAAACCAAAAGAAACAGCCGCCACAAAACTCAAAACCACTACAGCTTTTGTTAAGGTCTTAGGCAAGAAACTATTTAGATGTTTCTTTCCTCTAAAAAGAAATAATATGAGTACCAATAAAATGACATCTTTTGTAAATGACTCCCATGGAGTGAGCTTTATGGCGTCGCCAAAACAACCACAATCAGTTACCTTATTAAAATAGGCAGAGTAAAAAGTTAAAAAAGTGAAGAAAACAATCATAGACAGCAAACTCCATAAGGTGAATTTCAATTGATAGCCTAGTAGCAAAAACACCCCTAAGATTACTTCAAATACCACTACAAAAAAAGCGATCGCTAAAGCAAAAGGGATTAAAACAGGGAGGTCCAAGACTCCTTGGCTGAAATACTCTTCTAACTTAAAAGAGAAACCTACTGGATCATTTAGCTTAATAAAGCCACTAATCACAAATAAAACCCCTACTAAGATTCTAGATAAATGCGTGATGTATTTCATAGATTGTTCTATTAAGATTCTAAGTGAATCAATGCAAAGACCGCATAATTTAACATGTCTTGATAATTCGCATCTATTCCTTCACTAACTAAAGTTTTTCCTTGATTGTCTTCTATTTGCTTCACCCTAAGTAATTTTTGCAAGATAAGATCAGTCAGGGAACTCACTCTCATGTCTCTCCAAGCTTCCCCATAATCATGATTCTTAGCTTCCATAAGTGATTTCGTAATGGCTACTTGCTTATCGTAGGCTTCTAAAGCTTGAGAAACATCCATATCTGGTTGTTCCACAGCTCCTAACTCCATCTGAACTAAGGCCATGACGGAATAGTTTATAATCCCTATAAATTCAGACACTTCTCCCTCAGCTACTTTCTGCTCTGTATTTTGCTGAAGCCCTCTAATTCTTTGTGCTTTAATAAAAATCTGATCTGTCAAAGAAGGAAGTCTTAAAATACGCCATGCAGCTCCATAGTCTGACATCTTTTTCTCGAAAAGATCTCTACACATTTTAATTACTGCATTATATTGGTCCGAGGTATTGGCCATGTCTTTAGTTAATTTGCGTAAATTTCGCATAAATAATTAAACCCAACAACCCTATCCCTTTGAATCTTAAGATCTCATGTTAAAAAAAACAAATTCTACTCCCACTGTTCCTTTTTCATTGAATTGTAAGGGAGATTTAATCTTTTTGAACACACCTAAAATAATGGGCGTACTCAATATTACTCCAGATTCTTTTTACGACGGAGGGCGCTACAAAGCAGAAGACCAAGTGCTAGCACAAGTAGAAAAAATGATGAAAGAGGGCGCTACTTTTATAGATATTGGTGCATACAGTTCAAGACCAGGAGCGGCAGAGGTGTCTGAAGCAGAAGAGGCAAAAAGACTCTACCCAATGCTACAGGCTATTTTAAAACGGTTTCCCGAGGTGCTTTTGTCTATTGATACCTTTCGAAGCCATATTGCAAAAGACGCTGTAGAAATGGGCGCTGCCTTAATTAATGACATCTCTGCAGGACAATTGGACCCTGAAATGATTCCAACTCTAGGAAAGCTAGGGGTGCCCTATATCATGATGCATATGAGAAGTACGCCAAAAGACATGCAGGAGCACACCTATTACGAGTACTTATTACAAGAAATTATCAGTTATTTTTCAGAGAAAATTGACAGGGCTAAAAAACACAACATCAATGATATTATTATAGATCCTGGCTATGGATTTGCCAAAAACACCCAACAAAATTTTAAATTACTTAGGGATAGTGCGTTGTTAAATACTTTTGGAGTACCTGTCCTAACGGGAGTGAGCAGGAAATCTATGATTTACAAAACATTGAATACAACTGCACAAGAAGCGCTTAACGGCACAACTGCCCTACACATGCAAGCGCTCATTAATGGAAGTAGTATCTTGAGAGTACATGATGTGGCACCTGCTAAAGAGTGTATTCTTTTGTATGAAGCCCTTCAAAATGCTTAAAAAACAATATATCGCTAGGCTATTTATAGTCTAATTAGCTATTTTTACAAAAAAAGCACCTATTGGAATTTTTCAATTTTCTTGAATTTAAAATTACTGACGCCATAGATATTCTATTGGTGGCCTTGCTGCTCTTTTATATTTATAAATTGGTCAGAGGCACAGTAGCTATCAATATTTTTATTGGGATTGTTATGGTTTGGGGGCTTTGGAAACTCACAGAATTATTAGAAATTAAAATGATTTCAAATATCATTGGAGGGTTCATGAATATTGGCCTTATTGCACTGATTATTGTTTTTCAACAAGAGATTAGGAAGTTTTTACTCATGTTAGGATCTACTAATTTCGCTAACAAACGCGCTTACTTAAAACACTTTAAATTTTTAAAGCAAGACCTTCAATCCCTGGAAACAGATATTAAAGCAGTTATAGCAGCGCTAGAAAAAATGAGTCAAACCAAAACAGGCGCCTTATTGGTTTTTGAGAAAAACAATTCTTTGGATTTTGTGAGACAATCTGGAGACAGAATGAATATTGAATTGAGCCAACCTATTATTGAAAGTATTTTTTATAAAAATAGTCCACTTCACGACGGAGCTGCGATAATAGAAAATAATTACATCGTAGCGACGCGTGCCATTCTACCCGTTTCTGATGAGAGAACTATTCCACTTAGATTTGGTCTTAGACATAGAGCAGCAGTAGGGATTACTGAAAAAACCGATGCTTTAGCATTGGTCGTATCTGAAGAGACTGGAGCCATCTCTTATATAAAAAATGGTGGTTTTATATTATTCAAGGACAGTATAGAATTAGAGCAACTGCTGCGTACAGACCTGAGCCAGTAGTCTTAAATTAAAATACATTGATGAGTAACCGCTACAAACAATAGGCTTTTCTTAATGTATTGTTACTTTAAAGCTATTCCGGAACAGCTACTTGTAAAAACTGGGCTTCGTAAAGGTTTTTATAATACCCTCCTTTTTTGAGTAATGCCTCATGCATGCCTTGCTCCACAATCTTTCCTGCCTCCATGACAAGAATGTTTGACGCTTGTTTAATTGTGGCCAATCTGTGTGCAATCACAATGGAAGTCCTGCCTTTAGTAATGGTGTCTGTAGCTTTTTGAATGAGTTGCTCTGAGGCACTGTCTATAGAAGAAGTAGCCTCATCCAATATCAAAATTGATGGTTTTGTCACATATGCCCTAAGAAAAGCAATTAATTGCCTCTGACCACTTGACAACATGCCCCCACGCTCCTTTACATTAAACTGATACCCTCCTGGCAAGCTGGTAATAAAATCGTGAACTCCAATTTCTTTGGCAGCAGCTTCTATTTCGGAAATACTAATTTCAGGATTTCCTAATGAAATATTATTTTCAATAGTGTCCGCAAAGAGAAAAACATCCTGTAAGACTACGGCTATATGACTTCTAAGTCCAGCTAATGACAAGTCACTAATACAATGACTGTCAATTGAAATACGACCAGATTGAATATCGTAAAAACGGTTAAGTAAATTAATGATGGTAGACTTACCAGCTCCAGTTGCCCCTACTATAGCGAGGGTTTCTCCTTTAGATACTTTAAATGAAATTTCTTTGAGTACAGGTTCATCTGGTAGGTAACCAAAAACTACTTTTTCAAAGCTAATATTTCCTTCTATTTGAGATAAATCAGTATGACCCCCTGTTTCTGTTTGGTCTTGGGTATCTAAAATTTTAAAAACCCTCGCAGCAGCCACCATACCCATTTGCAAAGTATTGAACTTGTCTGCTATTTGTCTGAGCGGTCTGAAAAGCATCTCTGAGAGTAAAATAAAGGTAAATATGGTACCGTATTCATTAGCGCTAATACCAGAAATATTTTGAAGCCCACCATACCAAACAATCATTCCTATAGTAATGGAAGAAACAATATCTGCTACTGGAAAAAAAACAGAGTTATACCACACGGTTTTTAACCAAGCTTTAGTGTGTTTCTCGTTAATTTCCTCAAATGCTTTTTTTTCTGCAGCTGCCCTATTAAAGAGCTGAACTACTTTCATGCCTGAAATACGTTCTTGAACAAATGAATTTAGTTGCGCCACCTGAGCCCTTACTTCGGTAAAAGCACCTTTCATGGCTCTTTGAAACAATCTTGTGGCGTATAAAATAATGGGCAGAACAGCAAAAACAATTAGAGATAGCCTCCAATTCAAATAGAGCATGACTCCACCAACCACAAACATTTTAAGTAAATCTGACACTATAACAAAAAAGCCTTGTGAAAATATCTCCCCTATTCGTTGCATATCTGCCACAGCTCTAGTGACCAATATACCAATGGAAGATTTGTCAAAATAAGCCATTTTAAAATGGGTCATATGACGAAAGAGCTTGACCCTTACATCTCTGATTACAGACTCTCCCAACCAATTGGCAAAATAATTAAAAGTAAGTTGGCTGGTTACCTCCCCAATTAGGACGGCTAGTAAGATAAGGGTTAGATTTAGGAGCTTTTGGGCATCGGCCATTTTAATGGCCTCATCTACCAAAACCCCTACCAAAACTGGTCTTAACACTGCAAATGCAGAAAGTATTATTGCTGTAAAAGCTACTCCATAAAAGGTAAATGCATAGGGATTGGTATAATGCAACAATCGCTTAAACAGTTTTTTGTCGAATGCTTTCCCGCTTTCTTTAAGATCAGACATAAATGTTTTCTGGATAATTTATCTGGGTTAAATATAAGCCTTTCGCTGGAACAGAAGGTCCTGCTTTACTCCTTGACTTGGAGGCTAAAAGCTCTGGAATATCTGTCACTGGGCGCTTGCCTGTACCTATTTCTAAAAGAGTCCCCACAACTGCTCGAACCATATTTCGCAAAAATCTGTTGGCGGTAATGGTGAAAACCAATTGATCTTTTGTGGTTACCCACTTTGCGTGGGTAATGTCGCATATATAGGTATGTACATCTGAATTGGACTTTGAAAAGCACTCAAAATCTTTCTCACCCAATAGCATCTGAGCTGCGGTATTCATTGCATGAATATCTAACGGCTGAAAAACATAATGGGCCCCATGATGCTGAAAAGGATCCTTACGATTTACAACTATATACTCATAAGTCCTACTGGTTGCCGTGAAACGGGCATGGGTGTCTTGGGTAACGGCTACTATTTGATCTATTGATATATCCTCTGGAAGAAAGGCGTTCAGCCTGTCTGTAATAATTAGTGGTTCAAAATCTATTTCAGTGTCAAAGTGAGCGACCATTTTTTTGGCATGTACACCAGCATCTGTTCTCCCTGCACCCATTAATTCTACAGGTGTAGCTAATAACATTGAAAGTGAATGTTCCAATTTTTCTTGCACACTGGAGGCATTCGGTTGCTTTTGCCAGCCGTGATAGTGTGTTCCTAGATATGAAAAGTGTACAAAATATCTCAATGCAATCTCTTACTTTTGTGTGCAAAGATACCGTATAGCCAATTGAATTTACTTTAAATGAAAAAAATTTTACTGCTTTCAGATACCCACTCCCATATAGACGAGAGAATATTACATTTTGTATCTGAGGCAGACGAGGTATGGCACGCTGGGGACATAGGAGACTTAGCGGTAACAGACGCTATAAGTGCTTTAAAACCCCTCAGGGCAGTTTATGGAAATATAGACGATCATAAAGCCAGAAGTAGCTTTCCGCTAGATTTAAAATTTGATTGTGAGGGTATGAAAGTTTGGATCACTCATATTGGTGGTTACCCGGGTAAATACAATCAACGCATCAGGACGGAAATAAAGCAAAATCCTCCTCAAATTTTTGTTGCTGGCCACTCTCATATCTTGAAAGTACAGTGGGATAAATCCATTCAATGTATGCATCTCAATCCAGGAGCTTGCGGCATTTCTGGTTTTCACCAAATGAGAACCATGCTGCGATTTTCTATAGATAAAGGTACTTTAAAAGATTTGGAAGTCATTGAATTGGGCTTGAGGGGAAAGAAGCCATAAAAAAACCCGGGTAACAAGCCCGGGTTTTACGCACTAATACTACTAAGATGTTAGGTTTAACGTAAACGATCGACAGATTTTACGAGATCTTCGTCCTTTTTAATGGCTTTATTGGCCACAGATAAAAAAACGATAGAAATAATAGGAACAAACATCCCAATACCCTTCTCAGAAAGAACACTTTCTCCAGATAAATTTAGCCATCGGTAAACGAAAAATCCTAGTAAAAAAAAGTTTAATATGATGTTTAATCGGTTCATTACAAACTGATTAATTCTCTTTTTATAGGAAAAAACACTTATGAAAGTGAGTGTTGCAAATATAATGAACGTGCCTTTATTTAAAGCGTTTGCTAAGGTAAAGATAGTATTTTCCTCCACTTCAGCAACGATATTAACGAAAAAAATAGCGCATAAATTTACTGCTGCTACAATTAATAAATAAAGTGATTGTATTCTTTGTATCATAGGTGTTGGTTTCTTCTACTGGCACAAAAATAACGGTCTTTTTCAAGATTTAAAGAGAATATTAATTTTTATTTGTATTATTGTATGGTGATTCTGTAATAGAGGAAATCACACTTACCCAAGGGAAGTTCTTTTTCCCATTTTCAAGTTATTTACAACAAATTACTTATCTCAAGTATCCACCTATTTTATATCATTGAATGTTTGAAATTTCGAAACTAAAAACCATGAAGCTTCCAGAGCTTCAGGAAATTGCAAAAGGATTAAAGGTTCCTAAGTTTAAAACTTTAAAAAAATTAGATTTAGTCTATCAGATTTTAGATCTTCAGGCTACAAATCCCAAGGCTGTTGTTGCTGCTGCAACACCAGTTTTAGAGGGAAAAACAGAAGCAGTTAGCACTAAAAAAACCTCTGAAGAAACGAATGAAATTACTGAGGCAATTACTAAAGATGTTCCTTTAAAAGCAGCGGAAGTTAGAAGAAAACCTAATCCAAGACCCAGAAAACCTAGAGAAGGAGACAGCCCATCTACTAGAAATGAAGCGGACGCTCCTTCTGCCAATAACACGGAAACTCCCACTAGAAAAACAGCGTCTCCCATTAGGCCGGAAAGAACAAAACCAGAGACCACTCCAAACAAAAAGGAGCTAGAAGGAGAAGAACAAAATAACGGGAGGGTACAAAACAACCGTCCTAATAGAAGGCCTGAAAATAAGCAAAACAATAGAGACACAAGGTCTGCTGAAAAATCTTCGGAGCAAAGGAACCATCCACAGCACGCCCCCAAGCAACAAAACAGGAAAAATCCGAATCAAAACCGTCCAGAGAAAAACTTTAATTACGACAAAGAATTAAAGAATAGGTACAAAGATCCCGACTACGAATTTGACAGTATTATTGCCTCTGAAGGGGTGTTAGATATTATGCAAGATGGTTATGGTTTCTTGAGATCTTCGGACTATAACTACCTATCTTCTCCAGATGATATATACGTGTCTCAATCTCAAATAAGACTTTTCGGTTTAAAGCCAGGAGATACTGTATTGGGAGAAGTAAGACCGCCTAAAGAAGGAGAAAAGTATTTCCCCCTTATTAAAGTAAATAAAATTAATGGTCAAGACCCACAAGTAGTTAGGGATCGTGTGGCTTTTGAACACTTAACACCTTTATTTCCAGAAGAAAAATTTAAACTATCTGAAAGACAGAGCAATATATCTAACCGAATTATTGATTTATTTTGCCCCATTGGTAAAGGTCAAAGAGGAATGATTGTGGCCCAGCCTAAAACAGGTAAGACCATGCTTCTTAAAGACATTGCTAACGGAATTGCAGCCAATCATCCTGAAGTGTATCAACTTATTCTTCTGATTGACGAACGTCCAGAAGAGGTGACGGACATGCAGCGAAATGTAAAAGGAGAGGTCATTGCCTCTACTTTTGACAAGGAGGCTACAGAACATGTAAGAGTGGCTAATATTGTATTGGAAAAAGCCAAGAGATTGGTAGAATGTGGTCATGATGTCGTGATTCTTTTAGATTCTATTACCCGATTGGCTAGAGCCTACAACACTGTTCAACCTGCCTCTGGTAAGGTGCTGAGTGGAGGGGTAGACGCCAACGCATTACACAAGCCAAAAAGATTCTTTGGTGCTGCTAGAAACATAGAAAATGGCGGTTCTTTAACTATTATAGCCACTGCACTTACAGAAACGGGTTCGAAGATGGACGAGGTGATTTTTGAAGAATTCAAAGGAACTGGTAATATGGAACTTCAATTAGATAGAAAAATATCTAATAGAAGAATTTTCCCTGCCATTGATCTAACCTCTTCTAGTACCCGTAGAGACGATCTTTTATTAGACGAGCAAACCGTGCAACGCATGTGGATTATGCGTAAATATCTTGCAGATATGAACCCTGTAGAAGCCATGGAGTTTATTGAACAACGCTTTAAGCAAACGAAAAACAATGAGGAATTCTTATTGACTATGAATCAGTAATTACTCCTCATAATTGTATTATAACGCCGCGGATTTCTCCGCGGCGTTTTTTTTGTGGCATTAGCCACTACTCATTGCTGTTAATTAGGGCACAAAAAAAGCCTGTGGTATTGAAAAATACCACAGGCGTATGAGATAAAACGAGTAAAGATCCCTACTTAAAGAGTCGCTACTTGTTTGGTTAATTTACTCTTCAAGTTAGAAGCTTTGTTAGAGTGAATGATGTTGCGTTTTGCCAACTTATCAATCATAGAGATCACAGATGGAAGCATCTCTAAAGCTGCTTTCTTATCTTCTTCTAAACGTAATTTTTTAAGGGCATTACGCATGGTCTTGTGCTGGTACTTGTTACGTAAACGCACTGCCTCGTTTCTTCTAATTCTCTTTAATGCAGACTTGTGATTAGCCATAGTTTTAATTTGTAATTGTTATGAATGTTACCATTCGCTTTTGTAGTCCGTAGGGGAATCGAACCCCTGTTACCAGGATGAAAACCTGGCGTCCTAACCCCTAGACGAACGGACCGTTTTGCAGCATATGCTGCGGGATAAATTTTGTAGTCCGTAGGGGAATCGAACCCCTGTTACCAGGATGAAAACCTGGCGTCCTAACCCCTAGACGAACGGACCATTACTTTACGCAATTGCGGATGCAAAAATACAACTATTTTTCACTATTGCAAGAGCCAACTACAATTTTTTCTTTTTTTAATAGGCCTTAGCAAATAAGACCCTTTTAGAAGAGGGCTTACCCGTAAGAATACAAAGCCCTTGCTCCTCTTTTGCATCTATAGGAATACACCTAATTGAAGCCTTAGTGTCCTCTTTTATCTTTGCTTCCGTCGCTATAGTTCCATCCCAATGTGCAGAGACAAAACCACCCTTTTCTTCAAGTACCTTTTTAAAAACTTCATAAGTGTCTACAGGAGTAATATGAGTGTCTCTAAATTCAAGGGCACGTTGGTATAGATTATCTTGAATAACGGCTAACAATTGCTCTATATGGTTTACAACCTGGTCAGAAGCGACGGTTTCTTTTGTAAGGGTGTCTCTTCTTGCAACTTCAAAAGTGTTGTTGTCTAAATCTCTTTGTCCAATGGCCAAGCGAACAGGAACTCCCTTGAGTTCATATTCGTTAAATTTAAATCCTGGTTTATGGGTGTCTCTTTGATCAAATTTTACAGAAATTCCCTTAGACTTGAGTTCTTTTACCAATGGCGCTACTTTTTCAGCAATAGCGTCTAATTGTTCTATACCTTTATAAATGGGTACAATAACTACTTGTATGGGGGCTAATTTTGGGGGCAGGACCAATCCGTTGTCGTCTGAGTGGGTCATAATAAGTGCACCCATTAGTCGGGTAGACACTCCCCATGAAGTGGCCCACACATACTCTTGTTTTCCTTCTTTACTTGCGTAGGTTACATCAAAAGCCTTGGCAAAGTTTTGTCCCAGAAAGTGTGACGTACCTGCCTGTAATGCTTTTCCGTCTTGCATCATGGCTTCTATACAATAGGTCTCTAAGGCGCCTGCAAAACGCTCAGACTCTGTTTTTAGCCCTTTAATCACAGGAACCGCCATAAATTCCTGTGCAAATGTAGCATATACCTCCATCATTTGCTCAGCCTCTGCTATAGCCTCTTCTTTGGTAGCATGAGCGGTATGCCCTTCTTGCCATAAGAACTCTGCCGTTCTTAAAAACAGACGTGTTCTCATTTCCCAACGAACTACATTAGCCCATTGATTTATAAGCAATGGAAGGTCTCTATAGGACTGAATCCATTTTCTATAGGTGTCCCAAATAATAGTTTCTGAAGTAGGCCTAACAATAAGCTCCTCCTCCAACTTGGCGTCTGGATCTACGACTACCCCACTACCATCCTCAGCATTTTTAAGCCTGTAATGAGTCACTACGGCACATTCTTTAGCAAAACCATCTACATGACTGGCCTCCTTACTGAAATAAGACTTGGGAATGAACAAGGGAAAATAGGCATTCTCATGACCTGTTTCCTTAAACATATGATCTAATGCTGCCTGCATTTTTTCCCAAATAGCATATCCGTATGGTTTTATAACCATACAACCTCTTACGCCAGAATTCTCTGCTAGGTCTGCTTTTCCAACTAATTCGTTATACCACTTAGAGTAGTCTTCGCTTCTTTTGGTTAAATTTTTACTCATAACTTAGAGTTTGGCACAAATCTTGTAATTTAGCCTATAGTTAGTATCTCATTCTCAGTACTACGCCTTTTTGGGGCCATTTTATTTGTCTAGCACTGTGGCACAAAACTAACTATTTTTAAAGAGCATCACAATTAAATTATAGCCATATGAAAACACAAACACTTACTTCCAGTTTTAGATCTTTAGGATTACTAATAACAGCAAGCTTGTTTTTAACTTCATGTGGAAGTTTTACCCAGGCTTCATTTTACGCACAAGATGGGATTTATAGCAATTCCAATGGCGTAGTAAGAACCGTAGCTGCTTCTGAAACAGCAGTTCAGGTAGTGAACGACAACCCCAATGAATTTGGGTCTTACTTCTCAGATCGCGCCAATACTTATGCCTCTTTATTAGAAGAAAACAATTTTACTTCTGCAGACCAGTATAGCTCGTCAGTTCAGTACAATGATGACCAGTACGTAGACCAAAACGGTCAAACATACAGACCTCAAAACAATCAAGTTTCTTCGGGTCAAAATAATGCACAAGCCGGTTGGGGAAGTAGTCCATCTGTTGTAACTATTCAGGTCCACAACAACCCTTGGTTTGATCACTTTTATCCTGGGGATCCATTTTATAATAATTTTGGTATAGTTCCAATGGGCATGCAAGGGCTTTATTTCTCCTCTTTTGCCCAAATGAGTTCCATAAGATTCCGCCCTTGGAGAAATTGGAGATTTAACCAATGGGGATGGGGAAACAACGCCTGGGGAATGAACCCATGGGGATTTGATCAATGGGGTTGGGGCTTTAATAACTGGGGTGGAAACCCTTGGGGCTGGGGCTTTAATTATTGGAACAATATGGGCTGGAACAGTTGGAATAGATGGGGATGGAATAGCTGGGGCTTCCAAAATCCAGTGGCTTTTTACGGACCATACAATTATGCTAGAGTCAATAGGTTTGGAAGAAATAACCGATTTAATAGAAGTCCATATAGAACAAACGTTGCAGTAAATGCGACAAGAAGAGGAAAAAGTAACCAAACTCAAAGAAGAAATAGCAGCTATGCGCTTAGAAAAAATACATTAAGCGTGAGTGGGCTCAGGAATTACCTCAGAACCAGCGACAATACAAGGGTAGTGGACGCTTACAGAAACAACAACAGGGCTGTAGATGGAATAATAACTTCCAACAACACTCTAAGGTCTAACAACGGACTTAGAAACAATATTGGACAAACAACTTCTAACACAAGAACTGTGTCCTCTAATGGAAATACGAGAATGGTGTCCTCCAATAATTTGTCTAATAACCTGAGAAATCGGACTTACAATACTTCTAACGCAATAAGAAACAACAGTTTAGTTAGAACACCCCGTGCAACTAGAAGCACTTCTGTAAGAAGCAATCAGAGTCCAAACACTCAATTGTACAGAAATTTAGCCCCTAGAACGAGTAATCTTAACAACAGCGCTAAAAGAAGTAGCGGTAGTAATAGTGTTAGAAATGTGAGTCCTATTAGAAGGAGCAGTAACATACAAAGCACTCCTGTTAACAGGTCCAGCATTCAACGCTCAAGCAACAACACTCCAGCTGTAAGATCCTCTAATAGCGTAAGAAGCAGTGGTAGTGTGCGGTCGAGTTCTTCAAGCAGGTCTTCTTCTAATAACAAATCTAGCGGAAGAAGAAATTAATTAGCAATTCAATGAGAAAAATATTATTAGGAGTCATTTTGACTTCGGGTTTATTCACTTATGGGCAACAAATTCAGGACCTTCCTTTGTTTGGCTTAGAACAAAGAACAGGAACAGCAAGATTTCAAGCCATGGCGGGTGCTTTTGGAGCCCTAGGAGGAGATTTTTCTGCGCTCGCCATTAATCCTGCAGGTGCTGCCGTATTCAAACACAGCCAAATGGGCTTTGGACTCTCTTATTTTCAGACAGAAAACAATACCCAGTTGAACGCAACAAATACCCAAGCCAATAAAGGCCATTTAGGGTTCAATCAAGCGGGAATTGTTTTTGTGTACAACAACAGTCAAAACAGTCCATGGAAAAAAATCAGTTTTGCGCTAAACTCAGACAATAGCAACCAATACAAATCGAGGATAAATGCGAAAGGAAACACCCCAAATGGTTTGGACCAGTACTTTCTTCAATACGCCAATGGCATTCCTTTTGGGGATATTTTAAAATTAGACGGTGAACTATTAGAAGAAGCCTATCTCAATATTGGCGCAGAAATTGGATATGACGCACAACAGGCCTTTTTAGGGTATTACAGTGGTGTTTTGGACCCTACTGAATTAGACAATAATAGCATCAGTAGTTATGTGTCTAATGCCCGCTACCAACAAGTACGCCAGAACCATCAGATTCAAACCAAAGGGAGAAATAGCAAATTTGTCGCTACCACAGCAGCACAATACAAAGACTTCTTGTTTTTAGGTGCTGGACTTGAATTTCAAAGCTTGGTTTATGAAAAACAAGGAAGAATAAATGAAGATGGATACAGTGCTAATAGTCCCATACAATACATAGATTTTGACAATTTTATTAGAACAGACGGTAATGGAGTTGCCCTAAGTCTAGGCGCCATAGCCAAAGTCTCACAAATTCTGAGACTTGGAGTGAGTTACAGAACCCCCACCTGGTATACCATATCCGAAAAAACACACCAACAAATTGGGAGTAATCTAGAAGATGTAGATATTGAATTCATTGACCAAAACCAGATTAATCTATTTGAAGATTACAGAACAACAATCCCCTCAAAAATAACACTGAGCGGTGCTTTGGTATTTGGTAAGAACGGCTTATTAAGCGTTGATTATAGCCAGCAAGATTTTTCTACTGCACGGTTTAGACCCCTTAGAGATCCTTACTTCAATGAACTAAACAATGCCGCCAGCAATAGTCTTGGCACAGTCAATAGTTTAAACATTGGCGGGGAATTTAATCTTTCAAGATGGTCTCTTAGAATAGGGTATAGCACACAAAATAGTCCTTTTAAAAACAACAGCGCCAACACCACAAACACCAGCGCTGGATTAGGATGGATTTTTAATGGAGGTAGAATTGATTTTGCCTTTAGCCAATGGAAACAAAATCAGTCATTTTATGCTTTAAACTATCCAGGAGGCACTCCTTTTCAAATGGAAACAAGTAGAAATATTGCCAGTATGACCTACACCCTTTTCTTCTAAACCAAAAAAGCTATAAATCCCGGTAGAATTGCCCTATATTTGCAGTAGAAACGTACTACATTTAGAATGAAAATAGACCAAAACGCTATGGAGGCTCAAGAAGAACTCTCTATGGACCACCTGTCTGCAGCAGAAGATACTCCGCTAAGATCAGACGCTTTTGACCTCTCTAACGAGGACAAAATTGAACGAATTAAAGGCCATGTAACAGCCATTCTAGACACTTTAGGTCTAGACCTTACAGACGACAGCTTAAAAGGCACGCCTAATAGGGTAGCTAAAATGTTTGTGAATGAAATTTTTGGTGGTTTACATCCAAACAAAAGACCAAAAGCGTCTACTTTTAGCAACAAATACAAGTACGGAGAAATGCTTGTAGAAAAAAATATTACCCTCTACTCCACCTGTGAGCATCACCTACTCCCAATTGTTGGGAAAGCACATGTGGCATATATATCAAAAGGGACTGTAGTGGGATTATCAAAAATGAATCGGATCGTAGATTATTTTGCCAAAAGACCCCAAGTTCAAGAACGTTTGACCATACAAATTGTTAGGGAATTACAAAAAGTGTTAGGAACACAAGATGTGGCTTGCGTCATAGATGCAAAACATCTCTGCGTAAACTCTAGGGGTATTAGGGACATAGATTCTAGTACCGTTACAGCAGAGTACGGAGGCGCTTTTAAAGAAGCTGCCACCAGAAAAGAATTTATAAATTTTCTCAACCTTCCGGTTAATTTCTAGATCAAAAGAACATGCCTGTATCACAAAATAATACCTTAAAAATATACAATTCCCTCAGTGGAAAGAAAGAAGTATTTACCCCTATTACACCGGGTTATGTAGGTATGTATGTATGTGGACCAACTGTTTACTCTCAAGTACACCTTGGAAATTGCAGAACCTTCATGTCTTTTGATATGATCTTTAGATACCTCAAACATTTAGGCTATAAAGTGAGGTATGTAAGAAACATCACAGATGCAGGACACTTAGAAAATGACGCAGAAGAAGGAGAAGACAAAATTGCAAAGAAGGCCCGGTTAGAGCAGATTGAACCAATGGAAGTGGTGCAAAAATATACGGTTGACTTTCATAATATCTTGACTAAATTCAACCTATTACCACCCAGTATTGAACCTACCGCAACTGGACACATCATTGAACAAATTCAAATTATAGATGAAATTATAGCGAAAGGCTTTGCGTATCATATAAATGGGTCTGTTTACTTTGACGTTCAAAAATTTAATGAAGCCCATGATTACGGGAAGTTAAGCGGCAGGAAATTAGAAGACATGTTGGCCAACACCAGAAGTCTAACGGCACAAGACGAAAAAAAATCTCCTCAAGATTTTGCATTATGGAAAAAAGCAGAACCACAACACATTATGAGATGGCCGTCTAAATGGGGCGACGGTTTTCCGGGATGGCACTTAGAATGTACTGCGATGAGTACAAAATATTTAGGAAAAACATTTGATATTCATGGAGGAGGAATGGATTTAAAATTTCCACACCACGAATGCGAAATTGCACAAGCAGAAGCCACTAATGAGGTATCTCCGGTGAAATATTGGATGCATGCCAATATGCTTACGCTCAATGGTAAAAAGATGTCTAAATCTACTGACAACAATATTTTACCTGGGGAAATATTTACAGGTGAAAACAACATATTCTCTAAACCTTTCACTGCATCTGTAGTTCGATTTTTCATGATGCAAGCGCATTATACCAGTATTTTAGACTTGAGTAATGAAGCCTTATTGGCCTCTGAAAAAGGACATTCACGTTTAATGGATGCTTTAAAACAACTAGACAGTGTAGTGGTGGGAACCCATACAGACTTTGACTTAAAAAGCTGGGAAGACAAGTGTTACACCGCTATGAATGACGACTTTAACACCCCCATACTCATTGCACACCTATTTGAGGGAGTAAAAGAAATTAATTTATTAAAAGAAGGAACACACCAAATTAAGCAAGCAGACAAAGTGCATTTTACAGCTTTATTAAAGGCTTTTGTATTTGATGTTTTAGGCTTAAAAGAGGGCGAGGAAATGGCCATAAATAGTCAGACACCGGCATTGGTAGAAATGCTTATTAAACTCAGAAAAGAGGCCAGAGACAATAAAGACTTTGCTACTTCAGACGCGATTAGAGACCAATTGTTGGCCCTTGGCATACAGTTAAAAGACGGAGCAGAAGGGACTACCTTTAGCCTGTCTTAATTGTTGCTAACAAAAAGCTTCTCAATGTTACAATCCGTGTAAAAAACAATGGGTACACTACAAAAATCTGGTGTAAGCATTCCCATAACTCGAATAAACGAAAACAACTGCGCTTGAAAAAAATACTTATTTTTCCTTTTGTGATCTTGATTCGTTTTTACCAAAACTTCATTTCACCACTCACACCACCCAGTTGCAGGTACACCCCTACTTGCTCTAGCTACAGCCTTGAAGCCTTTCAAAAACACGGACTTTTTAAGGGAGCATGGTTGTCTGCCAAGAGAATTTTAAGTTGTAATCCTTGGGGAGGGCATGGACATGACCCAGTGCCATAAAATAAATTCGGTGAATAAAGCCATCTATTTTGCTATCTTAGCGTAAACTTTTCAAGCATGCATATTTTAGGAATTATATGGAACCCAAATGAAACCTTATTCAGTTTAGGGGGATTACAGATAAAATACTACAACTTACTTTGGATTATTGCCTTTGCACTAGGCTGGTACTTAATGAAAAAGATCTTTTTATCTGAGAAGAAAACCTTAGAACAATTAGATTCTCTCTTTATCCATGCAGTATTGTCTACCATGCTTGGTGCCCGATTAGGACATGTTTTTTTCTATGACTGGGCCTATTATCAAGACCATTTATTAGAAATCTTATTACCCATTAGAGAAAGTAGTAAAGGGGCCCTATTTGGGCTGATTCGAGGCTATGAATTCACCGGTTTTGCTGGTTTGGCAAGTCATGGGGCTGCTATTGGTATTATCCTAGGGATGATGCTCTACATAAAAAAGAATCCAGAATTCAAATTGCTTTCTTTATTTGACAGACTGGTTGTGCCTGTTTCTCTTGGTGCATTCTGTATTCGTCTGGGCAATTTTTTTAACTCAGAGATCAACGGAAAAGTAGTGAATAAAGATTTTATTTTCGCCACTAAATTCATCAGAGACTCGGAAGACATGTCTGCCTACAAAGCCATGGGTATAACTGGTGAACGTACTCCAGATGCTGCCTACGCTATGATTGAAACAAATCCAGACTTTGCTTCGTACCTAGAAGCCATTCCGTTTAGGCACCCTGCACAACTATACGAAGGAGTGGCATATTTAGCCATTTTTGTTTTATTGTATTATATATTTTGGAACACCACTAAAAAGGACAAACCAGGTTATCTCTTTGGTCTATTCTTTATCCTTCTTTGGGCTACAAGATTTTTTGTGGAATTCGTAAAGAAAAGTCAAGGAGGATTTGAAGAAAGCTTGGGCTTGCTAAGCACAGGTCAATGGCTTAGTATTCCATTTATACTCATAGGCGCCTATTACATGCTACGCCCAGCTAAAAAATAACCATAGATGCCTTTGCATCTACATCTTCTCATAGGAAATCACATCAGTGAGGACCGGGTCTATGGGCACTTAAATAGAGCCTACCCTAAAATCTCAAAAGCTTCCTGGTACTCTAAAAAAGCCATTCAAGTTCAGATCCAAGAAGAGCGCATTCATGATTTAAAACTATTCGTAAACACCTATGGTCAAACACTAGAAAGTATGTCTAGTGGCCAACAAGGCATGGCGTTTTTCAAATTTATCCTGAGCCAACAAAAAGAGACCATAGTACTTATTAACCCAATGGCGCATTTAGATGAAATCAATAGGGCTTATGTAGCAAAAGAGCTGGATAAAATATGTGATCAAGTCAATCTTGTCATTGTGACTTCAAATGAACATTGGACACCCAATTTCAGTTGTGAAAAATCTTATCTAGAATACGATACAATTTTAAAAAGTCAAAAAAAATTATCATACACAGAACTCGGGACTAATAATCAAAAACTGTGGACTACTATTAAAAAAAGCGTTTCGGAGAAAACAGTTCCTAAAACACTGGTAAGACTTGAGAATGTCACAGTTTCCTATGGTAGTAAAAAAGTATTGTATCAAATTAATTGGACTATTAAAAGTGGAGATTTCTGGCAGTTAAAAGGAGAAAATGGATCAGGAAAAACCACTTTACTCTCTCTAATCACAGGAGACAATCCAAAGGGTTTTGGCCAAGACTTATGGCTTTTTGGCCATAAAAAAGGGAGCGGTGAAAGCGTTTGGGAAATCAAGAAACAATTAGGCTACTACGCCCCTTCCATGATACAAATGTTTCCTGGCACACATAGCGCAATAGAAATGATTTTGGGTGGGGTATTAGATCAAGTAGGTTTATACAATAAGCCTTCAAATGAGATGGTGCTTAAAGCCAAATTATGGCTTGAAGCGGTTGGTCTATCCTCTCTGGAAAAAAAGCCTTTCCATACTTTATCTGAAGGACAAAAAGGAATGATCATGACTCTAAGGGCTATGATAAAACTTCCTGCACTACTCATTTTAGATGAGCCTACTAGTGGGTTAGATTCCATTCAAAGTAGTCAATACATTCAATTAGTAGAGAATCTAGCCAAACAAACAGACACTGCCATTATTTTAGTCTCTCACATAGTGGCACACGAATTTAAGAAAGCCAAACAAATAACACTCCACAAAACACCCCAAGGCAGTATTGCCAAAATGATATAAAAAAAGGCGGCCAAATGGCCGCCTTTTTTATGCATTGAACAAAAGTTCAAATTATTTTCCTGATTGAATTTTCTTCTTTAAGAAGTCAAACATAACTGGTGTTGCAATAAATAGCGAAGAATAAGTACCTACTAACACCCCAATAATCATAGCGAACATAAATCCTCTAAGAGACTCTCCTCCAAAGATAAAGATTGCTAGTAATACCACTAAAGTAGTTAAAGAGGTATTTAAGGTACGGCTTAGGGTACTGTTCAAGGCCAAGTTGGTATTTTCACCAGACTTCCATCCTTTTTCTGCTATAATTTCACGAATACGATCAAATACAACCACCGTATCATTTAACGAATATCCAATTACTGTAAGGATCGCAGCAATAAATGCCTGATCAATTTCCATGTTAAATGGCATATACTTTCCTAACAAAGAGAAAATACCCAACACGATTAATACATCGTGGAATACCGCGACAACAGCCCCCAATGAGAACTGCCATTTTCTAAATCTCAACAAGATGTATAAGAATACTACCAATAGAGATCCTAAGATCGCTAAGAAAGCATTGTTTTTAATATCATCTGCGATTGTTGGACCCACTTTAGAAGACTGCATAATACCAATTGTTCCACTACCATCTCCAACAATAAAGTCTTCATAGCTGGTTCCAGCTGGCAAATATTTCTGAAGTGATGTGTACAATGAATTTTGAATCTCATTGTCTACCTCAATACCTTCTACGTCTACTTTATAAGCCGTAGTTATTTTAACCTGATTGTCATCTCCATAGGTCTTCACATTGGTTCCTGTTCCAAACACATCAGACAATTCAGAAGATAGTTCAGAAGGATTCACCGCTTGTTCAAAACGAACTGTATAAGAACGACCCCCAATGAAGTCTACTCCCTGCTGTAAGCCTTGGGTAAATAACGAACCTAAACTCACTAACACAAAAGCTCCAGAGATAGCGTAAGCAACAGTTCTCTTTCCTAGGAAGTTAATATTAGGCTGCTTAAACAAGTTCTTAGTAATGGCCGTGCTAAAATCTAAAGAGGCAGACTTTTTAGCCGTGTACCCATCGATTAATAATCTAGTGATAAAGATCGCTGTAAATAAAGAGGTAATAATACCTATCAATAAAGTAGTCGCAAATCCTTTGATGGGTCCTGAACCAAACACAAATAATATAATCGCTGTAAGTCCTGTAGTAATGTTGGCATCTAAAATGGAAGATAGGGCGTTACTAAAACCGTCTGCAATAGCAAGGGCTTTTCCCTTTCCTTTAGCCAATTCTTCTTTGATGCGCTCAAAGATGAGTACGTTAGCATCTACTGACATACCAATAGTCAGTACAATACCTGCAATTCCAGGAAGGGTTAAAACAGCATTTAAACTCACCAAAACACCAAAAATAAGCACGATGTTTAACAATAGGGCAATGTCTGCAAAAAGACCAGCTCTACCGTAGTATAATATCATCCATAACAATACTAATACCATCGCTAAAGTGAATGAATTAAACCCGCTATCAATAGCTTCCTGTCCTAGCGATGGACCAACAATTTCTGACTGAATAATCTCAGCTGAAGCCGGTAATTTACCAGCGCGTAACACGTTGGCAATATCTTTTGTTTCATTCACAGTAAATGAACCAGTAATTTCAGAACGACCTCCTGAGATAGGACCTGAGGAAACACCTGGTGCAGTATAAACTTTGTTGTCTAAAACAATAGCAATACCTGTTTGGTTATTAAATGCGTCTCCAGTTAATTTCTCCCACTCTTTGGCACCTTTAGTATTCATGGTCATAGACACTGCAGGACGGCTAAATTGGTCAAAATCGTCTCTAGCATCACTTACCACATCTCCACTAATTCTAGGAGTGTTATCTCTGTTAGATTTTAAAGCGTACAAACCAACTACCTCAGAATTGGCAGAAGGACGTTCCCACACAAACTTTACATTAGCTAATGAAGCTGGAATAAGTTTGCGAATTTCTTTCATTCTCAAATAAGCCCCAACTGTAGCAGTATCTCTTACTGAAAATTTAAAAGTTTCATATCCTTGTCCTTGACCTCTAATCAAGTCAATTAATGGATTTTGTTGGTTGGCCAATGAATCTTGTGCCACGTCTGCCAATAAAGAATCAATCTCTGAAGCAGGCTTTTGAGTTTCTTCTTTAGTATTAACTAAAGACTTTAACCGCTCATTGGCAGCCACAAAGAAAGAGGCAATATCTTGGTTGTTAGGTGGGTAGGTTTCCCAAAATTCTAATTGAGCCGTACTAGACAATAAATCTTGCGCTCTAGCAATGTCTTTGGCTCCTGGTAATTCAACAAGAATTCTTCCAGAGTTACCTTCTCTTTGGATGTTTGGTTGTGTTACCCCAAAACCATCAATACGCTCTCTAAGTACCTCAAAAGCAGATACGATGGATTCATCAATTTTTTGACTTAAAATAGGCTTCACCTCATCGTCTGACATTTGAAAGTTAATCACGTCAGATAAGGCTTTGTTTGCAAAAATAGAGGGATCTGCTAACTTGGTGTCTCCTTTAATAGCGTCAAATGACTCGAAGAATAAGTTTAAGTAAGTGTCGTCGCTATTTTTAGACGCATTATCTGCATCTGCAAGGGCCTTATTAAACACAGGATTCTTAGAATTGTTGGCCAATCCTTTTAGAATGTCTTTTACAGAAATCTGTAAAGTCACGTTAATCCCACCTTTAAGGTCCAATCCTTTGTTTAGTTCTTTTTTCTTAGCGTCTGCATAGCTAGTGAATCCAAAGATTGGATTGTTTGCTACTGAATCTAAGAAAGCGGTTTCTGCTGTCCCTCTTTTTGCGAGATAGTCTGCGTCAGTGTCTGCAATCTTAGCGGTAGCGAAAGCTACTGAATCTTGTTCTACCTTACTGGTAATGAAGGTAAAAGATAGCTGGTAAATACTCACTATCCCGAATAAAAAAGCAAATAGCTTTATAAGTCCTTTATTTTGCATTAGTTCAATGAATTATTATTTGGTATATAAATTGCGTGCAAATATATCATTTCCAATAGGAACTGACAATAATTTGTTTTAAATCACAAAATAAGTAAGCGCCCTTTGTAAAGGCGCTTATTTACTTGTTGTAGTTATGATACGTCTAAGAGACTGTTTGTTTTTCTTACCCCCTTGGCACTCTCTGCCAATTTGGCTTTCTCCTGGTCATTCAATGGAATTGTAACAATTTCTTCAATTCCATTTACCCCTAAGATTACGGGAACACCAATACAGATGTCAGACAAGCCGTACTCCCCTTCTAACAAGGTAGAACAAGGGAACATTTTTTTCTGATCACATACAATGGCTTGTGCCATTGCAGACACGGCAGCTCCCGGTGCATACCAAGCAGAAGTACCTAATAACTTGGTCAAGGTTGCTCCACCAACTTTGGTGTCTTCTACTACTTGACCCAAACGCTCCTCGCTTACAAAATTAGATACAGGTACAGAGTTTCTAGTAGCTAATCTGCTCAATGGAACCATTCCAGTATCTGAGTGGCCTCCAATCACCATACCATCAATATCTGAGATAGGTGCTCCTACAGCCTCTGCCAAACGATACTTAAATCTAGCGCTATCTAAAGCACCACCCATACCTATTATTCTGTGCTTTGGTAATCCCGTTGCTTTATGAACCAAATAAGTCATGGTGTCCATTGGATTACTCACCACCATAATAATAACCTCTGGAGAATGTGCCAAAATACTTTGGGCAACAGTCTTCACAATACCGGCATTAATACCTATGAGTTCCTCTCTTGTCATTCCAGGTTTTCTTGGAATACCAGAAGTAATAATCGCTAAATGACTCCCTGCAGTTTTGCTATAATCACCAGTCACTCCTGTAATTTTTGTGTCAAAACCATTCAAAGAAGCTGTTTGCATTAAATCCATCGCCTTCCCTTCTGCATAACCTTCTTTAATGTCTACCAACACTACCTCTGAGGCAAAATCTTTTATAGCAATATACTCTGCGCAACTTGCACCAACAGCACCTGCTCCTACCACTGTAATCTTCATTCTAATTCTATTTTTTTAAGTTTATAATTTTTCAGTTTATGCGTCAATATTCGCATAAACAGCATTTTTCTCGATAAATTCTTTTCTTGGCGGTACTTCATCTCCCATTAACATAGAAAAAGTCCTGTCCGTCTCCGAAGCATTGTCTATGGTAATCTGTCTCAATGTTCTGAATTCAGGATTCATAGTAGTGTCCCACAATTGTTCTGCATTCATTTCTCCAAGACCCTTATAACGTTGTATACTTACAGATCCGTTAAACTCCTCTGCTATAGCGTCACGCTCTTTGTCATTCCATGCATAACGTTTCTTAGCCCCTTTTTTAACCAAATAAAGTGGTGGAGTGGCAATATATACATGCCCTCCATCTATGAGCTCCCTCATATATCGGAAGAAAAACGTCAAGATTAGGGTCTCAATATGACTACCGTCTACATCTGCATCACACATGATGACTACTTTGTGGTACCTTAACTTATCTAAGTTAAGGGCTTTAGAATCTTCTTCAGTTCCAATAGAAACCCCTAAAGCAGTATAAATATTTTTAATTTCTTCATTATCAAATACTTTGTGCTGCATGGCTTTTTCCACATTCAATATCTTACCTCTTAAAGGTAAAATTGCTTGAAAATTCCTGTCACGACCTTGTTTGGCTGTTCCACCTGCAGAATCTCCCTCCACAAGGAATACCTCACATAAACTTGGATCTTGCTCCGAACAATCTGACAATTTACCAGGTAAACCACCAATACTCATGACGGTCTTACGCTGAACCATCTCTCTGGCTTTATTTGCAGCATGTCTTGCTTGAGCAGCTAAAACCACTTTTTGAACAATAATCTTAGCGTCGTCTGGGTTTTCTTCTAAGTAATCAGACAACATTTCAGAAACTGCCTGACTTACAGCAGCAGAAACTTCCCTGTTGCCCAATTTAGTTTTAGTTTGCCCTTCGAACTGAGGTTCTGCAACTTTTACAGAAACAATAGCAGTTAAGCCTTCGCGAAAGTCGTCTCCAGATATTTCAAATTTTAGCTTGTCTAACAAACCAGATGAATCTGCGTATTTTTTCAAGGTGGTCGTTAGACCCCTTCTAAATCCAGAAAGGTGCGTACCCCCTTCGTGGGTGTTAATGTTGTTTACATAAGAATGTAGATTCTCTGTATAAGAAGTGTTGTACACCATAGCAACCTCTACAGGAATACCATTTTTCTCTCCTTCTATTGAAATCACATTTTGAATCAATTGCTCTCTATTCCCATCCAAGAATTTTATAAATTCTTTTAAGCCTTCTTCAGAATGGAATACTTCACTTACAAAAGAACCGTCTTCTTCTTTTTGACGCTTATCTGTAATGGTTAATTTTACCCCCTTATTCAAGTAGGACAACTCACGCATTCTATTAGAAAGCGTTTCATAACTGTACTCAACCGTCTGGGTAAAAATTGTTGGGTCTGGCCAGAAAGTCACAGTAGTTCCTCTCTTATCTGTATCTCCAATTGATTTTACTGGGTAAAGGGCCTTTCCCCTTTCATATTCTTGCTCCCATATTTTACCATCTACATAAACGGTAGCTTTAAGACTCACCGAAAGGGCATTCACACATGAAACCCCTACACCGTGTAGACCTCCGGAAACCTTATAAGAATCTTTATCAAATTTCCCACCAGCACCAATCTTAGTCATTACTACCTGCAAGGCAGAAACACCCTCTTTTTTGTGCATTCCTACTGGAATACCCCTACCGTTATCTGTTACAGAAATGGAATTGTCTTCATTTATATCTATGGTAATGGTGTCACAATGACCTCCCATTGCCTCATCAATAGAGTTGTCTACCACCTCATAAACCAAGTGGTGCAAACCCCTTACTCCTACATCTCCAATGTACATAGAAGGACGCATTCTTACATGCTCCATCCCTTCAAGGGCCTGAATACTATCTGCGGAATAATTCTTTTTTTCTAATTCTTCACTCATAAATCCTAAGCGTTATTTGTTTATTTATTAAGCAATCCCACAAATATAACTAATAGCCTATTAAATGGGGGTTTAATATGGTTTAGAAGCGCCTAAGTTATTAACAATTGTTGTGGAAAATGAGGGGTTTTAAACAAGTATAAAAACAAAAAAAGCCCTCCATGACGGAGGGCTTTAGTTTCAGAAATAAATTCCGAAACAATTTCTAATTAAAATTACTTGCTATAGGCATCTGAGTGTACTTTAGCCACTGCCCTACCAGAAGGATCATTCATGTTTTTAAACGCTTCATCCCATTCAAGTGCAATGGGGGTGCTACAAGCCACAGAGGGTACAGAGGGTACACATAGGGCCGCAGCATCTGAGGGGAAATGGGTCTCAAATATAGACCTGTAATAAAATTCTTCCTTAGAGGTAGGCGTTTGCAATGGGAACCTGTATGCGGCGTTGGCCAACTGTTCGTCTGTTACAGCTTCTGCAACAACTTCTTTTAGGGTGTCTATCCAATTGTATCCAACACCGTCAGAAAACTGCTCTTTTTGCCTCCAAGCGACAGATTCTGGCAGATATGCTTCAAAAGCCTTACGCAAGACCCATTTCTCCATACGCTCCCCATTGATCATTTTGTCTTGTGGGTTAATTCTCATGGCCACATCCATGAATTCTTTGTCCAAGAATGGCACCCTTCCCTCAATACCCCAAGCAGCCAATGACTTATTGGCGCGCAAGCAGTCGTACATGTGAAGCTTATCTAATTTACGGACTGTTTCTTCGTGAAAATCTTTGGCAGACGGCGCTTTGTGAAAGTAAAGGTAGCCGCCAAAAAGCTCGTCGGCGCCCTCGCCAGACAAGACCATTTTAATACCCATAGATTTAATTACTCTAGCCATAAGATACATAGGCGTGGAGGCTCTAATAGTGGTAATATCATAGGTTTCCAGGTTGTAAATCACATCCTTAATGGCGTCTAAACCCTCTTGAATGGTGAATTTAATTTCATGGTGCACTGTACCAATATGGTCGGCCACTCTCTGTGCCGCTGCTAAATCTGGTGAACCCTCTAATCCTACTGAGAAAGAGTGTAATTGTGGCCACCAAGCGTCTGTTGTATCTCCTGACTCTATCCTTTTTTGGGCATATTTTTTGGCTATCGCCGATGTCACTGAGGAGTCCAACCCTCCAGATAAAAGTACCCCATAAGGAACGTCAGACATAAGCTGTCTGTGTACCGCCGCCTCCAAAGCTTCTTTAATCTCCTGAATACTGGTTTCATTGTCTTTCACCGCCTCATAATCCATCCATTCTCTTTGGTACCATCTGACCATCTCACCATCACTAGAATGCATATAATGTCCTGGAGGGAATAACTCTATTTTAGAACACACCCCTTCCAAAGCTTTTAATTCAGAGGCCACATAAAAGGTTCCGTGAATATCCCATCCAATATACAATGGAATAATCCCCATATGATCTCTGGCAATAAAATATGCATCGTTTTGTGCGTCATAAATGGCAAAGCCAAAAATACCGTTCAATTCATCTAAGAAAGACACCCCTTTTTCTTGGTAGAGTGCTAAAATCACCTCACAATCGGACTGAGTTTTAAAATCGTATTTACCCTCAAATTGAGCCCTTAACTCGCGGTGGTTGTATATCTCCCCATTGGCAGCCAATACCAAAGATCCATCTGCATTGAGCAGTGGCTGCTTTCCTGAAGCCGGATCTACAATAGCCAGTCGTTCATGAGCCATTATCGCATTGTCATGGTCATAAATACCGCTCCAATCCGGACCTCTATGGCGAATTTTTTTAGACATTTCTAACAACTGAGGCCTTAAATCTCCAGCAGTTTGTTTTAAATCAAAGGCACATACAATACCACACATAATCGTTATTTATTTAATGAGACTACAAAAATGAGTCAAAACATTATTTTATAAAACCAAAAAGGCTATTTTAATTACATTTTATTACCTAATATTACAAAAAAGTGATAAATAGTTACAAAAATAGGTCATT
Organism: Sediminicola sp.; assembly: GCA_024643325.1. Lineage (GTDB taxonomy): Bacteria > Bacteroidota > Bacteroidia > Flavobacteriales > Flavobacteriaceae > MAG-120531. The sequence continues at coordinate 39,741 of JAHEND010000007.1, forward strand.
ACAGCTTATTGAACTTACATTTGAAAGCTAGGCTTTCAATATTCGTTTTAAATGTGGAACTTAGTATCAGAAATTTTAATTCAAAACAAACATTAATAACACACTTATTATGAAAACAAACTTATTTTACAGCCTATGCTTTTTTGGTCTCCTTTGTAGCAGCAGCCTCTTTGCTCAAGACTTTGGAAAATTAGACGCGAGTCCCATGGATATTGCTTGGTTTCCAGCTAAGCATATGGACGCCAATAAAAAAATGAGGGTGATATACAACAGACCTCAACTAAAGAGCAGGTCCTTAAGCACCTTGGCTCCCAATGACGCTGTTTGGAGAACGGGTGCGAATGAAGCACCTGAAATTACTTTCTACCAAGACGTTGTATTTGGCGGTGAGAAAGTAAAAGCAGGTACTTACGCTTTATTTACCATTCCTGGTGAAAATAGCTGGACTATTATTTTAAATAGCAATCTCAACCAATGGGGTTCTTATTCCTATAATGAAAAAGCAGACGTTTTAAGGGTTAAAGCCATTGTTAGTAAAGACTCAGAAGCTTTAGAGTATTTTAGCATGGTATTCCATGAAGAAAATGACAACCTACAATTGTCTATGGGTTGGGACACTACTAGAGTTCACTTACCTATTTCAATACAGTAGTACCAATTGAATAACATAAAAAAAAGGAGCCCTAGGGCTCCTTTTTTTATAAATTATTTTTTGAATTCTATTCATAAACAAGTTCTCCCCCTACATAAGTTCTGAAAACCTTAATATTAGGAACTTCAATCAATGGTATCTGCATCATATCCTGGTGGTATATGACAAAATCAGCCATTTTACCTACAGAAATACTTCCGCGTTCTGCCTCCTGAAAATTCGAATAAGCCGCCCACAAAGTCATCCCTTTTAAAGTTTCTTCTCTCGTTAAACCATCCTGAATCTGAAAACCACCCTCTGGATAACCTGAGGTGTCTTGCCTGGCTGTTGCGGCTAAGAAAGTCAAGAATGGGCTTACTTGTTCCACAGGAAAATCAGTGCCAAGTGCAATAGTTCCAGCCTTGTCTAACAAAGTTTTAAAAGCGTAAGCACCTGCCATTCTCTTTGAACCCAGCCGATCTTCTGCCCAGTACATATCTGAGGTTGCATGGGTCGGTTGAACCGAAGGGATAATTCCTCCATTAAAATAATCAAAATCTTCAGGACTGATGATTTGAGCGTGTTCTACTTTCCAACGCTTGTCTTTGGTGCCCACTAGTGCTTCTGCATAGGCACGAAGTACTACAATATTCGCAGAGTCTCCAATCGCATGGGTATTCATCTGGTAATCTGTTGCCGCAATTCGTTTAGCTAAAGCTTCAATCTCTTTAACACCTGTGACCATAGCACCAAAGTGGTTGTCCCTATCTGAGTATGCTTCCCTGAGGGTTGCTCCCCTAGATCCAAGCGCTCCGTCTGCATATACTTTAACACTCCCCACCCTCAGTCTTGGGGTCTCTATAACGCCTTTAGGCAAGAAGTAATCTAAATTTTCAGGACTGTTACTGACCATAGCATAAATCCTCATTTTAAGATCTCCCGTCTGGTGCAAACTGTCTATAATTTCTATAACATCTCTATTTAAACCAGCGTCATTTACCGTAGTTAATCCGTAAGAAAAGGCTATACGCTGAGCGTCTTTTAAAGCCGTAACAATATCTGCTACTGTAGGCTTAGGCATTACTGCGTCTACGAGTGCCATTGGATTGTCTACCAATATACCTATGAGTGCACCATTTTCCTTTTCTATGCTCCCTCCAGCTACCTCAGTATCTGTGGTAATACCCGCTAAATCCAAAGCAGCCTGATTCACTAGATAAGCATGTCCGTCTACCCTTTCCAGGGCTACCGGTATATCTGGAAACAAGGCATCTAAAGCAGCTTTGGTGGGGTATTTTTTTTCTTCCCAGTCATTCTGATCCCATCCCCTACCTCTAATAAATACGGCAGGTTTTTCATCGTGAAAAGCCACGACCCTGTCAAGGACTTCTTGGTAACTTTTTGTTCCTACCAAATCTACCACCTGTTGGTTTTGTCCCAAACCGTAGAAATGACAATGTGCGTCTATTAATCCAGGGGTAACGGCTTTACCTTGGGCATTTATAACCTTTGAAGATTTATACTGATTTTGGAGCGTTTCCGTATCCCCTAAGGCAACAAAACGACCTTGGTGTACCGCAAAAGCAGTAGCGGTCTTTTGAGTGTCGTCTACCGTATAAACTTTGGCGTTCACCACCAAAAGGTCTACGGACTCTTTAGGGCTACAGCTAACGGCGAGTGCAGTAATTGCAGTTAAAAATAACGATTTGTACAATGTCATGTTATGGGGATTTGGTTTAATAATTTTAATTGGTTTTAAAAACAAATAAAGATAAGGAACTGAAGTCAAAAAGAAAACCTATAAATCGAATCTGTACTGTGCTCCTGCCATTACAATCCTGGGGGGAGCGACAAAACCAGACCACAGTGCATAGGTACTGCCTGTTAGGTTACTGCCTTTGACAAAAACAGATAGTCGTTCATTCGCCTGATAAAACAACTGGGCGTCTAATCTGTGAAATCCTGGCAATTCGAAAACTTCAGAAGGCAATGGTCCAGGAACAATAAATTGCACCATTTGACTAGATCTGGCGGTTCTAACACCTGTATAATTCCAAGAGCCATTTAATGTAAATCGGGTTAAAAAGTTGTATTCTAATTGTATTCTTGCGCTTTCTTTGGGCAAATGCCAAGCCTCTTGGGCAGGAGTTGTGGTATAATCAAAACGATGGTAATGACCTGAGAGACTCAGTCCTTGTAATGGCGCTGCTTCTATACCAACACCCAAACGCTGGGTATCTATTGCGTCATAGACCACCTCAAAGCTATTACCGTAATTAAACTGTTTTTCATAGGCGTTTAAATAATTCTTGGGATTCTGCACAAATAATGCCTGGTTGTTTGTACTGTTTTCCATCCAAGACAAGCTGTAGGAAAAAGCAGCTCCACCACCTTTTACACCCAATTCAAATGCATAACGCTGGTCAGAAGGAAGCACTTCTAACGAAGGAGACACAAAAGGATTCTCTTGAACAAAAGAAGCGTAATCATTTAAATTGAAGTCTCCACTTAGACGGGCAAAAGCACTCACAAAATCTGCCACAAGAGCATATTGACCATAAATATCTGGATAAATTTTTAGTCCATTGGAGTAAATTATTTTTGACCCTAGCTTAAAAAAAGCATCGGCGTCAGCCAACTCAATCACAGGATTTAAAGCTACTTTATGAATCTGGTACCCCAATCCATTGCTTTGGTCAAAAGAAGGCAGCGGTGGGATACTAAATTGGCCTCCCCTAAAGTCGTAACTGGCATTCCAAAACAGGGGTTTATCTCCAAGCATGAAACGTCCATTCCCATGAACAATAATTTTTTGGGCGTTGGATTGGGTGGTATCTCTAAAATCTCCCCCCGTGATACTCAAGGACTCCAAAGCGCCTTTGTCTTGCCTAAAAGATCCAAAGATTTCAGAAGAAAAATAGTTTTGCTGTAAATCATATACCGGGACCGCTATGGAAAGCTGCGCTATTCCGCCTTGCATGATTGGCATTCCATACCAAGAATAGGCCATATGCTTGAGTGACGCTCCGGCCTGGTAGTGCTTTTTGCGCTTAGAAAAATAATAACTTCCTTGTAATTGGGTGTTAAAAAAATTGCTATCCCAATCTAACTCAGGAAGGTCCTGCACCATACTGTTGTGAATGAGTTGTAATCCAATATGGGCATATCTAGATTGCTTTATCTGACTGTCTGCCCAAAGCGCTGCCGTACTCCTACTTCCCAAACCCAAATGCACCAGGGTATTGTAGGACTTAGGGGCTTTCTCAGCAGGCAAGACGTCTGGCGCGGCCAATTGCGGGATAAAATTAGAGGCTACAGGAAATTCTTGTATAGGATATGTTAAGGTTCTTTTTTGATCCCATGAAACCTCTTTGAGAATGGGTGCTATAAGAGGCTTAGCTCCAATTAAAATAACTGGGGCATAATTCTTTACTACAGTAACAGACTCTGTACCCAAGTCTTGGTCCTGAGCCAAAATTGGACTTGTGGCCAATAAAAAGAGTAATGAAAAGTATAGGTTGTTTTTAAGCATCTGTGTCTTCATTTAATTTGGCGTCTTCTAACTGGGCTATTTTAATTTCTGCTTCCCTCATTAATTCGGGGTATTGCAGGAAATTCTCTAGTACATTTTGCCACAAATACTGGGCTTGAAATAAATCTTCTAAGGCAAAAAAATTGTCCCCCATTAGAAGGAGTCCCTTAGCAGACCACATTTTATAGGCACCGTAATCACTGGCCAGTTCAAGAATTAATTCATTGGAAGCCTCGTAGTTTGCCGACGCATTTTTATAATAGGCCAACCAATACAAAGATTCTGCGACCAAGACCCCAGAAGCTACTTCCTTAAGCGAGGCATAGCCAGCAATGGCTGCCGTAACATCTCCTTTAATGTGAGCACCTCTAGCCAACATAATCTGAGCGTCTTGCTTAATCTCCTCTGGTACCTCAGCAAGAACCATCACAGATTGGGCGTAGTTTAATGCAGCCTCTAAGGATTGGTTTTCATAACTTAAACGCATGAGATTAGACAAAGCATAGGCCTTATTAGCGGGGTCTTGTGACTTAGACAATAATTGCTTTAAAGTGGCTTCTGGATTTTCTCCAAAGCCTTTTTCTAGTTGTAGTTTTATATATGCGACCAAGGCTGCTTCTGCATGTATAGATGCTGCCTTAGCCACAAAATCATACAATGGGAATGCCTTGTTGTCTTGAGCAGTTTCGGTGTAAAGCAGGGCCAAATTATAACTGACGCTTAATGCGTTCGCTCCGTTGGGAAAATCTTTCAAATACTGTTCAAATCTGTTTATTTGCGCTTCGAGGCCCAAAGATGACAGGGTCCTGTTCAACTGGTCATAGGTCTGTTTTTCTAAAGAAGCCTCTGAATCTTGGGGCAAATTCAGTTGGGCCACCCATTTTCTGTAGTCACTTAAACGCCCTTGGTCAATATATATTCTCTTTGCCGCAGAAACTGCTTGAGAAAAAGAGGCAGACTTTGGGAAGCGATTTACTAAGTCTTGGAATGTTTTTAATGAGGCGTCTATTTCGGACGTATTAAACAAGAGCAATCCTTTTCTCAACATGGCTTGAGGCACTAAATCGCTTTTAGGAAATTCTGTTATTAGACGGTCGTAATAAGTGATTGCCTGAGAGTTATTTTCTTGTGCTGTTTCACTTAGCCCTAATTCTAAATAAACTTTTGGCAGGTAATTGTGTTCTGGAAAACGGCCAATAAAGGATGTAAGTATCCCTATTTTTTTAGCGGTATTTCCATTTAATCCATGTGCCATAGCCTTGTTAAATTCAGCATAAGCGGTTGCTTGGGGCTGTGATTTTGCCACAGACTCATAACTAGAAATGGCCATTGAAAATTGACCGCTGCTGTACTGAGCGTCTGCTATTCTAAGTGCAGCTTGGTTCCGTTCCACTTCTAAATTAGTGATTGATTGGGTCTGACTTAAAAATTGTTTAAACGCAGTAATTGCTCGTGTAAATTCTTTTGTTTTAAAAAAAGCAAAGCCCTTTTGGTAGGGTAATAATAACCGCAAGCGATCTGGCAGAAGTGATTCATTCTTTATGTCTGCCAGAAAAGCAAATGCATTCGTATACGCGTATGTTCTTAAAGCGAGTTCAGACTGCCAAAAAAGGGCTTCTACAGCAGCTGCTGAATGATTGTCAAGAGCAATAAGCGCTTCAAAATACTCTTGTGCCAACGCTATTTGCTTTTGTTCCATGGCCATGAGTCCTGCTTGTAGGCCTATTGATTGTCTGGTTTTTACATCCTTAGGGTTTCGCTGAGCCAATAGTGCCAAAGCAGCTTGAAAATCTCCCTCCAATAAACTGGCTTCCAGCAGGAGTTCTTCTAGGGTGGCGGCTCTGGAATCCTTGGGGTAAGCAGTTATAAATTGGTCAAAAACATCCTGAAGAGATGCATAAGGGTTGCCAATCTCATAACTGAGTTGGGCATAATTATAGCGAGCTTCTTTTTGAATATCTGTGTTAAAATTAAAATCTGCTGCACGCTTAAATGCGTTGAGAGCCTGTGATTTTTGGTTCTCCTTTAAATAAGCTGCAGCCAACAAATAGTATGCGTTTTGCACCAAATCAGTTTCTTGGTTTAGAATCTTGTTAAACTGTGCTATGGCATCTTTTGATTGACCATTGATATAATAGCAATAGCCTAATTGATAGTAATCTTCTGCGCGCCAAACCCTCCTATCTCCCCTGTAATCTAATAGATACGGAATAGCTTTCTCATACTCTTGCAGGCTAAAATAGGCCTCTCCCACTACCTTACTCAGTTGGGAAGCTTCCGAACGATTGGCCTTAGGCAAATACCCTAATGCAGACTCAATAGCAGCCTGATAGTTACCTTCTCTAAAATAAATGTCAGCCAAAAAATAAGGCAGTCTGTCTGTTTTAAAACCTGAAAAATCACTTTGGAACAAATTCTTAGCAGTCTTATAATCTCCTGAGGCATAGGAAGTATAGGCTTTGTAATACAAGACCGCTTTAACGTATGTACTGTTAGCTGCTATTTGATTAAATAGATCTGAAGCAGCTTTATAGTCTTTGTTTACGAATTTACAGTAGCCGTAATAAAAATAATAATCCTCTTGTTCCTTTGGAGAAAGCCCACCAATTACAACCTTCTGAAGCCATGGTAATGCTTTAGAATATTGACCAATCTTAAAAAAAGCTCCACCTGCTTTAAAATAAATTTGATTGGCTCCTATGGCATTGGGATAATTTTTAACAAAGTCCGAAGCAAGTGATATAGCATTAGGGTCTTCCATACCAATTGCAGCCAACACTTGTACTTGAGCCGCTTGTTGGGCGATTATTTTGTCCGGATGCTCTTTTAAATCTGATCCCAAATCAGCTGCCACTGAATAACGTTTAGCTTGAAGCCATTGCTGGGCAATATTCAACTGCTGTTGCGCATGGGAGTCTCCTAGATAAATCTGGCCTAAAAGTGACATTGGGCCTAAAAACAATAGCAAAAAACAACGACTAAATACAGACAATCTCATAGACATAGTACAATTAAAAAGGAAGGCTACTTCCTAAACGCTTCATTTTTAAATAAAGTATAAAGGAATGGAAAATTAAAAAACCTAGAGCGGGTTACAAAAGAACTTAGTACATTTATATTCACAATTTAAACAGATGTCTTTGCCCATTTTAGAAATTCAACACGCGACTATTTTTCAAGACCAAAACATGGTACTTCAAGACATATCCCTAAAGTTAGAAAAAGGTTCATTTACGTACCTGATCGGAAAAACAGGGAGCGGAAAGAGCAGTCTCATGAAAACGCTCTACGGAGAAATTCCTTTAAAACAAGGCTCAGGGCATATAGTAGGTGTTAATTTAGTGGGCCTCAAAGAGGCCGATATTCCTTTTCTAAGACGTAAAATAGGGATTGTATTCCAGGACTTTAAACTCCTACCAGACAGATCTGTAATGAACAACCTGCTTTTTGTACTCAAAGCCACCGGTTGGACAGACGCTTTAAAAATGGAAGAAAAAGCCAATGAAGTGTTGGACAAAGTAGGCATGAAAACCAAAGGATTTAAATACCCTCATGAACTTTCCGGAGGAGAACAACAGCGTATAGCTATAGCCAGGGCTCTACTCAATGATCCCGAACTTATTTTGGCAGACGAACCCACCGGAAACTTAGATCCTCAAACCAGTGCAGAGGTCATGAAAGTCTTGACAGAGATTCACCAAAATGGCAAAACTATTTTAATGGTGACCCACGACTACGCCCTACTATTAAAATTCCCTTTCAAAACCTTAAAATGCGAAGACAGCAAAATCTTTGAAGTGGTTCAAAAAGCGCTGTGATATTTTTTTTGTTTCTTTGTTTTGCTAAAATTATTAAGCATACATGGAAATACTAGGGATAGATATTGGAGGTTCGGGAATTAAAGGCGCTTTGGTCAATACAGAAACAGGGACCATGCTTACAGAAAGGTATAGAATCCCCACCCCTAGTTCCAGAAAGCCAGATGAAATGGCAGAGGTAGTGGCTCAAATTGTGAGGCATTACAATTACTCAGGCCCTATTGGCGTGGGTTTTCCCAGTATCGTTAAAAAAGGGGTATGTAAGAGCAAGGGCAACCTTCACAAATCATGGGTAGGGGTTCATGTACCGGAGCTCTTTGAAAAACATACAGGATGCCCTGTTGTGGTAAACAATGATGCAGACGCAGCAGCCTCTGCTGAAATGGCTTTTGGGGCTGGTAAAGATAAAGAAGGACTGGTCATGATGGTGACCATTGGAACCGGATTAGGTAGTGGCGCTTTTCTGGACGGAAAACTCATCCCTAATTTTGAATTGGGGCAGATTCCTTATAAAAACTATGATAAGATTGAGTTGTGGGCTTCAGCTGCAGCCAAAGAAAAAGAAATGCTCTCTTTTAAAAAATGGGCCAAGCGTTTTAATACTTTTTTAAAATATGTAGAGCTTATTACCGCACCAGACCTCATCATTGTGGGGGGCGGAACCTCGAAAGACTGGGAGCGATTTTCTGAACATATCTCTATTGAAACCCCCATTTTACCAGCAGAATTTTTAAATCAGGCAGGGATTATTGGTGCTGCAATGGGTGTGGTACAGCAATAGCCATTCACCAGAATATAACAATTAAAAGGCCCGCTTAAAGCGGGCCTTTTCTGTATAGCTCAAAAGCCATTAAGCAATTTTATTACGCTTTCTTTCCACCTCTGTTAGGTGAATTTTTCTAAGCCTCAAGAAGTTTGGCGTTACTTCTACATACTCATCTTTTTGAATATATTCTAAAGCCTCCTCTAAAGAGAATTTAATAGCGGGTACAATCTTAGCCTTATCGTCTGCTCCTGAAGAACGCACGTTGGAGAGTTTCTTCGTTTTGGTTACGTTAACAGACATGTCGTCTCCACGCGAGTTCTCCCCAATTACTTGACCTTCGTAAATATCTTCTCCCGGATCTACGAAAAACTTACCTCTATCCTGAAGTTTGTCTATAGAGTAAGGAATGGCTTTTCCTAATTCCATTGAAACTAGTGAACCATTTTGTCTCATTGGAATGTCGCCTTTCATAGGCTGATACTCCAAGAACCTGTGCGCCATAATAGCCTCACCTGCTGTAGCGGTTAAGAGTTGGTTTCTAAGTCCAATAATACCTCTAGAAGGAATTAAAAACTCACATACCATTCTTTCCCCTTTTGCTTCCATAGAAGTCATCTCACCTTTTCTCATAGAAACCATCTCTACAGCCTTTCCAGAAACAGATTCTGGTAAGTCTATGGTCAATGATTCTATAGGCTCACATTTAACACCGTCAATTTCTTTGATAATTACTTGTGGCTGACCAATCTGAAGCTCATATCCTTCTCTTCTCATGGTTTCAATAAGTACTGAAAGGTGCAATACTCCACGACCAAAAACCAAAAACTTGTCTGCTGAATCTGTTTCGTTTACCCTAAGGGCTAAATTCTTTTCTAACTCTTTAGTCAAACGCTCTTTAATATGTCTAGAAGTCACAAATTTCCCGTCCTTACCAAAGAATGGACTATCGTTAATAGTGAACAACATACTCATAGTAGGTTCATCTATGGCAATAGAATCTAATTTTTCCGGATTTTCAAAGTCTGCAACAGTGTCTCCAATCTCAAATCCTTCAATCCCTACTAAGGCACAAATATCTCCAGCAATTACCTCAGGCACTTTTAAACGGCCTAAACCTTCAAATGTGTATAACTCTTTAATTCTTGATTTTACAATACTCCCATCTCTCTTAACTAAAGATATGGGCTGTCCTTCTTTTAAAGTACCTCTTTGCAAACGACCAATCGCGATTCTTCCTGTAAATGAAGAGAAATCTAAAGAGGTAATTAACATTTGTGTATTTCCCTCCTTCACTTCAAAAGTTGGGATATGATCAATGACCATGTCTAATAGGGGCTCTATACTTTCTGTAATATTCTTAGGATCATCACTCATCCAGTTGTTCTTAGCAGAACCGTAAACGGTTGGAAAGTCTAACTGCCACTCCTCTGCTCCTAATTCAAACATGAGGTCAAACACCTTCTCATGCACCTCCTCTGGGGTACAATTTTCTTTGTCTACCTTATTGATAACCACACAAGGTTTTAAACCTAAGTTAATTGCTTTTTGTAAAACAAATCTAGTCTGAGGCATAGGACCTTCAAAAGCATCTACCAATAACAACACCCCATCTGCCATGTTTAATACACGCTCTACTTCTCCACCAAAATCTGCGTGACCAGGAGTATCAATAATGTTAATCTTAGTTCCTTTATACTGGACAGAAACGTTTTTAGATACAATGGTAATTCCACGTTCTCTCTCTAAATCGTTGTTGTCTAGAATGAGGTCTCCTGTTTGTTGGTTTTCACGAAATAATTGACAGTGGTACATGATTTTGTCTACCAGGGTTGTCTTTCCGTGGTCTACGTGGGCAATAATGGCAATGTTCTTTGTATTAGACATAAAGTGCTTATTTATAGATTACTTAGCTCTGCTAAGCGCGCGCAAAGATACTTCTATTTTTTATCAGGCGGTTAAATAATTTGCTTTTTTATTTTTTTAGCCTTGTTCTATGATTGAATAGTTTGTCTGAGTGAAGGAATCTCTTGGGTACAAATAGATAAAAAAGGAATATCTTTGCCCTTTAAAATAACCGTTATGGAATTAGATTTAATCCCTCAGATCAAGCACACTAAAAGCAATAACTTTTTTCTTTTATCCGGTCCTTGTGCCATTGAAGGAGAAGACATGGCCCTTAGAATTGCAGAGAAAATCGTCAGAATTACAGACGCTTTAGAAATTCCTTACATTTTTAAAGGAAGTTTTAAAAAGGCCAATCGCTCTAGGGTAGATTCTTTTACTGGGATTGGAGATGAAAAGGCTTTAAAAATTTTACAAAAAGTATCTCAAACTTTTGGGGTTCCCACCGTTACAGACATTCATGAAATATCAGATGCCGCTTTAGCTGCTCAATACGTAGACGTATTACAAATACCTGCCTTTTTAGTGAGACAGACGGACTTGGTGGTCGCTGCCGCTAAAACCGGAAAAGTAGTGAACCTCAAAAAAGGGCAATTCATGAGCCCAGAGAGTATGCAACACGCGGTACAAAAAGTATTGGACAGCGGGAACAATCAAGTAGCTATTACAGATAGAGGTACTATGTTTGGATACCAAGATATGGTGGTAGATTTCAGGGGAATACCCACCATGAAAGCCTATGCACCTGTTGTATTAGATGTAACCCACTCCTTACAACAACCCAATCAGACTTCTGGAGTAACTGGTGGCAGACCAGACATGATTGAAACTATAGCCAGAGCAGGTATTGCCACAGGAGCAGACGGTATTTTCATTGAAACCCATTTTGACCCTACCAATGCTAAAAGTGACGGAGCAAACATGCTACACCTAGATCATTTAGAGAAACTTCTCACAAATTTAGTAGCGATTCGAAAGACGGTTCAAGGCCTTCAGTAAGCTTTATTTTCCATTGACATAAGAGGCAAGGTAGCTGTAGCGATCTGTAAGTTTTCCATTTTTGGTCATTTGAGCCCTTGCTAAAACCCCATCTGCATCTCCATTAAAAAAAGCTGGGATTACATGGGTTAAAAAAGCAGCCCCAAAACCCTCTGAGGCATCTCTAGGTAATTCACAAGGAAGGTTATCTACTGCCATAACAGCTATAGCATTTGGATCCATAAAATCTACCTCTTTAGCGGTCTCTCTATCTATACCATAAATGGGATCTGAAATGGTACTTGCTCTAAGCGTGGTAGGAATTGGATGACCAATATCACAACTAATATCTGCAATAACAGAGACTTTAAATAGGGGATTTTTAATGTCTTTTAGTTTAAAAAATGCTGGAGCCCCCTGACCGTAAAAGTGTCCAGCAATAAAAATATCTGATTCTTTGGTATATTTTAAAAAATCTGATTTATACGCCTCTGGATTGTCAAAAAAATCCTTCTTATCCCCAACGAGTCCGTCACTTCGCTTATTGTATTCAAGTACATCTATCTGTGTGTACACTGGACCTGTAAAATGTCTTCCCATAAAATGCTCAGGACATACTTTTAGTACGCCAGCAGCGTCTAACAATTCTGCAGCACCACTGCCAACCCTTCCCATTCCTGTTAGCACCACTTTAATTGGGGGCAGGCTCACGGACTTAATAGCTGCTGTAAGCGCTTCTAAATCTCTGAGGTCACTGGCTTTAGGTAAATTAAATAATTCGTATTTTAAACCATAGGTTCTTAGGCCATTATAAGCACCCACCAATCCGGCATATCTACCAAAAGCAACGAGTCTTTGGCCTTCAGCCGACGTAATAACCTCATGGTCATACAAGCTAATATTTTTCTCCAAAACCGCCCTCAATAAATCTCTATTGTACGGTTGCTTTTTAATTGTATGAGAAAAGAAAAAGTATTTTTTATTAGGAATTAGTGCCTCAATGGGCACTTCTTTAACCCCTAAAAGCACTTCGCAGTCTTCCATGGAAGTAGAAACTTCCAAGCCTTTTTCTTTGTATTCATTGTCTTTAAAAACTCTTATATCCGAGGGCTCAATAATTATTTGTGTACTAGGATACTCATCCTTAATCACTTGACAAAATTCAGGCGTTAGCACTACTCTTTTGTCCGGTGGGTTTTTTCTCTCTTTGATAATACCAAAAGAAGTCATGGGCTTTAATTTATTGCTCTAATTTAAGAGGATTTCACTGGCTTGGCAAACTTTTTACTAACTTTGCAAATTCCTACGGGGCCGACCGGTTTTGACAGCGAGGCCAATTAGGATGTAAGCATGCCGAGCGCTGAATTACAGCTCGTAAATCTCATTTTTCACACTTTTAATTGGCGAGAATAACTACGCTCTAGCTGCTTAATCCGAATCATAGTAGGATTTAGCCACGTCCTTACAAGGTAGGGAGGCCAGATGTTCCTGAGAAGCCCTTGTTGTTGGCGTCTCAATCCGGAACACCATCAAAAGCAACATAGAGAGATTAAGGCTTCGGTAATCTCTTAAAACTAAAGAAGCTAAGGTTGTGTTGGGCGGTTTTCGGTCAGGCACCTCACGAAAACTAATCGAAAACTAAGCATGAAGAAAGCATTGTAATTGCTTGTTTGGACGAGGGTTCGACTCCCTCCGGCTCCACTTAACGCACAAAAACCCACTCTTTGGAGTGGGTTTTTATTTTTGCTATTTTTACTAATATGGAAATACTATTCAATCCCTTATTTATTACCCTTGGAAGTTGCGGCCTTATATTTATTGTCATGGGGTTTATTATGAGCAAAAAACCACCAAAGGAGATCAATGGCCTGTATGGTTACCGAACACCAAGAGCTATGAAAAATCAAAAAAATTGGGATTATGCACAAGTGTATAGTGCCAAAGTAATGATGAAGTACGGAGGGTATTTTTTATTACTTTGCCTCCCTGGATACCTTATGGATATTGCTCCAGAGGAAGCCGCTGGAGTAGGACTCATTGTTTTATTAGTAGGCGTTGCATTCATGATTTTTCAAGTAGAAACACACTTGAAAAAATGGGAAAGTGATTCCAATAACCACGCTAATAAGTAAGAAACAGCCAGCCTTCCTTAATTAATTCTCCAGACACATTGGTGACCCTGTAAAAATAAGAGCCTGCAGGAAGGTAATCTTGATTGTTTTTGTACTTACCGTCCCAATTATTTTGGTAATTACGCTTTTTAAAGACTTCTAGACCCGCTCTGTTGAAGACTTTAACTAAGGCATTAGGAAAATTTTCAATGTGCTTTATTTTCCATAAGAACTCACTCCCTTCAAGTTCCATTGGGGTTAAGAGTTCTGACGGGTATATCTCAGATTCTAAATAACCGTCGTTGTCTATATTTGGGTCTTCACTATCTGGAATCCCGTCTCCATCTGTATCTTGAGACGCCTCTGAGTCTATGGGAAAATCATCTTCTGAATCTGGTATTCCATCGTTGTCGTCGTCTGGGTCTTTACTGTCAGGAATCCCGTCCCCATCAGAGTCTGGATCTGTACTTGGACCAATAGCAAAAATAGCTTCTTCAAATGAGCCTTCCATACCCAAGTAAACTAGGGTTTCACTACCAACAGTGGTATTTTCTGTTGGCATAGGTTTCCATTGATTTTCACTATCACTCCATTGATACAAGGTGTTATATTGCTGATCTTCAGAAGCTAAAATAGGGTCCCAATAAAACATTAGGTTGCATTTGTCTGCAGGATCCGTCACTGTCTTTTGCAATTTCCAAGCTACAGGCAAAAAAACAATTTCAGGATCAGATACAGTAGCCATGCTCAGCTTAAAATTTGCCGTTACCCCCAGAGTAAGCACTAGATCTATTTGTGCTTTATTGGAAATACCACTCATGAAATTTGCTGTGGTATTTGGTGCAATTTCAGTGGCCTCTAGGTAAGCAGTAGATGAAGTCAACTTAAAAAAACCCTCCGTAGGTAAGACTACCTCAGAAGAATTGACCAAACCAGCCGTATCTTTTAGGGTAACGCCCCCTTTCGCTACTACTGCCATACCACTGGGTGCTACATATAACCTTGAATCATTAGACAAAGTAAGTTCTTGTCCCCAACAGAAAGAAAGAAAGAAACAAACAAACATAAAAATAAAGTAATGTGTTTTTGTAGCATGGCCCTAATGTAAGAAAATTAGGGCTAAAAAAACCTAAGCCTATTTCTTTTGCCCAAAAATGAAACCCAATAGCACTAGTATGAGTACAATACAGACAGCGGCAAAAACCCCTATCATAACAATACCATTACTCCAGTCTACCAAGGGCAGTATCAATGATTTCATATCCATGTGTTTTAATAACTCAAAGATATAAAGGGTCTTGAAAAGTAAATATGATAAATATCAGCCTTCTCTTCTAGAAGGCTGATATTTGTTTTTAAAGTGTGGAAGGGCACACATAATCAGAGGTCTTAGCACCTGATTCTTGTAGGCTTTTGAACCCTCCAGCTACGTCTATTAAGTTATGTATTCCCCTGCTCTTCAATATAGAAGATGCTATTACAGAACGGTAGCCTCCTGCGCAATGCACTAGGAAGTCCCCTTCAGAGGGGAAGGAGGATAAGTGGTCATTTAAAGCATCTAAAGGTGCTGTTTCTGCAGATAATACATGTTCAGAAAGGTATTCTGGTGTATTTCGTACGTCAAAAACGGCTTGGTTGTTTTTCTCTATTCTTTCAATCGCTTCTGCCGCTGAAATGGAGTGAATTTGATCTACTTCTTTTCCAGAAGTTTTCCAAGCGTCAAAACCTCCCTCCAAATAACCAATGGTATGGTCAAATCCAACTCTGGAGAGTCTGGTAATGGCTTCTTCTTCTCTGCCTTGTGGAGCAATGAGTAAGATAGGTTGTTTTACGTCTGCAATTAATGCGCCTACCCATGGAGCAAACGAACCATCTAATCCTATAAATATGGATCTTGGCACAAATCCTTTTACAAATTCTGATTGGTGGCGAACGTCTAAAACAACAGCTTCTGTTTCGTTAGCCGCTGCCTCGAAAGCCTCTGGAGAAAGTGGCTTTATACCACGCTCTAGCACTTTGTCAAAATCTTCATAGCCTTCCTTATTCATTTTAACATTTAAAGGAAAGTATTTTGGAGGTGGCATTAAGCCGTCAGTAACTTCTTTAATGAACTCTTCCTTTGTCATGTCGGCCCGAAGGGCATAGTTCATTTTCTTTTGGTTTCCAAGACTGTCTACCGTTTCTTTCATCATATTTTTACCACAGGCAGAACCTGCGCCATGTGCTGGATATACGGTAATACTATCTGCCAAAGGCATAATTTTAGTCCTAAGGCTGTCGAATAGTGTTCCAGCCAAATCTTCTTGGGTCATGTGGGCAGCCTTTTGAGCCAAATCAGGACGTCCCACATCTCCTAAGAATAAGGTGTCTCCAGAAAAAATCGCGTGATCTTCTCCATGGGCGTTCCTTAGTAAAAAGGTGGTGCTCTCCATAGTGTGGCCTGGTGTGTGCAAAGTCACAAAAGTAAGGTCTCCTAGTTTAAATTCCTGACCATCTGTAGCAATAAGTGCTTCAAAAGTAGGATTGGCCAGCGGTCCATAAACAATGGTGGCGCCAGTTTCTTTAGCCAAAGTTACGTGCCCACTCACAAAGTCTGCATGAAAATGGGTCTCAAAAATATATTTGATCTTGGCGTTATTGGCTTTGGCTTTTTCAATATAAGGCCCAACTTCTCTAAGAGGATCAATTATAGCTACTTCGCCATTAGATTCAATATAATAGGCGCCCTGCGCCAAACATCCAGTATAAATTTGTTCTATTATCATGAGAATGGTATTTTGTATTGATTCAAAAATATAAAAAAATTATTCTTTGCTTTGTAACATCTGTTACCAAGAATAGTGTTATAAATCTATGACGGTTATGTCGTTTCTATGCATAGAAATTTTACCTTCATTTTCTAATTTTTTTAAGAGCCTAGAAATAACTACCCTTGAGGTGTGTAAGTCATATGCAATCTCTTGATGGGTAGCGTGAATATGATCATCTCCCGTTACTTTAGCTTTGTCTTGCAGGTGCTTTAAAAGGCGGTCATCCATTCGAAGAAAAGCTAGAGTATCTATGGTTTGTAACAATTCCTTCATTCTTGCCTGATAACTATCAAATATAAATTGCTGCCAAGTCTTATACTTACCCATCCATGATTCCATTTGTGCCACAGGAATCATAATGATTTCTGCATCTGTCTCAGCAACTGCTCTAATGTCACTTTTACTGCCTCCCATGCAACATGAAAAACTCATGGCGCAGGTGTCTCCTTTTTCTATGAAGTATAAAAGCAGTTCGTCTGACTTCTCATCTTCTCTCATGATTTTAATCGCTCCTGAGAGCAATAAAGGCATTTGGGTTATGAGTTCTCCTATTTCAATAAGTTGCTGCCCTGCAGCTACTTTTTTTAAACTCCCAAAAGTGAGAATTTCTTCCATCAATTCGGGCTCAAAAAGAAAACCGTAATGTTGTTCTAATGCTTCTTTAAACATAAAATTATGGATGTAAAAGTCTGTAAATTAAGACAGCTGTTCTTTGTGTGAGTGCCTCAAAGGTATTTAAATTAACCGTTTCTTGTGGAGTATGAGCACCCGTTCCCATGGTCCCTAAACCATCTAAACAAGCAACATAATTAGCCACAAATGAGGTGTCTGCAGCCCCTCTTTTTCCTGGATCATAAGCCAATACTGTTCCCTGGTTTAAATCTAAACTCACCTGGTTTAATTGAGCTAACAAAGCCTCATTTTCTGCAGTAGGTGGCATGGCAGGATAACTGTCCGTAAAAGTTATTTCTGCACTCGTTTGTGGTAGATTTCTGGCAACAACTGCCCTCATCTTAATTCTAGCACTATCTTTCTGTGCTTCCGAAATAAACCTTAAGCCTCCTTGAACGGTAGCTGTCTGTGCCACAACATTACTCTTTCCAAATGCGGTAGCATTTCCAGTAAGCGGGTCAATACTGGTGAAGGTTCCCCCTACTATCATTCCAGGATTAAAAGTGAGTAGGTCTGGACCTTTTACTTCTTCATAAAAATCATTTAAAATCCTTCCCATTTCGAAAATAGCGCCCGCACCAGTTCGTTCACTAAAAACACCAGAAGAGTGGGCTCTTTTGCCAGTCGTAGTTACTTTCCATCCTGAAGAGCCTCTTCTAGCTACTGTGGCATAGTTGAAACCAGTAGACGTTTCAAACCCCAGTGCTACGTCAGATTTCTTAGCCGCATCTATAAGGTCTTTTCTACTAACAGAAAGTGGTTTTCCTGAACTTTCTTCATCTCCTGTAAATGCTACAATTACTTGAGTGTTTTTTAACAAACCTTGTTCACTTAGTGCTTTTAAAGCATATAATATAATCACATCTCCTCCTTTCATATCATTCCCCCCAGGTGCGTGTGCAATACTGTCGTTTATTCGTTTAAAGGTTTGAAATGGACTGTTTTCTTCAAAGACCGTATCTAAATGACCGATCAATAATAATTTTTTACCAGTTGGTTTTTTCACCATGGGTGTTTCTACAAAAAGATGTCCTGCCCTATTCAGTGAATCTGGCATTGGAATCCATCTAGGCTGCATTCCAATGGAAGAAAAAGCGTCGCTAAAAACGGCTCCTACTTCCTGTACACCTTTTAAATTTAGCGTCCCACTGTTTATATTCACCACTTTTTCTAAAAAGGAGATAGCCTCTGAATTGTTAGCAGAAATAGTCGCCACCAATTGTTTTTCTACTTTATTAAGTTTTTGCGCCTGTAATATTTGAATGCTAAGCATTGACAAAAGAAGAGGCGCTAAAAAAAATGTTTTACTCATGTTTGTACATTTTATATTTAAAAGTTCAATTTACTTAAATTTGTCTTAAACTTCTGCGGAGATTAATCAAACTTTAATGCTTTAACTACAGATACCTTAGATACTATAACCGAGGGAAGCAATAGCATTAGAGAACAAAGTATTAGTACCAGCGCATTTAGACCCAATACAATGGATAGATCCATATATACTGGAATTTCTTTAATGTAATATTCTTTTGGATTTGGAAATTGAAGCCATTTAAATTTGTCTTGAAGATAAATAATACCCAATCCTACAAAATTACCCACCATTAGTCCAAAACCTATTAAGTAAACGGCCTGATACAAAAACACTTTTCTCACGGTCCAATCTTCTGCCCCTAAAGCTTTGAGAACACCAATCATGGGGGTGCGTTCAAGAATGAGTACTAAAAGTGCAGTAACCATATTAATTCCTCCAACCAATATCATAATACCGATAATGAGAATCATATTAAAATCGAATAGAGCGATCCATTCAAAAATATTGTAATAGCGTTCTTTCACGGAACGCACATCTAAATCTGATTGTGTAGCGGCATATACCTCTGCTGTTTTTTCCTCTATCTGATCAAAATCCGATACAAATACTTCAAAAGCACTTACTTGGTCAACTTCCCAACCAGATATTTTTTGTAAGTGCCTCAGATCTACAAAAATATAACTGCTGTCAAAAGCCTCAAACCCCGAATCATATATTCCAACTATTTTAAAAATTCGCTCACTAGGGATCGTATTTTTTGAATCATTTTTAATAAAAAAAGTTCTAAAAGTGTCTCCTACTTTAAGGGCCAATTTTTGTGCCATTAGATCAGAAATGAGCACTTCATTATTGAGTGTCCCCCCATAATTTGGCAAACGCCCATTGATAATAAAATCTTCAAAAGCCCTCCAATTATAATCTGTAGACACCCCTTTAGCTACAATTCCTTCAAAAGTATCTTCTGTCCTAATAATTCCTGGTGTAGTAATAATTCCCTGAATGTGGGTGATTCCAGAAACAGCTGTAAAGTTTGGGTAGAATGTTTGATTTTTAGAAATAGGTGATCCAGATATATGAGCCATATTGGTCTCATAGCTAATTATTTGAAGGTCACCATTAAATGCAGCTACTTTTTCCTTAATTTTATAATTCAATCCAAGGCCAGTGGCTACAGAAATGAGCATCATCACCATGCCAATAGCAATAGCAGCAATAGCAATTTTAATGATTGGTGCAGAGATATGGCTTTTGCCACGGCCTCCTAAAGCAAGCCTTTTGGCTATAAATAGTGATACATTCAAATGAATAAGCCTTTTAATACTTCCAAAAATAGCACTTTATTTATACTTCTATTCATGCTTTGCATACCTTTTAGCAGTTGCAATAGCCAAGAAGAAAATCAAATTATTGTAGGCGCTAATAGGACCGCCACATACCTACCCTATCTCAAAGGAAAAAATGTTGCGGTAGTAGCCAATCCTACTTCTGTGATATTCAAAACCAATGACCACTCACAAGGCCATACCCATTTAGTAGATTCTCTACTGTCTTTAGGAGTCAATATTACCAAAGTATTCTCTCCAGAGCACGGATTTAGGGGAGATATAGATGCTGGAGAAAAGGTATTAGATGGGGTAGATCCCTCTACAGGTATTCCGATCGTTTCACTCTATGGAAATCAAAGAAAACCAAGCCCTGAAAGCTTGCAAAACATAGATCTTGTGCTATTTGACATTCAAGATGTAGGGGTGCGATTCTATACCTATATTGCGACCCTTCAACTCGTTATGCAGGCTTGTGGAGCAGCAGACATTCCTTTATTTGTACTAGACAGGCCCAATCCAAATAGTAGCTATGTAGACGGACCTACAATGGAAAAAGCCCACCAGAGTTTTCTGGGAATGACCCCTATACCACTGGTTTATGGAATGACCATTGGAGAATATGCTAGCATGGTAAATACCGAAGAAGACTGGCTAGGTACAGATAAACATCCAGCACTTTCGGTAGTGGGTTTGAAAAATTACAATAGAGAGGTCTCCTACTCAATCCCTATAAGGCCCTCGCCTAATTTACCCAATGACCAATCCATTGCACTTTACCCTAGTCTGGGGTTATTTGAAGGAACAACCATCAATGCAGGCAGGGGAACAGAAGCACAATTCACCCGCTTTGGAGCGCCAGAATTGTCTAACAAAATGCCCTTTAGTTACACCCCGAGACCCAATTTTGGGGCCAAATACCCTAAACACAATGGCGAAATTTGCTATGGGCAAGATTTATCTGAGATAACTCCTCCTGAATCAGTAAACCTCACTTGGCTCATAGATGCGTACACCAATAGCTCTAAAAAAGAGGCGTTTTTTATCACATCTGGATTTACCAAACACGCAGGAAACGATAGACTTCAAAAACAAATAGAAGCAGGAATGACTGCTGCAGAAATAAGAAAAACATGGCAAAAGGATCTAGACACTTTCAAAGCGATTAGAGCCAAATACCTAAGGTATTAAAAACCTTTTTTAAAATCCAACTCAAAAAAAATAGATCAGACTATTGGTAAATAATCACTAATCCCCAGGAGTAGTGGGCTTTCTGTAGGCGTTAAATGGAATTTTGAGAAGTTCTCTGATTGACTTATTGGCTTCTGTATCTGGGTAAGTATCTACCCCGTACACAATCTGATCTACAGGCATAGTTGAAAAAGTACCAAAAAGCCGGTCCCAAACTGAAAATATATTACCATAATTCGTATCGGTATAAGGCAATTTATAGTGGTGGTGAATCTTATGCATATTAGGAGAAACAATCAACCAGCTCAGTAAGGCGTCTGCTTTGGCAGGTAATTTTATATTGGCGTGGTTAAATTGAGAAAATACCACAGAAAGTCCTTGATACAACATAATATAAGCCACCGGAGCACCTACTACAAAAACAGCCAAACAGGTAAAAAGAAAACGCACTACACTCTCTAAAGGATGATGCCTGTTAGCAGACGTTGTATCTACCTCCATATCTGTATGATGCACCAAGTGAAAGCCCCATAAAACCATCACCTTGTGTTCTGTAAAATGAGCCAACCAGGCTCCTATGAGATCTAAAAACAAGACTGCCACAAAAACCTCTAACCACAAGGGCATGGTGGGCAACCAATAGAGCAACCCAAAAGAATTTGCTGCAGTCCAATCGCTGGTATACAGTAATAAAAAAGCTAATGGGAAATTGACCAATATAGTAGTTAGCGTAAAGAAAATATTTACACCCGCGTGTTTGCCTTTGTGATAAGACAATTTAAAGAGTGGTAAAATATATTCTAGTATCCAAAAAAAAGTAATTCCACCCACCAAAATAAGGCTTCTGTGCAAGGGTGGAATGGTTTCAAAATAGGTGATGATCTGTTCCAAAGCAATTTATTTTTTTTTTTTAAAATTACAACTTTATTTTATTTTTCATAGCCTCCACTACCTTATAAGCAGCAGGGCAAATAGGAATGTTTTTTTGAGTAATAGCTGTAATCTGATGAAACTTCTTGCGGTTGGTGTGCGGAAATTCACTACAGGCTTTGGGCCTGTGGTCATATATGCTGCAATAATTATCTGCCCCTAGAAAGGCACAAGGGACTTGTTGCAACACATAATCATTGTCTTCATCTACTTTCAAATATTGAGATACAAACTGAGCAGATTTCATCTTTAGGTGCTTGGCTATTCGATCAATATCTGCGCGGGTAAAAAGGGGCCCTGTAGTTTTACAACAATTGGCACAACTCAAACAATCTACCGAATCAAAAACAGTATCATGAAGCTCTTGCATCATATAATCTAACTGCTTAGGCGGCTTCTTTTTGAGTTTGGCAAAGTAGGCAGCGGTCTCTTTAGAAGACTCCTTGGCCAGTTTAGGCAATTTTTTTAAAAATTCATCCATGGATAAAAAAAGAAAGTCTTTATAAAATTAGACGCAATCATTTGGGTTAAAAATAAGACATTTGTAGCGCTCAAAAAATTATAAACCAATGGATGTTTTTGGAAACGCTTTATTAGATTATTGGAACGGAATAGCCACAGAAAATATTTTGACTTACTCCAATTTAGAAGACACTGATGAAATTCCTTTGGAGTACCTTTTTAGAGACTACAAACAAATGCCTGCTCTAGAAAAAAAAGCACTCAAGAACTGCAAGGGGGCTATCTTAGATTTAGGTGCTGGCGCAGGGTCTCACGCCCTTTATCTACAACAGCAACACAAAAGCGTTACAGCTTTAGACATCTCACAGGGCGCTGCAGAGGTGTGTAAATTAAGAGGGATAAAAAACGTATTTTGTGAAAATCTATTTGATCACAACCTTAAATACGACACTGTACTGCTCCTTATGAACGGCACAGGACTGGCTGGCACATTAAAAGGTTTGGGGCCATTTTTAGAGCAGCTTAAAAAACTTTTAAACCCAAATGGGCAAATCCTAGTGGAGGGGACAGACATACTCTATATGTTTGAATCCGATGAAGAAGACGGAGGCTACTGGGTACCTGACCAGGGAGATTATTACGGAGAACTTCGCTTTACCATGCGTTATAAAGACCAAATAACATCAGAATTTCCATGGCTCTATTTGGACTACAATACCTTAGCCAGAGCAGCGCAATACCACGGATTTAAAACAGCCCTTGTGATGGAAGGCCCACAAGACAATTATTTGGCCAAACTCAGCTTTTAAGGGAATTAAGGAATGTTAAGGTATTTATGGGTTTGCAAAGACACTTTCCAAGCTGGATTGGCCATGACAAAATCTACAATCATAGGAACTACCTTGTCTTTTACACTCCATTCAGGCTGTAAAAACAAATGACAATTAGGCCCTACCTTTGCGGCCTGCTCTTGGGCAAACTCTAAATCATGCTTGTTAAAAACAATCACTTTAAGTTCGTGGGCTTCTTTGTAAATAGGTGCTAAAGGCAATTTATTTTTCTTGGGAGAAAGACAAATCCAATCCCACTCCCCTGTCAGTTCATAGGCCCCAGAGGTTTCAATATGGGTTTGCAAACCCGCTTCTTTTAAACCGGTTGTTACGGGTCCCATATCCCAAGTAAGCGGTTCTCCTCCAGTAATGACAATGGTTTTGTAAGGACTAGCATCTTGGATAATTTTTTCTATCGCCGTAGGCGGATGCTTTTCAGCATCCCAACTCTCCTTTACGTCACACCAATGACAGCCCACATCACAACCGCCAACCCTAATAAAATAGGCGGCAGTACCTTTGTGGTAGCCCTCTCCTTGAATCGTGTAAAACGCCTCCATTAAAGGCAAATAAAGGCCCTTGTTCACCGCGTTTAAAATATCCTGCTCTTTCATGCCGCAAAGATATTAGAATTAGATTACTTTTACGGGACTATTTTATCTAATTAAATGCCTTCTTTCATGAATAAATATTTTCTCTTTTTTGCAGTTATTGGTTTAACAATTGTAGGTTGTTCCTCTAAAAATGATCCTTTCAACATTTCTGAAGGAAAGGTGGGCAAATTTCACAAAGCAGACGCTATAAAAGACTTGTACGCTATTTTTGCCAACGACTCAATAGTGGGAGATTCTATCGCTATTTCCAATGGCATTATCGGATCTAGAATTAGTGTTTTTGAAAAAGGGGGAGCTCCATTACTTCATTTAAATCCTGTTCAGGATTCTATTTCTGTCATAGGAAGTATTAGGGTGTTAGACAAGCGTTATAAAACAGATAAAGGAATTAGTTTAGAAAGCACTTTTAAAGAAGTCTCTAATGCCTATTCCATAGATAAGATCCAAACCACTTTTAGCAGTGTGATTGTTTCTTTTAAAGGATCAGAAGTGTATGTAACTATAGACAGGAAAGAACTTCCTGAGGATTTAAGATATGGAATCATTGAAAATTTGGACGCTATTCAAATTCCACAAGAAGCCCCTATCAAAAATCTAATGATTAGTTGGCAGCGTTAATATGAGTGCTAAAGCCTTAAAAATACTTGCTCTTGCGTACGGCACCTACTTTAATTTTATCGCAGTTTTTTCTAAGAAAAAAGCGGCTATAAAAGCATTTACTTTATTTTGCACGCCTCGAAAGGGCAAGCTACTACCCCATCAAAAGGACTACCTCAACCAATTTAACAAAGAAGTTGTTTCAGTGGTTGACCACAAAATTCAAACCTACCATTGGAAAGAAAGTGATGGGCCCACTGTATTGCTTTGCCATGGTTGGGAAAGCAATGCTTTTAGATGGAGAAACCTCATTGAAAAGCTTCAGGCCAAAGGATTTCATATCATTAGCTTTGACGCTCCTGGACATGGAGCCTCTTCAGGGGCGCATTTACATGTCCCCATTTATGAAGCATGTACCAGTGAACTGATCAAAAAATACCAACCCAAATATGTCATAGGTCATTCTATAGGAGGTTTAGCCCTATTGTACAGTCTGTATAAATCTCCTCAAGAATCTGTTGAGAAAGTAGTGAGCCTTGGTGCGCCATCTGACTTAGAAGATATTATGAACAACTACCAAAAACTAGTTGGTTTCAACCAAAGAGTTTTAGATGGGTTAGACCGCTATTTCCAGGAACGATTCTCTTTTGGAATAGATGAATTCTCTATGGCCAAACTCATTAAATCTGTAAACAAAAAAGGCTTAATTGTCCACGATCTAGGAGACAGAATAGCCCCTTATCAAGCGGCTGTAGCCATACATGCCAATTGGCAAAACGCCCAACTAATCACTACAGAAGGTTTGGGACATTCCCTTCACCAAGATCAGGTAAACGATCAGATCATTTCATTTTTAGAAGCCTCTTAAACTTTAATATTATGGAACAAAAAGTAACACCATTTCATATTGCCATCCCGGTACACAATCTAGAAGAATGTCGAAGTTTTTACAAAGAGATATTAGATTGCGAGGAAGGCAGAAGCAGTGATCACTGGGTAGATTTCAACTTATTTGGACACCAGTTAGTGATTCACTACAAAGAAAAAAGTCCAGACCACGACTTACACACCAATGCAGTAGATGGGAAAAATGTTCCCGTGCCTCATTATGGCGTGGTGCTCCCTTGGGATACTTTTGAATCCTTTGCAGCCGGATTAAAAGCAAAAGGCGTCTCGTTTATCATTGAACCTTACATACGTTTTAAAGGTATGGTGGGTGAACAAGCCACGATGTTTTTTCTAGATCCAGCTGGAAATGCGCTGGAATTTAAAGCCTTTAAAGACATGGATCAATTGTTTGCGAAGTAAAAAAAAAGGCCGCCAAATGGGCAGCCTTTTTTTTTACTAATTTCTTGCTCTATGGCGCTCTCTGGCCAATAGGGTGTTTTTTAAAAGCATGGCAATAGTCATAGGACCCACCCCTCCAGGAACTGGAGTAATATGAGAAGCCTTTTTAGACACATTTTCAAAATCTACATCTCCAGTTATATAATAGCCTTTTTCCAAACTATCATCTGCAACTCTTGTAATTCCTACGTCAATCACTACAGCACCCTCTTTAACCATTTCTGCTTTTAAGAAATTAGGCACCCCTAGAGCAGAGATCACAATGTCTGCCTGAGAAATAATCTGAGTAATATTTTTAGTGTGGCTATGTGTAAGTGTAACTGTTGAATTCCCTGGCCACCCCTTTCTTCCCATGAGAATACTCATGGGTCTTCCCACAATATGACTTCTTCCAATCACCACGGTATGCTTACCTTTGGTGTCTACTTGGTATCTTTCTAAAAGCTCTAGTATTCCGAATGGCGTAGCAGGAATAAATGTACTCATGTCCAAAGCCATCTTCCCGAAGTTCATAGGATGAAATCCATCTACGTCTTTATCTGGATCAATAGCCATTAATACAGACTGGGTATCTATTTGCTCAGGCAGAGGGAGTTGTACAATAAAACCATCTATCTCAGGGTTTTCATTGAGCTTCTTAATTTCTTTTAAAAGTTCTACTTCAGAGGTAGTAGAGGGTAATCTCAGTAGTGTAGATTCAAAACCAACACGCTCGCATGACCTCACCTTACTCCCTACATATGTCAATGAAGCACCGTCGTTTCCTACAATAACTGCAGCTAAATGAGGAACTTTTTCTCCTCTGGCTTTCATGTCAGAAACGGCATTAGCAATTTCATCCTTAATGTCGTTAGACACTTTTTTTCCATCTAATAATTCCATAGAACCTACTTAATTTTATATTAACGCATGCCACCAAGGCCACTCATCATTTGCATCATTTTTTTACCACCACCACCTTGCATCATCTTCATCATTTTAGACATCTGGTCAAATTGCTTTAACAGTTGATTTACGTCTTGTATTGTCCTACCACTCCCTTTCGCTATACGTTTTTTTCTACTGGCGTCTAACTTAGTGGGCTGGCTTCGCTCCAATGGGGTCATAGAGTGAATGATCGCTTCTATATGTTTAAAAGCGTCGTCGTCTATATCTAGACCCTTAAGTGCTTTTCCAGCACCTGGAATCATCCCCATAAGGTCTTTTAAATTACCCATCTTCTTAATCTGTTGGATCTGGGTGAGGAAGTCGTCAAAACCAAAGGTGTTTTTTGCAATTTTCTTTTGAATCTTTCTAGCCTCTTCTTCGTCAAACTGATCCTGTGCGCGCTCTACAAGAGAGACCACATCTCCCATTCCAAGAATACGGTCTGCCATACGCTCTGGATAGAACACATCTAAAGCCTCCATTTTCTCTCCAGTACCTATAAATTTAATAGGCTTGGTCACCACAGACTTAATAGAAATAGCTGCACCCCCTCGAGTATCTCCGTCTAACTTAGTCAAAATAACTCCATCAAAATTTAAGACATCGTGAAAGGCTTTAGCGGTGTTCACCGCATCCTGACCGGTCATGGAATCTACCACAAACAGAGTTTCACTTGGCGTGATTGCTTTATGGATATTGGCAATTTCTTCCATCATAGCCTCATCTACCGCTAATCTACCTGCAGTATCTATAATCACTAAGTTGTGACCATTGGCTTTAGCATGGGCTATACCCGCTTGTGCTATGGCTACTGGATTAGATTCTTCCTTATTTGAATATACTGAAACACCTATTTGATCTCCTACAACGTGCAACTGATCAATAGCCGCTGGCCTATACACATCACAAGCCACTAAAAGAGGATTTTTAGATTTCTTTGATTTTAAATACAAGGCCAACTTACCGGAAAAAGTAGTCTTACCAGATCCCTGAAGACCAGCCATTAAAATAACAGATGGGTTATCTGAAAGATTTAAACCTACAGATTCCCCTCCCATGAGCTGGGTCAATTCATCTTTAACCAGCTTAACCATAAGCTGACCTGGCTGAAGACTCGTTAGTACCTGCTGACCTAATGCTTTTTCTCTAACGGTATTGGTGAATTCTTTAGCAATTTTAAAGTTAACATCTGCATCTAATAAGGCACGCCTTACTTCTTTAAGAGTCTCTGCAACGTTAATCTCTGTAATCTGACCATGCCCCTTTAAAACATGAAGGGCTTTGTCTAGTTTTTCGCTTAAATTATCGAACATATGGGCTGAATATTAAAAAACAAATTTAAGAAAACACCCGATAAAAATACAGTTCTAATCCACTTTCTTTGAAAAGTACATCAGAAATATATGGGGAATGGTCAAGGCGGTTAAAAAGGCAAAAAACAGGGAGAGTTCTAATGTGTAGTAATGCTGTATAATTAGAAAGTAGATCCCTAAAGACAATACTGCCATGGCCCAATACAACCAGCTAGACTTCACAAACATTACAAATCCTTTAAAATCCCTACGACCGTATAAAAAATTCATTTGATCAAGCAAAGAGGGCAAAGAATGCCAGAAAATAAAATATATAGCAAAAGCCCATAATAAAGTGGTACTGTTAAATACTACAAAAAAGACCAACAAATAAAAGAGCTGACGCACCTTAAAAGAACCATCAAACTTTGAGTAATATCTGATTGTGTATATTAATAAAGTGATCATTATAAATACATACAGCAGCGCTCTCAATACCGAAGCGCTAAACCAATAACCACTAATATCTGCGATAATTTCAGTCACGAGTATTGAATGAGCGTTAAATAGCAAAAAAAATACCACCATTCCATAACTCATCATGAAAATCTTAGATACATATCCAGCATTAGAGAGATAAGGCTCCCAATGCTGCTCCCCAAAATGATAAGCACTAAATAAAACAAACAAAGCAAGGGTAACACTTGGAAATTGCATTAATAGGAAAGCAACCACAAAAATACTAAGCACATAAAACAATAGCATGACCCAATTTTTAGATAAAATAGGATACTTTTTCAATGTTTTTTCTCCTACGCCAAGGTCGTTAGCGCCATGTAAAATTCCCAAACTCAATATAAAGAAATATGCTATGTAATCTTCTAACACATCTGTAAAGAAAACAGAGAGCCAAAGCGTAAAAAAAGTGAGTATTAACTTAATATTTTTCAATATAATAATTATTTAAGATCAAAATTATTAAAATATTATTTCCTAGGGCTTGTTTTTATCATATTATTGTTTAAATTTATCAAGATTTTATTAAACATTTTATTGAAGTCAAAAAAAACATTAACCTAAAACCTAATTATTATGCTAAATTTATTTGCATCCCTTCCATTAGCAGCTCAGATGGCTACTGATGATTATGTAGGATTTACATTCTTTGTTGGATGTATGGCCATGATGGCTGCCTCTGCCTTTTTCTTCTTATCCATGAATGGATTTGACAAAAAATGGAGAACTTCTATTTTGGTCTCTGGACTAATTACTTTCATTGCCGCTGTACACTATTGGTACATGAGAGACTACTGGGCAGACTTTGGAGAATCACCCACTTTCTTCAGGTATGTAGACTGGATTTTAACAGTTCCATTAATGTGCGTTGAATTCTATTTAATTCTCAAGGCAGCTGGAGCTAAAAAGTCACTTATGTGGCGTATGATTTTCTTCTCTGTAATCATGTTGGTAACAGGATACATTGGAGAAGCTGTAAACAGAGAGATGGCTCAAATTTGGGGTCTAATTTCAGGATTAGCTTACTTTGCCATTGTGTATGATATCTGGTTTGGTGAGGCTAAAAAACTAGCAGAAGCAGCAGGTGGAGCGGTCTTAAGTGCGCACAAAACCTTATGCTGGTTTGTACTAGTAGGATGGGCTATTTATCCAATTGGATATATGGCAGGTACACCAGGATGGTACGATGGTATTTTTGGTGGATTAGATCTAGATATAGTCTACAACATTGGAGATGCTGTAAACAAGATAGGATTTGGATTAGTAATCTACGGATTAGCAGTAGCTAAGTCTGAAGAAAAATAATTCACTCATAACACAAGTAAGAAAAGGCGGCCCATGGGCCGCCTTTTTTTTTACCGCTACTGCAAATTTTTATTACATGCGCTCCGGAACCTCAATTCCTAAAAGGCCTAAAGCATCTTGAATCACTTGGGCCACTTTTCTAGAAAGCGCCACCCTGAAAACTTTTAATTCCTCGTTAGACTCCCCCAAAATAGATACGTTCTGGTAAAAACTGTTAAAAGCCTTTACCAAGTCATAGGTGTAATTAGCGACTAAAGCAGGACTGTAATTTTGAGCGGCCAATTGAATGGTTTCAGGAAATAAAAATAACTGCTTCAATAAGGCCACTTCTTTCTCGTGTAAAAAAGATTCTTGCCCTTCAAAAGTCGGCAAAACAGAAGTGTCAAAATCTGCTTTCCTTAAAATAGATTGGATCCTAGCGTAAGTATACTGCATAAACGGACCCGTATTCCCCTGAAAATCTACCGATTCTTTTGGATCAAATAAAATTCGCTTTTTAGGATCTACTTTTAAAATATAGTATTTGAGCGCACCCATACCAATAGTGTGGTATAAAGAAGCTTTCTGTTCCTCGGTATATCCAGATAATTTCCCTAGATCTTCAGAAATGCTTTCTGCCGTAGCTGCCATTTCGGTGATCAGATCATCTGCATCTACCACAGTTCCCTCCCTACTTTTCATTTTACCGCTGGGTAAGTCTACCATTCCATAGCTTAAATGAAACAATTGTTGGGCCCAACTAAATCCTAATTTTTTAAGAATGAGAAACAACACTTTAAAATGGTAATCTTGTTCGTTACCTACCGTATATACCATACCATTCACATCCGAGTAATCTGCTACCCGCTGTATGGCTGTTCCTATATCTTGGGTCATATATACTGCAGTTCCATCTGAACGCAAAACAATCTTCTCATCAAGACCTTCTTCTGTAAGGTCTATCCATACACTCCCATCTTCTTTTTTAAAAAACACACCTTGCTCTAGTCCTTTGGCCACCACATCTTTTCCGAGTAGGTAAGTGTCGCTCTCGTAGTAATAACTGTCAAAGCTTACGCCCAAACGTTTGTATGTCTCCTCAAAACCTTTGTACACCCATGCATTCATTTTTTTCCACAAAGCGGCCACCTCATCATCACCAGATTCCCAACGAATGAGCATTTCTTGTGCGGCTTTTAAAAGACTGGTTTCTTTTTCTGCTGAAGCTTGCTCCATACCTGAGGCTACTAATGCAGCTACCTCTTCTTTATAAGCTTTGTCAAAGGCCACATAGTACTTTCCTACTAGGGCGTCTCCTTTAAGACCTGAAGATTCAGGCGTTTCTCCATGACCAAACTTCTGCCAAGCCAACATACTTTTACAAATGTGAATCCCTCGGTCATTAATAATTTGAGTCTTGTACACTTTTTTGCCAGAAGCTTCAAGAATTTTAGCCACCGAATAGCCTAATAAGTTATTCCTAATATGCCCTAAATGAAGGGGCTTATTGGTGTTTGGAGAGGAGTATTCCACCATCACTGCCTGAGGGTCTTTCTCTTTGACGGTACCATAAGAGGTATCCAATAAAGCATCGGCGAAAGCTGAAAGGAAAAAACGATCTGTTAAGCTAATGTTCAAAAAGCCTTTAACTACATTAAATGACTTTACGACTTCCAACTCCTCTTGCAAATAAGTCCCTATCTGGTTCCCGATCACTTCTGGGTTTCCTTTGATTACTTTGAGTAAAGAAAAAACAACCACTGTAATATCTCCTTCAAAATCTTTTCTTGTAGGTACAAATTCTACTGAAGACAATGGCTTGTCAAAAATTTTTTCAACGCCCTCTAAGACGGTTTTTTCAATCAGGGATACTACATTCATAATGGTTACTTCTTAGGGCGCAAAATTAAGATTTTATTCTCAATAAATTTGGGCTCTTTTACAATAAGACCGCTTAGTCAGTGATTAAATATAGTACCTTTAACTTAAAAATGCTTTGTAACGATTCATATAACAATCCAAGCCAGACCAATGCCATTAATGATTTAGTAGGCCAAGCCTATTCCATAAAGGAACGTTTTAAAATGGGAGGTATTGGCTCTCCTAAAATGGAGATTGTCTCCAGTAGTGCGACCATTCATTCTTTGTTGGTATTAGACCATAATACCAACTACAGCTCTATTGAACTCAGACCCAAAGGTATTATACTTAGATTTAGGTCTTTGTTAGAAACCTATGCCCTGGTGATTCCATTTTACAAACTCACCATTTTCAAGGGAGACACAGGGATTTACAGTGTGTATATGGATGACTACTTTGTTAAGGTGAAAGCAGACACCAAGGCCATTCAAAAATACTTCAAAAGGATTTTAGATGCTAAAATAGCTAATGACCCCAACCAATCGTATCATTAATTTTCCATCCTAGGTAAAAATACCTCAGCCATCATACAACGGGCGCTCCCACCTCCACAAGTTTCAATAGTAGAAAGGTCTGCATGTATGATCTCACTGTGCTTTTCAATTTTTGACAACTGATCGGATGTTAGACTTTTGTAAGCGGTACTGCTCATAACCAAATAAGGGGTTTCTTCTGAACCAAGCACTTGCAACATATTTCCAGCAAAGCAGTGCATTTGAGCCTCGCTAATCGCAATAATCTCTTTACCGTCTTCTCTTAAATGATTTACGACTGCCTTTCGCTCTTTCTTGTCATCTATACTGCCCAAACAGATCACTGCAAAGGTCTCTGCCAAACACATCATTACGTTGGTGTGATAAATGGGCAAGCGGTTTGAGCCTACGGTCTGATTAGCGTTAAAAATAACAGGAGTATATTCAAAATCTTCGCAGAACTCTATGAACAATTCTTCATCTGCTCTAGAAGACAAGGCACAATAGGCTTTTTTATGAACCCTATCTAAAATTAGACTTCCTGTGCCCTCTAGGAAAATACCTGAGTCTTCTGCAGCGGTATAATCCATGACTTGGTCTATGATAAACCCGTCTTCTTCCAAGATTTCCAAAACTGCTTCTCTCCTTTCTAAGCGTCTATTTTCTGCAAACATAGGATATAGGGCTACCGTAGCATCCTGGTGAAAAGACACCCAGTTATTAGGAAACAACGCATCTGGTGTATCTGGATCTTCAGTATCCTGTACCACCGTTACCTGCACCCCTTTTTCTCTCAACAAAGACACATAAGCGTCAAATTCCTCTTGTGATTTTTTTACCACCTCTTCTGGCGGTATTCCCGCCGATGCTTGAAAGTAGTTATTCACAGCCGTTTGCTCGTTCATCCTGAACTGCGCAGGCCTGATCATTAAAATATGATTGGTCAGTTGTTTCATTAGTCTCTTATTAATGGTAAAGTACTACACCGCAATAATCCCCCTTGCTTAGCAATCTCTTTGTATTCAATGGTTTCTACTTTGATCCCTTTATCTGAAAGCCATTCGTTTAATTTAGTAAACCGCTCGTCTGAAACGACTACAGTTGGAGAGATAGAGAAAATGTTTGAATTCATTTCATACATCTCCTCTTTGGTAATTTCAAAAATATTTTCAGGACCAAAGTAATCTTTGAGCCATTGGTATTCAGACTCAACCAAAAAGCCTTCTTTGTGTAAAATAGCCCTATTTTTCCCTACAGGCTGAAAACAACAATCCAAGTGTAAAGCATTTTCTTTGGGGTTTGTATTGGACTTCTTAAGTTCAAAAGCCTTGACTATTTTATGGGGAAACAAATCGCTTAAAAAACCTATGGCCGCTTTATTAGTTCTCGCGGTAATATAGTCTGAATAATCACTCCCTGTGTAGGTCCCTACAAAGATATACTCATTCCAAGGCATTACATCTCCTCCTTCTACATGTACCTCCTGTGGAGGATACACTATTTTATGGGGATCTATCTGATCTACTATATATTTAATCGCTTGGTATTCATCCTCCCTATCCGGAAGTATATTAGCTTTAATGAGGGTATCTTCTATCACAAAAGCAATATCTCTAGAAAAAATCTGATTACATTCACTGATTATTTCAGGCCTATAGACTTTCACACCATACTTTTTTAAGACTGCAGCAAAATCCTCCATCTCACGAATCATATCTGATTCTAAAGGATAAGTGCCCGCCTTAATATGCTCTCGAGATTTTGGATCATAGGCGTCTACCAACTTTGGTATTGGTCCGTTTTCCTGGGCAATACCCAATATCACTGCTTTTAAAGGCGCCGTTTCGTTTTGTATTTGAAGAGATCTCATCACTGTTTTTTTAAAATAAAAAAGCCTTGTCAAAAATACAACAAGGCTTTTATTATAAAGTAATATTGGCTTATCTATTTTCTACCGGAATAAAATCCCTAAAGTTTTCTCCAACATACACCTGTCTTGGCCTTCCTATAGGCTCATTGTTTTCACGCATTTCTTTCCATTGCGCAATCCAACCTGGTAAACGACCCAATGCAAACATTACCGTGAACATCTCTGTTGGGATGCCTAATGCTCGATAAATAATACCTGAGTAAAAATCTACATTAGGGTATAATTTTCTATCTACAAAATATTGATCTTCCAAAGCTTCTTTTTCTAAGCCTTTAGCTATGGCTAAAATTGGATCATCTATTCCTAAATTATTTAATACCTCGTCTGCAGCTTTTTTGATGATTTTGGCCCTAGGATCAAAATTCTTATACACACGGT
Source organism: Sediminicola sp. (assembly GCA_024643325.1). Classification (GTDB taxonomy): domain Bacteria; phylum Bacteroidota; class Bacteroidia; order Flavobacteriales; family Flavobacteriaceae; genus MAG-120531. Next base: position 74,289 of record JAHEND010000007.1, read on the forward strand.
GACCAAAGCCCATTAATCTAAATGGGTCATTTTTATCCTTAGCCTTGGCCATGTATTTTTTAGTATCACCTCCGTCTGCTTCAATGGCCTCTAACATCTCAAGTACTGCTTGGTTGGCACCTCCGTGTAAAGGACCCCACAATGCAGAAATACCTGCAGAAAGAGAGGCAAAAAGACCCGCATGAGAAGAACCTACAATTCTAACTGTAGAAGTAGAGCAATTTTGCTCATGGTCTGCATGCAGGATTAATAATTTATCCAAAGCATCTATAATCACTTTGTTCTTGGTATATTCTTGGCTTGGCTTTTTAAACATCATTTTGTGAATGTTTTCCACATAGCTAAGACTGTCGTCTCCATAATCTAAAGGCAAGCCTTTTTTCTTTCTCATAGTCCATGCAACCAATACTGGAAATTTAGCAACTATTCTTACAATAGCAGCATACATTTCTTTATCAGAAGAAACATTGACTGAATTAGGATTAAAAGATATAAGCGCACTAGTCAGAGAGGCTAAAACACCCATTGGATGAGCAGATTTTGGAAAACCATCTAAGATTTTCTTCATTTCCTCATCTACATGAGACTCTGCGACAATATCTTTTTGAAAATCTTCTAATTGTACTTTAGTAGGAAGTTCGCCAAAGATTAATAAATATACCACCTCAATAAAGCTCGCTTTCTCCGCCAAATCTTCAATAGAGTAACCCCTGTATCTCAAAATACCTTTTTCGCCATCTAGAAAAGTAATCGCACTCTCACAAGATCCGGTATTTTTATACCCGGGATCAATAGTAATCATACCACTTTGAGCCCTTAAAGTTTTAATATCTATAGCCAATTCATTTTCTGAACCCTTAATGACAGGAAACTCAAAAGTTTTATCTTGGTATTGTAAAATCGCTTTATCTGACATATTCAAAAATCTTTTTTTTATGTTCACAAATTTACTAAAAAGTGACCATGTTAACAATCTGAAAGATGCTAATTATTTCAAAAAAAAAGGCCCTAAAAGGGCCTTTTAAAATTATATTTAACTCAGTGAGTTATTTCTTAATCTTGAACGCATTTAACTTGGGAAAATATGCGGTATCACCCAACATTTCTTCAATACGCAATAATTGATTGTATTTGGCCATACGGTCAGATCTTGAAGCAGAACCTGTTTTAATTTGACCTGTATTCAGTGCCACCGCTAAATCTGCAATAGTATTGTCTTCAGTTTCCCCAGACCTATGAGACATTACAGAGGTATATCCTGCATTCTTAGCCATATTTACCGCTGCAATGGTTTCCGTTAAGGTTCCAATCTGATTTACTTTAATGAGAATAGAATTTGCAATCCCTTCAGAAATACCTCTCGATAGTCTCTCTACATTGGTTACAAATAAATCATCTCCTACCAGTTGTACTGAATCACCCACTTTTTCTGTCAGTGACTTCCAACCTGCCCAATCGTTTTCATCCATTCCATCTTCAATAGAAATAATAGGGTATTTTGCGGCCAAGTCTGCCAAATACTGTGCTTGTTCTTCAGAAGACCTAACAGCTCCATTTGGCCCTTCGAACTTAGAGTAGTCATATTTACCATTTACATAGAATTCTGCTGCTGCACAATCTAAAGCGATCATTACATTGTCTCCCAAGGTATAACCTGCATTAGACACTGCTTTTGCAATGGTATCCAGAGCGTCTTCTGTACCGTCTAATGTTGGTGCAAAGCCACCTTCATCTCCAACAGCTGTACTCAAACCTCTATCGTGTAGTACTTTCTTTAAATGATGAAAAATTTCAGTCCCCATCTGCATGGCATGAGAAAAAGATTCCGCTTTTACTGGCATGACCATAAATTCCTGAAAAGCAATAGGGGCGTCTGAATGAGAACCACCATTAATAATATTCATCATAGGCACAGGAAGTGTATTAGCACTTACCCCACCTACATATCTAAACAATGGCATACCCAATTCTTCTGCGGCAGCTTTTGCAACAGCTAAAGAAACTCCAAGAATGGCATTGGCTCCTAATTTTGATTTATTAGGGGTTCCGTCTAAATCAATCATAATTTGATCAATCAAGTTCTGCTCAAAAACAGAAACACCTAAAAGTGCGTCTGACAAATGTGTGTTTACATTTTCTACCGCCTTAAGCACTCCTTTACCCATATAGGCGCTTCCTCCGTCTCTTAATTCAACAGCTTCGTGCTCTCCAGTTGAGGCTCCAGATGGTACCGCAGCTCTTCCTACTACACCATTTTCAGTTTCTACATCTACTTCTACTGTAGGATTCCCTCGAGAATCTAATATTTGTCTAGCGTGAACGCTAATGATCATACTCATAATTGAACTTTTTAAAATATGTGCCAAATATACAAAAGCCAAGCATCTGCTTGGCTCTTTTTATTCGTTTTTAGCGAAAAAATATCACTATAACGTTTTAGTACACAGGTGTTTTACCAATACCTAATGTGTGCACCACGTATTGATCTAAACTTTAACTGAAGCATTCATTAGATCAAAGAATTGATCAAATAAATAAGTGGCGTCATTTGGACCTGGACCTGCTTCAGGATGGTATTGAACAGAAAAAACAGGCTTATTAGTCATTTCTATGCCTGCTACGGTTAAATCATTCAAATGAATATGTGTTATAGCAACGTTCGGATGCTTTTCAGTAGCTTCCTTATCTATAGCAAAACCGTGATTTTGAGAAGTTATTTCTCCTTTCCCTGTTTTTAAATTTTTGATGGGATGGTTAATACCCCTATGCCCGTTATACATTTTATAGGTTGGAATTCCATTCGCTAAAGCAATTACTTGGTGCCCCAAACATATACCAAACAAAGGAAGACCACTGGCAATCATTTTCTGGGCAGTTTCTATAGCTACTGTCAAAGGCTCTGGATCTCCAGGACCATTGGAGATAAAATAACCATCTGCTCCCCAAGATTCTAATTCTTGAAAAGGAGTGTCATGAGGAAAAACTTTAATATAAGCACCTCGCTGCTGAAGGTTTCGAAGTATATTTTTTTTAATCCCAATATCCAAGGCTGCAATCTTAAAAGAGCTCTCTGGATTACCAACCACATATGGTTCCTTTGTAGATACTTCCCCGGCCAAAGCCAATCCTTGCATACTTGGAACCTTAGAAAGTTCAGATTTAAGCGCATCTATTTCATCTACTCTGGTAGAAATAACCGCATTCATAGCGCCGTGATCTCTAATATAACTCACTAAGGCACGGGTGTCTACGTCTGAAATAGCAAAGAGGTTGAAATCATTCAAATAATCTTCTAAAGAAGCTGTTGCATCTGCTCTGGAAAACTCATAAGAAAAGTTTTTACAGATGAGACCAGCAATCTTAACACCGTCAGATTCCACTTCATTTGGATTGGTCCCATAATTACCAATATGTGCATTGGTCGTAACCATGAGCTGACCAAAATAAGAAGGATCTGTAAAAATTTCTTGATAACCGGTCATTCCTGTGTTAAAACAAACTTCTCCAAAAGCAGTTCCAGTTTTATCTCCCACAGCTTTACCATGGAAAATAGTTCCGTCTGCCAACAAAATAATAGCGCTTCTTTTTTTCTTATACTTCATTGTGTTCAAATTCTTTATATAAACAAAAAAACAAAAAAAAAGGACAAGCAATAAAGCTTATCCTTTTAAATTATAAAACATTTAATAACAGTTTATGCTTTAGCATCATCTGTATTTTCTGTGTTATCTTTATCTGCAGCTGGTGCAGCTTTTACTGAAGCTTCAGCAACCTCTGTAGCAGGCGCTGCAACTTTAGCTTTACCTCTACGAGTTGATTTCTTAGCGGCTTTTTTAGTGTTGCTATACAACTCATTAAAGTCTACTAATTCAATCATAGCCATATCTGCGTTATCTCCTAACCTGTTTCCAAGTTTAATGATACGTGTATAACCTCCTGGTCTGTCTGCCACTTTATCTGCAACAGTAGAAAATAACTCAGTTACTGCATACTTATCACGTAGGTACTTAAAAGCGATACGTCTGTTATGCGTCCCTTTTTCTACCGTTTGGTTGTTAGCTGCTTTAGATTTAGTAATAATAGGCTCTAAAAATACTTTTAAAGCTTTGGCTTTGGCAACTGTTGTATTAATTCTTTTATGTTCAATTAGAGAACAAGCCATATTGGCTAACATAGCTTTTCTATGTGCTGTTTTTCTCCCTAAATGATTAACTTTCTTACCGTGTCTCATGGTATTGTTCTATATGAATGCTGTGAAAAATTCTCAGCGCTTAATTAATCTTTATCTAATTTATATTTGGATAGGTCCATCCCGAAACTAAGCCCTTTGTTAATCACTAACTCTTCTAATTCAGTTAATGATTTCTTACCAAAGTTTCTAAACTTCATTAAGTCATTCTTGTTAAAAGAAACAAGGTCACCTAACGTATCTACCTCTGCAGCTTTCAAGCAATTTAATGCCCTAACTGAAAGATCCATATCTACTAACTTAGTTTTCAATAACTGACGCATGTGAAGTGATTCTTCATCATAAGTTTCTGTTTGGGCAATTTCATCTGCTTCCAAAGTAATTCTCTCATCTGAGAATAACATAAAGTGATGAATTAATACCTTGGCAGCTTCTGTTAAAGCGTCTTTTGGATGAATTGAACCGTCAGAAACAATTTCAAAAACAAGCTTTTCATAATCGGTCTTTTGCTCAACCCTAAAATTTTCAATACTGTACTTCACATTCTTAATAGGTGTGAATATAGAATCAATAGCAATAGTTCCAATTGGAGCGCCTGATTTTTTGTTTTCTTCTGCTGGCACATATCCCCTACCTTTTTCAATGGTAAGTTCCATGTTAATATTCACCTTAGCATCCATATTACAAATGACTAAGTCTGGGTTTAACACTTGAAAACCAGAAATAAATTTCTGAAAATCACCAGCAGTTAATTGTTGTTTTCCACTTAGAGCTATAGAAATAGTTTCATTGTCAACATCTTCTATTTGTCTTTTGAAACGAACTTGTTTCAAGTTGAGGATTATTTCGGTTACATCTTCTACCACTCCAGGAATCACAGAGAATTCATGTGCTACTTTGTCCATGCGAACAGAAGTAATTGCAAAACCTTCAAGTGCAGAAAGCATCACCCTTCTAAGCGCATTCCCAACTGTCAATCCATAACCAGGTTCTAAAGGGCGGAATTCGAATTTCCCTTCAAAATCGGTAGAATCAATCATGATTACTTTATCGGGCTTCTGAAAATTAAATAATGCCATAATTGGATCAGTTGTGTTTATTTAGAGTATAACTCGACGATTAATTGTTCCTTAATATTTTCAGGAATCTGAAGTCTTTCTGGAATAGCAACAAAGCTACCTTCCATTTTTTCTGAGTTCCATGTAATCCATTCGTATACATTAGAACTGACAGAAAGTGCATCTGATATTGTTTGTAAAGACTTAGATTTTTCTCTAACTCCTACAACATCTCCAGCTTTTAAAGAATATGATGGGATATTTACAATAGATCCATTCACAGTAATGTGTCTGTGAGAAACCAATTGTCTTGCTCCACTTCTAGAAGTAGAAATACCCATTCTGTAAACCACATTGTCTAAACGAGACTCACATAATTGAAGTAAAACCTCACCGGTAACTCCTTTACTTCTGTTTGCTTTTGCAAATATATTTCTAAATTGTTTTTCAAGAATACCGTAAGTGTACTTAGCTTTCTGCTTTTCCATTAACTGTACTTTGTATTCTGACTCTTTTCCACGGCGTCTGTTGTTACCGTGTTGTCCTGGAGGAAAGTTTCTCTTTTCAAAAGACTTGTCTTCTCCGAAGATTGCTTCACCGAATCTACGTGCAATCTTAGTTTTTGGTCCTGTATATCTTGCCATTTTCTAAAAATTTGATACTGTGATCATGAATTAAGGCTATCCTTCGATAATCGTAACTACAGTATCTGTGAAATGCCCTTGGGCGTTAATTAATTAAACTCTTCTTCTTTTTGGAGGTCTACAACCGTTGTGTGGCATTGGAGTAACGTCAATGATTTCTGTTACTTCAATTCCTGCGTTGTGAATAGATCTAATAGCAGATTCTCTACCATTACCTGGTCCTTTCACATACACTTTTACTTTGCGTAAACCAGCTTCATGTGCCACTTTAGCACAATCTTCTGATGCCAACTGAGCAGCGTAAGGAGTATTTTTCTTAGAACCTCTAAAACCCATTTTTCCAGCAGATGACCATGAAATGACATCTCCTTTTTTATTGGTTAAAGAAATAATGATGTTGTTAAAAGATGCAGTTACATGTGCTTCTCCAACAGACTCAATAATAACTTTACGCTTTTTTGTTGCTTTTGTATTTGCCTTTGCCATAATACGCTACTTATTATTTAGTTGCTTTTTTCTTGTTAGCAACTGTTTTTCTTTTTCCTTTACGAGTTCTAGAGTTGTTTTTAGTACGCTGACCTCTTAAGGGTAAACCAGTACGGTGTCTTATACCTCTGTAACAACCAATGTCCATTAATCGCTTAATGTTCAGTTGAGTTTCAGAACGTAACTCTCCCTCAATGGTATAAGCAGAAACTGCTTCCCTTATTTTAGAAATCTCGTCATCATTCCAATCAGAAACCTTAGTGTCTTCACTAACGCCTGCTGCAATTAAGATTTCTTTTGCTCTAGTTTTACCAACACCAAATATGTAGGTAAGGGCAATAACCCCTCTTTTCTGTTTGGGTATATCTACCCCTGCAATTCTTGCCATAATTACCCTTGTCTTTGTTTAAATCTAGGATTCTTTTTATTAATTACGTACAACCTGCCTTTTCTGCGTACAATCTTGCAGTCGGCACTCCTCTTTTTAATTGATGCTCTTACTTTCATCCTATATACTTAATATCTATATGTAATTCTCGCTTTTGTTAAATCGTATGGGCTCATTTCTAATTTCACCCTGTCTCCTGGCAACAACTTAATGTAATGCATACGCATTTTACCAGATATATGTGCCGTAACAACGTGTCCGTTCTCCAATTCTACACGAAACATAGCATTTGACAATGCTTCTATAATAGTTCCGTCTTGTTCAATTGCAGCTTGTTTAGCCATATTATACTTCTTTTCTATTTTTACCAGACTTCATTAATCCGTCATAGTGTCTATTTAAAAGATACGCATTCACCTGTTGTACTGTATCTATAGCAACTCCTACCATAATAAGAAGTGAAGTACCACCATAAAATAAAGCCCATCCCGGCTGAATATCTACTAATTTCACAGCCAAGGCCGGCAAAATTGCGAGCAAAGCTAAGAAAATAGATCCAGGTAACGTAATTAATGACATAATCTTATCTAAAAAATCTCCAGTTTCTTTACCTGGAAGTACTCCAGGAATAAAACCACCGCTTCTTTTGAGATCATCTGCCATTTTATTTGTTGGAACTGTGATCGCTGTGTAGAAATAAGTAAAAATAATAATCAATAAAGCAAATAGTATATTATAGGCTAAACCAAAAATATCTTGAAACTGAACTTCCATCCATTGACCCAATGCAGTATTGTTAAAAGTCTTACCTAATAAACCAGGCGCAAACATAATTGCTTGAGCAAAAATGATTGGCATTACTCCAGATGCATTTAATTTCAATGGAATATACTGTCTTGTTCCAACGGCATTCTTATCAAATCCACCAGATGCAGTTCTTCTTGCGTATTGAACAGGTATTTGTCTTGTAGCCATAACCAATAGAACACTTCCTAAGATTACAAGGAACCAAAGAATAATTTCTATTAAAACAAACATAACACCTCCGCTAGTCGTAGAAGTTCTTGAGATGAACTCTTGAACAAATGACTGAGGCATGTTTGCTATAATACCTACCATGATTAATAGAGAAATACCATTACCAATACCTTTATCGGTAATTTTCTCTCCCAACCACATAGCAAATACAGTACCTGTAACTAATATTATCACAGATGGAATGATAAAATCTAAACCTTTACCGAGTACAAAAGCAGAATCTGGTACACCAAGAGCACCTAAAGAATACAAATAGGCAGGGGCTTGAACCACACAAATACCTATGGTCAACCATCTGGTAATTTGATTGATGGTTTTTCTCCCGCTTTCGCCTTCTTTCTGAAGCTTTTGTAAATAAGGAATCGCAATACCCATTAACTGAACAACAATAGAAGCAGAGATATAAGGCATAATTCCCAATGCGAAAACAGATGCATTAGCAAATGCACCTCCTGTAAAAGCATTTAAGATTCCTAAAATACCGCTATCTGTATTGGATGTTAATTGAGCCAATTGCGTAGTATCTATACCTGGCAAAACAATTTGAGCACCAAAACGATACACCAATAAAAGACTTAAGGTAACGAGAATACGTCCTTTAAGTTCTTCTATTTTCCAGATATTAGATAAAGTTTCTATAAATTTCTTCATAATCCGTATATTATAAACTTATTGCTTCACCACCAGCAGCTTCAATAGCTGCTTTAGCAGTAGCAGTAAATTTATGAGCAGTTACAGAAAGTTTTGCTTTTAACTCTCCTCCACCTAATATCTTAACTAAATCATTTTTACCAACTACTCTGTTAGCAATTAAAACTTCTAGGCTAACAGTATCTTTAATAACACCATTATCTACTAAAAGCTGTAGTTTATCTAGGTTAATCCCAGCGTATTCTTTCCTGTTGATGTTCTTAAAACCAAATTTAGGAACACGTCTCTGTAAAGGCATTTGACCTCCTTCGAAACCAACTTTTTTAGAATACCCGGATCTAGACTTGGCCCCTTTGTGACCACGAGTGGCTGTACCACCTTTTCCAGATCCTTGACCTCTACCTACTACTTTTCCTTCTCTGTGAATAGCACCTTCGGCAGGCTTTAAACTATTTAAATTCATAATGAATGTGGTATATTAAGCTTCTGTTGTAGAAACTAAGTGTTTTACTTTATTAATCATTCCAATCACTGCTGGTGAAGCATCGTGAGATACTTCATGACCAATCTTTTTAAGACCTAACGCAGCCATTGTTTGTTTTTGTCTGAGTGGTTTTTTAATACTACTCTTTACTTGTTTTACTATAATTTTTGCCATGATGCTTGAATTATCCTTTAAATACTTTTTCTAAAGATACACCACGTTGCGAAGCAACCGTTTTTGCATCTCTAATTTGTAATAAAGCATCAAAAGTTGCTTTAACTACATTGTGAGGGTTTGAAGATCCTTGTGACTTTGAAAGTACATCGTGAACTCCTACTGCTTCTAATACAGAACGAACTGCACCTCCAGCAATAACACCGGTACCATGTGAAGCAGGCTGAATATACACTCTAGCCCCTCCAAATTTACCTTTTTGTTCATGTGGCAAAGTTCCTTTATTCAATGGAATTCTCACTAAGTTCTTCTTAGCATCTTCAATAGCTTTTGAAATAGCTGTAGCCACCTCTTTAGATTTTCCTAAACCGTGTCCTACTACTCCGTTCTCGTCTCCTACAACTACAATTGCGGAAAAGCCAAATGCTCTACCACCCTTTGTAACCTTAGTAACTCTTTGAACACCAACTAAGCGATCTTTTAATTCTAAACCACCTGGCTTTACCGTTTCTGCGTTTTTGTAATTTTGGTACATAATTTTTTTAGAATTTAAGTCCTGCTTCTCTAGCGCCTTCTGCCAAAGATTTGATTCTACCATGGTATAAGTTTCCACCTCTATCGAAAGCAACTGTTTCAATTTTAATGGTCTTTGCTTTTTCTGCAATGGCTTTTCCAACAAGGGCAGCCATTTCTATTTTAGTCCCTTTAGCAGCGCTAAGGTCCTTATCTCTAGAAGATGCAGCAGCTAATGTAACGCCATTAACGTCATCTATTAACTGTGCGTAAATCTCTTTGTTACTTCTAAACACAGCCAGTCTTGGTGTGCTAGCGGTACCAAAAGAAACCTTACGGATTCTTCTTCTAATTCTTAATCTTCTTTCAGTTTTCGATAATCTCATGATGCTATATATTAAGCCGATTTACCTGCTTTTCTTCTTAATTGTTCTCCTACGAATTTAACTCCTTTACCTTTGTATGGCTCAGGCTTACGGAAAGCCCTAATTTTAGCAGCCACTTGACCCACTAACTGTTTGTCAAAAGAAGTTAATTTGATAATAGGGTTCTTTCCCTTTTCAGAAATAGTCTCCACTTTTACTTCAGGAGCAACATTTATAACAATGTTGTGAGAGAAACCAAGCGCAATATCTAATTTTTGACCTTGATTACTGGCTCTATAACCTACACCAACTAATTCTAATTCTTTAGTCCATCCTGTAGAAACTCCAAGTACCATATTGGCTACTAAAGATCTATACAGACCGTGTTTTGCTTTGTGTTCTTTTGAATCTGAAGGTCTTGTCACTAAAACATTACCTTCTTCTACAGTGATCGAAACACCAGAAAATTCCTGTGTTAATTCACCTAGTTTACCTTTTACGGTAAGCACATTGTCTTTTACCTCTACGGTTACCCCTTCAGGAATCGCTACTGGATTATTACCTATTCTAGACATTATTCTTGCTCTTTACTATATTAATAAACGTAGCATATAACTTCGCCACCTACTTTTTCTAACTTGGCTTGTTTGCTGGTCATTACTCCGTGAGAAGTAGACACAATAGCAATACCCAAACCGTTTAATACTCTAGGTAGTTCTGCAGCTCCAGCATACTTACGTAAACCTGGCTTACTTATACGACTAATTTTTTTGATCACTGGCTCTTTCGTAGCAGTGTTGTATTTAAGGGCGATTTTAATAGAACCTTGTGGTCCATCTTCCTCAAATTTGTAGCTTAAAATATATCCTTGATCGAATAATATTTTAGTGATTTCTTTTTTAAGATTAGATGCAGGAATACTAACCACTCTGTGACCAGCGCTGTTTGCGTTTCTAATTCTTGTTAGGTAATCCGAAATTGGATCTGTAAACATAGGTATATATTTGCGGTAACGGTTTTTAACTTAAGTTAAACCTGTAACCAATTAATAATTGTTTTTTTACCAGCTCGCTTTTCTAACGCCTGGAATAAGACCATTATTGGCCATCTCTCTAAATAAAACTCTAGAAATTCCAAAAGTTCTCATATAACCCTTTGGTCTTCCAGTTAATTTACATCTGTTGTGCATACGAACTGGAGAAGCATTTTTTGGCAACTTCTGTAAAGCTTCATAATCACCAGCTTCTTTTAAAGCTTTTCTTTTTTCTGCGTACTTGGCTACCGTTTTTGCTCTTTTAACTTCACGGGCCTTCATTGATTCTTTAGCCATTCTAATTCTTTTTAAAGGGAAGTCCTAACTGTGTTAATAATGATTTTGCTTCTTGATCAGTGTTTGCAGAGGTAACAAATGTAATATCCATACCATTAATTCTATTGATTTTATCAATATTAATCTCTGGAAATATAATTTGTTCGGTAACCCCTAAAGAATAATTTCCACGTCCGTCAAAACCAGTCGCTTTAATTCCTTGAAAATCTCTTACACGTGGTAAAGCTGCAGTAATCAATCTGTCTAAAAATTCATACATACGCTCTCCTCTTAAAGTTACTTTGGCGCCAATTGGCATTCCTTTACGTAATTTAAAAGACGCAACGTCTTTCTTAGAAATAGTAGACACTGCTTTCTGACCAGTTATTAAGGTCATTTCTTCTACGGCGTGATCGATAAGTTTTTTATCTGCTACTGCAGCACCAACTCCTCTTGAAACAACTATTTTCTCTAATTTAGGAACTTGCATTACATTCTTGTAACCAAATTCTTCTGTTAGAGCAGCCATTACACGCTCCTTATACTCTTGTTTTAATCTTGGAATGTACCCCATAACTAAATTACTTCATTAGATTTCTTAGAAAACCTTACTTTCTTATCTCCACGAACCTCATAACCAACTCTTGTAGCTTCACCAGACTTAGGATCTAATAAAGACAAGTTTGAAATATGAATAGGAGATTCTTTCTTAACAATCCCCCCTTGTGGATTTTGAGCACTAGGCTTCTGATGTTTTGAAACCATATTGGTTCCTTCTACAATAGCTCTACTTTTCTTAAGATCTACAGAAACTACTTTCCCTTGGTCCCCTTTATGGTCCCCAGCGATCACTTTTACTGTATCTCCTACTTTTATTTTAATTTTTGTCATTTTTTTGGAAATTAAAGCACCTCAGGAGCTAATGAAACAATCTTCATGAATTGCTTGTCACGAAGCTCTCTAGCAACGGGACCAAATACACGGGTACCTTTCATTTCACCTGTTGGGTTTAAAAGTACACACGCGTTGTCGTCAAAACGAATATAAGAACCATCTGCACGACGTACTTCTTTCTTTGTTCTAACTACTACCGCAGTAGAAACAGCACCTTTCTTTACACTCCCATTAGGAGTGGCGTCTTTTACTGTAACCACAATTTTATCTCCTACAGATGCATACCTTCTTTTAGTACCTCCAAGTACTCTAATGGTCAAAACTTCTTTTGCCCCGGTATTATCTGCAACTTTTAGTCTGGATTCTTGCTGTAACATATTATTTAGCTCTTTCTAAAATTTCCACTAATCTCCAACATTTGGTCTTACTTAAAGGACGTGTCTCCATGATCTTTACAGTATCACCAATGTTACAATTGTTTGTCTCGTCGTGTGCAACATATTTCTTAGTTTTTAACACGAACTTTCCGTACATAGGGTGCTTTACTCGTTTCACTTCTGAAACTACAATGGATTTCTCCATTTTGTTGCTAGTAACAACGCCTACTCTCTCTTTTCTTAAATTTCTTTTTTCCATAAAGCAGAACCTGTTATTGGTTTTCCCTTTTAGTTAACTCTGTAGCCAATCTTGCTACCGTTCTTCTCACTTTTCTAATCAAAAGTGGATTTTCTAAAGGGGTAACAGAATGAGCTAATTTTAAATCTGAATGTTGCTTTTTGAATGCAGCCAGTTGTTCTACTAGTGCTTCAGCTGATAATTCTTTTATTTCTGATTGTTTCATGATTCCTAAATTAAAAGTTATGCTGAATAATCTCTAGCAACAATGAATTTGGTTTTTACTGGTAATTTCTGAGCTGCAAGACGCAAAGCCTCTTTTGCAATATCATGAGATACACCAGCTATTTCAAACATGATTCTACCTGGAAGAACCACCGCAACGAAATATTCTGGAGCACCCTTACCTTTACCCATACGAACCTCAAGAGGCTTCTTTGTAATAGGCTTATCCGGAAAGATCTTAATCCATAATTGACCTTCTCTCTTCATATACCTTGTAGCTGCAATACGAGCCGCTTCAATCTGACGGGCTGTAATAAAGCTAGTATCCAAGGACTTAATACCAAACATACCGTTAGAAAGCTGGTGCCCTCTACTTGATATCCCTTTCATACGCCCTTTCTGAGCTTTGCGAAATTTGGTTCTTTTTGGTTGTAACATTGTTCTGTTTCTTTATAAAATTACTTTCTACGACGTGGTTTCTTTGGTCCATCTTGGTTACCTCCTTTAGAAGGGCTAGTAGCCATTCCTACCAATGGAGATAATTCACGTTTCCCATATACCTCGCCTTTCATAATCCACACTTTAATACCTAATCTTCCATAAGTAGTGTGTGCTTCATGCAATGCATAATCAATATCTGCTCTAAAAGTAGACAGTGGAATTCTACCGTCTTTATACCCTTCAGAACGTGCCATTTCAGCACCGTTCAAACGACCTGAAATTAATACTTTAATTCCTTCTGCATTCATTCTCATGGCAGCAGCGATAGCCATTTTAATAGCTCTTCTATAAGAAATTCTTCCTTCGATTTGTCTACAAATACTAGCCGCAACTAAATTAGCATCGACCTCAGGTCTTTTGATCTCAAAAATATTGATCTGAACCTCTTTGTCTGTGATCTTCTTAAGCTCTTCTTTAAGCTTGTCTACTTCCTGTCCACCTTTACCGATAATAATACCAGGTCTAGCAGTAGTAATAGTTATAGTCACTAATTTAAGCGTACGTTCTATGATCACTCTAGAAACACTTGCTTTTGCTAAACGTGCAAAAACGTATTTTCTAATCTTGTCATCTTCTGCAAGTTTATCTCCGTAATCATTACCACCATACCAGTTAGATTCCCAACCTCTGATGATTCCTAGACGATTTCCAATTGGATTTGTTTTTTGTCCCATAGTTCGTATCCTAGCTTTGTATGTTATTGTTGTCTCCTAAAACCAAAGTTACGTGATTGGAGCGTTTTCTAATTCTGTGTGCTCTTCCTTGAGGCGCTGGACGTAGTCTCTTTAACATACTTCCTCCGTCTACACGAATTTCTTTTACAAAAAGATCTGCGTCTTCAATGTTAGCGTCTTCATTCTTAGCTTGCCAATTAGCAATTGCAGACAATAACAACTTTTCAATTTTACCTGAAGCTTCCTTCTGGTTAAATTTCAATATAGCCAAAGCTGGCTCTACTTGCTTTCCTCTCACTAGATCAGCAACTAATCGCATTTTTCTAGGTGAAGTAGGACAGTTGTTCAACTTTGCAAAAGCAACTTGCTTTTTTCCTTCTTTAATGGCTTCTGCCATGTTTCTTTTACGAACTCCCATAGCTTACTTTTTACCTTTGTTTTTAGCACCTGCATGCCCTCTAAAAGAACGTGTTGGTGAAAATTCTCCAAGTTTGTGACCCACCATGTTTTCTGTAACGTAAACAGGAACGAATTGTTTCCCGTTGTGAACAGCGATAGTCTGACCTACGAAATCTGGAGTAATCATAGAGGCTCTAGACCATGTCTTCACCACTGTTGATTTTCCTGTTGATATATTTTCTTGAACTTTTTTCTCTAAACTATAGTGAACAAAAGGTCCTTTTTTTAATGAACGTGCCATGTCTTTCTACTTTTATTTCTTTCTACGTTCTATGATATACTTGTTGGTACTCTTGGTTTTAGAACGGGTTCTAAATCCTTTAGCTGGGATACCCTTTCTAGATCTTGGATGACCTCCTGAAGATCTTCCTTCACCACCACCCATTGGGTGATCTACCGGGTTCATAGCTACTGGTCTAACACGTGGTCTTCTTCCTAACCATCTGCTTCTACCAGCTTTACCAGAAACCAATAATTGGTGGTCTGAATTAGATACAGCACCAATTGTTGCCATACATCCTGAAAGAATTAAACGCGTTTCTCCTGAAGGCATTTTCACTGTAACGAACTTACCGTCTTTTGCCATTAACTGAGCAAAAGTACCAGCAGATCTTGCCATTACCGCTCCTTGTCCTGGACGTAATTCAATACAAGAAATAATAGTTCCTAATGGAATAGCACTTAATGGTAACGCATTACCAATCTCTGGAGCTGCTTCTGCACCTACTGAAATAGTCTGCCCAACAGTTAAACCGTTTTGAGCAATCACATATCTCTTTTCCCCATCTGCATAGGTAAGTAGTGCAATAAATGCAGTTCTGTTTGGATCGTACTGAATAGAAGTCACCGTAGCAGTCACATCTGACTTATTACGTTTGAAATCTATCTCACGATACCTTCTTTTATGACCCCCACCTTTTTGACGGATGGTCATTTTTCCTTGACTGTTTCTACCCCCAGTTCTTTTTATCGGACTAAGCAAGCTTTTTTCCGGCTTATCAGTAGTAATGGCGTCAAAACCATTAACTACTCTAAAACGCTGCCCTGGGGTGATTGGTTTTAATTTTCTAACTGACATTTCTTGTCTTTATAGATTACTGTAAAAATCAATGATATCTCCTTCTTTAACATCCACAATGGCTTTTTTGTAAGCAGACGTTTTACCGTGCTGCACCCCTGTTTTAGTGTAACGAGATTTTCTTGAAGGACCATAGTTCATGGTGCGTACTGCATTCACAGAAACACCGTAAGAAGCCTCAACAGCTTCTTTTATCTGTATCTTATTCGCATTAGGATCAACGATAAAGCCATAGCGATTATACAACTCGCTATCTGCTGTCATTTTTTCCGTAATGATTGGTTTTATCAACACACTCATGGTTCCTCTATTTTGTTAAATTTGTTTCAATTCCTGCAATTGAACCCTCCAACAACACAATGCTTGAAGCATTAAGTATTTTGTAAGTACTTAATTCTGAGTTGATTACAACATCAGTTTGGGTCAAATTACGTGACGACAAATATACATTATTATTTGAATCGCCCAACACTACTAGGGATTTTTTATTGTCTATCCCTAATGATTTCAATACTTGCAAGAAATCTTTGGTCTTTGGCGCTTCAAAATTGAAGTCCTCTACTACTACGATAGATTTCTCTCCAGCTTTAATAGACAAAGCAGATTTACGTGCCAAACGCTTTACGTTTTTGTTCAGCTTCTGGGTGTAATCTTTTGGTCTTGGGCCAAAAATACGACCACCACCTCTAAATACAGGAGATTTAATACTACCTGCACGAGCGGTACCCGTACCTTTTTGTTTCTTGATCTTACGCGTACTACCTGCTATTTCAGCACGTTCTTTAGATTTGTGTGTTCCCTGACGTTGGTGTGCCAAGTACTGTTTTACATCTAAATAAATAGCGTGATTGTTTGGGTCTATTGCAAATACAGCATCAGAAAGGTCTGCCTTTCTTCCTGTATCTTTTCCTTTACTATCTAAAACTGCTACTTTCATTACTTCTCAATAGTTACGTAAGCGTTCTTATGACCAGGTACACATCCTTTTACTACTAAAAGGTTTTTCTCCGGAACAACTTTTAAAATTCTTAGGTTTAAGGCAGATACTCTAACACCACCCATTCTTCCAGCCATTTTCATGCCTTTGAACACCCTTGCTGGGTAGGAAGCAGCACCAATAGATCCTGGCGCTCTCAACCTGTTGTGTTGCCCGTGAGTCGCTTGTCCAACACCGCCAAAACCGTGTCTTTTAACAACCCCTTGAAAACCTTTACCTTTTGAGTTTGCAGCAATATCTACAAATTCACCTTCAACAAAAAGGTCTACACCAATGGTGTCACCTAATTTGTAATCTCCTTCAAAATTTCGGAACTCAACAACTTTTCTTTTAGCAGAAACACCCGCTTTTTTAAAGTGGCCAGCAGCCGCTTTATTAACGTGTTTCTCTGCCTTGTCATCGAAACCGAGTTGAAGGGCATTGTACCCGTCTACCTCTTCGGTTCTGACTTGGGTAACCGTACATGGGCCAGTCTCAATAACGGTACATGGAATATTCTTTCCATTCTCGTCAAAAATACTGGTCATGCCAATCTTTCTTCCTATTAACCCAGACATAATTATTAGTATTTAATTAATTTATATTCAATCTATTTTGGGACGCATCCCTAAAAAAACAGGGTCAAAAATAATTCAACCCTGATTATTTTTTTCCGTTTTTCCCTTGCACGAAGCTCAGGACATGTATTGGAGGAATACCTCCGTGCTGTTGGCTGTAAGGCCAATTATCACACTTTAATCTCTACTTCTACTCCAGAAGGCAACTCTAATTTCATGAGCGCGTCAATGGTCTTAGAAGACGAAGAGTAAATATCAAGGAGTCTCTTGTAAGAACTCAATTGAAACTGCTCTCTAGATTTCTTATTTACGTGTGGGCTACGCAATACTGTGAATATTTTTTTATGCGTTGGCAAAGGTATTGGGCCAGTAACCACTGCACCTGTAGTCTTTACCGTCTTTACGATCTTCTCAGCAGACTTGTCTACCAAGTTAAAGTCGTAGGATTTAAGTTTAATTCTAATTTTTTGGCTCATCGTACTTAATTATGCAGTTATACCTTTAGCTTTTTTGATTACTTCTTCTGAAATATTAGAAGGCGTCTCTTCGTAGTGGTCAAATTCCATTGTAGAAGTAGCTCTACCAGAAGACATAGTTCTAAGTGCAGTTACATAACCGAACATCTCAGAAAGTGGCACCGTAGCTTTGATTACTTTAGCTCCAGCCCTGTCGTCCATGTTATTTACCTGACCTCTACGTCTGTTAAGATCCCCTACAATATCTCCCATATTTTCTTCAGGAGTCAATACTTCTAATTTCATAATTGGCTCAAGAATTACAGCTCGAGCGGCTTTCGCTGCTGCTTTGTAACCCATTTTAGCGGCCAATTCAAAAGATAGGGCATCTGAATCTACCGGATGGAAAGATCCATCCTTAATAGTTACTTTCATAGAATCCATTTCGAAACCAGCCAAAGGACCGTTTTTCATAGCTTCTTTAAAACCTTTTTCAATCGCAGGAACATATTCTTTTGGAATATTACCCCCTTTGATAATATTAACAAATTCAAGACCTGCCTTTGTTTCAGGCGCTGGCTCAATAGTAAACACAATATCTGCGAATTTACCACGACCACCAGACTGCTTCTTGTAAACCTCTCTATGGTCTGCAGCAGCTGTGAAAGCTTCTTTGTACTCTACCTGAGGTTGTCCTTGATTAACGTCTACCTTAAATTCTCTTTTTAAACGGTCACAAATAATATCTAAATGCAACTCACCCATCCCAGAGATGATCGTTTGGCCAGAAGCCTCATCAGTTTTCACCTGGAAGGTAGGATCTTCTTCAGCCAATTTAGCCAAAGCCATACCCAATTTATCTACATCTGCTTTTGTCTTAGGCTCCACCGCAATACCAATAACTGGATCAGGGAAGTCCATGCTCTCCAAAATAATAGGTGATTTTTCAGCAGATAAGGTATCTCCTGTTTTAATATCTTTAAAACCTACCGCTGCTCCAATATCTCCTGCCTCAATATAATCAATAGCATTCTGCTTATTGGCGTGCATTTGGTAAATTCTTGAAATACGCTCTTTGTTACCTGAACGGTTGTTCAATACATAAGAACCCGCATCTAGTCTTCCAGAGTACGCTCTAAAAAATGCTAAACGCCCAACAAAAGGATCCGTAGCAATTTTAAATGCCAAAGCAGCAAACGGCTCCTTAACATCTGGCTTTCTAGTTATAGGAAGGTCAGTATCAGGATTAATACCCACAATAGCTTCTTTATCTAAAGGAGAAGGCAAATACCTACAAACAGCATCTAACAAAAATTGAACCCCTTTGTTTTTGAATGAAGAACCACAGATCATTGGGATAATACTCATATCCATTACCGCTGCTCTAAGCGCTGCATTTACCTCTTCTACTGTAATAGAATCTTCATCTTCGAAGAATTTCTCCATTAAAGTCTCATCGTATTCTGCAACAGCTTCTATTAATTCTGCTCTGTATTGTTTAACTTCAGCGACCATATCCTCAGGAATAGGCACTTCGTCAAAAGTAGCCCCCATATTGTCTTCGTGCCAGATAATAGCACGATTGGTTACTAAATCTACCACACCTCTAAAGTCTGCTTCGTCACCAATAGGCAATACAATAGGCACCGCATTAGACTTTAACATCTCACGAACTTGCTTGCATACATTAAGGAAATTAGATCCCTGACGGTCCATTTTATTAACAAATCCAATACGAGGCACTTTATAGTTGTCAGCCAAACGCCAGTTGGTCTCAGATTGAGGCTCAACACCGTCCACTGCAGAAAACAAAAACACCAAACCATCTAGAACACGTAAAGAACGGTTTACTTCAACTGTAAAATCTACGTGACCTGGGGTATCTATAATATTAAAGTGATAAGGTAGTGTTTCTGGTAAAGTAGCTCCGTTTTCAGTAGGGAAATTCCAAGAACAAGTAGTGGCAGCAGAAGTAATGGTAATACCACGCTCTTGCTCTTGCTCCATCCAGTCCATAGTAGCTGCACCATCGTGCACTTCACCAATTTTATGACTCACCCCTGTGTAAAATAATATACGCTCAGTGGTGGTGGTCTTTCCAGCGTCAATATGCGCTGCAATTCCAATATTTCTTGTATATTTTAAATCTCTTGCCATGCTTGATTAGAATCTAAAGTGAGAGAATGCTTTGTTGGCTTCTGCCATCTTGTGAGTATCTACACGTTTTTTAACAGCAGCACCTTCTTCTTTGGCAGCAGCTAAAATCTCAGACGCCAAACGTTGGGCCATTGATTTTTCGTTTCTTTTACGCGCATAGCTAATCATCCATTTAATGGCCGTAGATATCTTACGGTCTGGACGGATTTGCATAGGAATTTGGAAAGTAGCTCCTCCAACTCTTCTAGACCTTACCTCTACGTGAGGCATGATATTAGAAAGGGCGTCTTTCCACACTTCTAATGCAGATTTCTCTTCATCAGTCTTTTTTTCTTCTACAATCGCAATAGCGTCGTAAAATACTTTAAAGGCAATAGATTTTTTACCATCCCACATCATCATATTGACGAAACGGGTTACCAACTGATCGTTAAATTTAGGATCCGGTAATAAAGGTCTTTTTTTGGCCTGTTTTTTTCTCATGATTTCTCTTTAAACTGTCTTACGCTTTCTTAGGTCTTTTTGCTCCGTATTTAGATCTACGTTGTGTTCTTCCTGCAACACCAGCGGTGTCTAAGGCGCCCCTTACAATGTGATACCTAACTCCTGGCAAATCTTTAACCCTTCCGCCCCTTACTAATACTATCGAGTGCTCTTGTAAATTGTGACCTTCTCCAGGGATGTAGGCATTCACTTCCTTACCGTTCGTTAACCTTACCCTTGCTACTTTACGCATTGCAGAGTTTGGTTTCTTAGGTGTAGTGGTGTAAACACGCGTACATACCCCTCTTCTTTGAGGACACGATTCCAAAGCAGCCGATTTACTCTTCTTAGTAATTGTGGCTCTTCCTGTTCGTACTAATTGTGAAATTGTTGGCATATATAATGTATAAATAACTATTACCCCTTTTTAAGGGCTGGCAAATGTAGGAATTAATTATTGATAATCAAATGGCGCTTTAAAAAAATTTGATATTTTTTTTTCAAAATCAACGATTTATCCCATTTAAAAATAGCTTGTGTTTTTCAATAGTATAAATAATAAGGTATAAAATAGATTTCTAGCCTCCGGCCGATGCTCCGATGATAGCAAAATAAAAAAAGTGCTAATTAAATAAAATACAGTAATTTTATATTCCAATTAATTAAAAATGAAAACAACACATTTACTTTTTACACTTATTATTTGCGCAATAGGACACAGTCAGGCAGGATACAATGGACGAACAAGTGCTGTACCCCAAGGATTGGCTTGGGGACAAACTGATGCAGACGCTATTAACTTTTTCAACAACCTAACTAGTAGACCAAAAAAAACACTGAGCGCTAAAGACATTAACGGAACACCCTATTTTGTAGAAGAATTCAAATTAGCAAAAGTATATTATGGAGGAAAGTTTGAGGAAGGTAAAAATATTTATATTAGACACAATGCATACTCAGATGAACTAGAAATGGCGATTTCTCCATATCAAAACGCTTCAGATCAAATTTTACTAAAAACAAAAGAGGTGTTTTGTGAGATAGAGGGTGTAACCTTTAAATTGCTCCCTTATATCAGCAAATCTTCAGGCCAACCAGAAATAGGGTATTTACAATCCATCTTCGAAGGAGAAAAATACAGTGTTTACCTAAACCAAACAAAAGTGTTTATGAAACAACAAGCAGCCAGAACCTCTTTAGAAAGATCTTTCCCCCCTAGGTTTGTTGATAGTCAGGTTTTTTATTTCTCTAAAGAAGGAGAAACTCCTAAATATCTTAACGCTTCAAAAGGAAATCTTAAAAAATTATTTAAAAACAAGGGACAAGCTAAGGAATTGTTAAAAATGAAAGGGAATGACATAGAGGTTATAAAAAATATTTTTGCCGCATTAGAAAATGAATAGACAAACAGCATTCCCAAAACAATAATAGCCCTTGCTGAATAGCAGGGCTTTTTTTTTGTTAAAGTATTAACAAATAAGAAATATTCAAAAAATAAAAATAAATCAATTTAATAAGCAGCTTAACCAATAATTACTAATATTCTTATTAAAAATTACACGATTTAATGAAAATTAACCATGAATAATTTGTTTAGTTAACATTAAATTAAGATTTTTACGTTTGCTAATTCAAATTAACTAACAATGAAAACAAAACTAAATGGAATTTTAACACTAGCCTTAGTGTTTGCTGTGCAGCTTCTGTTCGCACAAGAAAAAACAATTTCAGGTACGGTTTCTGATGGGGATGGAATTCCTCTTCCAGGTGCCACTGTAATTGTTCAAGGTACAACTAATGGTGTTTCCACAGATTTTGATGGAAACTATACCATCTTCGCAAATGAAGGAGAAACCCTTTCTTTCAGCTTTATTGGCTATGTAGCCAAAACGGTTGTGGTTGGTGCTTCAAATACGATTAATGTTACCCTAGAAACTGATTCTCAGCAATTAGATGAGGTTATTGTTACCTCTCTAGGTATTAAGCGTGAAAAGAAAGCCTTGGGATACGCAGTATCTGAAGTAGACAACGCACAACTAGAGCAGCGTGCAGATGGAGATATTGGAAGGGTCCTTTCAGGAAAAGCGTCTGGAGTAAATATCACAAACCAATCAGGTTTATCTGGATCAGGTACCTCAATTGTAATTAGAGGTTTTAACTCTTTCTCTCAAGGAAACCAACCACTATTTATTGTAGATGGAATTCCTTTTTCTACTGAAACAAACAACCAAGGTAGTTTTGTTGATGGTAACAACGGTTCTTCACGTTTCTTGGATATTGATCCCAACAACATTGAAAATGTTAGTGTACTTAAAGGTTTAGCAGCCTCTACACTTTATGGAACACAAGGTAGAAACGGAGTAATTTTAATCACTACTAAAGCTGGTCAAACTGGTACGGGAGCTAAGAAAACAGAAATTACAGTAAACACCTCTATGTTTATAAATGAAATGGCCTCTATGCCGGAATATCAAAATGATTATGGTGGAGGTTTTGATCAATCTTTTGGTTGGTTTTTCTCAAACTGGGGTCCTGCTTTTAGACAAGAAGGGGTTGACGGTTGGGGTAACCAATCTGCTATTAACGGAACAGTTTCTGGAACTCCAGGATTCTTAAGACATCCATATACAACTGCTTCTGCTTCTACAGGAATTCCAGCAGTATTAGACGCATTAGGAATAGCTCCAGATGCATTACAAGAATGGAAACCATACAGATCAGTAGAAAATTTCTTCAGAAAAGGAGAAGTAAGAAATACCAATTTAAATGTTAGAGGAGCTAGTTCAGATGGGACTGTATCTTACAATATTAACTATGGTAATCTGTCTGACGAAGGATTCACACCTGGTAACAAATTAACAAGAAATACACTAAGTTTTGGTGGTAACGCAAAATTAAGTAATAAATTTTCTATTAATGGTACCTTAAACTACACAGGAACTAAATTTAAATCACCACCTGTTGCAGCTGGTTATGGTTCAAACGTAGGTGGTGACGGTGCATCTATTTTTGCCAATGTATTTTATACACCAAGATCAGTAGATTTAATGGGACAACCATTTCAAAATCCAGTAACTGGAGAATCAATTTACTACAGACAAAATAACTCTATTCAAAACCCATTATGGACCGTAGCTAACGCTTCCAACAGCCAGGCAGTAAATAGGGTTTTTGGTGGAGCAGCATTGAATTATGAAATTAACGATAACTTAAATGCTAGTTACCGATATGGTATAGATGTGTACAACGAAAATAATGTTAACTATTCTAATAAAGGTGGTAAAACCGGTTCAGTAGCTACTCAAAGTGGTGTTTATGATACTTGGAACAACGTTAAAACAATTTTTGACCATAATGTTTCTATTAACGGAGATTACAGAATCAATGATGATATTGGTTTAACATTTGCCTTGGGGGCAACCTCTAGATCCGATACTTACGACAGAAACGGGGTTTCCTCAACAGGTCAACAAGTATTTGGAGTATTAAGACACTTTAATTTTGAACTTCAAGATGAAATCCAATATTTTGAAAAAAGAAACATTATTGGAGCTTACGGACAAGCAGCTTTAGATTATAAGAGCATGGCTTTCTTAACTGTAGCCGCTAGAAAAGATTGGGTATCTAACTTATCCACTGAGAACAATTCTATCACATATCCTTCTGCGAGTGTTTCATTTTTACCTACTGCAGCTTTTGACGGTTTAAAATCTGACATGGTAAACTACCTTAAAGTAAGAGCTGGCTATGGTACTTCTGCAAACTTTCCAAGCGGTTATCCTATTGCCTCTGTGTTAAGTTTAAATACACAAAGTTTTCAAGACCAAGGAGGTAATATGGTAATTTCAAATACTTCTGGGTCTCAACTAGGTAATCCAAATCTAAAACCAGAATTAATTGGAGAATTAGAATTTGGAGTTGAAGGTAGATTTTTTAACAACAAATTATCTGCAGACATATCTATCTACAACAAAATCACAAAAGACTTAATCATCTCAAGACCTTTAGATCCATCTACAGGTTATACAAGTACCCAAACAAATATTGGAGAGATAGAAAATAAGGGTGTTGAAATTGACTTAGGAATGG
>JAHEND010000018.1 GCA_024643325.1 Sediminicola sp.
CTCGTCGTCTACTAAAAGAATCTTAATGTCTTTATTATTCATGGTTAAAAAAGATGGTTAATGCTCAAAAGTAAATATAATACTTATATCTCAGACGGGCTTAACATTGATTTAATCTGTTAACATTTAGATAACTATACGCCTTTAAATTCTTAATCTAGACCTAACCTTTGAGAAAGCATATATTACTTTATTTGCGCAAAATTTAAACGCATCATGAAGCACTTATTGAGCATGTTATTTTTTCTAGTAAGTTCTGTTGTTATAGGACAACAAACCGCTAGCATTGTTGGAGCACTTACTGACAAAGAAAACAATAACGAACCATTGGCATTTGCTAATATCCTTATTCAAGGAACAACCATTGGGACCACATCAGATTTTGACGGTCTATATGAGTTGCCAAACATTACTCCAGGGAGTTACAACATAATATTTAGTTATTTGGGATACGAAACAGTAACAATTGAAAATGTACTAGTTTCTGAAGGAAAAGTAACCACCCTTAATGTCCCTATGGGAGCATCTGAAGGAGTTGCCTTGGATGAAGTAGTCATTACAGTTAGTGCTAAGAAAGATTCTGAAACAGCGCTTTTACTTGATCAAAAAAGAGCCACTACAATTAAAACTTCCATTGGCGCTCAAGAATTGGCCAGAAAAGGTGTAGGCGATATAGCTACTGCTGTGACAAAAACAACTGGTATCTCAAAACAAGAAGGCTCAGGGAATATTTTTGTTAGAGGACTTGGGGATAGGTACAATATTACTACTCTAAACGGATTACCATTACCATCAAACAACCCCTCAAAAAAAAATATTGATCTTGGTTTATTTTCTACAGATATTGTAGAATTTATAGGAATTGATAAGACCTATAGCGCTGAAAATTATGGAGATTTTTCTGGCGCAAATATTGATATTGTCTCTAAGGATTACAAAGGAGACGGATTTGTTAGCTTAAAAGTTGGCACAGGAATTAATTCAGAGGCTACTAGTGTAGATACATTCTTTTTAAATGAAGGTCCTAATCAGAATGGGTTTTATACTAAAAACTACCCGGCATTTCCGCTAAACAATTATAATTTTGTGACCAGTTGGGACAGAACACAGGCCAATGAACCTATAAACACTAGTTTTAGCTTAAAGGCTGGAGACTCTTATGTTTTGGGAGAAGAAACCAAATTAAATGTTTTTGGAGTAGCCTCATTTGACAACGGATACAGCTATAAAGAGGGGGTTACAAGGGGTTCTGTAACAGTAGGAGGTATTGCGAGAAGAGATTATGATTACCAAACATTTGAGTACAACACCAATAGTACAGCCATGGCTAATATTGGACTCAGACACAAAAAGAATTATATCCAATACAATAGTTTATTTGTAAATACCTCTGCCCAAAACCAGCAAGAGTATCGCGGGGTAATAGACGCATTTGATTATGCACCAGAGGGTGGCGCCTTTGTTCAACGTGCTTCTTATGAAAGAACATCTCTTTGGGTAAATCAATTATTAGGTAAACATGAATTAAATGAAAGTCTGGATTTAAATTGGGGACTTTCTTATAACTTAGTAGAAAACAACATTCCCAACAGAAGGCAGAACACAATTTCTCCAAGCAATTGGGATATTCCAGAAGGCCCAAAATCATTTGCCGAAACATTAAACGGTGCAGACAACCATAGATTTTACCAAACTTTGGATGAAAATGAAATGGCTGCTAATTTAAACGGAGTATATAAATTCAAATACAATGAAGACTTAGGGAAACACGAAGGTAAATTGAGTTTTGGATATCAAGGAAAAATGAAAGAAGTAGATTTTGGGGCCACCCAATTTAACTTTAGAATTACTAAAAGAGATGCCAATAACAACAGGATTGTTCAACCTTTAATCACTGATGTTTACAACCTTGACAATTACTTTAATTTAGAAAATAGATTGGCTGGATTATTTTCTATTGAAACGTTTAGAGGAAATATAAATACACCAAATGCTTTAGATCCACAGACCTATTTTGGGAAACAAGATATCCATGCGGCATTTGCCAATTTAGAATTAACCTTGAACGAAAAATCTAGCTTTGTATTTGGTTTAAGGGCAGAAGACATTACTCAAGAAATTAGCTGGAGTACTTCTTTAGATCCAAATGGTGACACCAGCACGTTAAATGCTTTTGAAATACTTCCTGCTTTGAGTTATAAATATGCGGTTTCTGAAAACCAAAATTTAAAACTCGCAGCTAGTAAAACATACACATTACCACAATTTAAAGAAAGGGCTTTGTTTCAATTCGAAGAGGTCACTCAAGTATATTTTGGGAATCCAAGCTTATATGCTTCTAAAGATTACAATCTAGATTTAAAATGGGAATTATTCCCTTCAAATTCTGAAGTTATTGGATTGGGAGTTTTTGGTAAATACATCCAAGATCCAATCAACGATGTAACTGTAAACTCCGCTACCAACGATATTAGCTACGTAAACACTGGAGACAGCGCTAAGGCATTTGGAGCTGAATTCGAACTTAGAAAAGATTTATTCTCCAGTGAGAAAGAAACAGCAGAAGCTTTTCTAAAAACTAATTTAAGTTTTGGCCTTAACGTATCTTACTTACACACCAATCAAGAATTAGATGGTGACAAGGTGATTGAAGAAACTACTGCTGCAGATATTCTGGCCCTTAGTATAGATTTCACTAACGAATCAGATAGATTGTCAGGAGCTTCTGACCTATTAATTAATGGTGATCTTAGTTTCTCTAAACAATTTGCAGAAGACAAAGACCTTATGGCTACAATAGCTTTCAACTATTTCTCAGACAGAATATATGCACTAGGAACGGAAGGGAAAGGAAACTTAGTAGACAAAGCAGTAGCTACGCTAGATGTTGTTTTTAAAGCATCTCTTAACAAACACTTGAGCATTGGACTAAATGGAATGAATCTCTTAAATCCGGACATAGTAAGATCTCAAGAAGTACAAAACATAGATGTACTTACTTACAAAAAAGGAACCAATGTTAATTTATCGCTATCGTATAACTTTTAGTTAATACAAGGATTACATATTCATAAAACCACATTAACGACTACTTTAACTAGTGGTCGTTCTTTTGTTAAAGAAATTTAATACAACCTAAAAATGAAAAAAACTATTTTAAAATATGTAGCGTTCTTATCGATAGTTACATTAATTGTATCATGTTCCAAGGATGAAACACCAAACACAGACAATGACGGTATTCAAAATGGGAACGAAACTGGAATAGATTGTGGTGGCTCTACAGGTGTGACCTGTCCTGGATCCGAAGTTCCTGGGGACAACACGCCAGATACTACTGGAGAAAATTTAGAAGGAGAACTTTCAGAAGCTAAAACGCTAGACGCTTCTAAAGCATACAATCTAACAGGGGCATATATTATTAAAGACGGTGGTAAATTAACCATTCCTGCGGGAACTGTCATTATAGCTACTGGCGGAACTTCTTCTTATATTGCTGTGGCACAAGGAGGTCAGATATTCGCTAACGGTACCGCAGCTAATCCAGTTGTAATGACTTCTGGGTCAGCCAACCCTACTTCTAGTGACTGGGGTGGTTTAGTGCTTTGTGGAAAAGCACCTACCAATGTGGGTAGTACAGCAACGTCTGAAGTAGGAGACCTTACTTATGGAGGAACTGTTTCAGATGATAATTCTGGAGTACTAAAATACCTTAGAGTAGAATATACGGGAGCTGCATTTAATTCTTCTAAAGAATTTAATGGAGTATCTTTCTTTGGGGTAGGTTCTGGAACTACAGTAGAATATGTTCAATCTTACAACGGTGGAGACGACGGTATTGAATTCTTTGGCGGAACAGTAAACGGTAAATATCTAGTGTCTACCAATTCTGAAGATGACGGTATTGACTTCGCAGACGGATGGCAAGGTAATGGAGATTACTGGTATATCTCCGGAGCTGCTAAAGCCGGAATTGAAGGATCTAACAATGGAGACAACAGTAGTGTAACGCCACTAACAACAACGACACTTTCAAACATTACCGTAGTAGGTCCTGTAACAGAAGGTGCGCTGTATTTCAAAGAAGGTGGCGGAAAATTCACAATCAACAACTTTTACACCAAAGGAATTAATTTAGGAGTTAAAGTAAAAGATACGGATACTGATGCAGCCAACAGAATTGAAGCTGGAGATCTAAACATCACAGACATGCAGTTTGCTAGTCCAAAATCTGGATTAGAAAAAACGGATTATACGGGAGCCACTCAAAACTTTATCACAGAAGGTGTAGCTACTGGCGCCGGAAATGGTGCTGCAGCCCCTGCTTGGACAACTGGCTGGACCAAAGGTTTAGAGACTGCGGCAGCAGCAGCTTCAGAAAATTTAGAAGGAGAAATCACTGCTGAAGTTACTTTAAACGCTAATGTAGAATATTTATTAACGGCTTCCCTAATTGTTAAAGACGGTGGTAAATTAACCATTCCTGCGGGAACTGTCATTAAGGCTACTGGCGGAACCTCTTCTTATATTGCTGTGGCACAAGGAGGTCAGATATTCGCTAACGGTACCGCAGCTAATCCAGTTGTAATGACTTCTGGGTCAGCCAACCCTACTTCTAGTGACTGGGGTGGTTTAGTGCTTTGTGGAAAAGCACCTACCAATGTGGGTAGTACAGCAACGTCTGAAGTAGGAGACCTTACTTATGGAGGAACTGTTTCAGATGATAATTCTGGAGTACTAAAATACCTTAGAGTAGAATATACGGGAGCTGCATTTAATTCTTCTAAAGAATTTAATGGAGTATCTTTCTTTGGGGTAGGTTCTGGAACTACAGTAGAATATGTTCAATCTTACAACGGTGGAGACGACGGTATTGAATTCTTTGGCGGAACAGTAAACGGTAAATATCTAGTGTCTACCAATTCTGAAGATGACGGTATTGACTTCGCAGACGGATGGCAAGGTAATGGAGATTACTGGTATATCTCCGGAGCTGCTAAAGCCGGAATTGAAGGATCTAACAATGGAGACAACAGTAGTGTAACGCCACTAACAACAACGACACTTTCAAACATTACCGTAGTAGGTCCTGTAACAGAAGGTGCGCTGTATTTCAAAGAAGGTGGCGGAAAATTCACAATCAACAACTTTTACACCAAAGGAATTAATTTAGGAGTTAAAGTAAAAGATACGGATACTGATGCAGCCAACAGAATTGAAGCTGGAGATCTAAACATCACAGACATGCAGTTTGCTAGTCCAAAATCTGGATTAGAAAAAACGGATTATACGGGAGCCACTCAAAACTTTATCACAGAAGGTGTAGCTACTGGCGCCGGAAATGGTGCTGCAGCCCCTGCTTGGACAACTGGCTGGACCAAAGGCCTATAATGACCTAAAACCATCATTTAGCTTTTATTATTTAGTTTTAAAACCCGGCTTCCAGCCGGGTTTTTTTTGCCCTCTGCACAAATCAAGAGACTCGTTAACAACTCATTAAGACTGTCGTAACAAAAAAAATGTATCTTTATTGTGCTAAAAATGTTTTTTTTTGAAAAAAGTCCTCTACATACTTTTATTCTTTGTGTTTGCTGCTGGTTTTGCACAGCAAAATGAGTCTGCAGAAATTCCTGGGCTAAAAATTTATCCCAATCCAGTGACCCAAGGCAAAGTATTCATTGAGACAGACCTCGTAGCCCCAAAAAAAATTATTTTATTTGACGTTTTTGGCACCCCAGTACTTGAGAAAATACTCAAAACAAAAGAGTTGGCCCTTCCAAAGATCAAGCCTGGTATTTACGTGATTAAAATCTTTGCTGAAGCAAAAAGTAGCACTAGGAAACTCGTGATCAAATAAAATTCCCTTCCTATTTTCCATCCGTCCTCTCCGGATTTTCTTTCGAATAAAAGTTATATTTGTCATTCTAATCTTTTATGGAACTGAGAATGCTTACAAATTTTATTGCTGAATTAAAATGGAGGGGTATGTTGCACGACGTCATGCCGGAAACTGAGGAACACTTATTAAGTGAAATGCGTGCTGCATATATGGGTATAGATCCAACAGCAGACTCTTTACATATAGGTCATTTAGTAGGGGTTATGCTATTAAAGCATTTTCAAATTGCGGGACATAAACCCTACGCATTAATTGGTGGAGCTACAGGAATGATTGGTGATCCGTCAGGAAAATCAAATGAGCGAAATTTACTGGATGAAGCCACCCTAAGACACAACCAAGCCGCTTTAAAAGAACAACTCTCTAGGTTTTTAGACTTTGATTCACAGGCGCCTAATGCAGCCGTTCTTGTAAATAATTACGACTGGATGAAAGATTTTTCTTTTCTATCCTTTATTAGAGACGTAGGGAAACACATTACCGTAAACTATATGATGGCCAAAGACTCTGTGAAAAAAAGGCTTTCCTCAGAAGCTGCTGAGGGCATGTCATTTACTGAGTTTACCTATCAATTGGTCCAAGGTTATGACTTCTTACACCTGTATAAAAACTTCCAGTGTACCTTACAAATGGGTGGGTCCGACCAGTGGGGAAATATCACTACCGGAACAGAACTCATCAGGAGAATTGGAGGAGGTAAAGGATACGCATTAACTTGTCCACTGATTACTAAAGCAGACGGAACTAAATTTGGGAAAACAGAAGGGGGTAACATTTGGTTAGACGCCAACAGAACCTCTCCTTATGCATTTTTTCAATATTGGCTAAATACTTCTGATGTAGATGCAGAGAAATACATTAAAATATTCACCTTACTAGACCAAGAAACCATTGCTAAATTGGTTATTGAACACCAAGATGCGCCTCATTTAAGGTTGCTTCAAAAAAATCTTGCCAAGGAAGTAACTACAGCAGTACATGGTCATGAAGCTTATGAAAATGCCGTAAAAGCCAGTGATATTTTATTTGGGAAAACTACTGCAGAAGCGGTAAAAGCCTTAGATACTAAAACCTTTTTAGCGGTGTTTGAAGGCGTTCCTCAAGCAGTACTGCCTTTTGCGAATTTGGAAAACGGATTGGATATGATCGCAGCTTTATCTGCTGAAACTGGCTTTTT
This sequence comes from Sediminicola sp., assembly GCA_024643325.1. Taxonomy (GTDB): domain Bacteria; phylum Bacteroidota; class Bacteroidia; order Flavobacteriales; family Flavobacteriaceae; genus MAG-120531. The sequence goes on from JAHEND010000018.1 coordinate 7,077, forward strand.
AAAATCCAATGGCGATGCCAGAAGAGAATTAAAACAAAACGCCATTTCTGTTAATAAAGAAAAGGTGGGTGAAACGTATTTGATTCGCCAGAAAGACCTGATTGATCAAAAGTATGTGTTGCTGCAAAGGGGAAAAAAGAACTACTTCATATTAGTTTTTGAATAGGGTTTTAGAACACTATCCGTCTCATACAAAAACCCCCTTTAAAATTAGATTACAGTAAATACCTAAGTTAGTATTGGGCAAAAATCTAGGGTACCAATAAATTACAACCCCTAATAGCGGCATTGTCAAAACGACCTAAGATAGAGAAGCTTTTGTTTTTAAAAGTCTTTCCTAGGTCTTGGGTGGCAATAAATGCACAAGAATGTATGTTGGCAAAATCAATGACGTTAACACCTCCTGTTTTTCCGTGACCCACATAATTAAAAGGGTCTTCCGTATCTCTGATCAGTATTTTCATCCATGGAGGGGTGTTAAAAATACCGTCTCCTTTGGAGTAGGCCTGAGATAGAAGCTCTGTCATTCCGTATTCTGAATGAATTTTAGAAACGCCAAAACCCTTAGATAAATTTTCGTGAAGCGCCTCCCTGATCATCTCTTTTCGCCTGCCTTTCATGCCACCAGTTTCCATCACAATAGTATTTTTTAAAGACATGGAATATTTTTCGCTAAAATCTAGTAAAGCAAAAGAAACCCCAATCAAAAATACAGGCGTGTTTTTGGACTCTAATTCTAATAAAGTTTTATGGAGCGCTTCATGATTATGTAGGTAGAAACCAGATTGAGGGTGGCCGCTTTTTGCAATGAGATCTTCTGCCATATAAATTAAAGAAGATCCCTCCCTCTCTAAATATGCAGGCAATAAAGCCAATACACAGTAGTTTTCTACAGGGCCATAAAAAATCTCAAAAGCGGCCATATAACTGGCTTCATAAAGCGATAGGTCGGGAACATAATGCTTTGATGTTTCAGATCCAGTAGTACCACTAGAAGTAAAACAAAAAGCTGACCCTGTATTTTTATCTACAGATTCAGTATCAGGAAAAACTGTTGCCGGTTCAAGAGGCTTCTGAGTAATCACCTGGTGGGTCTTAAAGAATGAAATAGGTAAAAAGGGAATGTCCTCAATGGTTTGAACTTGCTCAGGAGTCTTTTTGAGTAAGCTGCAAAATTCATGGTATACCGCATTGTATTTATATTGAAATGCAAATAATTCCAACGCATAGGCTTTAAATACCTCTTGGGTATTTTCTAAAGAAAAAGGAGTAGGAAAAATAGCTTTCATGGGGCAAAAATAGGGAATAAAAAACGTAATTTTGAGAATATGATACTCGTTACTGGAGGTACCGGCTTGGTAGGTGCCCATCTTCTTTTTAGCCTATGTGAAGACCGTCAGCTGTGTAGGGCTATTTACAGAGATGTAAAAGGATTAGAGGCCGTAAAGAAATTATTTATTTCATACGGCGACCTTAACTTAGCTCGCTATAAGACCATAGAATGGGTGCTTGGAGATATATTGGACCTAGAGGGACTCCGCATTGCTTTTAAAGAAGTTAACACGGTATATCACTGTGCTGCCCACATCTCTTTTGATCCCAGTGCATACAAAACCCTTAAATCTGTCAATGTTACTGGAACAGCTCATATGGTTAATCTTGCCTTAGACTACAAGGTGAGTGCTTTTTGTTATGTGAGTTCCATTGCTGCACTTGGAAAATCAGATACCCAAAAACACATCACAGAGGAGACGGATTGGAACATTAGCGATCCAAATGTATACGCCCTTACAAAGTATCAAGCAGAACTAGAAGTTTGGAGGGGTATTTGGGAAGGACTTTCTGCCACTATTATAAACCCCGGTGTAATTCTAGGTCCTGGATTTTGGAAAAAAGGGAGTGGTAAATTGTTTTCATTTGCTCAAAAAGGCAGTCCGTTCTATTTTCCTGGTGGCTCAGGTTTCGTTGGAGTTAAAGATGTTGTGAACGCCATGCTGCTAAGTGTTAGAACAAAAAAATGGGGAGAACGTTTTATATGCGTGTCAGAAAATATTTCATACCAGGAGCTTTTTGGATATATGGCAGATGGATTTGGGTTAAAAAAACCAACCTATAAACTGCCTTTTTGGGTCCTTGAAATCCTTTGGCGCTTGGATTTTATTAAGGGTTTGTTTTTAAAGGGTGACAGAAAAATAACAAAACACACCCTAAAAGGGCTCAGATCTAGAGATTTTTACGATTCCAATAAATCCAGTCAAATGTTACCTATGGAATATACCCCTATTAACAAAGTAATCACAGAATGTTGTAAGCTATTTAAAAACAATACTCCCTAAAGGAACTTCAATTATTCCAGAGCGCTAGAAGCTTTAGCTGCCTCGTCGTAATTAGTTTTTAAGGCCTGTAGGCGTTTCTCTACCCTACGGTATATAATTTCGTATTGCAATGGCTTTGAGGCGTAATACAAGTCATTTTGAGCGTACACTGTACTGTCTATATCGTACTTTTTATAAATGTATCCCAATGGAGTAATAGACTGCTCTTTGAACTGAGACCTGTCTGCTGTTACTGCTGCATTTAACACGGCCATGTCATATACTATTGATTCCATTTGATCCAAAGACAATACTTTTTCTGGTTTAGGCACCACTTGGTTGCTACAAGAAAGTCCAAAAGTAAGCAGGGCAAAAAAGAACAATTGCTTCATATTAGTCTCTGTTAAAATTAAGCCTCATGGCATTTTTGTGATCACTTATCAATCCGTTGTCATAAGCCAAATGCCCATTGACAAAAGTTTTGTGAACGCTATTTGAAAAACGTGTCCCTGTAAAAGGAGACCAGCCACATAAGGCGACAATATTTTCAGCACCTACAGTCCAGGGGCTGTTGGGTTTTACCAAAACCAAGTCTGCATAGTAGCCCTCTCTTAAATAGCCTCGCCTGTCTATGTCAAAAAGAATAGCAGGATTGTGACACATTTTTTGAACCATGGTTGGCAAAGAAAGTACGCCTTGGTCTACCTTCTCTAACATTCCCACCAAAGCATGCTGTACAAGTGGGCCTCCAGAAGGTGCTTTGGCATACTTCTGCTGTTTTTCTTCTAAAGTATGGGGGGCGTGATCTGTTGCGATTATATCTATGCGATCATCTAATAAGGCCTCCCATAAACCCGCTCTGTCATTGGCTGTTTTAACCGCTGGATTCCATTTAATTAAGCTTCCTTTTTCTGCATAATCCTCCTGTGAAAACCAAAGGTGATGCAAACACACCTCTGCCGTAATTTTTTTGTCTTTTAAAGGAATGTCATTTCTAAATAAGGCCGTTTCTTTCGCAGTAGAGAGGTGAAAAACATGCAGCCTTGCGCCAGTTTCTTTAGCCAGTGCAACGGCTTTTGAGGAAGACAAATAACAGGCTTCTTCTGAGCGAATTTTAGGGTGGGCATCCATAGGAATGTCTTCACCGTAACGCTCAGTAAAAGCGGCCATATTTGCCCTAATGGTCCCTTCGTCTTCACAATGGGTGCAAATCACCAATTCGGTGTTTCTAAAAATACCTTCAAGTACTTTTTGGTTGTCTACGAGCATATTCCCAGTAGAGGATCCCAAAAATAACTTTACATTAGAAGTAGCGTTTTTATCCAAACGCTTTAATTCCTCTAAATTATCATTGGTCCCACCAAACGGGAAAGCATAATTGGCAAAGGAGCTTTGTGCTCCTAAAGCAAACTTAGCCTCTAAGGCTTCAATTGTTGTGGTTTGTGGGTTGGTGTTTGGTTGTTCCATAAAGGTCGTTATACCTCCTGCTACAGCTGCCCTACTCTCCGAATATATAGTGCCTTTATGCGTAAGACCCGGTTCTCTAAAATGGACTTGATCGTCTATAATTCCTGGCAACACCCACATGCCATTTGCCTCTACTACAGCAGCATTGGGATGAGAAAGATCTTTACCTATCTTTTCAATAAAGTGGTCTTTGATTAAGACGTCGGCCTGAAAGGCCAAACCCTCATTGACTAAAGTTCCATTCTTTATAATTGTATACCCCATTTTAAAAATTATTTTTATTAAAAATACTTTGCCATTTGAGCTTTAAAACGCCCACAATGGCTTCGCCAACTATGGCGCTACTCATCTTTGATTTTCCCAACTCCCTATCTTTAAAAACAATTGGAACCTCTTCAATGACAAAACCCAAAACATGTGCCCTAAATTTCATTTCTATTTGGAAGGCATATCCAACAAATCGTACCCGATCTAAAGGAATGGCTTCTAAAACGCTTCTGGTGTAACAGACAAATCCTGCGGTTGGGTCGTGTACCCTCATTCCTGTAATAAGTTTTACATAAAAAGAAGCTCCGTAGGAGATTAAAATTCTGTATAGAGGCCAATTCACTACATTAATTCCCTTTTTATACCTAGAGCCTACAGATAGATCTGCGCCTTGTTCGCAGGCTTCAAATAGAGCTATAAGGTCCTTTGGTGGATGAGAAAAATCTGCATCCATTTCAAAAATGTAGTCGTACTGTTTTTTTAAAGCCCACTTAAATCCGTGAATATAAGCAGTACCTAAGCCTCCTTTACCGGTTCTTTCTTCTATAAATAGCTTTCCAGGGTACTTGCTTTGGAGGGATTTTACTTGTGTTGCTGTACCATCAGGAGATCCGTCGTCTACAATCAGAACGTGGAAATCTAGGGGAAGTTCAAAAACAGCCGCAATGATTTGGCTAATGTTTTCAATCTCATTATAGGTGGGAATAATAACAAGTCTATTGGACATGAAAGGCTTCTTTAAGCGCAAAAATAGGACATAAAAGGCGTAAAATGAGTAAGAAACTAGGGATTTATGTTTTTTTTATAGGTTGTAAATGTGATTACAAATTGAAAGCCCTGCAGTAATTATTTGTAAATTTGCGCACTAATCCATAGGAATGAAAGGGAATAAACAAAAGCTTTTTTGGGGGATTATTATCCTTATTGGTTTAGCCAATACCCTTCAGGCTATTTTCACTGAGCTTATTTATGACGAGGCTTATTATTGGTATTTTTCCAAACAACTAGATTGGGGTTACTTTGACCACCCTCCAATGGTAGCGGCCATGATTGCCTTGGGAAATTTATTTTTTAAAGGAACTTTAGGCGTGAGAATCATAGGGATTTTAAGTACTTTAGGAGCCTATGTTTTGATTTGGAACACTGTTTCCAAGACACATAAAAAACACCATATTGGGGCATTTTTTGTCTTGTTGAGTTCCATGACCCTCTTAAATGCCTATGGGTTTTTTACCTTACCAGATACGCCGCTACTCTTTTTTACAGCCTTGCTTTTTTATCTGCTGAAGTCATTTTTTAAAGGGCCTAACTGGGGCTTAAGTATTGCTCTAGGTTTAGTAATGGCAGCACTCATGTACAGCAAATACCATGCGGTACTAGTGATTGTTGGTGTTTTAGTTGGAGTCCCTAGTTTACTAAAAAACAAATATGCCTGGGCAGCGGTTGGAGTGAGTCTTGTAGCGTACAGCCCACATTTATATTGGTTGTATTCCAATGATTTTGTCTCGGTAGCTTACCACCTATTTGAAAGGCCTAATAGGGCCTACGACTTCTTTGACTTTGGATTGGGCTATTTTATTAATCTTGTGGCCATTTTTGGATTTTGCTTTCCATATATATACAAAACACTCTTTTCTGAGCCTAGAGACACTGCGCTTAAAAAAAGTTTGTTCGGGGTGATTGTTACCGTTCTGTTGTTTTTCTTTATTTCGAGTTTTAACAGACGTATTCAAACCCAATGGATGGTGGTGATTTGTATTCCCGCTGCGCTACTTGTTTTTGAGGCGCTTATGGCAAATCCCAAACTCAAAAGAAAATTATGGATCAGTGGCTGGATCAATATCTTTCTGATTGTATTTTTGAGAATAGGACTTGTATATGAGCCCTTATTGCCTATTTCTTACGAGGCGCACGGCAACAAGGCATGGACCACAGCTTTAAAAGAGGTGGTAGGAGATCATAAAGTAGTCTTTGAGAATTCCTATAGAAATGCCCCCATGTATGCCTTTTACACCGGAGGTGACACTTACTCTCTAAATGCGATTGACTACCGGCAAAACCAATACAACATTGATGGTTCTGAAACAGCTGTCCTTGGGGAAAAAGTAGCCTACATTACCAAAGATTCTGTAAGTGGAATAAATAATATTCCGACTGATTTTTCTTTTGAAAAGGCTAAAGCTGTTCCCTATTACGGAACATGGATCTCCTCATTCAAGCCTTACAGTCAATTAAAAATTGTGTTGATTCAAGCCAAAGACAACAGCCTTGTTTTTGAGTTACAAAATCCATATTCTTTCCAAATTCCTGTTCAGGAAATCCGTTTCGGACTTGCTTTTCTTAATGAATACAAGCAATTCCAATACCTTTCTGAATTTGAGGCTATTGAGCTTGTTTCAAAAAAAACTGGCACTGTAGCAACTAACAATCTCAATAAAATAGTCATGCCCGGAGAAACAGTCACCCTTAAAGGCAAATACCATCTAAAAGATAGTGATTTAAGTATGGGCTATTACAAACTAAGCATTTCCGCCAATTCAATGCCTTTTTTATTGGGGGCTAACTCACACAAATTAGCGACATGGAACTTGAATTGAGATTTCAGCACATACCCGATTGGACCATTGGATTGCTGTTTCTCTCCTTAGTGCTCATGAGCCTTTCAAAGCTAGTTTACCCGCAAAGGCATCTATCGTTTTCTAATTTAATTAGCCACAACAGATTCGTTTTTGTTTACAATAAAAAACAAGCATTTATTCATCCGTTTCAATGGTTTTGGGGCTTATTCGCTGTTATAAATTGTAGTCTATTCCTTTTCTTTTTTGCCCCTATTTTCCTTAAAAACTCCTCTGTAAATACTATAGATTATTTGAGTTGCTTTGCGCTTGTATCTGGGTTTGTTGTGATTAAACCCATACTTCAGAACATACACGGATGGTTGTTTGGAAACAAAAAATTGCTCCATGAAATTGTTTTTAAGAAAAATAGCTTCTTTAATTACGGGAGTGTGATTTTATTTACTGCAAATATCTTATTTGTATTTATTCCTTTGAACGCTAAACTTCTGTTTTACAGTAGCTTATTTTTATTTGTCTCTGTAACGCTTATTGGGGGCGTTTTAATATTAAGAAATTATCAAAAGTATATCCTACATAATGTATTCTATTTTATTTTGTACCTTTGCGCTCTTGAAATAGCACCGTTTTTAATAATTGTAAGCATTTTTAATACGTGATTCCATGAAGGTAAAAACAATTTTAGTCTCACAGCCAGAACCAAAGATGGAGAACTCTCCATATGCAAGGCTTATTGACAAAGAAAAAGTAAAGGTAGATTTCAGACCTTTCATTCATGTAGAAGGCGTAGACGCTAAAAGCGTCAGACAACAAAAAATAGACCTAAGCCAATTCACAGCAGTTATATTAACAAGTAGAAATGCGGTGGACCACTATTTTAGGCTGGCAGAAGAAATGCGATTCAAGGTGCCAGACAGCATGAAATATTTCTGCCAATCGGAAGCGGTTGCTTATTACCTACAAAAATATGTGGTGTACAGAAAACGTAAAATTTATGTAGGTAAAATGAATTTTGCAGACTTAGTGCCCTTATTTAAAAAATACAAAGAAGAGAAATATTTACTCCCTTCCTCTGACGTACTAAAACCAACTGTCCCTGAAACATTAGATCAAATACAACTCGATTGGAAAAGAGGTATTTTTTACAAAACAGTGATTAGTGACTTATCCGATCTAAGCGATGTTTTATATGACGTATTGGTTTTCTTTAGCCCTTCAGGAATTGAATCACTGCTCAAAAACTTCCCTGAGTTTAAACAAAACAACACCAGAATTGCTGTTTTTGGAAATTCTACTATTAAAGCAGCCACAGACGCAGGGCTAAGAATTGATATTAAGGCACCCACCCCTGAAACACCATCTATGACTATGGCGCTTCAAAAGTATATCAATACAGAAAACAAGAAATAATTGTTTTGTTCATAACTTATTTTAAGTAATTTTTTAAAAATATAACAATTCGCTATTTTTAAGAACGTATAAACCCGTTCTCATCATGCGAAATATTCTTTTAATAGGTGCTGGAAAATCTACTGCTTACCTCATTGATTATTTATTAGATCAATCAAAGGAAGAGGATATTTCACTTTGTATTTTAGACAGAGAGACCGCCCACATACCAAAGCAAATAGCTTCTCATCCTGCACTTAGCATTGTAACTGCCTCTGTCACTGATACAGTGATTAGACAAAAACAGATTGCATTAGCAGACATTGTAATCTCTATGCTTCCTGCGCATATGCATATTTTGGTTGCCAAGGACTGTCTCAGTCTTGAAAAACACTTGGTGACTGCTTCCTATGTAAGTCCTGAATTAAAAGAAATGGAGGATCAGGTAAAAGAAAAGGGATTGATTTTCCTCAATGAAATGGGGGTAGATCCTGGGATTGACCATATGAGTGCCATGGCTTTTATGGACCAAATAAAAAACAAAGGAGGAGAAATTAAATTATTTGAATCCTTCACTGGCGGCTTAGTGGCTCCCCAAGAAAAACCAAATTTGTGGGATTATAAATTCACATGGAATCCAAGAAATGTGGTGATAGCAGGACAAGGCGGTGCCGCTAAATTCATACAAGAAGGCACTTACAAATACATCCCATATCACAAATTATTTAGGCGTACTGAATTCATGCACATTGAAGGATATGGAAAATTTGAAGCCTATGCCAATAGAGATTCTTTAAAATACAGGACTGCTTATGGCCTAGAAAAAGCCCTAACACTATACAGGGGAACCATGAGAAGGGTAGGTTTTTCAAAAGCTTGGAATATTTTTGTACAATTAGGACTCACAGACGACAGTTACCATATAGAGGAGAGTGAGCAAATGAGCTATAGGGCATTTATTAATTTATTTCTACCCTATTCCCCAACAGATAGTGTAGAGTTAAAAGTACGGCATTATCTAAAAATTGACCAAGACGACATTATGTGGGACAAGCTCATGGAATTACACCTATTTAGTGATCAACACTTTTTAACCAAACAAAATGGCACCCCCGCTGAACTACTTCAAGAAATCCTGGAGGCTCATTGGACCCTTGGCTTGGAAGAAAAAGACATGGTGGTTATGTACCATAAAATAGGCTATGAACACCAAGGGAAAATGAGACAATTAGACGCTCATATGGTGGTTGAAGGGATTTCTCAAACGCATACCGCAATGGCCAAAACGGTAGGTTTACCCCTGGCTATATCCTGTTTACTTATTTTAAATAAAGACATTAACACGCCCGGGGTGCGTATTCCAATTGACTCAGAAATCTACAAGCCCGTATTAAAACTATTGGCTCAAGAAGGTGTGGTATTTAAAGATTTTGAAGTGCCATATTTAGGATATGCAACAGAATACGTGGCTAGTTCTTAAATCACAATACAAGAATCTGGCTAAATTTATAAATAATGAAACAAAATATGTAGTTTTACTTAAAATATGTAAGTATGACTCATAGTGACTCCCTGCCTAAAATAGACGGAATAGATAAAGAAATTCTCCGATTCCTCATGGAGGACGCCAGAAAACCCATCTTAGAAATTGCTAGAAAAATTGGGATCTCTGGTGCAGCTATTCACCAAAGGCTCAGAAAACTAGAAGCCTCAGGAGTTATTAAAGGGTCAAAATTTATTGTCAACACCAAGACACTAGGCTATAACACCATGGCCTACATTGGGGTGTACTTAGACAAAGCCATGAGTAATCCAGCGGCAGTGAGCGCATTAAAAAAAATACCTGAAGTTCTAGAATGTCATTACACTACTGGAAATTGGTCCATATTGATCAAAGTACTCTGTAGAGATAATGAACACCTCATGCGTTTACTCAACCAAGAAATTCAACAAATAAAAGGGGTGTCAAGAACAGAAACATTTATTTCATTAGACCAGCAAATAGACCGACAAATTGGGTTTTAATCCCTTGAACCTAAATAACGCAACACAAAATAAGCCAATGTCGCTAAGGCACCAATAGCGGCTACTACATAGGTTCTTGCTGCCCATTTTAAGGCGTCTTCAGCACCAGCATATTCTTCTTGTCCCACGATTTGTTTGCGCTTTAACCAAGCCAAAGCCCTGTTGCTAGCGTCGTATTCCACTGGTAATGTTATAAAAGTAAAGGCAGTTACAATGCCGTATAAAACAATTCCAGCAAGTAATAAGCCACTGCCCAGTGCTGTGGTAGCAGAAAGGACCAAACCACCCATAATAACCCATTGAGAAAGGCCAGAAGCCACCTGAACTGCAGGCACCATTTTAGAACGCATTTGAAGCCAAGGATACGCCACTGCATGTTGCACGGCATGGCCGCACTCATGCGCAGCAACTGCTGCTGCTGCTGCATTTCGCTGTCCGTATACAGACTCACTTAAATTAACTGTTTTTGTCAATGGATTGTAGTGGTCTGTGAGTTGTCCAGGAGTAGACACCACTTTCACATCTCTAATGCCGTGGTCTTCCAACATTCTTTGAGCCACCTCAGCGCCACTCATACCATTTCTGAGCGTCAATTTTGAGTAGGTTGCAAACTTAGATTTTAATTTCTTACTCACCGCCATACTCACTAGGGCCATGAGTCCTACAATAATATAATACAACATCATAATAATAGCTTTTTAAATATCACAGCAAAAATAACACCAAAATAAACTGTCAGCATTTCCACTGACATTTTGGCCTTACTTGTATTTTAATTTTAAGACAATCACTGCTAAAGTCAATACAGAAGTAATGATATTAGCAAAAATGATGGGTGCGCTATTGTGATACAACCCATAGACCAACCACAGTACTACCCCTGTAAACATAACCAAGTACATAGAAAGAGAGATGTCCTTAGCAGATTTATCTCTCAACACCTTCACTACTTGGGGAAGGTAAGCTGCCGTAGTAAGTGTAGCGGCAAGCAAACCAATCATCTCTATTGTTTCCATAGTTCGCGTAGGATTAGCCTACTATATTAATAATTTTACCAGGCACCACAATCACCTTTTTAGGGGCCCGCCCGTCCAATTGCTGTAAGGTTTTTTCATGCGCCATGACTGCAGCTTCTATTTCCTGTTGAGACATATCCATTGGAAGGGTCAGTTTAAATCGCATTTTACCGTTAAAAGATACTGGATACTCTTTCTCAGATTCCACCAAATAAACTGGATTAAATACCGGGAAAGGCGCCGTAGAAATTGATTCTTCATGACCCATAGCTTCCCACAACTCCTCTGCAATATGAGGGGCATAAGGAGAGACTAAAATAGCCAGGGCTTCTAAAATTTCTTGACTCGTACATTGCAGTGCAGCCAATTCATTCACGCAAATCATAAAGGTAGACACCGAGGTATTAAAAGAGAAGTTTTCAATATCTTCTGTCACTTTTTTAATGGTCTTGTGCAGTGTTTTAAGTTGCGCTGCACTCGCTGGTTCTGCTTTAAAAACAGGGCCGCTTTCGTTAAAATACAACTTCCACAATTTCTTTAAAAAACCGTGTGTTCCGGTAATTCCAGCAGTATTCCAAGGCTTAGATTGCTCTAATGGCCCTAGGAACATTTCGTACAAACGTAGAGAATCTGCGCCATATTGTTCGCAAATAGCATCTGGACTCACCACGTTATACTTGGATTTAGACATTTTCTCTACCTCTCTACCCACCTTGTAAACCCCTTTGTCTTCTAATTCAAAAGTAGCCGCTGCGTATTCTGGTCTCCATGCCTTAAAAGCCTCTATATCTAACTCGTCAGACACATTTACCATAGACACGTCTACGTGAATGGGCTGAACAGATCTCCCGTTAATTTGAGATTTAGACACATAAGTGTTTGTATCCGGAAGTCTGTACACAAAGGCAGAAGTTCCCGTAATCATTCCTTGATTGATTAACTTTTTAGCAAACTCAGCCTCTGGCAATACACCCAAGTCATACAATGCTTTCTGCCAAAAACGGGCATATAACAAATGGCCTGTAGCATGTTCACTACCTCCAATATAAAGATCTACTTCTCCCCAGTAATCCAAAGCCTCTTTTGAAGCCATTTCTGCTGAATT
>JAHEND010000028.1 GCA_024643325.1 Sediminicola sp.
ACAATTTTAAATGTGGAGCTATTTATAGCAGTAACATTACATGCTCTAGTAACGGTATCTAAAATGGGCACCCCCTGACTCATTTTTGAAATAAAATCTGGGGTGATTCTTTTGTTTACAGTAACCACATATTCTTTCTCATGATGGTTCCTGGCCCTTAATATTTTATTGACTATATCTCCATCACTGGTTAGAAAAATTAGACCTTCACTTGGTTTATCTAACCTTCCAATAGGAAATATTCTTTTGGGATAATTTATAAAGTCAATGATGTTGTCTTTTTCTACCCTTGTATCTGTAGTGCATACAATCCCTACGGGTTTGTTGAAAATTAAATAAACGTGTTCTGTTTCTTTTTTACCTACTTCAATTCCATCTACAGCAACTATGTCTCCTTCCTGAATCTTAGTGCCCATTGCAGGAACTACTCCATTAATCGTTACTCTAGCTTCTTCTATTAGTTTGTCTGCACCCCTTCTAGAGCAATAGCCAATTTCGCTTAAGTATTTATTTATTCTAGTGCCTGCAGTAGGATTCATGTGAAAAATTGAGGTTTAAAAAAACAATTTATGAATTTCTACGAGAACCATCTGATTTTCTCTGAGGTCTCTGCCCCCTTTGGTTGTCTCTTCCTCCTTGTGGTCTTCTAGACCTATTTTGATTGGAGGCTGCTTTTTTTCCACCACCTTTAGAGAATTGTTTTTTTTGTAGTTCTCCTTCAAGACTTTCGTTTTCAAACTCATGTCCTTTAATCACAGGAACATCCTGTTTAATGAGTTTTTGAATATCTTGTAAATACGGAATTTCAGTTTCGTCGCAAAATGAAATAGCAACGCCACTAGCACTAGCCCTTCCGGTCCTTCCTATCCTATGGACATAAGTTTCAGGAACATTGGGAAGTTCATAGTTAATCACTAAAGAAAGTTGGTCTATATCTATTCCTCTTGCTGCAATATCTGTAGCCACTAGAACGTTTAGTTTGCCATCTTTAAACCCTTCTAGCGCTTTTTGTCTTGCTGCCTGTGATTTATTACCATGTATCGCAGCCCCTTTAATCCCGTACTTGTCTAATTTTTTAACAATATTGTTAGCACCGTGTTTAGTCCTCGAAAATACGAGTACTGCAGGCGCTTCCGATTGTTCTACCAATGAGGCTAGGAGTTTGATTTTATTTTCTTTATCTACAAAATAAACCCCTTGGGTTATTTTTTCTGCTGTAGCTTGTTCTGGCTTGATGGTAATTCTCTGAGGATTTCCTAATATCTGACCTGATAATTGCACAATGCTTTGCGGCATAGTAGCAGAGAAGAATAAGGATTGTCTTTGCGCTGGAAGCTTTGCGATTAATTTTTTTATATCATGAATAAATCCCATGTCTAGCATTTGATCTGCCTCATCTAAAATGGCGTATTCAATATTTTTTAGACTTATAAATCCCTGATTCATTAGATCTAATAGCCTGCCGGGAGTAGCAATTAAAATATCTGGTTTTTTTCTTAGTGCATCTGTTTGTTTTCCTTGTTTTACCCCTCCAAAAATTACTTGAGTCTTAAGCTCAGTAAAATGGGTGTAAGATTTGAAATTTTCTTCAATCTGTATGGCCAATTCCCTTGTAGGAGTAACTACAAGTACTTTAATGAAATTATTTTTTGAAGTACTAGAAAGCAATCTTTCAATAATTGGAATAGCAAATGCAGCTGTTTTTCCAGTTCCTGTTTGTGCGCAACCCAATAGATCTTCCCCTTTGAGGACAATTGGAATAGCTTGTTCTTGAATTGGGGTTGGGGTATTGTAGTCTAAACGATCCAAAGCGTCTAGAAGTGGCTTAGATAGCCCGAGTTCTTTAAAAGTCATATATATTTATAAGTGGCAAAGATATGGCTAATATTCTCAATTCATCCTTAAAAAACTACAATTGGGTGAATCGTTTTTTTTTAATTTTAATATTAAAAAACTTAAGGAATCCTATTGTCGTCAAAAGCGCTCGGAAGTAACTTAGGGATAAGTTTTATAAAAATGGGCAATAGTATAGCTCCTCCAGGAAGTATGAAAATAGCCAGTGATGGAATGCTCTTAAAAATATCTAAAAGTTGCTCTTGTATTTTTTTTTTCTCTTGAGCAGTTAAATCAGTATGAGTAGATTTTGTCATTAATCGTACTAATTCTTGACTCCCTTTAATTTCTTTAAGGAGTCTTTTACTATTTCTAAGAATTAATTTATTCACCAAAAAAGTGAGGTTTTCGTAGAGCTGCTCTCCTGTTGCCATAGTTTTTAGCCCAGGGATTTGTTTTTTGTTACGCTCTATAAAAGTTTCTAATTCGGAGCGTTCTAAGTGAATTCTTTGGGTAGAGACCCCCAACAGTTCCGCGGTGAAGCTTATATAATTTGAAAGATTATTTTCCTCTTTTTTATAGGGGAGAATATTTAAATTACTAACAATGACTAGGTATTGTAGTTCCTCTTCAGTGATAGTAAGTTTATCACTAATTATAGGGGTGTATTCTTTTAAAAGCAGTGACTTTCTAAAGAGTTCTAGTTGATTTTTTTCACTATTAAAAAGGGTAATTGATTTTTGGATTAACTCAATTCCTTTTTTTTCTATTAGATGTAAGGCAAGCAGATAGTGATTAGGATCTGATAAAAAACGTTTAAACCCTAAGTAATCAATAGTTAAATATGGATTTAAAGAAAAATTTCCAAAAGCTTTATGGATCATATTAGCCTCAACAAAAACCCTTCGATCAATAATTCTTGCTACTATTTCATCTTTTTTAGTCTCTCCTAAAAACCCTTCAAAAAGTGTTTTTTTTACACTATTTAGACCTTCATAGTATAGAATAATTTGATCTAAAAACGCGTTAAAATCTGCTTCCTTTTGTATGCTTTTTTTAAATGAATTGCTATGGCAATGGGCTTCGTAGGCACTATACATAGCATAAATTAAGTTTATTTTAGTGCGTTCGTCTATAGATGTTTCATGCTCAGTATTAATGAAAGTTGGAATGCCAATATTTAATCCATACAAGAAGCCTAATGACTTTAATTCATTGAATAAGGCCATATCTTCAGAAAACGCTAATTTTTGTTCTCTGAGAATATGGCCAAACTTTTTCACCCAACCTAAAGCAGATGGATTCATATGTTTTTGATAAAGCGTTATTCAATAATACCTGTGCAACTCACCCTAGCGCCTGCAGCACCACTTGGTTGAGAGACTAAGTCGTCTTCTCCTTGGTGTACTATAACAGCCTTTCCAATAATATTTGTAGTTGGGTCTTCTCCCCCTAAACTCCATAAATCTGTCATAAAGTGTATTGTGGCATTTCCTTCTACATCTGCAGTGAAATTACCAATATCTCCTCTGTGAAAGCCCTCTTCAGCTCCCCAGGCCCCATGGGGCTCAAAGGTAGGGTTCCAATGCCCTCCAGTAGATTTTCCGTCATCTGAAGAACAATCTGCTGTTTCATGTAAGTGAATGGCATGTTCTCCAGGAGTTAAGCCAGATAAGTAGGCCATCATCATGACTTGTCCTCCATTTTCCTGAGAGAAAGT
>JAHEND010000006.1 GCA_024643325.1 Sediminicola sp.
GCAACGCTTCACTGAATCCATTTTGTTGGTTTCTATCTGTAAAAGATGAAGAGAACTCAATTTTTAATTTGTCATTCAAAGTTCTTGTAGAGAAGTTTAAACGCGCATTCATTTGAGTAAACCCGTTGTTTGCTAAGATACCCTCTACATCTCTGTAGTTAGCAGATACACGGTAGCTAGTAGAACCATTACCACCAGACATAGATACGTTGTGGATGGTAGAAGCAGCAGTTCTTGTCACTTCATCCAACCAGTTGGTTGTTGCACCTAAGTCACGACCACCAGCCGCTCTGAACTCGTCTGCAGACATTACATCTATCGTATTTAATCTTTCAGCAGAAGAATACTGAACATTATAAGAGATCTTAGTTTCTCCAGCAACACCAGACTTAGTGGTTACAAGAATAACCCCAGAAGAACCACGAGATCCGTAGATCGCAGCTGCAGAAGCATCCTTTAAAACACTAATAGAAGCAATATCACTTGGATCTACGTTGGCTAAAGAAGCCCCAATAACTCCATCAATTACTACTAGTGGAGAAGAGTTCGCTCCAACGGTAGAAAGACCTCTCAAACGAATCTGAGCACCTGCGTTAGGGTTTCCTCCTTTGTTGTAGATCTGAAGACCAGCAACTTTACCTTGTAATAATTGAGAAGGGTCGTTTACCTGTCCTTGGTTAAACTCTTCTTCTCCTACAGATACCACTGCTGAAGTAATTTCCTTTTCTTTTTGACCTCCATAACCAGTAACGATTACTTCATCCAATTCATTGTTGGCTACCAATACTACATTAATAGTAGTTTGGTTACCTACAGCAACTTCTTGCGCAGTGTACCCTACATAAGAGAACACCAAGATGTCGCCGCTTCCAGCTTGAATGGTAAAGTTACCATCAAAATCTGCTGTTGTTCCATTGGCAGTACCTTTAACGACTACAGATGCACCTAATAAAGGACCATTGTCGTCAGAAACATTACCAGATACTGTCTGTGCTTTTGCCAAGCCAAAGCACATAATGGCTCCAACTAACAAAAAGCTTTTGAGTAGCATAATTTTCATAAATAGTTAATTTTAAGTTTAGTTAATTTTAGTTTAAGCGTTAAACATATGTAAATTTTCTGTTAAATAGGAAACAAAAACAAGTGAAAAAAGTTACGAAACCGTTTTCGTGTTAATAACTACTGCAAATTGTCAATGTGGCAATACACTTAGCGTTACATTATTAAGCTCGTAAAAAATTGATCTGCGATTGTTTTTTTAACATAAAATTCTCTCAAATATAGGAAATTAATAATAATAGCCCCTAATTTTCTTGTCATTACTCCTGTTTTTTTTAACCTTTTCTTAACCTATGCCCCAAAATTGCCTTTGAATTGTTTAACCTTATACATAAGAATATTAACTTGCACTTAAATCTGAGACCTTTTGAAACCAAAAATCACCCTAAAGGACATTGCGAGAGAATTAGAAGTGTCTATTTCTACCGTGTCTAAGGCACTAAAGAACAGTGAAGAAATTAGTAGGGATACTAAAGACAAGATTCAAGCTTTTGCCAAGTTGTATAATTACAAACCCAACAATATTGCAGTAAGCCTAAAAAATAGGCGCACCAAAAACATTGGGGTGATTATTCCAGATATTGTACACCATTTTTTCACAACGGTTATTCGAGGCATAGAAAAGTATGCCAATGCAAAAGGCTATAATGTGTTGGTTTGTGTCTCTAACGAAGGCTATGAGCGCGAAGTAATTAATATGGAGCTCCTCGCTAATGGTTCAATAGACGGATTTATCATGTCACTTTCTACAGAGACCCAACAGAAAAACGATTACAATCATATTAAAGAGGTCACAGATCAAGGTATTCCTATGGTTATGTTTGACCGAGTAACAGATCGTATTAACTGCGACAAAGTGGTTATAGATGACGCTCAGGGGGCTTTTTTAGCCGTGAAAAAGTTTGTGGAGAGTGGCAAGAAAAAGATTGCATTAATCACTACAGATGACTATTTAAGTGTGGGAAAGGCCAGGACCGAAGGTTATAAAAAGGCCTTGTCCCATTACAATATTCCCCTAGAGGAGTCTTTGATCTTAAAGCTACCCTCTATGGAGGTAGAAGCGTCTGCTTTTGATACTTTTTTTAAGACCCAAGAGGTCGATGCTGTTCTTTGTGTTAACGAAATATTCGCCATTCACGCCATGAGACTAGCACATGGAATGAACAAACGAATTCCTGAAGACATCTCCTTTATTGGTTTTACAGACGGACTACTCTCTAAATTTGCCATGCCTTCTTTAACTGCCATAGCCCAACATGGCGAATTAATGGGTGAAGAAGCCGCTAGAATGCTCATAGAAAAAGTAGAGACAGAAAATGAGGAGGAAACTTTTAGCACCACCGTATTAGAACCTACTTTAATAGAAAGGGACTCTACCTTATAATATTTTAAGAACCTTCATAGGTAATTTCAAAAAATTAAAAAAACAGCTTATTTTATGCCCACAGGATTTATATTCGATTTAGATGGCGTCATAGTAGACACCGCCAAATACCATTTTAAGGCATGGCAGTCATTGGCCAAAAGCCTCCAATACAATTTCACAGAACAAGATAACGAGCAATTTAAAGGGGTTTCCAGAGTGCGCTCTCTTGAACTGCTATTAGAAATGGCCCAATATAAAGCTACAGAAAGGGAAAAGGAACAGTGGCTCATAGATAAAAATACCCATTATTTAGCCCTTATTTCCCACATGAATAACAGTGAGATTCTTCCGGGGATTACTGAAATATTAAAAGTGTTAAAAGCACAACAAATTCCTGTTGCACTAGGATCAGCGAGTAAAAACGCTAAGCCAATTTTGGAAAAGGTAGGGCTTTTGTCTTACTTTGACGTGCTGGTAGACGGCAATGAAGTAACTATGGCTAAGCCAAATCCGGAGGTGTTTCTAACAGCTGCCAAAGGCTTAGAAGTAGCACCTGAGGATTGCGTAGTTTTTGAAGACGCCCAGGCTGGGGTAGCAGCTGCAAAAGCAGCTAAAATGACCTGCGTGGGAATTGGAGACCCTGCAATACTATTTAATGCAGACCATTGTTTTGCTTCTACTGCTGAAATAACCCCATCATTTGTTCAATCATTAATCGCATATAAAACACCATGAATCAATCTTATATCCTACCAAATGCTTGGTCCCTAATTGAAGAGGGTTTTGATCCGAGCCGTGTAAAATCTTCAGAAAGTCTGTTTAGCATTGGTAATGGTGCTATGGGCCAGAGGGCCAATTTTGAAGAGTATTATTCAGGACCTACTTTTCAAGGTAGTTATATTGGTGGAGTGTACTACCCAGATAAGACTAGGGTAGGCTGGTGGAAAAATGGCTATCCGGAGTATTTTGCTAAGGTGCTCAATGCGCCTAGTTGGATTGGGATTTACATTAAAGTCAACGGTCAGGATTTAGACCTATACACCGCCAAGGAAGTTCATGCTTTTAAAAGAGAACTTCAGATGCAAACGGGGCTGTTGTTGCGATCTTTTGAACTGACTCTTGCAGATGGAAGTCGCTTGCTGGTAGAAAGCACTCGTTTTTTAAGTTTGGCTCAAGACAGTATTGGTGCTATTGAATATAAAATTACCCTTTTAGAAGGTGCTGCAGATATTGAGATCAAAAGTTTTTTGGATAGTAGCGTGAAAAATGAGGATTCCAATTGGGACGACGCTTTTTGGCAGACTACTTCGGTAAACGCAAAAGAAAACATTGCTTTTATAGAAGCCCAAACCAATAAAACAAACTTTAAAACAGCCACTTATCAAGTCACAGAAGTTTATTTAAATGCTGCTGAAAAGATATCCTCTAGCCAGACCATGGAAGGGGAATTGGCCGTGGGTCACCAGTATAAAACAGCTCTAAAGCATGGAGACACAATCACTACCTATAAATACGGGGGCTATATTTTAGATCGCAAAGTACCTGGCACCTTAGAATCCGCTGTTTATGAGGTTGCAGACAAAGCGACATCGGCCGGTTTTGAGGCCTTAAAAGCCGCCCAAGCAGATGCTTGGAAAGCCATTTGGGATAGGGCAGACATTGTCATAGACGGTGATATTAAAGCCCAGCAAGGGATCCGTTTTAACATATTTCAGCTCAATCAGACCTATACCGGAAAAGATACTACTTTAAATATTGGTCCGAAAGGATTTACAGGAGAGAAATACGGGGGAAGTACCTATTGGGATACCGAAGCCTATTGTATTCCTTTTTACATGGCTACAAAAGACCAAAAAGTGGCTAGAAACCTACTTCAGTACAGGTATAATCAATTGGATAAAGCCATTGAAAATGCTGCTAAATTAGGATTTTCAAATGGTGCCGCACTCTATCCTATGGTCACAATGAATGGAGAGGAGTGCCACAATGAATGGGAAATAACATTTGAGGAAATTCATAGAAATGGCGCTATAGCTTTTGCTATTTTTAACTATTACAGGTACACAGGAGACTATAGTTATATTCCAGAAATGGGATTGGAAGTGCTCATTGGAATTGCGAGATTTTGGCACCAGAGGGCTACCTTTTCAACCGCTAAAAATGCCTACGTAATTCTAGGGGTTACAGGGCCTAATGAATATGAGAATAATGTCAATAACAACTGGTACACCAACTACTTGGCGAGCTGGTGCATTGCATATGCGACTACTCAAATTCAAAAGGTAAAAGATGGGTATCCTGAAGATTACTACAGGATTATGGGGGTCACAAAATTAAAGAGTGCTGAGATAGATCAGTGGCAGAAAGTCTCTAAAAACATGTATTATCCAAAGGACGAAGCTTTGGACATATTCTTGCAACAAGATGGGTTTTTAGACAAAGAGCTGCTTCCTGTAACTGAATTGAGCAAATTAGACCGACCTATTAATCAAAAGTGGAGCTGGGATAGGATTTTAAGGTCTCCATATATAAAACAAGCAGACGTACTTCAAGGGTTTTACTTTTTTGAAGACCAATTTAGTTTGGACGCTCTAGAACGACATTTTGATTTTTATGAACCTTTTACCGTACATGAATCTTCGCTTTCCCCCTGTGTGCACTCAATTCAGGCTGCTAAGTTAGGGCGCATGGAGCAGGCCTATAATTTCTATCTCAGAACGTCTAGATTGGATTTAGACGATTATAACAAGGAGGTAGAGGAAGGACTTCACATTACTTCAATGGCTGGAACTTGGATGAGTATAGTAGAGGGGTTTGCTGGAATGAGGATTGTAGAAGACAAGCTTTCGTTTACTCCTAGAATTCCAAAACAATGGAAAAATTATTCTTTCAAACTCAATTTCAGAAATAGAATTATCCAGGTGACTGTAGGACCTGATAAAACTATTTTTGAACTTAATGGAGATACAGAAATGTCTATTAGGGTTTCTGGAACCAGACAGGTTCTTTATCCTGGAACGCCTTGTGAAGTTCTACGGTCATGATAAAGCAATTTTCATATCATACACTGATCAATAGGTTTTTATGGGTTTTTTTAGTGATTATATTATATTCATGTACTATGGGAAAAACTAAAAATCCGATGATTATAGGGCACAGGGGTGCAATGGGTTATGAAACTGAAAATACTATAGCTTCAATTGAAAAAGCGGTAGCGTTAGGAGCACCTATGATAGAAATAGATGTTTTTCAGATAGCCAGCGGTGAATTGGTTGTATTTCACGACAATGAATTGGATCGCTTGTCTAATACTTCTGGGCCTATTACTTCCTTTACATGGGAAGCACTTCAAGAAGTCGTTCTAGAAGGAGGCCATAGCATACCTCTTTTACAGACTGTTTTGGATCAATTGGCTGGAAGGGCTGCATTGAATATTGAACTTAAAGGCCCTAATACCGCCGCTCCATTGGCTAGTTTACTAAAAGGGTATCTTTCTAACGGCACTTGGAAAGAAGAAGATCTTTTGATTTCTAGTTTTGATTGGAACTTACTGCTGGAAACAAGAGACTTACTTCCTGAGATTTCCATTGGAGTTCTTACAGAAGTATATCCATTAGAGGCTATTCCAACGGCCAAAGAACTTAGTGCGGTGTCAATTAATCCGTATTTCAAGGATTTAGACGCAGCTATTGTGACGCAAATACAAGCAGCTGGTTTTAAAGTATATACCTGGACGGTGAATACTCCAGAAGATTTAAAAAATGTAAAGAAACTGGGTGTAGACGCTGTTTTTACTAATTTTCCGGACCGTTCTTTTTAATGCTAGACGTAGCCATCATAGGAGGCGGTGCAGCGGGATATTATGCGGCCATTCAAACCGCTATGCTCAACCCTAGCTTGAGAATTGCCCTATTTGAAAAAGGTGCTTTAGGCTTAGAGAAAGTGAAAATATCGGGTGGTGGTAGGTGTAATGTTACCCACGACGCAATGGAACCAAATTACTTAGTGACCCATTACCCCAGAGGGGAAAAAGCCTTGTTGGGACCTTTCCATCATTACGGTCCAAAGGAAGTGATTACTTTTTTTGAATCACAGGGGGTTCCTTTAAAAATTGAATCAGATGGAAGAATGTTCCCTGTGGCCAATACTTCTCAAGCGATCTTGGATTGTTTTACTTCTTTGAGGGAGAAGCTTGGGATTACCTTATATTCAAAAACCGCAGTTAAATACATTGAACCACTTAATGCATCTGGCTGGAATATTATTACAGCAACAGAAACTTACTGTGCCAAAAAGGTTCTGATGGCAACGGGGAGTAGTCCCAAAATGATTCGAATGCTCCAAGAATTAGGACATGGGGTAGAAGCTACAGTACCCTCTTTGTTTACATTTAATATCAAAGATCCAAGAATTGAAGGTTTGGCGGGTTTAAGTACTCCTGCAGTGGTACATTTAAAATTGCCCGGTATAAAGCAGAAAAAAGCCCTTCATGCTCAGGGTCCCTTGCTTATTACACATTGGGGACTTAGCGGACCTGCTATTTTAAAGCTCTCTGCTTGGGGTGCACGATTGTTATATGGATTGGACTACAACTTTACTATAAGTGTTAATTTTTTACCTGAGTATAAACATGCACAAGAGGTCCTTGAAGCGCTGCATACTTTGAAGAAAAAAGATTCTAAAAAAACACTGATGAAGTGGGTTCCTTTTGGACTTCCCAAGCGTTTGTGGCAAAGTTTGTTAATGCATATAGAAATTCCTTCGGATATAATTTGGGCCAATATGACAAAAAGCCAACTTCAATCCCTGGCAGAAATCCTAAGTGCTTCAGATTTCGAAGTTAAAGGTAAAAGCACTTTTAAAGAGGAGTTTGTTACTGCTGGTGGAATAAAATTAAAAGAAGTGTCTTTTACAGACGTTCAAAGCAAAAAATTTCCTGGTTTATATTTTGCTGGGGAACTTTTAAATATAGATGCTATTACTGGGGGGTTTAATTTTCAGAATGCATGGACCACCGCTTATTTAGCAGCTAAAGGAATGGTGCAAAGCCTTAAGAAATCTAATTAAGCCACCAAATAGCAGTGTTTAAAGCAGTGGCAAAAGCCACCCAAGCCATGTAAGGAATTAGTAGATAGGCTGCTTTTGGAAGGACTATTTTAAACCATTTAAAAGTAAACAGCAGCAATACATTCAGACCTAAGATTACAACCAAAGCTAATAAAGGGTTTTTTAAGCCAAAAAATGTAATGGACCAAAGTGCGTTGAGTAAGAGTTGGAATAAAAAGTGGTAGAGGGCAGTTTTAACCCATACATGATAGTATCCTTTTGCCCAAACCAATCCCGCAGCCACACCCATCATAATATACAAGAGGCTCCATACGGGTGCAAATACCCAGTTGGGTGGGTTAAAAAAAGGCTTTTCAAGGCCCACATACCAATCATTCACCGAACTTTGAGTAGCAAAACTAGATAAAAAACCCACCAAAAGACAGATGGTTACGGAGATAAAGATGTAGTAAATGGTTTTTTTCAAGGGGCTATCATTTATATAATTTACTAAAATACCAAAAATAAGCATGCTTTGTTTATTTATATTGCTTTAAAGCTTCCACATAATAGATTCTTATGCTGTATATTTGTGGTAAAATTTTTCTATGGAAGCCGTTGGCTTTATACCCGCATCTCAACAAGAAGTAATCACAGACAAAACAGTTACTTGGTCTGCTCCAAGTAATATTGCTTTAGTTAAATACTGGGGGAAATACGATCCTCAAATCCCAGCAAATCCTTCCCTTAGTTTCACCTTAAACAACTGTAAAACAAAGACTTCAGTTGCCTTGACTCACAAAAATTTAGGAAGTGATAAACACGCTCAGGAATTTTCTTTTGAATTTTCTTTTGAAGGTGCGCCCAAGCCAGATTTTCATCCAAAAATAGCGTCTTTTTTCACAAGGGTGGTAGACTATTTACCCTTTTTAAAAGCATATCATATCATTATTCACAGTGAAAATACCTTTCCACATTCTAGTGGAATAGCCTCTTCTGCAAGTGCTATGGCAGCACTTTCTCTCTGCTTGCTCGAGTTGTCAAATGAATTTTCCTCCAGTGGGCCAAATAATTTTTCAGAGGATTTTTATGCAAAAGCTTCTTTTTTAGCTCGGCTCGGTTCGGGTAGTGCTGCTAGAAGTATTAGAGGTCCTTTAATGCAGTGGGGGAAAACAGCTGTTTTTGAATCTAGTCAAGACTTAATAGCAGTGCCATTCAACCAAGAATTAGCCCCCATTTTTAAAAATTTCCAGGACACTATTTTACTAGTAGACAAAGGAGAGAAAGTGGTGAGTAGTACCGTTGGTCACGGTTTAATGAAAAATCATCCTTTTGCTGAAGCAAGGTTTCAACAAGCCCATGATCAATTGGCTGTTTTAACTGAGTCCTTAGTCTCGGGAAATATGGAAAAATTTATAGAAGTGGTGGAATCAGAGGCATTAACGCTTCATGCAATGATGCTTACAAGTGATCCCTATTTTATTTTGATGAAGCCTGGAACCTTATCCATCATTGAAAAAATTTGGGCTTTTAGAAAATTGACCCTTATTCCGGTTTGTTTTACCTTAGATGCAGGTGCAAATGTTCATTTGTTATATCCAGAAATGCACAAAGATGAGTTGCTTCAATTTATTGAAAACGAATTAGTTGCCTATTGTCAAAATGGACAGTATATTTGTGATCAGGTAGGAAGTGGAAGCATATCTCACACAGAAGCACCTTAAAAAATTATACCCTATGAAAGGCCCACTTTTTTACGCAAAGATTTTACTTTTTGGAGAGTACGGGATTATTAAAGATTCTAAAGGCCTTTCCATCCCTTATAACGCTGCAAAAGGCGCTTTAATTATCCCTAAAAATGCAGCAGACAGTCATTCGAGATCTAACCAAAGTTTGGCTGGTTTTGCCAAGCATTTGGCTGCTTTAAAAGAAAATGATCCCGCGGTGTTTTCTTTTGATTTAGACCGCTTACAACAAGACATTTCCAATGGATTGTATTTTGACTCTACCATCCCTCAAGGATATGGAATTGGAAGTAGCGGAGCTTTAGTCGCAGCTATTTATGACAATTATGCACAACGTAAGATCACTGTTTTAGAGAATTTAACCCGAGAAAAGTTACTTGAACTAAAAAAACTCTTTGGGACAATGGAATCTTTTTTTCATGGAAAATCCTCAGGTTTAGACCCATTGAATTCCTATTTGAGCTTGCCTATTTTAATACATGCTCAGGATCATATAGCTTCTACGGCCATTCCATCTCAGCACACTGCAGGTAAGGGTGCCGTTTTTCTTCTAGATTCAGGTCAAGTTGGAGAAACCGCCCCAATGGTTCAATTGTTCATGGAACAGATGAAGCAAGAGGGTTTCAGAAACATGCTTAAAGATCAGTTTATTAAGCATACAGATGCTTGTGTAGAAGACTTTGTCAATGGCAATGTGAGTTCGCTATTTTCAAATATTCGCCAATTGTCTAAGGTAGTCTTAGATCATTTTAAACCGATGATTCCAACAGAGTTTCACGCGCTTTGGCAAGAGGGATTAAAGACAAATGATTACTATTTAAAGTTATGTGGCTCTGGAGGTGGAGGCTATATTTTAGGGTTTACGCCAGATCTCGAAAAAGCCCAAAAAGCCTTAAAAAATTACCAATTAGAAGTCGTTTATAATTTTTAATTTTAAATTATGTCCCAAAGTCCTCTATCGCGGTTCGCTTTAAAAGGACTCGCATTTTTTTCTGTACTTAGAGGGTACAATATAGCCCTAATAGTGTTGGCTCAATACCTGTGTTCCATTTTTATCTTAGCCCCCGATAAACCTTTAAAAGAACTTCTTTTAGACCCTGATCTAGCATTATTGGTATTGTCTACGGCTATAGTCATTGGCAGTGGATATATCATCAATAGTTTTTACGATGCAGAAAAAGACTTGATCAACAGGCCTAGGAAAACACTTTTAGACCGCCTTATATCCCAACGTGCTAAAATTACCGCTTATTTCACAGGTAATTTTTTAGCTGTTTTTATGGCTAGTGCAGTGTCCTTTAGAGCGGTAGTTTTTTTTTCAGCTTATATTTTTGGTATTTGGCTGTACTCACATAAGTTAAAGAGAATCGCTTTTGTGGGAAATCTTGTCTCTGCCCTTCTGGCTATTACCCCATTTTTTACGGTGTTTGTGTATTATAAAAACTTAGCTCCGGTGATTTTTGTTCAGGCAATCTTTTTATTCTTATTGGTACTCGCTAGAGATATGGTCAAAGATTTAGAAAACCTTACTGGAGACCTCACCCAAGATTATAATACCGTGGCGGTTAGGTATGGGACTACTTTTTCTAAGTATTGCGTGAGTATATTGCTTGTAGCCACCGTATTGCCTACCTATTTATTAATTTCTACATTTAATGTAGGTTATATGAACTGGTATTTTAAAGGGGTATTTATTTTGTTGATTTTCGCAATTGTTGGCTTGTGGTTGGCCAAAGAAAAAAAGCATTATTTAAGTATACACAACCTTCTAAAATTTATCATTGTTGGGGGTGTATTTGGAATTTTACTCATAGATCCAGAGCTGTTGCTGGGCAGGTTTATTTAATCGCTCCAATCTAAAACAATACACTACCTTTGCACAAAATAAGAACTAATGGGGCGTAATAATTTTGACGGCGATAAAAAAGCCTCTGGACGTGGGTTTGGAACGTTTAGAAAAACGAGTAGTGCTAGGGGAAACTCCCCTGTAAAGAAAGGGAACAATGGTCCTTTTAGCAAAAGCGGTTCAGAGGAACCTTCTGCTAATGCACGTTTAAAGCCTGCTGGGTCAAATAAAAAAGGCTACAGAAAAACAGTCAATAAAGACACATTTGCTAGTGGTGCACAAGCAAAAGGACCAAAATTAGTAGCTAATACACCGGCTAACCCAACCCAAAAGGCAGACAACAATTCGATCCGTTTAAATAGGTATATTTCAAATTCTGGGGTGTGCTCTAGAAGAGAAGCAGATATTTTTATAGCAGCCGGAAGTGTGAAAGTCAATGGAAAAGCAGTCACTGAAATGGGATATAGGGTAGCCCTTTCAGATGTCGTTAGCTTTGACGGTATTACCTTAAATCCTGAGAAACGAGCCTACATTTTATTGAACAAGCCCAAAGATTTTGACAGTGCTTCCACAGATGCATCGCACCCTAAATCTGCCTTAGGCTTGGTTGCAAATGCCACCAAATCTAAGATCAAACCCGTGGGTCGCTTAGACAAAACAGCCTCCGGATTGTTACTCTTTACCAACGATGGCGAATTACAAACCAAGCTCACCAAGCCAAAGAATGGTTTTAGAAAAATATACCACGCTACTTTGGGTAGATCCTTAAAAGCAGACGATCTTGAGAAAATTAGAAAAGGGGTTGTTTTAGAGGACGGTCCTGTTCGTGTGCATGAAATCTCTCCTATTGAAGGAGCTCCTGCCTCTGAAGTAGGTATAGAGATTCTAAGTGCTAAAAACAACATTATTAAACGATTGTTTGAGCATTTGGGATATGAGCTCATTAAATTAGACCGGGTTGTGTATGCAGGTCTTACTAAGAAAGACCTGCCAAGAGGTCAATGGCGCGCCCTTACGGAGCAAGAAATTATTAACTTAAAAATGATTCAGTAAGCTTCATTTTTAATCTATAAAAAAGATCGGCCTTGCAACAACGAGGCCGATCTTTTTGATTTAGATCCATACCTAGGTCTTATTAAAAATCACAAGCGCGGGCCATTTTTGCTTTAATCTCCTCCAAACACAAATTACCCATACTTCCTTCGTGGGTGTGGTGGAGGTCCTTTTTGGGTTGATAGGCCCCTGCTGCAATTTTGGCAGCCATTGCCTTGTAGGCCTCTCTAAAGGGCATTCCCTGGAGCACCATTTCATTGAGGGTGTCTACAGAGTACATGGCGTCGTATTTTGGGTTTTGACCTAAATCAGTATTAGGAATCACTTCCTTTAAGGCAAAATGCATGAGGTCTAAACAGCTTTGTAATTCGGTAATAGCAGGGAGCAAAACTTCCTTTAAAAGCTGCAAATCCCTGTGGTACCCACTGGGTAAATTTGCCGTTAACTGGCTCAATTGTGTGGGTAGGGTTTGAATTTTATTACATTTTGCCCTAATCAACTCAAAGACATCAGGGTTTTTTTTGTGAGGCATAATACTAGATCCGGTAGTCAGTTGGTCTGGAAAGCTTATGAAATTAAGATCTTGACTCATATAAAGACAAATATCCATAGCTAATTTTCCTAGGGTAGCGGCCACCGCACTCATTCCAAATGCTACCGCCTTTTCTGTTTTCCCCCTACCCATTTGAGCAGCTACTACATTGTATTTAAGAGTACTAAAACCCAGTTTTTCTGTGGTCATTTTTCGGTTTATCGGAAAAGAACTTCCATAACCGGCAGCACTTCCAAGTGGGTTTTGATCACATACCTTATAGGCTGCTTCAAGAAAATAGATGTCGTCTGTAAGACTCTCCGCATAGGAAGAAAACCAAAGACCAAAGGAAGAAGGCATGGCTACTTGTAAGTGGGTATATCCCGGCAAAATAAGCCCCGCATGTTTTTCTGCTAACGAAATTAATAGGTGAAACAAGTCTTGACTCCCTGTTTTGATCTCTTGAATTTGATCCATTAAAAACAATTGCATGGCTACCAATACTTGATCGTTTCTGGACCTGGCTGCATGAATTTTTTTTCCCACGTCTCCCAATCGCTCCGTGAGTAGAAATTCTATTTTAGAGTGAACGTCTTCAAAATCTGCTTCAATCTCAAAAGTACCTGCTGTAATTTCTTTGCCAATTTGTTCTAAAGCAGTGATTAAATTTGTGGCTTCTTCTGCCTCGAGTAAACCCACAGCGGCCAACATTTCTGCATGCGCCATGGAGGCTTTTACATCATAAGGTGCTAAAAATAAGTCTAGCGCCCTATCATTTCCAACGGTAAAAAAATCAATTTTTTCGTGGGTGTTACCCCCTTTATCCCAAAGTTTCATAGGTGTTATTTTGTTAAATAAGTGTCTAAAAGTGAGCAGTATATTTCAATACCCTGGGCAATTTCATGCCTGTAAATAAATTCATCTGCTGAATGCGATCTGGTACTATCTCCAGGTCCTAATTTCATGGAAGGCCCTGAGATAGCCGCCTGGTCAGAAAGTGTGGGTGAGCCATAGGTTTTCCTACCCAAACTTTTTCCGGCGATCACTAAAGGGTGGTCTGGCCTAACGGCCGACGATCCAAGCCTCAAACTCCTCGCCCTTAATTCTAGAGGGGCTTCTTTTTGTAAGAGTGCATTTATTTCTGCATTTGAATAACAATCATTGACCCTAACATCTATCACCAGTCTTACCTCTGCTGGGATTACATTGTGTTGGCTCCCCGCTTGAATCTGTGTTACGGTCATTTTAACTGGTCCTAAAAAATCAGATACTTTTTCAAAGGCGTAGGTTTCGAACCAATTCAGCACCCCAGCAGTTTTATAAATCGCTTGATCAGAATTGGGGTGTGCTGCATGAGAGGGCGTTCCCTTTATAACACCGTCAAAAACAACAAGGCCTTTTTCTGCAATGGCCAAATGCATTTGGGTGGGTTCTCCCACAATGGCCATATCTATTTCTGGCAGCAGGGGTAATACGGAGTTTAAGCCATTAGGTCCAGAGCTTTCCTCTTCTGCAGAAGCGACTATAATAAGGTTGTGTTTTAAATCTTTACGCTCGTAGAAATGTGCGAAAGTACTTAGTAAACAAACCAAACAGCCCCCTGCGTCGTTGCTGCCAAGACCGTAAATTTTTCCGTCCTTTTCAATGGCCTTAAAAGGGTCAAGAGTGTATGCGCTATTAGGTTTTACCGTGTCATGGTGAGAGTTTAATAGTAGACTTGGTTTTTTAGGATCAAAATACTTGTTAAAGGCATATCTATTGTGTCCACTCTTTTGGTAGGAGATTCCTTTTTGTTCAAACCATTTTTCAATGTGCTTGGCTGTATGGGCTTCTTCTGAAGAAAAAGAAGGGGTTTCAATCAGGGATTTTAATAATTGAACGGCTTCATTTTCATAGGTGCTTAGATACTCCATTTAATTCTTTTTTAATAAGGTAAAAGGGCCTTTGTTGGCCAACATATCTTCATTTCCAACCCCTACTTTATGGACTCCTTTTTCTAAGGCATGAAATCCATTAGTGAGTTTAGGAATCATTCCTGAGTGAATAATCTCTTGATCTTTGAGTATCTTCATTTCACTAGCGCTTAGCTTAGGAAGTACTTTTAGGGGTGTTTCACTCACCAATACGCCTGTTTTCTCAAAGCAGTACCACAAATGTGTTCTATATTTATCCGTCATAGCTATAGCTATTTCAGAGGCGATGGTATCTGCATTGGTATTGAGTAATTGTCCGTTACCGTCATGGGTAATGGCGCAAAAAACAGGGCAAATCCCATGTGATAAAAGCATTTCAATCAAGGAGGTGTTCACCTTTAGTTGGTCTCCTACAAATCCGTAATCTATAGGCTTTGGGTTTCTTTTTACCGCGCTTATACTGTTGCCGTCTGCCCCACTAAGCCCCAAGGCATTACAATGGTCTGCCTGTAATTGAGAGACAATTGTTTTGTTGGCACTTCCAGCATAGGTCATGGTAATGACTTCTAAAGTTTCCTTTGGAGTACACCTTCTACCCTCGATCATTTTGGTGGGAACCTCTAATTTTTCTGCTAAGGCAGTGGCAGATTTACCCCCTCCATGAACGAGTATTTTAGGACCAGATATTTGACTAAAAGCCTTGCAAAAGTACTTTAGTGCTTCAGGATCTTCTATGACGCCTCCGCCAATTTTAACTACTGATAGGGTGTTTCTTTGATCTTCCATGGACGTGTAATTAAGGAGTTGTTTTTAGTAATTCTCTAAGTACCCACTGGGCCGCATAGGTCCTATTGTTGGCCTGTGCTAACACCAAACTTTTGTCTGAGTCTAAAACGGAGTCTGCGATCACTACATTTCTTCTCACTGGCAAACAGTGCATACAATGTGCATTTCCGATTTTTTCAGAAGTGATGGTCCATGAGGAGTCTTCACACATCACTTCTCCGTAGTCCTTAAAACTACTCCAGTTTTTCACATAAACTACCTCTGCTTCCGCTAAGGCTTTGTTCTGATCGTGTTCAATGGGTGTGTCTCCCGTAATCAAAGGATCTAGCTCGTAGCCTTTTGGATGGGTAATACTGAAGTCTATATGAAGCCGCTTCATGGCAGCTATAAAACTATTGGCTACTGCATGAGGTAGTGCCCTTGGGTGTGGCGCCCAACTCAATACCACTTTGGGTGCAGTTCCCTCTTTTTTTAGGCTAGGCAATACTTGCTCTCCCAAATGTTCTGTGATGGTAATGGCGTCTGCAAACCCTTGTAAGGGATGATCAAGTGCGCTTTCTAAGTTAATGACAGGAACGCTCGCATGTTTCGCAAAGCCTAAAAGCACTTTCTCTTTTTGGTCTTCTTCACAATTTTGTAATTCAGCAAATGCCCTAACGCCAATCAGGTCACAATAGCTAGATAATACTCCAGCGGCTTCTCTAATATGTTCTGCCTTTCCACTATTCATGACCACTCCGTCTTCGTATTCCAACTGCCAACCTTCTTGTGAAAAATTCATTACAATGACCTCTAAGCCCAAGTTTTTAGCTGCTTTTTGAGTGCTTATTCTTGTTCTTAGGCTGGCGTTAAAAAACAAAAGCCCTAAGATTTTATCTCTGCCCAGTTTTTTGTCAGATAAAGGATCTTTTTTTAGCGCAATGGCCTCTAAGATGGCTTTGTCAAAGTCTGGTATGTCTTGAAGGGATAGATATTGCTTCATAAGAGATTGTTTAAAGTAAGTTTGATTTTGTCTAATACTTTTTTAGTGGTTACTTAAAGTGAGATTGGAATTCGGGGGTGTTTAATACTTCTTTTAAGGCAGAAAAAAATTGCGCTATTTGTGCTTTTGTAATATTGAGTGCGGGCAGAATTCTCAAGACTTTCTTGTCTTTAGCCGCTCCAGTGAATATTTGGTGCGTATACAATAGTTCTTTTCTCAGTGCACCAATCTCAAAAGGGAAGGCCAATCCTAGCATGAGACCCCTTCCTTTTAAGCTAATTTCAGCAGGTAAATAGGCCATTTGTGTTTTCACATAGGCTTCCATTTCCTGGGTCTTTTTCACAAGCCCTTCTTCCTCAATGACTTCTAATACCGCCATAGCAGCACTGCATGCCAAGTGATTTCCTCCAAAAGTAGTGCCAAGCTGCCCATGAATCCCCTTGTATTTAGGATGAATTAATACCCCACCAATGGGGAAGCCATTACCCATTCCCTTGGCAATAGGCACTAAATCAGGGATTATTTTATGGTGTTGAAATCCAAAAAATGCGCCAGTCCTCCCAAAGCCAGATTGTACTTCATCTGCAATGAGTAGGGCCCCATGCGCTTGACAAAGGGTTTCAATAGTTTTAAAAAAGCGAGTCGTGGGTTGGTCTAAGCCACCCACCCCTTGGATAGATTCAATAATTACGGCACAGACATCTCCTGAAGAGAGTGCTTCTTTTAGGGCGTCTTCATCATTTAGAGCAACAAAAATAACCTCATGTCCTTGGTTAATGGGGGCTTGAATAGCTGGATTGTCTGTGACAGCAACTGCCGCTGAGGTGCGTCCATGAAAGCTGTTTTTAAAGGCCACCACTTTAGATTTACCACTAATAAAGGAAGCCATTTTAAGAGCATTTTCATTGGCTTCTGCACCTGAGTTGCATAAAAATAATTGATAGTCTTCCAGTCCAGACAATGCCCCTAGTTTTTGCGCATATGCTTCTTGGATTGGGTTTTGAACCGCATTGCTATAAAAGGCTATTTTATCTAACTGCGCTTTTATGGCTTGGGTATAATGGGGGTGGCTATGCCCAATTGAAATTACGGCATGTCCGCCATATAGATCTAAATATGTTGTTCCATTTTTATCTGTTAAAACGGAGCCTTTGGCACTCACAGGAGTGACGTCATATAAAGGGTATACGTCAAAGAGTTTCATAATTGATCTTGTGTTATTTTGCTAATGGCAGCAAATGATTTTTGTATTCCTTGAATAAACGCAGCACTTAAGCCACAGTTTTCCATTTCGTTCAATCCAGAAATGGTGCAGCCCTGAGGGGTGGTGACCAGATCTATTTCTGCTTCCGGATGGCTTTGATTTTCCTGTAAAAGAGTGGCAGCACCTAAGGCAGTTTGAACGACCATTTCCAAGGCGTCGTGTGCTTCAAAGCCCAGCTGAACACCTCCCTGAGAATTGGCCCTGATGAGCCGCATCCAAAAGGCAATACCACTGGCACCTATCACGGTGGCCGC
Source organism: Sediminicola sp. (assembly GCA_024643325.1). Classification (GTDB taxonomy): domain Bacteria; phylum Bacteroidota; class Bacteroidia; order Flavobacteriales; family Flavobacteriaceae; genus MAG-120531. The sequence continues at coordinate 17,847 of JAHEND010000006.1, forward strand.
CTGCATTTTTGTTTCTGGAATAGTCATGGTTTTTCCCATCCTGTCAAAAATAGCTTTGGCAATGGCAATTCTCTTTGCTCCTGCTTCGTTTGCACACAGACAGGTCATAGACGCGCCTACTGAAATGGCCGTATTGGGCATAGCCCTCACAATGAAGTGATGGTGGCCAATAAGCGCCTCCATCTTTTGGATAGAAAAGCCTGTAATGGTAGATATAAGCACATGCTTTTCTGTGAGAAATTCTTTTATTTCCGTTAAAATATCTTGGAATTGACTCGGTTGTACCGCGAAAATTAGAATGTCTGAATGTTTCACCAGTGTCACATTTTGAGTAGTGAGTGTGACCTGATTAAATTTTTTAAACCCTTCTAGAGAAGCTGTATTTCTCTTAGATAGATACATGCTGGTGGCCCCGTCTGAATGCAAAATACCTTTAGCAATGGATTGGCCTAAATTTCCAGCTCCTATAATTCCTATTTTCATAACTTTTTAATTTCGCTTTTTCTCCATTCACTCACAATTTGTGTATAGAAGAATAACAGCTATTTGTTTTAATTTAAATCTCTTTAAAATGGATTTGTTTCACATCCATAGCGTAACCATGCCTTATTTGCTTATAGTCTCTCAGCTTCATTGTTAAAACCGATTGGCTTTTAATTGTAACCCCAAGGTTTCTTCCCAACCAAAGAGCAGGTTCATGTTTTGTACGGCCTGCCCGCTAGCGCCTTTTAATAAATTATCAATGGCCACTGTAATCAATAGCTGGTCTTCGTGTTTGTGAAGGTGCAAGTGACACTGATTGGTATTGGTGACTTGTTTTAGATCTATAGGGAATTCAGAAAGATGGGTGTAAGGCGCCTCTTTATAATAGGATTTATAAAGGGCTTTAGCTGTTTCAATGTCTCCCTCATACTTTGTATAGAGCGTGGCAAAAATACCTCTAGAAAAAGCGCCTCTATTGGGGATGAAATAAAAGGGGGGTAATTCCGCCTTTGTTGCCAAATTACTGTCAGCTCCTTCAAATGACAATTGTTCTCTCACCTCTCCCAAATGTTGATGATTGAAGGCTTTGTACCAAGACAGGTTGTTATTCCTCCAGCTATTGTGGGTACTGTCTCCTGGAATTATCCCAGCACCTGTACTTCCTGTGGTGCCGTTTATGTGCACCGGATGCCTCAATTTTTGGGCCTTTGCCAGTGGCAAAAGGGCCAACTGCAAAGCAGTGGCAAAACATCCAGGGTTGGCTATATAGGATGCGTTTTCAATAGCAGATTTGTTTTTTTCTGGCAGTCCATAAACAAATGTTTTGCCCAAAAATGCGGTATTGGCTTGGGCCCTAAAATCAGTGCTCAGATCAATTATTTTGGTGGTCTCTGCAAAGGGATTTTTTTCTAAAAAATCTCTAGAATTTCCGTGACCCAGGCATAAAAACACCAGATCTACCTCCGGATTCACAAGGTCTGTAAAACATAGCTCCGTAGTGCCCAACAAATCTTCATGGGCGCTGTAAAGGGGTGCACCCGCTTTGGTGCGGCTATATACAAAGTTTATGGCTGCTGCTGGATGGTGTATGAGCAATCTAATGAGTTCACCGCCTGTATATCCTGAACCGCCAATAATACCAATTTGAATCATATCTTTTTTAATTTTCGACTCTCTCAGAAAGTCAATTTCAATTCACATTTTATTCCTTTTGTAAGGACAAAGGGGATCTTACCCTTAAAGTGAGTGTTATTTAAAGTCGTTTACATGTTTGTATATACGTCCTGCATTAGACAAAACCTTAATAAAGCCTTTTGCGTCTTGTGCAGACCATGCATTATTTTCTTCTCCATAGGTGCCAAAACCAGCTCCCATTAAGTCGTTTTCAGAAGTAATTCCATCTAAGGTAAATCTATAGGGGTAAAGGCTTACAAATACAGTCCCATTGACGGCCTTTTGACTGTCTGTTAAAAACGCTTCTGTATTTCTGAGCACAGGATCTAAATACTGTCCCTCGTGGAGCAGCATTCCATAAAGACTAGATAGACTGTCTTTTTGGTGTAACTGCCATTTGCTCAAGCAGTGTTTTTCAAGGAGTTCATGGGCTTTAATAGTTATAAGTGCAGCAGCAGCTTCAAATCCTACCCGCCCTTTTATACCAATAATAGTATCTCCCACATGTATGTCTCTACCAATAGCATATGCAGATGCTATTTTTTCTAGTTTTTGAATTTGAGACACAGGCTCCCCTAACACACCATCTATACCTATGAGTTCTCCTTTCTCAAAAAGCAATGCTAAAGTTTTTGGTGCTGTTTCTACTAATGGAGAAGGGTACGCAGCTTCTGGCAAGGGATCTTTAGATCCCAAAGTTTCTACTCCCCCAACTGAAGTTCCCCAAAGTCCCTTGTTGATGGAGTACTTTGCTTTTTCCCAGGAATAGGAGATACCTTTGCTGTTTAGGTAGTTTATTTCTTGTTCTCTACTGAGTTGTAAATCTCTAATAGGTGTAATAATGATTATTTCTGGTGCTAAGACAGAGAAAATAAGGTCAAAACGCACTTGGTCGTTTCCTGCTCCTGTACTTCCATGTGCTATGTGACTAGCGCCAACATTTTTTGCGTAAGCAATGAGTTCTAAGGCTTGGACAATCCTTTCTGCACTCACAGATAGCGGATACGTATTGTTTTTCAATACATTACCAAAGATGAGGTATTTCACCACTTTCTGATAGAAAATCTCCACAGCGTCTATGGCCTTAAAGGTGTGAGCTCCTAATGCATGGGCTTTTTCCTTCATATCTTGGAGGTCTGTAGCATTAAAACCTCCTGTATTTACAGTCACGGCGTGCACTTCAAAACCCATGTCTGCACTTAAATATTGTGCACAGTAAGAGGTGTCTAAACCGCCACTGTATGCTAAAACTAATTTTTTCATTTCTTTAATTTTTGTCAGTAGGTGCACTACTGGTATTATTTTTCTTTAAAAACAACTGCTCTTTAATACTTTTTAGACGTTCAAAGGCCTTGGTGTTAAGGGGCTTCTTTTTTATTTTATGCTCATAAAGCATACCTGTGCACAAACACATTTTTTGGTCTGTCCTTGTGAGTACATCAAAATTCTTACAAGTTTGGCAGCCTTTCCAAAATTCAGGGTCGGTGGTGAGTTCAGAGAAAGTTACTGGCTTATAGCCCAATTCATAATTGATTTTCATCACCGCAAGACCTGTGGTAATTCCAAAAATTTTGGCTTGAGGGAATTTTTCTAAGGATAGGGCTAATACCGCCTTTTTGATTTTTTTTGCCAAGCCTTGATTTCTATAGTCAGGGTGTACAATAAGACCTGAATTGGCCACAAATTTCTCATGCCCCCAGACCTCTATGTAGCAAAAACCGGCAAAGATTTCTCCGTCTAACGCAATAATGGCGTTGCCGTTCTGGAGTTTTCTCTGAATATATTCGGGACTGCGCTTGGCAATTCCAGTGCCTCGAACCAATGCAGAAGCTGCAATAGTCTCGCAAATAATTGGCGCGTACTTAAAATGAGACGCGTTGGCCATTATAATTTTCATGGGCAGTTAATAAAAATAAACAAAAGGATAAATGATTACGCTAGGGGGAATTGGACACACCTAATTCCAAAAAGAAATACACCCTTACGGGCGGCGGCGCCTAGGGGCGGGGACTACCATATTCGAAGCTGCCTCATTGAAAGAAGCGGTATAACCAACACTCAAAGAGGTCGTTGGATTCGAATTAGGATATGTAGTATTGTTAATCACTGAACCAAATATAGGTAAAAAAGAATAGCGTTTGCTTTTGAGTACCCTTTTTGGTTTAAAAACTAAACATTTTTAACAGATTCGCTTTTCAAGCGTTTTAATTTAACAATTTCATAGAAAAGGAATCCAAATACTAATACGTATTCTATGGCAATAACCCATAAATTTTCTTTAAACTTTGGATCTGAGTAGGTTATATAACTTAAAAAGACCGTTCCACTCCAAAGATACGCATACTTTAATCTGGTGAAAATGGCGAGAGCGACTCCAAAGGAAAGGTACCAAGGATGTACCGTGGTTGCGACCAATAAATGCCCTGTAAACATGAATAGCATAGAGTTTATGGAAATTTCCAGTACCCTTGGAAATCCCTTGAAATAAGGATGTACGAGATTTTTTAATCTTACACTAATCGCACGGTGGGGGGTATTTTGTAAATGGACCATCTGTCTCCATTGCCAGAAAAATACAAGCAAGGCTGTCCCAATAATTAAAAAGGGCAGGATTTTTCCATATGTTAAAATGCTTCTGTAGGCCGAGTGTCCGTTTTCCATGGCAATGGATTTGACTAAATTGTAAATGGAGGCATTAAATTCAAAGTTATTAAACCACAAGCCTATGGTTTCCAAATAAGAACTCCAAAATCCATCTTCTAAAAGAGGCCCCCAGAAAATCCCTGCACATAACCCTATCCAGCCGCCTAAAATAATCGTTTTTCTAATCCCCAAAGGCAATAAAAGAAACGGAAGGAACAAGATGGGAATTAGTTTGGTCATGATAGAGAGCGCTATGAGACATCCGCTTAGAAAAAGCCATTTTTTTTGGTAATGAGTCTGCTTGGTCTTATACGGACCTGTAGCAGCTACTCCCTGAATTTGCTCCAACTGATATTTAATGTGATTTTGTAGCTTTATCAGAGCCCATATGCCTCCTAGAAAAAAGGCAATCATCACCCCTTCTAGGTGAAGATTGCCGCTGAGTTCTACAATCACTAAAGGATTTAAAAAGTAATAAAAAACCTTCCATTGTGGCTGTCCTAGAAAGGCTAATATGCGGCTACTCAACCCTACAATAAATAGGTCTGCCAATAGAACAATTACTTTGAAAACCAAAATGGATTTTGGGATGGAATCTCCGCCCACATAGGCGGCTAATCCATAGATATACTGACTAATAGGCGGGTAATTGGAATAGTGCTTTTGACTCAATTCTCCCATTTTTTCAAAGAGATAGGCGGCATTGGGTACCAATTGGTCTACGGTTACAATAATGTCTTTTGGGAGGTGAATGTAGGGGTTTATTTGATGGATGAGTAAATGCCCATCCCATATATATCTATAAAAATCTTGAGATAGTTCAGGTGTTCCAGCAAACAGTAATATACGGTATATAACCCCTGCCACTAAAAGCATGCGAAAAATAAGTGTGTTTCCTTTAGAGGTAAAATGTGCTGTTGTGATGTTTAATACTTGGTACGATAAGGCAAACAATGCAGTGGCTAAACCAATGAGTTTTACCGATTCTGTCCGTTCTAAATCATAGCCAAAACTCCAGTAAAACAATCCTATGATTAATAGGAGTGATAGAGGGTATAGATAAAGCTTTAAAAAAGAGTACATGCCTATATTTTAGCGCTTAAGGACTTGAAAAATACAAATCCGAAGCCTAAAAACAGCATAAAATGAAAAGGAAATAATCCAAAATCGTTAAGAGGAACAGCTATATACATCCCGTAAAAGAAATAGCACATAAGCAATCCTTCCAAAATTACATTGGGAGAAATTTTCTTGGATAAGTATTGGTTGCCCTTCCAAGAGTCTTTAATGGAATTAATATTGAATTTTGGTGTTCTTACAAATTCAGAGCGCTTCCCTGTATGACCCTCCAAAACTGCCAATGAGTTGTGTAGTGAAAATCCTAATGCCACTGAAAAGAAGGTGAAGAATAAGCCAATGTATTGTAAAAAGTGCTCTATTCCTTTACCTTGAATGTTTTTATAGGTAAACCAATAGCAAATAAAAAGGATAATGGTACTGACAATGAAAAAACTAGTGACTTCAAATACCCAAGCCAATTCAGGAAAGATACTTTTTATATACATCATAGGGATGCTTAAAACTGCTACAGTGAAAACACATAAGAACATAGAAGAGTTCAAGAGGTGCATAACCCCATGGAATTTGGTTTTCCAATTTAAATGAGGTGCACGCAATACCTTACCCACCGATTTTCTGAAATTTTCTGCCCCACCTTTATTCCATCTAAATTGTTGGGAACGAGCAGCGCTTATGACTACAGGCAATTCAGCAGGAGTCTCTACTTCTTCTAAATATTTAAATCGCCAATTTTTTAATTGAGCCCTATAAGAAAGATCTAAATCCTCGGTTAAAGTGTCTCCTTCCCAGTTTCCAGCGTCCACAATACATTCTTTTCTCCAAATTCCAGCGGTACCATTGAAATTAATAAAATGCCCTTGGGCATTTCTTCCTACCTGTTCTAGGGTGAAATGGGCGTCCAAGGCAAAGGCTTGAATTCTGGTCAATATAGAGTAATCTCTATTAATGTGCCCCCATCTGGTTTGCACTACCCCAATATCTTCACTTCCAAAGTGAGGGACCGTTTGCAGTAACCAGTCTTTTTTAGGCAAGAAATCTGCGTCGAATATAGCAATAAGACTTCCTTTAGCCACTGAAAGACCTTCTTTAAGTGCGCCTGCTTTATACCCTTCTCTATTGGTTCTTCTCACATGCACAATGTCTAAGCCTTTATCTTGAAGCCCTTTAATGAGTGAGGCTGTTTTTTCTACAGATGCATCGGTAGAGTCATCTAGGACTTGAATTTCCAGACGATCCTTAGGGTATTCCATTAAGGCTATGTTTTCGAGCAAACGCTCTACCACATAGGCTTCATTATAAATAGGTAGTTGAACAGTCACATAAGGCACCAATTCTTTTTTGCTCAAATCTATCAAGAGGCCATGGGTGCCACTTTTTTTGTGTTTTAAGTAGTTAAATAGCAAATTGAGTTGTGCTAAACTGTAAAAGAATACCAACAGTAAAGCGAGTGTATATAGGGATATAATCAGATAGGCTAACGGGTATTCCATATTACTTGAAACTGTATTTAAAAATCCAACCCAGGATCTTTACGCCGGCAAATATAGTGCCTTTTACAGTTCCTGACACCTTAGAGACCCCAATTCTTTTTTTATATCTCACTCCTATTTCTCTGTATTTTAAACGGTTGCGAAGTGCTTTTAGTTGCATTTCTACGGTCCAACCGTAGGTGGTGTCGGACATATTCATGTCTAGTAATCGCTTGTATTTTATGGCTCTAAAAGGCCCTAAGTCTGTAAATGTAGCCCCAAAAAAGAGCTTCATGAGTGTGCAAGCTAAGGCGTTTCCAAATACTTGTTGCGGTGTCATACTCCCTGCTTCTCTAAGTGCTTTTTGGCGCGCACCGACTACAAAGTCAAGGTCTTCTTCTATAATAGGCGTTACTAGATCCAATAGCTCTTCTGGGTAATCTGAATAATCGCCATCTAAAAAAACGACAATGTCTGGGGGTACTTCCAATCCAGCCACATAGTCCATTCCTTTTAGGCAGGCGTGGCCATAACCCATTTGGTTTTCTGTGATTACGGTAGCACCTGCTTTTTTGGCTACCGCTACCGTCTCATCTGTAGAGCGATTATTCACCACAATGACTTCACTTACTATAGTAGGAATTTCAGCAAGAACCAAACCTATGGATTTGGCCTCGTTATAGGCAGGAATAATCACAATAATTTTAGGATAAGTCATGGCTTAAAGATATTTAGACTAACGATCATTAAAATAAAATTTTATTTGTGGTTTTTGGATCCAAAACTATAGTGAGCGAACCCTAACATTTTTGCATCTGTAGTAGTAAAACATAAAGCGCTTTAAAATTAGGTTGTTTAAACATAAGAAGCTTTATTTTTTATGGAGCAAATCGATCAGTGAAACGTCATTCCCTAGAAGTATCTCTGTTGGATTAATTCTTCCATCTTCAGGTCCCTGCTCTAACTTTAAAACACCTCTAGGGCACACTGCAGAGCAGACCCCGCAACCCACACAACTGGAGCGCACAATATTTTCTCCTTTTTGAGCGTAGGCCCGAACATCTATACCCATTTCACAATAGGTGCTGCAGTTTCCACAAGAAATGCATTGCCCTCCATTGGTGGTAATTCTAAACCTGGATTTGAATCGTTGCACAAAGCCTAAATAAGCCGCAAGCGGACAGCCAAAACGACACCATACCCTGTTACCGAAAATAGGGTAGAATCCAGTGCCAATAACACCGGCGAAAATAGCGCCTATTAAAAAACTGTAGGTGTTTTGAATGGACTGTGTTCGAATACCCATTAGGCTGGAATGACCCGTAAAAAAACTGTAGAGTGTAGCGGCTGTCATGATCACTGCAAAGACCAATACCCCATGTACCAACCAACGCTCTACTTTCCATGAAAAAAGAGACTTACTGGAATGTTGTCTATAAGGATCTCCCAAGGTTTCTGCTAAACCACCGCAGCCACAAACCCAAGAGCAGTACCATCTTTTTCCAAAAAAGTACACCATTACTGGAACCACCACAAGGGTTAGTACAATTCCCCAAACCAGAATGAATAATCCAAACCCGCCGGAATTTATAAGTTTGTTGAGGTTCCAACTAAAAAAGAAATCATAATCTAGGGGGAAGGCATTCTTAAAATCGGTCGCAGGAAGTTGTAAACGGGTCATGATTTCTGGAATGAGAAAGGCAAAAACAATCTGAAAAAACAGTACAGAGGTCGTTCTCAAAAGCTGATAATTCACATGTCTATACTTAATATACATCCTAATAGCCATCACCACCATGACCACACAATACATAAACCCATACACAAACCAATGGCTTGCAGCTCCCCCATTAAGAGCATAGGAAATGGGATCCAATAATAGCGTCCAGTGAATGGCGTAATGAGGCGCAAAATAAAGTAGTAAATAAAAACTGACTAAATAAGCAAACACCCCCCAAGCAATAAGCCCTCTGCTGGTGCTACTCTGCTTATAAATACCATTATTTTTGATCCCTTTAGGCCCTTCAGTAATCACTTGAGGGACTATAAATAAAAGGGCGCCTAAAACACCTAGTCCAAAACTAAGCCAGAAAAATAGCAGGCTGTTTTCTGCTACTAGGCCTTTGGCCGATGCCTTTCCCAAAACAAATGCCAAGTCCTTTGGGTTGCTGTATATTATATAACCATAGGCTTCCTTCCTTTCAGCTTTGGTAGACCCTTTCTTTTTTGAAGCCGCCCTGTGAACGGTGTTAGTGCTTTCAACAACCACTGACAAAGAAGTTTTAAGTTCGTTTATGTTTTTAAATGATCTGTTTGTGAGGGCCTCTATAGCAATGGACTCAAAAACCTTAGATGTAATCCCCTTTTCTGCCATTAATGTAGTGAGCTGTGCTTTGTTCGGACTAAAATGACCGACAAAAACAGTGCTGCTGAAGGTAAAAAGCCCCATTAAAAACAATACAATACCTAATTGTTGAACACGTCTCATAGACTTTTTTTAAAGGGGTTTAAAATTCGTGACCAATTTTTTTTCAGGGGCTGGAGTGTTTTGCCAAACGTTTTTTGGTAGGTGTCCAAAAGCTCAGGGAGTTGATTTTTAGTGAATTCTGGATCAAAAAGCGCATCGGCCCAATGGGCCAAAACATATTCAAGTGTCCTTTGCTCTGTGAGCCAGCCATCCAACACCACATGCCTGAGCCTCATGCCAAAACTGTTTACCCCCAATAAGACTTGGCTGTCTTTGTGGTATGCCAGACAGAGTGCTATATTTTCAGTAGTATGCTGCCAATGAAAATGTGCCTCGTACTCCGGTTTTCTGTGGTCTGAATTGACCCAGCCGTAGGTTTGGTATTCCACCTCAAAAAATTTAGCAGAATTAAACCAATGGCCTGGTTTATAGGCGATTTTATTTCCACATATGGTTTGAGCAAGGGTTTCGCCCATCATTCTTCCGGTGTACCACGCGGTTTCAATGGGCTTTCTTTGCCCACTTACCTCCGTTTGTTGCGCGCAGTCCCCAATAGCATAAATTCCCGGAATATTTGTTTCTAAATACTTATTTACAAGGACCCCCTTGTCTGTATGGATAGAGCTGTTTTTTATGAAATCTATATTGGGTTGTACTCCTGTGGCTATGCCCACAAGATCACAATCAATGTGTTCATTATGGTTTGTAAGTATTGATTTTACCCTGCCGTTGCTTTCTCCAAAAACTTCTTTTAGTTCGGTATTCAGCCTTAGTTCTATACCCTGAGATAGGATGTGTTTGTTGAGTAATTTGGCGTTTTTTATAGGCAATACCCCTTCCCAGAAATTTTGTTCCCGTACTAAAAAAGTCACAGGGATGTGTCTGCTGTGTAGCATTTCTGCCAATTCAATTCCAATGAGTCCGCCGCCAACCACAATAGCTCTTTTACAGACTTGCGCATTTGGGGCGTTGGCTTCTAAAAGATCCAAATCTCTTTTGTGATAGAGGCCTTGTACCCCTTTTAATTCTTGCCCGGGCCACTGGAAGAATGTTGGTTTGGACCCTGTGGCAATAATCAGTTTGTCATAGGGAATAGGATCTAAGGATTTTAACTGTAATAATTTGTTTTCAGTATCTATTTGGGTTACATGATCTTGAATGAGATCTATTCGATTCTTTTCCCAAAACCAATCTTCATAGGGTTTGGTGTGTTCAAAAGTCATATGGCCCATGTATACATACATAAGCGCCGTTCTAGAAAAGAAATGAGGGCTCTCTGAAGAAACAACCCTAATTGCAGCATCGGAATTTTTTCTAATATGCCTGGCGGCTGTAATTCCTGCGATTCCATTTCCTATAATGACTACTTGTTCCATATATACGGTATCCCTGAATTAAATTTTAAGGATTCAATCTGTTGTTGTTCGCCAATTGTTCCTGTAAATATCCTACTTTTAAAATAAAAAAGCCATGAATCGCTCCCAAATCCTACTTTTTGTATTCGCTATTTTTGGGGTTGGGTTTTTACATTCCCAGTCAAAAATAAATGGCCTCAGTTTTGTATCTTCTGGAGAAAAGGCAGAGGCTGTTCATGTGACCCAATTTCAAGAAGTACAGGCCAATTGGGCAGCCCTAATGCCTTTTGCCATGATGCGCTCTACAGCATCTCCTGAGCTCAATTACGATCCTGATCGGCAGTGGTACGGAGAGACTGAAGCAGGTATTCAACAGTATTACGAGACCCTAAGTGAAGGGGGCATTCAAATCATGTTAAAGCCCCAAATATGGATTCGAAAGGGTGCATTCACAGGTCATATTAAAATGAGCACTGCAGAAGATTGGGTGCTTTTCGAAAACCAATACCGCTGCTTTATATTGCGTTTTGCGCGTTTGGCACAGGAGTTAAATATTTCGCTTTTTTGCATTGGCACAGAGCTCAAAGCGTTTGTTCGCGCTAGACCCGCCTTTTGGAAAGCGCTCATTGAAGAGATCAGAGCCGTGTATAAAGGAAAGCTTACCTATGCCGCCAACTGGGACGAGTATGAGGAGACTTTTTTTTGGGACGCTCTAGACTTTATTGGAATTGACGCTTATTTTCCCTTGTCAGAGGAGAGAGACCCTTCTTATGAAACTTTAGTTCAGGCTTGGCAGCCTCATTATAGCAAAATACAGGGATTGGCTTTGAGCTGCAATAAGAAGGTGTTGTTTACTGAGTATGGTTATAGGAGTGTAGATTACCTAGGAGCCAAACCTTGGCTAGTAGACAAAAATAAAGAAGCGGTCAATTTAGCAGCTCAGTCAAGGGCTTTTCAGGCGATTATAGACACCTTTTGGTCACAGCATTGGTTTCAAGGCGGGTTTATTTGGAAATGGTTCATGTATTTAGAAGGGGTTGGTGGCCCTGAAAACAATCGATTTACTCCACAAAATAAGCCAGCAGAAAAGACCCTAAGATCCCTATATGGTCATTATTCGAATTAATTTTTAAAATTACAAGCGCTCTATAAGCTTAGTGAATAGGGTGATCATTTTGGGTTCTGTAGTTCCAGCTATTGCAATAATCTCCGCAATGTCCACTGGTTTTAAATGATGAGGATCGCATTCATCGGTGAGTACTGAAATAGCTGCTACAGGAAGTTTTAAATGATTGGCAACAATCACCTCTGGGACTGTGGACATTCCTACAGCGTCTGCTCCCAGTGTTTTTAGCATCCTATACTCTGCCCTTGTTTCTAGTTGAGGGCCAACTACAGCGGCGTAGACCCCTTCTTGAAGTGGTATATTTTCTTCTGTGGCTATCTCTTTTATGATTTTACTCATACTGGGATCATAGGGTGCGCTCATGTCTGCAAATCGCTCTCCAAAATCACCGACATTTTTAAAGGCTAGTGGGGAGCCACCTTGCAGGTTTAAGTGGTCTTCAATGAGCATCATCTCACCTTTTTTGTAGTTGAGGTTAATGGCGCCTGAGGCGTTCGAGATCAATAAATGTTTAATTCCCAATCCGTGCATGACCCTAACGGGGTAAGTGACGTCTTGTAAGTCATAGCCTTCATAAATGTGAAACCTACCTTGCATGACCACTACTTTTTTTCCCCCAAGGGTTCCGAACAGTAATTTTCCGGAGTGAAACTCTACCGTGGCAAGCGGGAAAAAAGGAATTTGATTGTAGTGGGCCTCTACGGGCTCTTCCAAATGATTGACCAATTGCCCTAAGCCTGTTCCTAGTACAATGCCTACTTCTGGACGGTCAAATCCTTTTTCTTTTAAATAGGCTATAGATTCTTCTAAGTGCTTTGGTATCATAATAAAGGGATAAAAGGTAAAAATACAGGAATTTCCGCTAGGTCTTCTACCGTATCTATGTCATTTTTTATTTGAAGCAATTGGTAAGTGTCGTCTATTTTTTCAAGACTCCTAGTAAGTACCTCTGCGGTGCTCCAGGGAATATTTTTAAATAACTCAGGTTTCATTTGGGTGAGACCAATGAGGTAGTATCCGCCGTCTTGGGCGGGACCAAAAACCACCGTATTGCTGTCAAGGGCCTCAAAAGCCTTTTGAATATCACTGGCCTCTAAAGTGATTAAATCTGTTCCAATCAGCACTATTTTTTTATACCCTTTTTTAAATCCCGCTTCAAATGCAGCTTGCATTTTTTGGCCCAGATCTCCAGGGCGCTGAAGCTCTTTTTTGTAAATAGTGGAATCCCAATTGTCTTCATGGTCTATAAAATCCGTGTAAAACACTTCCTTATCTACTTTTAAATTACGAGTAATTTTGGTGGTATGTTGCAGTAATATGCGGTAGACAGCAAGGGCATTTTCTGGGCCAATACCTTTGGCTAACCTTGTTTTACAACGGCCAAGCACCGGATTTTTAGCAAATATAATTAAGAGGTTCTCTGGCATGTTTTTTAAAAGTATTGAAGGGCTAAGGTCGTAAATCTGTAATTTAATAGGAGGGTGTTTAAGAAAAAATCTATTTTAGCAAAAACAATTTATTACCATGCGAAATTCAGCAATTTTCTTATTTCTTTTTTTAGTTTTGGGTAGCTGTAAAAATAGCAGTACCCCTACAGAATCTATGGCAACTTACGAGACCCCTTTATACCAAGAGCCGCACAGGCCTCAATACCACTTTACCCCAAGAGAAAAATGGATGAATGACCCCAATGGCTTGGTGTATTATAAGGGCGTATATCATTTGTTTTATCAGTACTACCCAGAAGACATTGTTTGGGGACCTATGCATTGGGGACACGCGACCTCTACAGACTTAGTGCATTGGGAACACAAGCCCATAGCGCTGTTTCCGGACCAACACGGGTATATATTTTCCGGATCTGCCGTGGTAGATTTTGAGAATACCTCAGGTCTTGGTACCAAGGAAAATCCAGCTATGATCGCTATTTTTACCTACCACCTCATGGAGGGAGAAAAGGCAGGAAAAACAGATTACCAAACCCAAGGAATTGCCTACAGTCTAGATGGAGGCGATAGCTGGGAAATGTATGCTGAAAACCCAGTAATAGGAAATCCAGGGATAAAAGATTTTAGAGATCCCAAAGTATTTTGGAATGAAAAAACCAATGCTTGGTCCATGCTTTTGGTAGCTGGAGACCATTTGCAAATATGGGGATCAAACAACCTAATTGATTGGGAAAAACAAAGTGAATTTGGAAAAAACCAAGGGGCTCACGGTGGTGTTTGGGAGTGCCCAGACTTGTTTTCATTTACAGATCAAGCCACAGGAACAGAAAAGTGGGTGTTGTTTATTAGCATTAACCCAGGCGCTCCCAATGGAGGTAGTGGCACACAGTATTTTGTAGGAGATTTTGATGGTAAAACATTTGTCTCTGACCAAAAAGAAGACCAATGGGTAGACTGGGGCACTGATAATTATGCCGGTGTGACCTATAACCACACCCCAGATGGTTCTAGATTATTTATTGGCTGGATGAGCAATTGGCTCTATGCTCAAAATACCCCCACAGAAAGGTGGCGCAGCGCAATGACATTACCTAGGATCCTATCTCTAAAAGACGTTCAAGGGGTTCCTACGCTGTTTAGCACACCCGCCCCGGCATGGAATGCTTTAGGGAATGACAATGAGGGAAAAGATGTTTCCATAGCCGCTGGCCAAAGTGTAGTCACTTATTCAGAAGACCTCAATCAATCTAAAATAGATTTCATTTGGGATGGATCTGCCATGAGTCTCTCATTTGTCAATCAAAAGCAGGAGCACTTGAATATTCACTTAGATCCTGAAAACCAGCAGATGTCCATAGACAGGAGCGCCAGTGGATTGGTAGATTTTCAAGAAGATTTTAAAACCATTCAGACAGGACCTATTGGAGATTTGCCCCATACAGATATTCCAGTAACTATATTTTTAGACCAGTCTTCTGTAGAGATTTTCATGAATAACGGCCAAAAAGTCATGACGGCGCAATTTTTTAATAACCTTACTTTTAATCAATTAAAAATCGAAAATAAAGGGCCAGAAAAATGCACTTATAAAGGATTGAAAATCACACCAATTCAAAGTATTTGGGGTGCTGAGTAGGTTTAGAAGTACCACAACCAAAGCACTAAACCTACTTTTTTAAGGATACCTAAGATCAGTAATCGTTTGGTGTTTTTAGTTAATTTGGGCTTTTTCATAAAACAAAATTGTTGTTTTTAACTAACTTCACTCAAATATAAAAAAATAAAGACCAATGAATTACCCCATGAAAAACCATTTACACACTATCTTCTTTGTTTTGTTCTCGGGATTATTATATGGGCAAACCTTGGTGAACCCTATTATTTCGGATTTTGGAACCATTGGTGACGCACCCATGGCCATTGAAAAGCCAGACCCCGATATGGTGTATAATATTGTGGTAGACGTCGCTACAGGAGACGAAGATAAAAGTCAAGTTTTTTTCGCTTTAAATAATCTAGCACGTCTCATGAACCTTCATGTAATGGGAGGAGTTCCCCCAGAACATCTCAATGTGGTTGTAGCCATTCACGGTTCCGCTATATGGTCTGTAATGAACGACCAGGCCTACACCAAACGATACGGAATTGCCAACCCGCACAGTCTATTATTTGAACAACTGTTGGCTCAGGGTGTAAAAATTGTCGTTTGTTCACAGTCAATGTTTAAAAGAAAAATTGCCCCAGAGGAGTTGGCGCCAGGGCTAGAGATGGCCACTTCTGCGCTCACAGTACTCACCACCTATCAACTCAAAGGCTATGCGCTCTTGCGCTTTTAAGGGTTTTTTTTTGGCCTCTGGCCGATGCTTAACGAGGTGTTTTTACCCGAATAATTTGTAGCAGATAAATTATTTAGACCAATAATCTAGCACCAAAACATCTTCCACATGCCCATCTAACAAGGCTACAAAAGCCAAATGGTCAGGGTGAGGAAGGTAAGCAGCCCTGTCCGCTTCACTTTCAAAAGTCACAAAAAAGCAATGGGTAAAGCCTTTGTCTAATCCTTCGGTACTATTGTTTAATCCCCATTCAAAATCCTTTATTTCTTTTATTTTAGTGGGTAAAGCGATAAAGGCGTCCTCTATTTTCTGAATATCAACCGCCTCAGAAGACGCGTTAAATTTAAACAGTACAATATGACGCAAGGTTTCATTCATATTATTAGAAGAGGTGTTATTTTTAGCTTCCGTTGTCTTGTTCGCACAACCAAAAAGTAGGAGGAAACCAATCAACAGTAAAAAAGTATTTTTCATCTGTTAAAGTTATTGTTTTTTAACTCAGATTAAATTGAATTAGGGTGTTTTCTTGCATATGCACTTAAAAATAGCTCCGCCACAAGCTTCGCTCCTTTCTAGTAGATCCCTTGCGCCTTTACAGGCTTCGCTGTTCATTTAGCCCCTTTGTTAAAAATAAAAAAACCCACTCCTAAGAGTGGGTTTTGTGCTTTAAGTGGTGCCTCCAGGAATCGAACCAGGGACACATGGATTTTCAGTCCATTGCTCTACCAACTGAGCTAAGGCACCATGCTATTAAGCGGATGCAAATATAATTTCTAATTTAGGATATACAAACAAAAAGAGAAAAAAAGGCAATTGTTTTTTTAGATTTCACATCTTTGTAGCATGAAACTAGTGTTAGACATAGGAAATACCCTAGGTAAGTTAGTGGTCTATGGACAAGAAAATGAGGTGTTTAGGGCTCAATTTGAGCTAGGGGAGATGCATCCAGTACTGATTGATTTGTTTTTTGATTTTCCAGAGATAAAGCAAACTATTTTATGCTCTGTTGTTAGTATTGAACCACAAATACAACTTTTTCTGAAAGAAAAAACAATTCTTTTGGAAGTGAATAGTGAAATGCGACTCCCATTTGAAAACAGGTATGAGACTCCTGAAACTCTTGGAGCAGATAGGATTGGTTTGGTTGCTGCAACAGTATTTATGTATCCCGGGAAGAACTGTTTAGTGGTAGACGCGGGCAGTTGTGTGACATACGATTTTATTTCATCAGATGGAATCTACCGGGGTGGCGCTATTTCACCAGGCTTACAAATGCGTTTTAAAGCCATGCATGAACATACCAATAAATTACCCTTGGTTACTTTGAAAGAGGAATTTATTGCGCTTGGTGCCAATACTCAGAACAGTATTTTAGCTGGGGCTGTTAACGGATTAGTCTTTGAAATAGAAGGTTGGCAAAGCAGTTTAGGACGTACGCATGAAGATTTAACACTTATTTTAACAGGCGGAGACGCTCAATTCTTGTCTAAACGACTAAAAAATACCATATTTGCCCATTCTAATTTTCTGGTACAAGGCTTGCGCCAATTGCTTGATTATAACACGTTTTAGATGTTTAAAAAGTTATTCTTTACCCTTGTTGTTTGCTTATTCATAAAAACCAATGCCCAGGATGGTACGGTTTCTCCTTATTCATACTTTGGATTAGGTACTTTTAATCCCGCCAATACAGTGGAAAATAATGCTATGGGAGGGTTGAGTATTTATGGAGATTCAATTCATTTAAATCTTCAGAACCCTGCCTCTTATGGTCTTTTGAAGCTAACCACTTACACTGTGGGTCTTTCTCATCGAAGAATGGACTTGACTTCAGATACCCAAGAAAAAAGCACTGCTTTAACTGCAATTGATTATTTGTCTGTAGCTATGCCCATAGCTAAAAATATTGGGATTGGCTTTGGAATTACCCCTGTTAGTTCCATGGGGTATATTTTAAATTCTAGTGCTGAAAATGCAGATGGGGAAACAATCACAAACGTTTTTTCTGGAGACGGAGGACTGAGTAAAATATATTTTTCATTGGGTGCAGCACCTATAAAAAACCTTACGGTAGGTGCTTCTGCCTTTGCTAATTTTGGGACGGTGAACAAAGAAAGAGTCCAATCTTTAAGTTCTGTATTGTTTGGAACCATAGATAGGAGAACATCAAGAATGAACGGTTTTAATTTCCAATTAGCGGCCAATTACACCCCAAATATTACAGATAAACTGACTTTGTACACTTCTTTCGTATACACTACAGGATTGGACTTAAAAGCAAGTAATACTCAGGAAGTGGGATCACTCTCATTAGTGAATGGGTCAGAGTTAGAAGTCTCTGAATTAGACTTGGAGGCGTCTAATTTAAAAAACAATATCATTGAAATCCCTTCTATGACAACTTTAGGCCTTGGAATTGGAGAAAACAAAAAATGGCTTGTTGGAGCCTCATATTCTCTTCAAGAGATGAGTAGTTTTAGCAGTGCTTTTCTAAACCAATCAAATGTGGTTTACTCTGACGCATCTACCCTTAGGGTGGGTGGTTATTATGTGCCAGATTTTGCTCCATTCGCATCTTTTTTCAAAAAAGCCACTTATCGCTTTGGAATTAGATTAGTCAATACTGGAATGGAAGTAAATAATCAGGCTATCAAGGATTTTGGCACAAATATTGGTGTTGGTCTTCCCATGGGGGGCACTTTTTCTAATTTGAACATCGGGATTGAAATGGGTGCTTTAGGCACGGCAAAGGCTGGTTTAATTAAAGAAAACTACCTAAGTATTCGTGTTGGACTCTCATTAAATGACAGATGGTTCTTGAAAAGAAAAATAAATTAATTATTTTTAGCCCTTATTTTTATAATTAAATACAATATATACTAGCATCATGAAAAAGAAACTGCACATATTGACCATAGCCCTAATTGGTTTCGTTGGCGTTTTTAAATTACAAGCGCAAGATTGTGCGACCAATTTATCTATCTACTCGGAATTTGTAAAAGTAAAAAACTACGATTCAGCCTACGAGCCATGGAAGGTCGTTTATGAAGCTTGTCCTGAATTAAATCCGGCTAACTTCGTGTATGGAGAAAGAATTTTAAAGTATAAAATTGAAAACAGTGCAGGAGAGGAAAAGAAATCTTTTATAGATCAGTTGCTTGCTTTGTATCCAAAATACAGAGAGATTTTCCCAGAAAGAGAGGCTTTGGCAGATATGCTTATTGATCAAGCAATGTTGAAAAATGATGAGAAAATTGCCACAACAGAAGAGGTTTTTTCGATTTTAGACCAAGCATTTAACCAAGATCGTGTTCACTTCACTAATGCTAAAGCGCTTTATGTGTATTTTTCCTATCTAGTAGACTTGAATGCTGCTGGAATAAAAAATTTAGACGCAGTATTTGACACTTACGATCAAGTTGGTGCTAAAATCGATGAAGAGGTGGAGACTTTGAACCAAATGGTTAACAAATTGCAAGCCAAGGAAGATGCCGGAACTATGTCTTCTAGAGAAAAAAGACAGTTGTCTATTGCAGAGCGTAAATCTGAGACTTTTGTTAAAATCAGTGAGAGTATAGATTCTAAGCTTGGAAATTTAGCCAATTGTGAAAACCTAATTCCACTTTACGAGAAGAATTTTGAAGAAAAGAAGACAGATATAAAATGGGTTAAATCTGCCGTAGGTAGAATGTATAGTAAAGAGTGTACTGAGGACCCATTATTTGTTAAATTGGTAGAAGCTCAAAACGCATTAGACCCAACTTCAGATACTTATTTCTATTTGGGACTGTTGAAAATGAATGCTAGAAATAGCCAAGGTGCTGTAGCAGACTTTAATAAAGCAGTTAGCTTAGAGTCTGACAATAAAAAGAAGGCTAATATTCTTTATAAGATTGCTACAATTTACAAGAAGGGCAACAAGAGTTTAGCTAGAAATTATGCTCAGAAATCTATTGACAACAATCCTTCAATGGGAAAAGCTTATCTGCTTATAGCTGGCCTGTACGCAGATTCTGCTAACGAATGCGGTAGTACTACTTTTGAGAAAAGAGCCATTTATTGGAAGGCTGCAGAGGTGGCTAAAAAAGCTGCTCGTGTAGACTTGTCTCTAAGAAGTAGAGCGAACCAAACAATTGAGCGTTATATGGCATTAGCTCCATCCAAAACAGATATTTTCTCTTCAGGATTGGCGGGAAAATCAGTTACTTTTAACTGTTGGGTTGGTGGTAGCGTAGCGGTGCCAAACCTGTAATGAAACGTATAGAAAACTTAAAATATTTAAAAAGTATTGCCATTACATTTGTAACGGCAATACTTTTTTTTAGTTGTGATTCAAATCAATCAGCAGTTGTTTTTGAAGACCCTAAAGTGTCTCCTCAGGGAATAGCAGAAAATTTTGTTTTGTACTATACAGAAACCCCGGAAATTTCAGAAATACCAATGGAGGTGGCCATGGGGGGAGCGTTAAAAAAAGACGCCAGACTTACAGCCATTTTGAGAAGTGCTAAAAGCTTGGATTATCAACATTTAGCATTTCCATATAGAACCTTTCCAGAAGGACTTGTTTTGGAAGTGTTTGATTTAGACGGTAAGAAAAGTGTGGTTAAATCTGATTACGGGATTATTTATTCTACTACAAATGTAATAGATTTGAGAGGTAATGTTGTGATAACAACACATGATGGGAAGCAATTAAAAACCCCTCAATTGTATTATGATCAATTAGGAGAATGGATTTTTACCGAAGAAAAATTCACCTATACTAATCCTGAAAACCAAACCATTATGGATGGGAAAGGGATGGACTTTAATAGAGATTTTAGTTTTTTAAATGCCCATAAAACATTTGGGTATATGACCATTAAAGATACAGAAAGCGATGATTAGAATTTTAAAATATACCGAATACCTATACTTGATAGTGGCTATTTTCTCTTTAGTTAAAGTGATAAAGCTATGGGGTAGTTCCCTTGAGGAAATGGGCATTTTCTTGCTTTTTGGAGTGGTTTCAATTGGAATGTTCTTCTTTAGAAGGAGTTATAGGTTGAAATTTGAAAAAAGGCAAAACGAAAACAAAAAATAGTGGACCTAGACCTTATAATTATAGTACTATCACTCTTTTTTTCAGCCTTTTTTTCTGGTATGGAGATTGCATTTATTTCTGCGAATAAAATTCATATTGAGATAGAAAAAAAACAAGAAGGTTTTCTGTCTAAAATCCTGACCAGACTCACCAAAAGGCCCTCCAAATTCATTGCTACTATGCTTATTGGTAATAATGTGGCCTTGGTTATTTATGGATTGTTTATGGGTGATTTACTCATGGGGTTTTTTGAAAAATGGGCTCCTGTAAGAAGCCCCGTATTAAGCTTGTTATTTACAGACTTTAGTTTGCTTACACAAACAGTTATATCTACTTTGATTATTTTACTTACAGCAGAATTCCTACCTAAAGTGCTGTTTCAAATCTATGCTAATACACTCATTAAAGCCCTAGCGCTACCAGCCTATGTGTTTTATTTGATTTTTTCACAAGTGTCTAATTTTGTGATTTTTATTTCAGATTTGATTCTTAAATTACTTTTTAAAACATCGGGAGATTCCGTTCCATTAGCCTTTAGCAAATTGGAAATTGGTGATTATATTACAGAGCAAATGGAGGCTGTAGCAACAGAAGATGAGGTAGACTCTGAAATTCAAATATTCCAAAATGCTTTAGAGTTTTCTGGAGTAAAGGCCAGAGATGTAATGGTGCCTAGAACAGATTTGTGTGCAGTAGAAATACATGAGAGTCCTAAAAATTTAGTGAAAATTTTTACAGAAACTGGATTCTCTAAATTGCTGATTTATAAAGACACTATAGATAATATTATTGGTTATGTGCATTCCTATGAGCTTTTTAAAAAGCCAGAAACTATCAAAAGTATGCTTTTACCTATTGAGTATGTGCCAGAGACTATGTTGATCAATGACATATTGAATGTCCTTACTAAAAAGAGAAAAAGTATTGCTATTGTACTAGATGAATATGGAGGAACTTCGGGAATGGTTACGGTGGAAGATATTGTAGAAGAATTATTTGGAGAAATAGAAGACGAGCACGACAGCACTGATTTGATTGAGGAACAATTATCCGACAATACCTATAAATTCTCAGCTAGATTAGAAGTAGATTACTTGAATGAAACCTATAATTTAAATCTTGAAGAGCGTGATGAATACGGCACCCTAGGCGGTTTAATTGTACACGAGACAGGGGAGATTCCCGCATTAAATCAGAGTATTACTATAGGCCTTTATTGTTTTACTATTTTAGAGGTTTCGGGCAATAAAATAGATTTGGTTTCATTAGAAGTGCTAGAAAAGGAATAAAGCGCTTTTTAAAAGTTTAAAAATTAGAAGAAGCGAATAAAATTTAAAAAGAAAATGGTATTTTCGCCAACTGATTAAAAGATATTTAGAAAATGGCAGTATTAGAAAAAATAAGACAGAGAACCACGGTGTTGATCCTTATCATTGGATTGGCTTTATTTGCTTTTGTAATTTCCGGAGTATTTACCAACAGCGGAAGCGGATCTCCTATGGGAGGCTCAGCTATTGGAAGTGTTAATGGGGAAGAAATTTCTATAGATGATTTTCGTCAAAAGCTAGAAGTTGCCGCTCAAAGGGCAGGCAGCCAGGCTACAACTGTTCAATTGGTGAACCAAGTTTGGAATACTGTTTTGAGGTCGAACTTGCTAAATCAAGAAATTGAAGATTTGGGTATTTCAGTAGAAGGGGATCAGATCATGAATTTTATTAAAAACACCCCATCTTATTCAAACCAACCTGAGTTTCAAGATGAGAATGGTATTTTTAGTGAATCTTTATTTATTGCTGCAGTTGCAGATTGGAAAGCCAATAACCCTTACAGATATTCTCTTTGGTTGCAAGACGAATTAGCCATTATTCAGTCTGCTAAAGAGCAAATGTATTTTAACTTAGTTAAAGCTGGCGTTGGAACTACTTTAGAAGAAGGTAAATTTGATTATAAATTAGCCAATGACAAAGTAGATATTTCATATGTAAGAATGCCTTTTTCAGCTGTTCCAGATACCACTATTACAGTAACTGCAGGAGAGATTGAATCTTACATTAGCAAAAATCCAGCCTTATTTAAGCAAGAACCAGCTAGAGATATTCGTTTGGTTTACTTCGAGGAGAAAGCCTCTAAAGAAGACGAGCAGGCTGTAAAAGATGCTGTAGTAGGTTTGTTGTCAGACACAGAGGAGTACAATGAAAATACATCTAACACAGAGAAAGTAGCTGGTTTTATAAATACAACAGATTTAGGGGCGTTTTTAGAACGTAATTCAGACAGTACATACGATACTATTTTTAGGACTAAGAATGAAATAGTAACCACTTTTAGAGACTCTATTATCACTTTAAGTGCTGGTGAAATTTTTGGGCCTTATAAAGATAATAATGCTTACAATGTATCCAAATTAGTTGCCAAGAAAAAGAATGGTGCAGTAAAAGCATCACATATTTTAATTTCTTATGTGGGCGCTGAGCGTGTTAGTCCCTCTGTAACAAGAACAAAAGAAGCAGCTAGAACAGAAGCTAATAGATTGCTTGTAGAGGCTAAAAAATCAAATACTGTTTTTGCTGAATTGGCTAGAGATAACTCAGATGGTCCTACAGCTTCTAGAGGTGGAGATTTAGGCTTTTTTCAAGAAGGAGAAATGACGCCAAAATTTAATGATTTTGTTTTTTCAAATAGAGTAGACGCTATTGGATTGGTTGAGACTGAATTTGGTTTCCATATTGTGAGGGTAGACGACAAACAAGATATTTACCAGATCGCTACCTTGAGTAGAGATATTACTCCTTCTGAGCAAACCATTAACACGATTTTCACTCAAGCGACCAAGTTTGAAATGGATGTTACTGAAAATCCAAAAGAATATGTGGCTATTGCTAAAGAAGGAAATTTTGACGTTAGAAGTGTCAACAAGTTATTAGCCATGGATGAAAACCTTCCAGGTCTTGGTGCACAAAGATCCGTAGTTCAGTGGGCATTTAACGAAGACACAGATTTAGGTGCGATTAAAAGATTTAATGTAAATAATGGCTATGCCATTGTTCAGCTTACTGCTAGATATCGTTCAGGAACCATGACAGTAGCAGATGCTTCTGCATCAGTGCTGCCAATCTTGAGAAAAGAGAAGAAAGCGAAATGGATCATTGATAATAAAGGAGCTAATACACTAGAAGCTTTTGCTGCGGCTTCTGGTCAGTCTGTAGAAACAGCTTCTGCATTAAGTGTAAAGAGCCCAATTATCCCTGGAGCTGGTAGGGAGGCTTTTATAGTAGGAAAAGCATTTAACTTATCTGAAGGTGCTACTTCTTCACTTTTAGTAGGTGAAACAGGCGTTTTCTTAGTGCAACTTAACAAAAAGCAGGAAGCGACTGTATTGGATAGCTATGCTACCTACGCAGAAGCGCTTAAAGCAGGAACGCAAAACAGTATATTTTTCAGTAGTTATAATGCCTTAAAAGAAACGGCAACTATTGAAGACAATAGAGCTGTATTTTATTAATATTACTCTTTATAGTATCTTAAAAAAGGCGGCCTTTCGGCCGCCTTTTTTTTTAATGTGCACTTTAGCGAAATTACAGGGCCATTTCAGTATAGTAAAAACTGGTAGTATATCCTTTATTAAAAAAGTATTCCTTTGTTTCAATAGGGTTCAATTGTTCAGAGACTGCCATGATAAAATCTCCTCCCCAAGCCCCTAAACTTTTAACAGCACCTGGATAGTCTTTAAAAAGGTATTCTTTAACAGGAGTTGTTTGGATTATGTTTCCTATAAAAGCTTCGTGAGCTTCCATACAAGTCATGAGAGTTTTTGCATCTTTAGCGTTAAGAAGTGACCTACTGAGTGTATTAATCTGCTCAATGGCCTCCATTATTGAAAACGCATTTGCTGCCTTTTGTTTTGAATAGGTATTTATTCCCGCCCTGCTGTCTTGTTTTTGATTCAAGTGTATAAATACCGCTTCTTTTAGAAGGACTGCCTCTAGGTTAATTTCCTGAATTTGTAGTGAATGTATTTTAGTGTTTCTCCTATAACTAATAGGTTTTTTGGCGGCTGCACAAGCAATATCATATCCAGAGCCACCCATACTAAGCGCAAGTAGTTTAAAAGGGTCTACTGCCGCCCACTGCGCTACATTGTAAATAAGGGTAGAGGAACTGCCCAGTCCCCAGTCTCTAGGGAATTCTAAATGGGTACTAACGGAGCATCCAGTACTATCTTTTAAAAATGAGGGATTTAATTTTTTAGCTATTTGTAACAACTTTATAAGAAAGTCCTTTTCGTTTTTTGGCTGGGCATTCATGGAATGGTTCAGCGCTGCTATAGGAAAGCTAAAATCTCCCCAGAGGGTCTTTTCATGGGTATAAGCTTTCCAATCTATGGTGTTATTTTCGTGGTCTTCTAAACATAAATCCTGTCCAAAGCGACAAGGAATTGCCATAGCCTCTGCACCATCTAGCACCAAATACTCACTAGTGAGTAGTAGTTTGCCATGGCAGTAAAAACGTTTTGCATTACTTGGCAGGACTTTGGTATTTGCTAATGTTTTCATAAGTGACCATTTTTTCTCAAGGCCTCAAAACTACTAACCACCAGACTATGTGTAGCTGTTTGCTCTTTAAAATACACTACTAATTGTTCTTTTTCTTGGGCAGTAGCCCCAAGTTGGTTAAGTATGTTAAGCAGGTGCATTTTCATATGGCCTTTTTGAATCCCACTGGTCACTAAAGAATGTAAGGCTGCGAAATTTTGAGCAAGTCCAGCCACGGCTACAATCTCCATAAGCCTTTCTGCAGAGGGTTTTTGTAAGACAGCCAAAGACCACTTCACCAATGGGTGTAAATTAGTTAAACCGCCTACGGTTCCTAAGGCCAAAGGCAGTTCTATCCAAAAGCTGAAAACACTATTTTCTATACTTGCATGGGTGAGGCTAGAATATTGGCCGTCTTTTGCCGCATAAGCATGTACTCCAGCTTCAATAGCCCTAAAATCATTCCCCGTTGCTAAAACCACTGCATCTACGCCATTCATAATGCCTTTGTTATGGGTAACAGCCCTATGTGGCTCTGCCTTTGCAATAGCAACCGCTTGTACCATTTTCTCAGCAAAAATAGCGCCGGAGGCCCCATCTATACCTTCTAAATCTGCTACAGGGCAAGATACAGTGGCCTTCACAGTACAATTGGGTACATAATTAGAGAGAATGCTCATGACCACTTCTACAGACTGTTCTTCTTTTGAAAATCCGTCGTATTGCTGTGATTCTCTTTTTAAGGTAGCGGCAAATTGCTCCAAACAAGAATTGATGAAGTTGGCACCCATAGCGTCTGCTGTTTGAAATACAGCATGTATTTGAAAATAATGAGCCAAATCTGATGTTTTGTCTCTCAACGATAAGTTACTAATTCCCCCTCCTCGCTTTTCCATATTCGCTGTGAGTGAGGCACAGTCTGCCAATAAAATGGGCTTTATATGGGCAAAAAAAGTTTTTAATTTTTTGGGATCACCTTTAAAGAAAAAGTGTACTTGGCCTATTTTTTCAGTACCTAGAACTTCGGTTTTAAATCCGCCTCGGGTTCCCCAGAACTTAGCAGCTTTACTTGCTGCTGCTACCACGGAACTCTCTTCAATAGCCATTGGTATAGCATAAAGATGATCGTTAATTAAAAAGTTTGGCGCAATTCCAAGAGGTACATAAAAATTACTAAGGGTGTTTTCTATAAATTCGTCATGTAATTTTTGTAAGTCCTTGTCTTCATGCCAGTATTGGGTGAGTAAGGATTTTGTTTCAGGATCCCCTTGGGTGAAAGTTTGAGATACCCAGTCTATTTTTTCTTCTTTAGATAGTTTTGAAAATCCTTGAATGGGTGTAGACATAGATTATTTTTTTGTCCCGCTAAGATAGTTAAATCCCATTTTATGACCTATTTGTAGATTCTTTAAAGATTCTCGTATTAAAATCTTATTTTTAGGAGCTTTATTACAAAAATACGGACCTTAGGACCTGGTTTGAATTGAATTATATGAAAAAATTATTTTTACTTTTAGGCATCGGCCTTTTGGCCATAAATGCCGTTTTAGCCCAAGATAAAGAAGTGAGTGTAGCGGCTATTTACGATGGAACATTTAGAACAGAAGGGATGGATGTCCTCCGGTCTAGAAACAATGGCACACAGTATACCTTATTGAACTATGACCGCGTAAATAAGGTCCAAACCATTGATTTATACGAATATGAAACGCTGGAGAAAACGGCTACTTTATTGTCTACAGAAGACTTGGATGGTATTTCATATATGAGTTCCTACACCTTTAGCGCAGACGAATCAAAAGTACTCTTGGCTACGGATTTAAAACCCATTTACAGAAGGTCTACCCTAGGATCTTATTTTGTGTATGACTTCAATGACAAGTCTTTAATTAAAATAGCCGATGTTGCCGTTCAAGAACCCAGTTTATCACCTGACGGCTCCAAAGTAGCCTATGGATACAAAAACAATATCTATCTGTTTGATTTAAAAACTAAGCAAACGGATCAACTTACTTTTGACGGTGAAAAGAATCGTATTATTAACGGAATTACAGACTGGGTTTACGAGGAGGAGTTTGGTTTTGTTCGTGCTTTTGAATGGAGCCCAGAAGGGACCCATATTACATTCTTGAGATTCGACGAAACGGAAGTGCCAAAGTATTCTATGCCCATTTACGGAGAAGATTTATACCCAACATTGCAGACTTTTAAGTACCCTAAGGCTGGAGAGAATAATGCAAAAGTAAGCTTACATCTCATTGAGTTGAAGGGAGTAAAAACAGTTAAAATCCCTGTAGAAGCTTATTATATTCCCCGAATTATGTGGAAAAATAATCCAGACGAGTTGGTGTTTCAAACTTTTAACAGACACCAAAATGAGCTTGTTTTATATGAGTATAATAAGCGCGGTGGAGCTCTTTCTGTCTTGCACACGGAAAGAGACGCTGCCTATGTAGACGTGAATGACAACCTTACTTTTTTAGCAGACGACAGTTTTATTTGGAGCTCTGAAAAAGATGGCTATAACCATCTTTACTTACACGACAAAAGTGGGAAAGAAAAGAGGCAACTTACCTCAGGAGATTGGGAGGTAACTTCTTATTACGGCTATGATGAAAAACGCAAAAAGATATTTTTTCAGTCTTCCGCTATGGGTTCTATTAATAGAGATGTATACTCGGTAGGCATTAACGGTAAAAATGTATCGCGTTTGACCGCGCAGGACGGAGTGAACAGAGCCAGTTTTTCTGCAGATTTTACTTATTTTATTAATGTACATTCTAATGCAGCAACACCTCCTTCTTACACATTAAATACCACAGTGCCTAAAAAAAGGGTCCGTGATACCAATGCTGGACAGTCTTTAATGTTAAAAACCATTGTAGATAACACAGCCCTTTTAGATAAACTAGAAGCTTATAATATAAGCCCAAAAGAGTTTTCTACCATTTCCGTAAACGGAAACGATCTCAATATGTGGATGATTAAGCCGGCAGATTTTGATCCTTCTAAAAAGTATCCGCTTTTAATGTTTCAATACAGCGGTCCTGGATCACAATCTGTAACCAATACATGGATGAACGGTAATGATTACTGGTACCAATTATTGCAGTCTAGGGGTTATGTGATTGCTTGTGTGGACGGTAGGGGTACCGGATTTAAGGGAAGAGATTTTAAAAAATCTACTTACTTGCAATTGGTGCGTTACGAGAGCGATGACCAGATTGCTGCAGCAGAACAATTGTCTGCTCTTCCATATATAGATGAAAACCGTACTGGAATTTGGGGCTGGAGCTTTGGAGGAGATATGGCCATGCATTCTATTTTAAAGGGTAATGAGGTGTTTGAAACGGCTATTTCTGTGGCCCCTGTAACCTCTTGGAGGTTTTATGACACTATTTATACGGAGCGTTTTATGAGAACTCCACAGGAAAACCCAGAAGGATATGATTTAAATTCTCCGCTCAACTACGCGGATCGATTAAAAGGCAAGTTGTTATTAGTACACGGTTCTGCAGATGACAATGTGCATTTTCAAAATACCATGAGAATGGTAGAGGCCTTGGTGCAGGCCAACAAACAATTTGATTGGGCGGTATATCCTGACAAAAACCACGGTATTTACGGTGGGAAAACCAGGGAGCAACTCTACACTAAAATGACCCAATTTATCTTAAACAACCTTTAACACATACATTACTTATATGACTACACCTAGCCAAACTCCAAAAGACATTCTGGGTCACCCTCAGGGGCTTTTCTACCTATTCTTCGCTGAACTCTGGGAGCGTTTTAGTTTCTATGGAATGCGCGCCTTATTGACCCTTTATATGGTCAATAAAATATTTGAAGCCTTAAGCACTAGAGATGTAGCCGCTGCAGCAGTATATGCCTCTTACGGCTCTTTGGTATATGCTTCTACCGTGATTGGCGGTAAGATTTCAGACACCACATTGGGCCTTAGAAGATCTATTTTTCTTGGGGGTGTTCTCATGTCTCTCGGGCACTTTGTCCTGGCAGTAGATAATACGTATGCCTTTTATTTGGCCTTGGGACTCATTGTCGTGGGTAACGGTTTTTTTAAGCCCAATATTTCCACTTTTGTGGGCTCCCTTTACAAGGAAGGCGATATGAGAAAAGATTCCGGTTTCACCATTTTTTATATGGGAATTAATATTGGTGGCTGGGTCGCTCCGCTTCTATGTGGATGGTTGGCGGCCACTTATGGATGGCATTACGGCTTTGGCTTAGCAGGATTTGGGATGTTATTAGGTCTTGCTTTCTTTTGGAATGGGATTAAAAGACAGGTTTTTGGATCAGAGGGACTGCCACCTTCTCAAGAAGCCATTGACAAACCATTACTCGGAGTTTCTCAAGGGAAAATGATTCCTGTATTGGCCTTTTTAG
Organism: Sediminicola sp.; assembly: GCA_024643325.1. GTDB lineage: Bacteria > Bacteroidota > Bacteroidia > Flavobacteriales > Flavobacteriaceae > MAG-120531. Next base: position 47,449 of record JAHEND010000006.1, read on the forward strand.
CGGCTCCAGTGATTGCCTTTTTATTGTCTTCTTATGGTCCTTTTATGAATGGAGAAACCATTTTGGGAGACCAAAACTTAGTGAATATTATTTTCAAGGGTATAGGGATCGTGATTCTTTTTTACTTAGCTAAAGTCTTGATAGATGCCACTATTGAGGAGCGTAAAAAATTAATAGTAGCTATTTTAATCACCTTTTTTATGACTATTTTCTGGGGTTTCCACGAACTGTCAGGAAGTGTTATTACTTTGTTTGCTGCTAGAAATGTGAATTTAAGTCTCATGGACGCGGCCCAAACCAATTCCTTAAATTCCATGTTCATTATTATTCTAGCCATTCCAATTTCACTCATGTGGGCGTATTTGGCTAAGACAAAAAGAAATCCAAGAACCCCTTATAAATTTGGTCTAGGTCTTCTATTTGCGGGATTGAGTTTTTATATTCTTTCTATTAGCGGCTTACAAGCAGATGAGAATGGAATGGTTCCTTTTAGCTATTTATTGATCATGTATTTTATGTTGTCTATTGGAGAATTGTTTATGTCTCCGGTAGGGCTTTCAAAAATTACGGACCTTTCTCCAAAAAGAATTGTGGCATTTATGATGGGAATTTGGTTCTTGTCTTCTGCCTATGCCTTCCAAGTAGTTGGTTTTATTAGTAAAGAACTGGCAGTGGAGAGTGACAATGCCAATGTGGGTGGCCTGGAAACATTGACGGTCTATACCGACGGATTTGAATTAATCGCTATGTATTCAATTGGAGCAGGGGTATTGGTTTTAATCGCGTCTCCGTTTATTAAGAAACTGATGGGTAATGTGCACTAAAATACAACTAGGCTCCTGCAGTAGGGCTTCGCTTATTTAAGGTCTTATATCTCTTTTAAAATCATAAAAACCTTGGGTGTCTATCTTCCAGATTAGGCGCCCATTTTTTTGCGCCCATTTCTTCCAAGTATTCATCTCTTTGGTAGGGTAAAATCCACTGGTAATGACTCTGGTATTTACAAGTTGATCGGGATTAAAATGCGACGGGTATACCCGAGTACTCGAATCTATAAGGACATGACTTATTGGGCCTTTGATGTGGTTTTTTATTTTTGGGAATACAATTTTAAATGGCCCCAATTGATAGTTATCTGCCCTTTCTTTATGAATTATTTCATGAATGCCATAATTGTTTTTGAAGCTGTTTATGGTGTTTTTGTCCAAAGACTTCTCACCAAAGTAATGCATGGTTTTATGATCAATAGACAGCAGCGTGATTTGCCCATAGGATTTTATGATGTAGTGCTCATTGGTCTAATGGTCATATATTTTTTGGACCAGTACAATACTTTGAAAAATCAGTGTGGCCCATAAGAAATAGCGCCAGCTTTTTGGCTTACGGTATTTTTGGAGCTGCCATATTAAAAATGCTGCTAAAAAGCAGAAAACCCAAAATAGGTGGGTCCTTGTTTTGGTGAAATAGGCCAATAAAATAGTACAGACAGCAAGGCTTATTATTAGGGTTTTACCAGTGAATAAAGGAATTGAGCCTTTGTAAATAGTGAATATTCCTAGGCTATATCCTAGGAGGAATAATAATAGACGAGCAGATTGTTTAAAAAACATAGTTCCTAATGGTCACTAGGTTTTTTGGTAAAATAGCGGGGAATTGCCTTTAATAAACAGGAGTTTATATTAGTGTTTAAAGCATTTGTAAAGTGGCTTTAATTTCTAAGATACAATTTATTTATGGGACTTGAGTGAATGAACTATGGCGGTGGCTGTTCTTTTTGCTGCGCCTCCTGCACCCAGTTTTTGCTTTAAGATTTGATAATTTTCTAATTGATTTTCCCGTTCTCTGCCTTCTAAAATTTTATGTAAGTGTGTTTCTAAGTTTTTCACACTTAAATTATTTTGGATCAGCTCTGGTACCGCCTCCCTATTTAAGATAAGATTGACCAATGAGATATAGGGAAGGGTGATGATTTTTTTTGCAATCCAATAAGTGAGCCATTGTGTTTTATAACACACAATTTGTGGTACTCCTATCAATGCAGTTTCTAAGGTAGCTGTTCCACTGGTCACTAGCGCAGCTTTTGCGTGTTGTAGTAGTGCATAAGTTTGGCCTTGAACTATTTTCACTTGAGCTTCCCCTATAATGTCTGTATACATTTTAAGCGGAATATTTGGTGCTGCAGCCAATACAAACTGATGGTCTTTAAATGTATTGCAGATCTTTACTAAAAGGGGTAAAACGGCTTTTATTTCCCCTTTTCTAGAACCTGGTAATAGAGCAATAATGGTTTTTTCTAAAGCTAAGTTTTGTGTTGTGGTCCAATTTTTTTCTGGCACTTTCAAGTCCGAAATAGGATCTAATAGCGGGTGCCCAACAAAAGTTGGACTGTAGTGGTATTTTTTATAAAAATCAGGCTCAAAAGGCAAAGTGACATATAAGTGGTCTATACTGGATTTGATTTTTGCCACTCGCTTTGGTCTAGAAGCCCAAACTTGAGGGGCTATATAGTAGTGTGTGGCAAAGCCATTATTTTTGGCCCAAGGGGCAATTCTTAAATTAAAACCGGAGAAGTCTATAAAAATAATGGCATCTGGTTTAAATTCTAGAAGGTCTTTTTTACAGAAAGAAATATTTTTAAATATTTGAGGGAGTTTTTTAATAACATCTATAAAGCCCATTACAGCAATGTCTTTATAGTGCCTGGCTAATACTGCGCCTTGTGCTTCCATAAGATCTCCTCCCCAAGCCCTAATCTGTGCATTGGCGTCTATTTCCTTTAAATGTTTAACCAAATAACTTCCATGAAGATCTCCTGAGGCCTCTCCTGCAATGATGTAATATTTCATAGGCCCAAAGCTTTTAAAATTAGAATACTCAATGCTGCAGTGATTGTCGCAATTAAAACACCTTTAGCTTCAGTGTCTTTTTTAAATTTAATAAAGGCAAAAAAAGTCAATAAATTTAGAATGGCACCCAATCCGATAATAGCTCCAAGGTACCCATTTGAGTAGGCCGCTTGAAGGGTAGTAATTATTTTAAGTGGTGAAAAAAGTAGGATGTATAGCATTATCCCTAAGCTATTTGCGAGGAACCCTATTCCTATTCCTTTAGCTATTTTATAGCGGTGTTTTCCACTACTTTGCATGGAGCTCCCAAGTATTAATGTTTTGAATAGCATGGTGGGCTGTAAGGTCAAATTGGGTAGGCACAAGGGAGATATATCCGTGATCTAAGGCCCATTGATCGGTGTCTTCTCCTTTGTCTTGAAGGTCAAAAACACCTGTTAACCAATAGTAATCCCTTCCCATTGGACTGGTTCTTTTGTCAAATTTTTCCTTCCAATTTCCTTTGGCCTGTCGAGACACTTTAATTCCTTTGATGGGGCTGTTTTCCGTTGTTTTAGGAATATTTACATTAAGAACAACTCCAGACGGAATTCCTTTGCTTAAAGATTCCTTAATAATTTGTTGGATAAAAGGTTTGGCGCTAGCGAAATTGGCTTCCCAACTAAAGTCGCAAAGAGAGAATCCTATGGCAGGAATTCCTTCTATTCCAGCTTCAATGGCAGCACTCATAGTTCCTGAATAAATGACATTGATTGAAGCATTTGAACCATGGTTAATACCACTAATGCAAAGATCAGGTTTACGGTGTAAAATTTCTTGAAGTGCAATTTTAACACAATCAGCGGGTGTACCGCTACAGCTGTATTCTTTTTGATTTGTATTATTTTTATCTACGACAATTTGCTCCACATTTAAGGTGCTGTTTATAGTAATAGCATGGCCCATTCCCGATTGTGGACTGTCTGGAGCAACAACGATCACTTCACCAATTTCTTTAGCAAATTCAATGAGGTGTCTTATTCCTGGAGCAGTAATTCCGTCGTCGTTGGTAATAAGTATGAGTGGCTTTTGCATATTAGGTTATTTGTGAACAAAAATACAATAATTATGGGCATTACTATCGGGACTATTTTAACAAAAAATTATTTGTGAACGCTTAATAATTGCTAGCACTTTTACTTATCTTAGAACTTTTAAAGCCCTTCAAAGGCTGGTTGCTAAAAAATAAATAAGATGAAAAAGAATTTTATATTAGTCTGTTCCGTTGTTTTATTTGCTTTTGTCTCTTGTAGTTTTACAAAAAGTATTAGTGAGACTTCAGATAAAGACAAACTTTTACTAGAACTGATTAGTTATGTATTGGAAAGGCTACACTTTGAACCTACAGCCGTAAATGATGCATTTTCAGAACGAGTTTATGATAATTTTATAGGAGGATTAGACCCTATGAAGCGTTATTTTTTAGCTACTGACTTAGCTTTATTCGAGGAATATAAAACACAAATAGACGACCAGATTAAAGGAATAGACATTAGTTTTTTTAATCTTGTTCATGAGCGTCTTATTTACAGAATAGATGAGTCTAAAGACCTCTATAAGAAAGTACTCAATACCCCTTATGATTTTTCAGAGACAGATTCGTTGGTAGTAGATTACGATCTTCTCCCTTACGCACAATCAAAAAAAGAATTAGAGGCCCGTTGGAGGGCACAACTAAAATATGTGTCTTTAGGAACTTATTACGCATCTAAAGAGAACGAGGCCTTAAAAGTAGCGGAAGATTCAAATTACACCTCTAAAGGGATGGAAGTCTTGGAATCTGAAGCAAGGGCTAAAACAAAAGAAAGTCTGGAAGAGTATTTTGATTTTGTGGCAGATTTAGAAAGAAAAGATTGGTTTGTGCAGTATCTAAACAGCATTGTAGAGACCTATGATCCTCACACTTTCTATTTTGCTCCTGAAGAGAAAGACAGGTTTGATATGGACATGTCAGGTAAATTCGAAGGGATTGGCGCTAGACTTCAAAAGCGTAAAGACCAAACCAAGATTGTGGAAATAATCTCTGGGGGACCTGTTTGGAGAGACCAGAGAATTGAGGTAGGAGATGAGATCATAAAAGTAGGGCAATCAGGAGAAGATCCTGTAGATATTGTGGGAATGCGATTAGACGACGCTATAAAACTTATCAAAGGTCCAAAGGGTTCGTTGGTAGATTTGACCGTTAAAAAAGTAGATGGCACCCTAGAAGTAATTTCAATTACCCGAGATGTCGTTAAACTAGAAGAAACTTTTGCTAAAACAGCTACAGTAAACCAAGGAGAATATAAGTATGGACTAATTAATTTGCCTAAGTTTTATGTAGACTTCGAAGATTATAACGAGAGAAATGCAGCAACTGATATTGCCGCTGAGTTAGAAAAACTAAAAGCAGAAGGGGCTCAAGGACTCATTTTAGACCTAAGGGATAATGGAGGAGGATCCTTAAAAACTGTAGTAGACATTGCAGGCTTATTTATTAAAAACGGCCCAGTTGTTCAAGTTAAAACTGGACAAGATAAAATTGAATTGTACGAAGACACTGACAATCGATTGGTTTGGGATGGTCCCTTGGTAATACTAGTAAATGAATTGTCTGCTTCTGCATCTGAAATTTTAGCAGCTGCCATGCAGGATTATAAGAGAGCTGTTGTGATTGGGAGTAAGCAGACTTTTGGAAAAGGTACCGTTCAGAATGTGGTGCCTTTAAATAATATTGTGAGGAGTAGTGAATTTGGAGATCTAGGTGCTTTAAAGTTAACCACCCAGAAATTTTATAGAATTAATGGAGGGTCTACCCAATTAAAAGGAGTAATGAGTGATGTTGTTGTGCCAGACAAATACAGTTATATGGATATTGGTGAAAGAGATATGGACCACCCTATGGCTTGGGATAAAATTCCAGCAGCAGAATACGCACCCTGGGAGGGATATATTGATTTTGAAAGTACCATTACTAGTTCAAAAAAGAGAATGGCTGCCAATCCTCAGTTAAAGCTCATTGAAGAGAACGCTAAGTGGTTAAAATCTCAGCAAGACAATAACAAAGTGTCATTGCTTTATGAAGATTATGTAGCTGAGGTAAAATTAGATAAAGAGAAAGCGGCTTATTTTAAGCAAATAGCTAAGTACGATTCTAAATTGACTTTTCAATCTTTAGACGTAGAGAAAACAATGCTAGCTCAAGATGCAGAACTCAGAGAGAAAAGAGACCGTTGGCACAGGGAATTAGCTAAAGATGTTTATGTAGAAGAGGCTGTAAATGTACTTCAAGATTTAAAAGTAAGGTTTACCAATCCATTAAAATTAGCCTCAGTAAAAGGCTAATGACTACTGGTTTAGTCTGATTTATGGTAATTTTCACCTGATCTTTGATTGAATATTAATCATTCGGCATTAAGAACTACAAGATAATTGACTACAGCCTAACTTATTTCTGGCCCATTCAGGCCTTTTGGCATACCATTTCTCCAATTTATGTTGTTCTTCATAGGGTTTTTGAAGCAGTTGGAACAGTTCATTTATTATAGAGTAGTCTTTCTTTTCTGCAGCCTCAATAGCCATTTGAGCCATATAATTTCTCAAAACATATTTTGGATTTACCGCATTCATTTTTTCTATAACTACTTTATCAGGTGATTTTTGAGCCAATCTAATTTTTGCATAACTACGGAGCCATAAAACCCACTTGTTTTTTACAGCTCCATTGAGTGCTGTAGGGTCATAAAAAGCTTTTATTAAAGAGCCAAATAGCCATTGGTTTTCTTTGTCTAGGTCTGTTTGGATGGTATTGACTTGCGAAGTGTTACTGGAGTCTGAGTGAGGGGCGGCCGTTTTGATTTTTTCTAAAAATTGGTCTGATTTAAATAGGGCTAATTCCCTGTAAAATAACGTCATATCTGTTTCTATTAGAGACAACAGAGGGTCAAGATCTTCTATGAGTGCATCTAAAGCAGCGCCATTGCTTTGAGAAAGCCCCAGCTTCTCTTTTCTTATGTGAGCGTAAGTTGTTTCATAAGTCTCTTTAAAATGGTCTAATGCGGCTTCTAAGGGTGCTGCATCTTCTACAATAGGGTAGAGAGCGTTAGCCAACTGATACAGATTCCAAAGTCCTACCTGGTGTTGGTTTCCAAATCTATAGCGACTTTCCCTTGCATCTGTTGTATTAGGGGTCCAATCTAAATCATAAGGTTCCATCCAGCCATATGGACCATAATCAATAGTAAGTCCCAGCACAGACATATTGTCCGTATTGAGTACCCCATGGACAAAGCCTACGCGCTGCCAATCTGCTATTAATTTTGCAGTGTCTTCACAAACTTTTTTAAAAAAAGCTGCTGTCGCATCTTTTAATGGGCTTTGAATACTAGGGTAATAGTGTTTGATCGTTTGTTTTACTAAGGTTGTCAAAGTAGCTATTTCCCCTCTAGAGGAAGGTAATTCAAAAGAACCAAATCGGATAAAATTTGGGGCAACTCTCGCAACAATTGCCCCTTGCTCTAAACTGGAATTACCATTGTAAAGCATGTCTCTATTGACCAAATCACCACTAAGACACAAGGATAAAGCCCTTGTAGTAGGAATCCCTAAATGATACATAGCTTCTGAACATAAATATTCTCGAATACTAGACCTCAATACTGCCAATCCATCTGCAGACCTAGAATACGGAGTAGGACCAGCACCTTTTAATTGAATTTGAGCCCAGTCAGATGGTGTGTTCCAGTTTAATTCTTTTGTATGACCATTTATTAATATTCCACCTAAGTGAATAGCGCGACCGTCTCCTAATTGCCCAGCCCAATGACCAAATTGGTGCCCACCATAATTCATTGCAAAAGGGATGTGATGTTCACTAATTGTATTTCCAGTGAGTTGTTGGATGAGGTCTGGATCATCTTCATCAATTCCCAAAGAATTCAGCAAATTACTGTTGAGGTGGATTTTTAAAGCTAAACTTGTTTTTTTTGGTCTTACAAATGAGTATAAGGCCTCCGGTACAGCCCGGGGATACTCATCCAAAGAAGGATCCTTTGGTAATGATTGTATAAAATGGTCCGACTGGAAAGGTATCATAAATTATTTTTAAGCCATGTTGAATGCTGTGTTTTTAGCTTTGTTATTTTTGGAGAAATGACTACCTGACAATACCCTTGAAAAGGATTGCTACTATAGTAATTATGGTGTTCTTTTTCTGCCTCGTAAAACACTGCTTTAGGTTCTAATGAAGTGACTATTGGCTGATCAAAATATCCCTTTAAACTTTGGAAGGTTTTTTCTGCGCAAACGTGTTCATCTTCAGCCTCATAAAAAATCACAGATCTGTACTGAGTTCCTACATCTGCCCCTTGTCTGTTAAGGGTAGTAGGGTCATGTGTGGTTAAAAATATTTCTAAGAGTACTGACAGGGGAATAATAGTAGGATCGTAAACTACCTTAACGACTTCTGCATGGCCAGTGCGTCCTGAACAAATTTCTCTGTAAGTAGGTGTTCCAGGTACTGTTCCTCCCATATAACCAGGCACCACACTCTCTACCCCTTTTAGGAGTTTCATAACAGCCTCTACACACCAGAAGCATCCGCCTCCAAGGACAATTTCCTTATTTTCTAATCCCATTCTTTTAATCTATTTCCGTCTAGTTTTAAAAATATAAATAACAGTAATGTAAATCCAAGCATACCAGAGCCTCCATAACTTAAATAGGGCAACGGAATTCCTATGGTTGGAAGTAATCCCAGTACCATTCCAATATTAATAATATAATGAATACTCAATATAGAGACCACTCCATACCCAAAAATGCGGTTAAACGAATTACTTTGTCTTTCGCTTAAAAATAATAGCCTCAACAAAAGTGTTGTGAATAGCAGTACCACTACTGTGGTTCCTAAAAAACCCCACTCTTCACCTAATGTACTAAAAATATAATCGGAGTGTTGTTCAGGCACAAAATCTCCCTTTGTCCTAGTGCCCTCTAAAAACCCTTTTCCAAAAAATCCACCAGCTCTAATAGCCTCTGTAGATTGGTAGGTGTTGTATCCAATTGATCTATTGATTTTTTCTAAAATTTCGGGATCTGTCTCAAGGTCTAACCAAAGGCTAAAACGATCCCGGTGTCTTTGCTCGAAAACTTCGTTGAAAACATAATTTACACTAGTGGCAAAAAGTACTCCTGCCAAAAGTCCAAAACTTAATTTGGTCCAAGACCATTTTATTCTTTTAGGTTTTAACATAAATCCTAAACCACCACCCAAAACCAGACCTCCAATACTCCAAATAACCCCCCATTTTAATACGGCCATAAATAATAGAATAGCGGCAAAAACACCCCAAAATAATTTCAATGAAAATCCCTCTCGAAATAACACAAAAGACAAAGCAAAAAACACTAATGCAGAACCAGGATCCGGTTGGGGAATAACGAGTAATGCAGGAATCAATAGAATACCAAATGCTATAGCAGCGTGTAGGTTATTTTTAATATCCGTTTGTATGTCGCTTAAATATTTAGCTAGAGCTATAGCCGTTGCTATTTTTGCCAGTTCAGAAGGTTGAAAATTAAAAAAACCAAGATTGTACCAGGAAGTAGCTCCAGCAATTGTTTTTCCAAAGACAAATAGGCCTGAAAGTAATAAAAGCGCAGTAAAGTAGTAAATAGCAGCAAATCGCTCAAAGGCTTTTGTGTTTACAATAAAAATAAATCCTGCGGCACATAGACTTATAATAATAAAGAAAAATTGCTTGCCATAAATAGTGCTAAAGTCAAAAATGCTACTGTGATTTTCCGTAACCGTGCTAGAGTAAATATTCACCCAGCCTACAAATACCAAAATAAGGTATAAGATAATTGAAACCCAATCTACCCTTATTTTTCCTATGCTACCACGCATATTCGTTTATTTTGAAGGGTTTGCCACTTAAAGGTTTTGCGTATTCTTTTTCTAAACTGCTTTCAAGTATTTTATTTTCGAGGGATTTATTGCTGATATTACCTTTAAGGTATTTTTCCATCATGAGTGTGGCTATATAGCCAGCATATCTAGAGCCGTAGTACCCGTGTTCTACATAAACAGAAATAGCAATTTCTGGTTTTTCTACTGGAGAAAAGCCCACAAAAATAGAGTGATCAGTCAGCTGCTTTCGTTCTCCGTTAATTCTGGTGTAGTTCTCGCCAGTACCTGTTTTTCCTGCCATAGTAAGTCCTTTTACTTTTAAGTGCTTCGCTGTTCCAGACTCATAAACCTTTTGCATAGCATCAATAATTGGCTCAAAATGTTCTTTGCTAATACTAGTGAATACTGGTTTGTTGTATACACTATCTTTGAAAGGTTTATTGTCAATTTTTCTAAGAATATGAGGTCTAAAATAAAAGCCCCTATTGGCAATTGCTGCAGTCATATTTGCTAATTGAATTGGAGTTGTTGCTACCTCTCCTTGTCCAATTGCGTTAGAAATAAAGTAAGTAGGCCCCCATTTATTGTCTCCATAATAAGCGTCATAAAAAGGAACGCCAGGGATTCTTCCTGGTGCACCTGTAGGCAAGTCGGTGCCTAAATAATCACCTAGGCCAAAACTTTTCATATGAGAGACCCAGGCTTCTAAGCCAGCATCTGAGTTGGGATATTTTTGGAAGATTTTTTTAAAAACCGCCACAAAGTATGCGTTGCAAGATTCAGATATGGCAGTATATAAGTTTCTTGAACCACCCCCGCAATGGCATCCTTTTTTGTCTTTTCCTACGAAGTATCCATTGTTGCAATAAACGGTTTCTAAGGGGTTTAAAACCCCTTCCTGTAATGCCACAAGCCCATTGATAAGTTTAAATGGTGAGCCTGGGGAAGGTTGTGCTAGAAGACTCCTATCCCAGGTGGGTTTGGCTATAGAGTCGTAATATAAGTTGGTGTAATTTCTAGATCTATTTCTTCCAACCAATAAGGAAGGGTCAAAGCTTGGGCCAGTAATTAGGGCTAGAATTTCACCAGAATTCGGTTGAATAGCAACAATAGCACCGCGTTTATTCTCAAGCAACTTCTCTCCGTATTCTTGAAGTTCTTTATCTAAGGTGATTTGTATGTTGGTTCCAGCTTTAGGAGTTTTGTCATGAGCCCCATTTTTATAAGGTCCTATAATTCTATTGAATCGATCTTTTTGTAGGTATTGGACCCCTTTTTCACCCCGAATAATAGACTCATATTGCTTTTCCACGCCTGTTTTTCCAATGAGTTCTCCAGCATTGTACTCTGGGTTGTTCTTTACCTCCCAAGGATTTACCTCGCTAATGTAGCCCAATACATTGGCTGCTGCAGCTGTCTTATAATCTCTTAAATTTTGTTTTTGAATATAAAACCCTTCATATTTTCTCATTTTTTCTTGGAAAGCAGCGTAAGTCTCTTTGGAGAGTTTGGATACCATTACAGAAGGCAGCCTAGGGGAATATCTTTTGGCTCTTTCAATTTGATTTATAAAAGTCTCTCGATTGATGTTCAATAATTGACAAAAAGCCAATGTGTCCTTTAGGTGCACTTCTCTGGGTACTACCATAAGATCATAGGCAGCCTGGTTGGCTACCAATAATGCATCATTTCTGTCATAGATGTATCCGCGACTAGGATAGATTGTCTGTGCGTTTATTGCAGGATCAGATTTAAAAGCTTCAGGATTAGTACCACTTATTTGCAAGCTACCAAGTTTTATAATAAAGCTAATAGCTGCTATAATAACAACTGAGAAAAGTAATAGTTTTCTCATTTTTTTCTTGTAGTTAATAAGTTGATTAAAAGTAGGCTGAAAATAAAGCTCACTATTCCAGTGGAAAAAGTTTTTTCAATTACTAGCAACCATTTAGACCAGCTAAATGCTTCCAAACTAAAATAAACCAAATGGTGTAAAAGAATTATTGCTGCAATAAATGTATAGCGTTGCGCCACAGGAGCTTGTTGAATTCTAAAACTTTTTTGTTCAAAATTTAATCCAAACATAAACCGCATTATTTTAGGTCTTATATATGCCATAAAAAGCAAAACAATAGCATGGAGGGCCAAAGTGTCTAATAAAATGTCTAAGCTAAGACCAAATAAAAAAGCCCATGTAATCCAAAGACTTCTATTTTTATGGGTAGGATATATATACAAGAGTATGGAGTAAATCATGGGGCTAATAAAGCCAAACAAAGCCATTTTACTAAATATAAAAGCCTGAACAAGGATCAAAAGCACCGCTTTTATAGGTAGGTATATAGGGAGTTCTCTATTCATCTTTATTATTTTCTACCGCTTTAATCTCTTGTTTTAGATGGTTTTTTATAACATAAACAGGCCCAATATTTTGCATGTCATTGAACAGTCGAATCTCAACAATATAATAATTTTTAGCGGCAGTAAGTTTAAAGTCTTCAATAGTACCTACAGGAATATTCTCAGGAAAAATACTAGACATTCCTCCGCTAATTATAGTGTCCCCTTTTTTTATAGGTGCCAAATCGGGAATATCAATCAGTTGAACCTTGTTGGGTTTTTTTCCATCCCAAACTAAGGACCCAAAATAATCAGTTCCTTTTACCTTGACATTTATTTTAGATTTGCTGTGTAGTATACTTTGAACTGTGGAAAATGAATTTCCGCTGAACTCTATAATCCCTAGAAGCCCTTTTTCATTCACAACACCCATGTCTGTAAACACACTGTCTTCTTTCCCTAGGGAAAGGGTAAGGTAATTGTCAATTCCGGTATAGCTATTTTTTATAATTCTTCCGTTAATGAACTCAAAATTTTTTTTAGTCAGGGTGGAGTCACGGTTTAAATCATGCTTTTCCAAAGCGATCAATCGCTCCATTAAAACCTTATTTTGAGTTGTGAGAAATTTATTTTCGGAAGCCAATGAAAAATAGTCTCCAATGCCACTAAAGAACAAGTGAACACCACCACTTAAGCGGCTACTTGTGTTTAAATAACTTGATTTTAAATAAATATTTTCACTGGTAGTAAGCGCAATCCCAATGAGTAAGTAACACCAAAACAACAAACGCAGCTTATTGCTAAGAAAAAAATCTATAATGCGTTGCATGGGTTGGAGTTTTCTTTAGCCAGGGGCTATTTCATTAAAATACTTTTGAATTTTTCTAAATTCTTTAAAGAAATCCCCGTTCCTCTAACAACAGCTCTAAGGGGGTCCTCTGCAATATAAACTGGTAAATCAGTTTTTAGAGACAAGCGTTTGTCCAGTCCTCTTAACATAGATCCACCTCCGGCCAGAAATATACCTGTATTGTATATATCTGATGCCAATTCAGGCGGTGTATTTGAGAGGGTTTCCATTACAGCGTCTTCTATACGCAATATAGACTTGTCTAAAGCCTTTGCAATTTCTCTGTAAGACACTTGCACTTGTTTGGGTTTTCCCGTGAGCAAATCCCTTCCTTGTACAGACATTTCTTCTGGGGGGCTCTGTAAGTCTTCAGTAGCTGCACCAATGGTGATTTTAACATTCTCAGCGGTACTTTCACCTACAAAAAGGTTATGTTGTGTACGCATATAATACACAATATCATTAGTGAAAACGTCTCCTGCTATCTTAACAGACTTGTCGCACACAATCCCACCTAGGGCAATTACAGCAATTTCTGTAGTTCCTCCACCTATGTCTACAATCATGTTTCCCTTAGGTTCCATAATATCTATGCCAATACCAATAGCCGCTGCCATTGGTTCATGAATTAAGTACACTTCTTTTCCGTTTACACGCTCTGCAGATTCTTTTACCGCACGCATTTCTACTTCTGTAATTCCTGAAGGGATACAGATAACCATTCGCAGTGCTGGTGGGAACCATTTTTTCTTAAGAGAAGGAATGTTCTTTATGAACATGCTAATCATCTTTTCAGAAGCGTCAAAATCAGCGATTACTCCATCTTTTAGCGGTCTAATGGTTTTGATGTTTTCATGGGTTTTACCCTGCATGAGGTTGGCCTCTTTACCTACGGCAATAATTTTTCCAGTAGTCCTATCCCTTGCAACTATAGAAGGGCTGTCTACCACAACTTTATCATTGTGAATGATCAGTGTATTGGCCGTTCCTAAATCTATTGCAATGTCTTCAGTTAAAAAATCAAAAAAGCCCATGGGAAAGATGTTAAATTGCTTGGTCTAAGTTAGTGATAACGAAGGTAATAAATTTAATGTTTAAAATGGCGGGTTCCAGTGAGTACCATGGCAATTTTATTTTCATTGCAATAATCTATACTCAATTGGTCTTTGATAGAACCTCCAGGTTGAATCACACTTGTAATTCCAGCATTTCCTGCAATTTCTACACAGTCAGGGAAAGGGAAAAAAGCATCGCTAGCCATTGCAGCTCCATTTAAGTCAAATGAAAAACTGTTGGCTTTGTGAATGGCCTGATTTAAAGCGTCTACACGAGAAGTTTGTCCGGTTCCACTAGCACAAAGTTGCTTGTTTTTAGCTAAAACAATGGTGTTAGACTTGGTGTGCTTACACAATTTTGAAGCAAATATCAAGTCTTCTAAAGCGGCTGCATCTGGTTGTGTATCTGTTACATATTGCAAGTCTTTTAGTGCGTCGGTAATGCCGTCTTTTTCCTGCAATAAAAAGCCATTTAAACAAGTGCGTAATTGTGTTTGAGGCATTTCAACCTCGTTTTGAATCAGGAGAATTCTATTCTTTTTTTCTTGAAGTAATTCTTGTGCTTCATCAGAAAATCCTGGTGCAATAACTACTTCACAGAACAAACTATGAATTTCTTTAGCAGTTTCTATGTCTATAAGTCTGTTGGCGATTAATACCCCTCCAAAAGCAGACACTGGATCTCCGGCTAGTGCGTCTTTGTAGGCGGTTACTAAGCTTTCTCTAGTGGCTAGACCGCAGGCATTGTTGTGCTTTAAAATAGCAAAAGTAGGGTCGTCTTCTTTGAATTCACCCATTAATTGTACCGCTGCATCTACGTCTAAGAGATTATTGTAAGAGAGTTCTTTGCCGTGAAGTTTGGTAAACATCGCCTCAAAATCTCCAAAAAACACCCCTTTTTGGTGTGGATTCTCTCCATATCGAAGTACCTGACCTTTTGTTTCAGATATTTTTAATTTATCTATCTGGGAGCCGCCATTGAAATAATTGAATATTGCGGTGTCATAGTGGGAAGAGGTGTTAAAAGATCGCGTTGCAAAATCTTTTCGCTGCTCTAAAGTTGTCGCTCCATCTTGCGTTTTTAAAATAGCTAAAAAATCTGTGTAATCTGCCCTATCAGAGACACAAATAACATCTTTATAATTTTTTGCAGCCGCTCTAATGAGCGAAATACCACCAATGTCTATCTTTTCAATAATATCTTGTTCACTAGCACCACTGGCAACAGTTTTTTCAAAAGGGTATAAATCTACAATAACAATGTCTAATTGAGGAATTTCAAATTCTTTTAATTGTGCCATATCCCCTTCATAATCCTGTCTGTTTAGAATGCCACCAAATACTTTTGGGTGAAGTGTTTTTACACGACCTCCTAAAATAGAGGGGTAGCTTGTTAGGTCTTCTACAGCAACTACTGGAATCCCCATTTCTTTTATGAAGGTTTCGGTACCTCCTGTAGAATACAAAGTTACCCCTTGAGCGTGTAAGGTTTCTACAATAGGACCAAGTCCGTCTTTATGAAATACTGAAATTAGGGCTGCGGAGGCTTTTTTTGAACTACTCATGCGTTTGGAATTAAAAGGATATAGAAGAATTAATGAATAATATTTTTAAATAAATGAAGCAACACCTTTACAGATATATTCAAGAAAGGTTACGTCTTCTTTTGTAAATGGGTCTATGGTTTCAGAGTCAATGTCTATTTGGCCAATGTTCTCTCCATTCACAAATATAGGGATAACAATTTCAGACTTTACTGAAATACTGCAGGCAATATAATTATCTTGTGCTGTAACATCTGGCACTACAAAATTTTCATTACTTAGGGCTACTTGACCACATATACCCTTGCCAAAAGGAATTACAGTATGCTCTGTTGGCGCTCCAACATAGGGTCCAAGTAAAAGCTCTTCTTTTTCGCCATTTCTAAAATAAAATCCTACCCAATTATAATGGGGAATATTTTTTTCTAATAAAGCGCATATGGTTTTTAGCTTGGTTTCACTATCGTGAGAACTAACAAAAATGGTGTCTAATTTAGGATAGAGTTCAGTAAACATATTCTTATTTTCTTAAATGCGCGATCAAACACAGGCTTTTTAAGCGTTTGAATCAAAGGACAAAAATACGTTCTTTTTCTCGGTTTTTTTGTACTTTTGAAGAGTGAAAAATAGACTTTCTATATTCATTTCTGGTCTTTTGGCACTCTTTGTTTTAGGAGCGTCAACTTCATGGACTTTTGACACCCATTATTGTGGTTCTATAAAAATAGATTCAGCGCTGTTTGGCACCCCAGAAACTTGTGGCATGGAGATGGGAGAAGCTGGCGAATTCTCAAAACCTTCTTGTTGCAATGAAATTGCTGAGGTGGTTGAGCCTACAACTTTATTTAAACAGGCTGTTGAAGCTATCTTTATTCCTGTGTTGGCAGACTATGTACTTCAAACTGAATTTAAGTTTGATGTAGTTTCTAGGATTAGCCCCATTGTAAAGCAACTTTTATTTGAGCCTCCTCCGCCCAATCAGGGCCATTTACTTTTTATTCTGCACGAAGCGTTTTTAATCTAGATCAGGTAGACTTTTTTAAGACTTTCTCGTTCAATTGACTTTGAATGTAGTGTTATTAATTTAAAAAAATCTACGATGAAATATTCTATAAAATACCTCCTCACCCTTGGTATAATTGGGTACTTTTCAGTTGGTCTTTTCGCTCAGGGACCGCCAATCACCTCAGACAAACCCATTATGTTGGGTGGTGGAAGTTTTACGGCCAAAACTTTAATTGAACATAGAAAGACTGCCATGGGGACCTTTAAATACACCCCTCTAATGCTGCATTATTTGATCAGTTCAAATGCACTTGTAGCCGTTCATATTCCAAGGGTTTCTTATGAGTTGTCAGACGGAACTTCTGGCCAGTCCCTGGCCGATGTAAAACTCTTAGCAAAGTACCAATTCCTTAGAATAGACGGTACCGGAAAGACTTTTCGTATGGTAGCCAAGACACTTCAGACCCTTCCAACCGGAGAGGCTTTAGGTGTTATGGAGCTCAGTAGTGGCTTGTACCAGGGATATTACGGTGTTGTAGCAGGTTATGAAAGTCTCAAATACGGCATCTCCTTTGAGTTGGGCCTCAATAGTATTCCCCAAGGAGATTTAGACTTTCTACAGCACAAATTGGGTTTTGGTTTGCCACTTCTAAAGCCCCAATACCCCAATAGGCAGATTAACCTGTTTTTTGAATATACCCAGCAGTGGTTGTGGGAGCAAAAGGGGTATCAGCTTTTGTATGCCCAAGGCATACAATACGCTAGAAAAAATATCACCTTTGACTTGGCATATCAGCTTCCAATGATTAACGATATGCCTCAAAACATGACTTTTAACAGAAGCTTGTTCTTGGGAACTCGCTTTACTTTTTAACCTTTTAAAAACACCATTATGAAAACAATAATTATATCAATTTTTAGCTTTTTAATGCTCGGTAGCTCCCTGGCATTTGCACAAAAGAATATGGATGATTTTCAAGTACAAGTAGATGGTCTAGGCTGTCCATTTTGCGCCTATGGCTTGGAAAAAAAATTCAAAGAATTCAAAGGAATTAAGGCAGTACAGATAGATATTGAAACAGGAGATTTTAGTTTTCAATACCCTTCTGAAAAGTCACTTTCCTTAATTGCTGTAGTACAACAGGTAGAAAAAGCGGGCTATACTCCTATGAAAACAGTGATTACCAGAGCCAATGGACTAGTAGAGACAGACGCGCCCTTAGCCACCGTAGATCAAGGAGTTGCAGGAGTAGTTTCTAAAAAAATGTTTGTGGCTGGAAACTGTGAAATGTGTGAAGCGAGAATATTAAAGGCCACTTCTAGATTGCAAGGAGTTGCAGCTGCCGCTTGGGATGCCAAAACAAAAATGCTAGACATTTCTTTTGATGCAGCAGCTTTAGATTTAGCCTCTATTTCAAAAGCTATTGCAGCAGCAGGACATGACACCAAAGACCATAAAGCTAGTGAAAACACTTATGACGGATTGCCAATGTGTTGTAAATACGAACGAATAGAAGACAAATAGAATGAGACAAGTAAAATATATATTTTCGATTATTTCAGTGTCTTTCGTCACTTTGGTAAGCTGCCAGCGCAAGACACCTCCCACCCAGCAGTGGATATTAGAAGATTCCCTGTCTCTCCCTGGGATTAATCCTATTGGTATTGGCGTATTTGAGGAGCAGTTTTGGCTTTCAGACGGAGACCATAATAGACTAGTTGCTGTAAATAATTTAGGGCAAGTTCTAGACAGTATATTGGAATTGGACAGGCCTATGCATATAGATGCCAATGCACAAGGATTGTGGGTGCCACAATATGGCTCAGATACCATTGCGCAGTTTAAACTGCCTTCAAAAGCCGCTTTGCCATTAATTTTAAAGGACTCCTTAGACGCACCCGCATCCATTTCAGTTTTTGGAGCGGAACGTGCTATTGCAGATTTTTATAACCATAGGATTTTGTACTCTAATGGATTAGATTGGATTTCTATAGGTACTGAGGGAAAAGAAGCTGGACAGTTTTACTATCCTACAGATGTGCAAATTACAGCGGATCATATCTGGGTGGCAGACGCCTATAACAATAGGATTCAGGTATTTGATAAGCAAGGTGATTTCATAAGAATTATTGGAGCCGATCAGAAAATGAACGCAGCTACGGGTTTATTTGTAAGTGAAAACCAGGTTTTTGTGACTGATTTTGAGAACCATAGACTTTTGGTGTTTTTTAAAGATGGTCAATTGGCTCAGGTCATTGAAGCTGGTCTGGAGAAGCCTATAGACGCTATAATTCATGAGGAGAAATTATATGTGATTGATTATAAAAAACAGCAAATGAACCGTTATTATTTTGACCATTAATGAATACGACAACAATTTATAGTGTAGAGGGAATGACTTGCATGGGCTGTGTAGCACATGTTAAAAAGACCATTGAAGCCATGGAAGGTGTAGCGCATGTGATAGTAGATTTACCTTTAAATCGCGCTTTCATTCAAGCCAATGTACCCCCAAATGCAGCAGATATTCAAAAATTATTGGGGAAGAAGTATGGAGTAGCTATATTGGTGCAGGATCCTATTGCTGTTTCTAAGGGAGATTCTCATAGTGTAAGCGATCATTTAAATATTGCTGATTCTCCATGGAACCAGCTTAAACCACTCTATTTAATCTTTGGATTCTTGATTGGCGGTGTTTTTCTAGCCTATTTTTCAGAGCTTCTAGTAGTGGGATTTGATCCCGTTTGGCCAGAGATGATGATAGATTTTATGGCCTTATTTTATATGGTATTTGCCTTTTTTAAATTACTAGATTTAAAGGGGTTTCCCCAGAGTTTTGCTATGTATGACCCCATTGCCAAACGCCTTTCTTTTTATGGTAAAATCTATCCTTTTATAGAGTTGGGGTTGGGGATATTGCTTTTAATGCGTATTGGTGTTACTCAGGTCTTGTTAATTACGCTAATTATTTTGGGCGCCACCACTATAGGGGTGGTGCAGTCTCTTTTAAATAAGCGACAAATTCAATGCGCCTGTTTGGGTACTGCTTTAAAACTCCCTATGACTCAGGCTACTTTTATTGAAAATGCGATTATGATCGCCATGGCCTTGGCAATGCTTTTTTAGCGCAATCGCATACGTGATTTTTCTGATAAATAAAAAACCCCCTTTGGATACGTCCAAAGGGGGTTTTTATGTGTTGCAAAATATTACATCATGCCTGGCATTCCGCCGCCGCCCATTGCTGGTCCAGCATGAGAGTGTCCGTTTTCTTCTTTAATGTCCGTTAAGGCACATTCGGTAGTTAAGATCATTCCGGCAACAGAAGCAGCATTTTCTAAGGCTACTCTGGTTACTTTCTTAGGATCTATAATTCCTGCTTTAAGCATGTTAGTATAAGTTTCTGTTTTAGCGTCATATCCAAAATCTGCTTTGCCCTCTATTACTTTAGACACTACAACTGAACCTTCTCCACCAGCGTTTTCTACGATGGTTCTCAACGGTGCTTCTATAGCTCTGGCAACAATTTGAATTCCGGTTTCCTCGTCTGGATTTAGTGCTTTAATTTTAGATAATGCAGATTTTGCTCTAACCAAAGCTACTCCACCACCTGCGACAATACCTTCTTCTACTGCTGCTCTTGTAGCGTGAAGGGCGTCGTCTACGCGGTCTTTTTTCTCCTTCATTTCTACTTCAGACGCAGCACCTACATAAAGTACGGCTACTCCACCAGCTAATTTAGCGAGACGTTCTTGAAGCTTCTCACGGTCGTAGTCGGAAGTAGTAGATTCAATTTGGGCTTTAATTTGGTTGACCCTAGTTTTAATGTTGTTTTTGTCACCTGAACCATTAACAACTGTTGTGTTGTCTTTGTCTATAGTTACTTTTTCAGAAGTTCCCAACATATCCATAGTAACGTTTTCTAAAGAAAAGCCACGTTCTTCTGAAATAACAGTCCCTCCAGTTAAAATGGCAATATCCTCTAGCATCGCTTTTCTTCTGTCTCCAAAACCAGGTGCTTTTACTGCAGCAATTTTAAGAGACCCTCTAAGTTTATTTACCACTAGAGTAGCCAATGCTTCTCCGTCTACATCTTCTGCAATGATCAATAATGGTTTTCCTGATTGAGCTACTGGCTCTAACACAGGAAGTAAATCTTTCATTGCTGAGATTTTTTTGTCGAACAACAAGATGTATGGGCTTTCTAGCTCTGCAACCATTTTCTCTGAGTCAGTTACAAAGTAAGGAGATAAGTAACCTCTGTCGAATTGCATTCCTTCTACAACATCTACATAAGTATCTGTTCCTTTAGCTTCTTCTACAGTGATCACACCTTCTTTTCCAACCTTACCAAATGCCTGAGCGATAAGTGCACCAATAGTTTCTTCATTGTTGGCAGAAATTGAAGCAACTTGCTTGATCATTTCTGACGAATCGCCTACTTTTTTTGATTGCTTGGCAAGATCTGCAACAATAGCTTCTACCGCTTTGTCAATTCCTCTTTTCAAATCCATTGGATTCGCACCAGCAGCAACATTTTTTAAGCCTTCTTTAACAATAGACTGTGCTAAAACTGTGGCAGTTGTAGTTCCATCTCCAGCAAGATCATTGGTTTTAGAAGCCACTTCTTTAACCATTTGAGCGCCCATATTTTCTAAAGGATCTGCCAGTTCAATTTCTTTTGCAACCGTTACCCCATCTTTGGTCACGTGAGGTGCGCCAAAAGATTTGCTGATAATTACATTTCTTCCTTTTGGTCCTAAGGTTACTTTTACCGCATTTGCAAGTGCGTCTACACCTCTTTTTAGGCCGTCTCTTGCTTCAATATCAAATTTAATTTCTTTTGCCATGATTTTTTTGGTTTCTAATTAAACAATTGCTAAAATGTCGCTTTCTCGCATCATCATATAATCCGTTCCTTCTAGCTTAAGTTCTGTGCCTGCATATTTTCCGTATAGTACAGTGTCACCAACTTTTACGGTCATTTTTTCATCTTTGGTTCCAGGACCAACAGCAATTACTTTACCGTTTTGAGGTTTTTCTTTAGCAGTATCTGGTATGTATATCCCAGAAGCTGTTTGTGTTTCTGCGGCCATAGGGGCAATCAGTACCCTGTCTGCCAATGGTTTAATGTTGATTTTAGCCATAATATAATTATTTAGATAATTTAATTTACTAACAAATACTGTCACAAATTGTGCCAATCCATTTTTATGACAAAATCCCAAAAAAAAATGCCAGCTTGTCATAAGCTGGCATTTTTTGTGTTTGATAAGACCTTAGGTCCTTATGTTTTTTATTCTTGAGTTTCTTCAGATGCTTCTAAAGTTTCTACAGGAACCTCAACAGCTTCTTCAAGAAGTACCTCTGGTGCTGCAGTGTTAATTTCAGTGTCTAAAAGTTTTGAGTCTGCACCAGCGTAATTGCCTTTTAAGGCTACATTAGAAAGTAATATTAAAACAATTAAAAGCGTGGCAAGTGTCCAAGTACTCTTGTCTAAAAAGTCACCTGTTTTTTTAACACCTCCAACTACCTGGCTAGAACCTCCTCCTAATGAAGAAGACAATCCTCCACCTTTAGGATTTTGTACCATAATAACAAGCATTAATAAAACACAAACAATAAGGATCAGGATTAGAAATATGGTAAATGTACTCATGACTATATATTCTCTTTAATTAATTTTTGTACCACTTTAATTTGGCTTGCAAAGAAACTATTTTTTTCTGGATATTTCAAACTTAATATTTTATAGGCCTGAAGGGCTTTTTTATATTTTTTTTGTTCTAAGTATACCCTGGCTAATGTCTCTGTCATTAAAGCTTCTTTGTTTATTTTTTCAGCATCTTTAATCGTTATTTTTTTTGTACTTGGCAAAGGAGGGCTAATCTTAGGATTTGTAGCTATAAATGCATTTATCTGTGCCATTTTAGCCGCTTTTTTGTTTTTTTCAGAGGTGTTTGTCTTCTCTTTTTTAGTTTTTATGTCAAAAGATTTTTTAGTGCTCAACTGAAGCCATTCTTCAAAAGAATGTCTATCGTTTTTGTTGAATTCTAACGGTTTTCCTAGTTCGAGAGAAGACAAGCTTGCTTCTTGAGTCCCAGAAACTTTGTGCTCCTCATCAGAGGTTTGGTCCGTGTATTGCGCTTCAGCATCTGTTTGCGCACTAGTGGCTATTTCATTAAATCCTGAAGATGAATTAACTGTTTCTTTAATTGATGAGGCCTCAATGGCTTTGTCCGTCTTTTTTGATTTGTTAAAAGCCTCTTGTGTAATAATCTCAAAAAGCCAAGAGCGATCTGAGGTGTAGGCCGCATGCTTTTTTAAAGCTGCGTTGTATTTAAAACTGTTACTGTTTTTTAAGCCTATTAGTTCCATTCCCCTAGCTGCCTGAAAATAGGGATATGTTTCGACAATTTGCTTCAATGCAGCAATATCCGCATCTTGAATAATGTCTAAGGGGTTTTCTAAGAGTGCTGTAAAACGAGATACTTGCATACGACTAATATAAGGAGTTTCCCTTTAAATGCTTGTTAGCGGTTTACCAATCTGCTAAAGAAGCACTAAAAATATCTTGAAGGATTCTCTCAAAAATAGCGTCAAAAGCATCATTTTTAACACTGTCTAGCATGGAATCTGCAGGATAGTCATAAAAAAACGAAAATCTTTTTTCAAAATCTGCGTCTTGCTTAGTCGTGTTATAGAAACGTACATTTACCCCTATGGTTAACCTGTTTTGAGCTGCAGTTTGTTGCGCTGTAGCAGACATTGGAGACACCCTAAACTCTACAATTTCTCCTTCGTAAATAAGATCTCCGTTAGTATTAGTGAGATCTAGACTGGTCTGATTTTGTATAAAATCCTGCAGGGCCAGTGTAAAGGTATTGTCTAAGCCAGGTTCTATGGTAGAACCAGGATTATCTGAAGCATAATTTTGAAAAAAATTTACCTGAAATGTTTTTGCAGTTCCCACATTTCCTCCAGTAAAATTATAAATTCCACAGCCGTTTATTGATAATGTAATCATTAGGGCTAGCACAATTTTAATTTCTAATCTAAGCCTTTTGAATAAATAATATCCCATTAGAGGTTGTATTGTTTGATTTTTCTATATAGTGTTCTTTCTGAAATACCTAGTTCAGACGCAGCTAATTTTCTTTTTCCTTTATTGCGCTCTAAGGCCTTTATAATGAGCTCAATTTCCTTATCATGTAAAGATAGGGTTTCTTCTTCTTCAATTTCTTCTGCAAAATGATACTTGTCAGATGGAGACAATTCAGTCAGCTGCTCTTTTTCAGAAGCACTATTTTGAATGGTTAGTATAGGTTTAGAAGGGAGTGACTCATAATTATTTTCTGAAAGTGTTTCTTCTTCATAGCTATCTTCATTTTCATGATATGCAGACAATGCTTCTAATGGGGTAGATTTTTGAGATTCTTTTCCGTATATCTTTCTGATCAAGTTGTCATTTTCTTTCTGAACAGAAGCCCCATCTTTTCCTTTTAATAACTCTAAGGTCAGTTTTTTTAAGTCATTCAAATCTCCTTTCATGTCAAAAAGCACCTTGTAGAGAATTTCTCTTTCATTGGAAAAATCACTCGATTGTTTTTCAGAGCCAATTACAGCGGGTAATTGACTGCTATTTACATGGGGGAGGTAGGACTGGAGTGTTTGACTATTCACCTCTCTGGAAGATTCCAACACGGATATTTGTTCCGCAATGTTTCTGAGTTGTCTAATATTACCTGGCCACCTATATTTTATGAGCATTTCAATAGCTTCCTCTGAAAGTCTAATAGTGGGCATTTTATATTTCTGTCCAAAGTCCGATGCAAATTTTCTAAATAAAAGATGAATGTCCTCCTTTCTAGTGCGCAATGGAGGCACTCCTATTTCCACAGTGCTTAATCTGTAATAAAGATCTTCTCTAAATTTACCTTCTTGAATGGCTTTTGCCATTTCTACATTTGTTGCCGCCACTATTCTCACATTTGTTTTTTGCACTTGTGAGGACCCTACCTTTAAAAATTCACCATTTTCTAATACCCTGAGAAGTCTTACCTGTGTTGTTAAGGGTAACTCACCTACTTCATCTAAAAAAATAGTTCCGCCGTCTGCTACCTCAAAATAGCCACTTCTGGTTGCCGTAGCGCCTGTAAAAGCACCTTTTTCATGGCCAAAAAGTTCACTGTCAATAGTGCCCTCTGGAATAGCCCCACAGTTCACTGCAATGTATTTTGCGTGTTTTCTGTGTGAAAGGCCATGAATAATTTTGGGGATAGATTCTTTTCCTACCCCACTTTCTCCAGTAACCAATACGGAAATATCTGTAGGTGCTACTTGAATCGCTTTTTCCAGTGACCTGTTTAAAGCAGGATCATTTCCAATAATTTCAAATCTTTGTTTAATGGCTTGTACGTTTTCCATTACTATGAAAGTTTGGTGTGTGAAATGGCTTTTCCTAATAGGGTTCCCGAAGTGCAGTCTGTAATTTCTACAGCCACTAGATCACCAATGTTATAGGTTTCCCTAGGAAATACCACTACAGCATTATAGTTGTTTCTACCCATAAGGTCTTGGTCTGATTTTTTTGAGACTCCCTCAACTAGTACGGTTTCAATTTTACCCACCCTATTTTGAGTGTGCATGGCAGCATGTCCGCGCTGCAAAGCAATGACTTCTGCAAGCCTTTTACTTTTTATTTCCTCAGGTATATTGTCTGTTAAATTTTTTCCGGCTGCGGTTCCTGGCCTATTTGAGTAGGAGTACATGTAACCAAAATCATATTTCACATACTCCATAAGGCTCAGGGTGTCCTTGTGGTCTGCTTCAGTTTCATTGGGAAAGCCAATAATCATATCTTGAGAAATAGCGCAGTCTGGTATTATAGCTCTAATACTGTCTACAAGCGCCATATACTCTTCTCTTGTGTGTTGGCGGTTCATAGCTTTTAGAATATTGTTGCTGCCACTTTGAACAGGCAGGTGAATGTGCTTGCAAATGTTAGCATGTGCTGCCATGGTTCTAACCACATCTAGGGTCATGTCTTGAGGATTAGAGGTTGAAAAACGAATTCTCATTTCAGGAAATCCTTGGGCTACTTTTTCTAACAACTGTGAAAAGTTTAGTGCTGTAGCCTGAGCCATTTGCGAGGCTTTGTTGAAGTCTTTTTTTAATCCGCCTCCATACCAAAGATAACTGTCTACATTTTGCCCAAGAAGGGTTACCTCTTTATAGCCTTTGGACCAAAGGTCCTGTATCTCTTGCATTATGGAGTGAGGGTCTCTAGATCTTTCCCTACCTCTTGTAAAGGGAACCACACAAAAGGTGCACATATTATCACAGCCTCTAGTGATGGAAACAAAAGCGGTAATTTTATTGCTCGCCAATCTCACAGGAGCAATATCTCCATAGGTTTCTTCTTTGGATAAAATCACATTGACTGCATTTCTTCCAGCTTCTACTTCTTTAAGAAGGTTAGGGATGTCTTTGTAGGCGTCTGGACCTACCACCATATCTACAATTTTTGCTTCTTCGAGTAGTTTTGTTTTGAGCCGCTCTGCCATACATCCTAATACCCCTACTTTCATTTGAGGATTGCTGCGTTTCACAGCCTGAAATTTCTCCAAACGTTTTCTGACGGTTTGTTCTGCTTTGTCTCTTATAGAGCAAGTATTAATGAGTACCAGGTCTGCTTCTTCCAATACCTCTGTGGTATTGTATCCCTCAGAGGCTAATATAGAGGCGACTACTTCAGAATCAGAAAAATTCATGGCGCAACCATAACTCTCTAAATAGAGTTTTTTTTCGTTTGAGCCTTGAAGGTCCAATTTTAATGTGGTTCCTTGTATGCTAGGATCAATAGTTTTTTCCATAAGGGGGTAAGCGCTATTTTTTAATGGGTAACAAAGATAGTACTAAATTCAAATTTATGACATTTTGTCATGGATTTTTTGGCTCTTAGTAGGGTTATATTTAAAGGTATTATTCAAAACAGATGTGCCTGAGTCCTTTTAAAATAAAAAAATTGACCTACTTTTGTCACCATAAATACGATCAATGGCAAAGAATTTAGTAATTGTAGAGTCCCCGGCAAAAGCCAAAACCATAGAAAAATTTTTAGGACCTGATTTCAAAGTAGCCTCAAGTTATGGGCACATTGCAGATCTTCCGTCTAAGGAATTGGGTGTAGCAGTGGATGATGATTTTGATGCAAAGTACATAGTTTCCTCTGACAAGAAAGCACTGGTTAAACAATTACAAGTGCTGGCTAATAAAGCTGAGATTATCTGGCTAGCTAGTGATGAGGACCGTGAGGGAGAAGCTATTTCTTGGCATTTGTCAGAAACGCTAAAATTAGATAAAGCCAAAACAAAAAGGATTGTATTTAACTCTATTACAAAATCTGCGGTCCAGCATGCAATTCAAAATCCTAGAGAGATAGATTACAACCTTGTAAACGCACAACAAGCCAGGCGTGTCTTAGATCGTTTGGTGGGATATGAACTGTCTCCTGTATTGTGGAAAAAAATTAAACCAGGCCTTTCTGCTGGGCGAGTTCAGTCAGTAGCTGTAAGGCTTATTGTTGAAAGGGAAAGAGAAATTGAATCATTTAATCCAGAAGCTTCCTTTAAAATAACTGCCCAATTCAAGACCCAAGCTGGTGTTTTGTTTTCGGCAAAAATTTATAAGACTTTTTCTAGTGAAGGGTCTGCAGCAGAATTTTTAAATCAAAATATTGGGGCAGATTTTTCGGTAGCTCAATTAGAGAAGAAACCGGCAAAAAAATCACCTGCCGCACCATTTACCACATCAACACTGCAACAAGAGGCGTCTAGGAAAATATATTTTTCAGTGTCTAAAACAATGCAAGTTGCCCAAAGGCTTTACGAAGCAGGTCACATTACCTACATGAGAACTGATAGTGTGAATCTTTCTAAAGAGGCAAAAGAAGCTGCTGCTCTTGCGATTATAGAGAATTATGGAAAATCTTTCTCTCATCCGAGAGATTTTAGGGGTAAGACCAAAGGGGCTCAAGAGGCTCACGAGGCAATTAGACCTACAAATATGATGGTTCAAAATCCAGTAAGCGATAGGGATCAAGCTAAATTATATGACCTTATTTGGAAGCGTACCTTGGCGTCTCAAATGTCAGATGCTGAATTAGAGAGAACCAATGTTAAAATTGCGGCCAACACCCATGAGGAACAATTCACCGCCAGTGGAGAGGTCATTACTTTTGAAGGTTTTTTGAAGGTTTATTTGGAAGGCGTAGACGACGAGGATCAGGAAGAGCAAGAGGGTATGTTGCCAGCAATGAGCTTATATGAAAGCTTGGATTATCAAAATATTACGGCTACTGAGCGTTTCTCTAGACCTCCATACAGGTATTCAGAAGCCTCTTTAGTGAAGAAGTTGGAGGAGTTGGGTATTGGAAGACCTTCTACCTAT
The DNA here is from genome assembly GCA_024643325.1 of Sediminicola sp. GTDB lineage: Bacteria > Bacteroidota > Bacteroidia > Flavobacteriales > Flavobacteriaceae > MAG-120531. The sequence continues at coordinate 75,472 of JAHEND010000006.1, forward strand.
GCACCAACCATATCTACCATTCAAAATAGGGGGTATGTGGAAAAAGGGTCTATTGAAGGAACTGCAAGGGCTTACCAGCAGTTGGTACTCTCCCAAGATACTTTAAAAGTGAGTACGCTTTCTGAAAATGTAGGTTCTGACAAGGGTAAAATGGTCCCCACTGACATAGGTATGATTGTGAACGACTTTTTAGTGGATCATTTCTCTTCTATTATGGATTATCATTTCACAGCTAAAGTAGAAGAGGACTTCGATGACATAGCGCAAGGCACTGAAGATTGGAAAAAAGTGATGAAAAGCTTCTACAATGACTTTCATCCTAAAGTACTTAACGTAGAAGAAAATGCTGATAGGGCTTCTGGAGAAAGGCTTTTAGGAGTGGATCCCAAATCAGGAAGACCACTAATTGTACGTTTGGGTAGGTTTGGTGCCATGGCACAAATAGGCCACGCAGACGACGATGAAAAACCGATATTTGCTAGCCTTTTGCCAGACCAATCGTTGGGTACAATTACTTTTCAAGAGGCATTGGATTTATTCAAATTACCCCGTGAATTAGGTACTTATGAAGGAAAAGAAGTTTTAGCTAACGTGGGAAGATTTGGACCATATATTAAGTTTGGTGAGGCTTTTGTTTCAATGGATAAAGGCGAGAGTGCTATGGATGTTACTTTTGAAAGGGCCGTAGAACTTATTGTTGAGAAGCAAAAAGCAGACGCCCCAATTGCATTCTATGAAAATCATGAAGTGACTAAAGGAACGGGACGTTTTGGTCCTTTTATAAAATGGAATGGGCTATTTATAAACGTGAATAAAAAATATAATTTTGATGCTTTATCTTCTGCAGATATTGAAGAGCTCATTGAGTTAAAGAAGCAAAAGGAAATAGAAAAGGTGGTTCACAACTGGTCAGATGCTGGCGTCAGAATTGAAAAAGCTAGGTGGGGGCGTCACAATATTTTAAAGGGTAAAGTGAAAGTTGAATTGTCTAAGGAGGTGGCAGTGGAATCCATGACATTGGAACAGGCGGAGGCAATCTTAGAACAAAAAGCCCCTAAGAAGAAAGCAGCCCCAAAGAAAAAAACATCGACCAAGAAAACAGCGGCTAAGAAAACAACCACTAAAAAGGCATCGGCTGTTAAAGCCAAGCCAAAAACATCGGCTAAAAAATAGATTTACAGACCCTATTAACCACTCTCATGGCCTTAGAATTCCTACTCCCCGTTTCAGATAAAGTATTGGCCCACAATACGCTTTTGCCGGGACAGGCAATAGGAAATAAAATAAGCATCCATACAGAAAAAAATGGAATACCTTCTCTAAAGGGCGTTCAATTGGCTTTTATTGGTGTGCACGAATGTAGAAACGCCTTTGAAAAAAAGTTGCACAGATTAGCGATAGACGCCATTAGAATTCAATGGTATAAGCTTATGTTTGGCAATTGGAATTGTGCGGTTGTAGATTTGGGAGATGTGCCGGAGGGCGCTGAGGTTTCGGACACATACTTTGTGCTGAATCAGGTAGTTTCTGAATTGGTTGGTCAGGGAATAGTGCCCATTATTGTTGGAGCGACACAAGATATTACCTACCCCATTTACAGGTCATTTGATGCGAGTGGAAAAATGGTTAATATAGTTTCTATAGACAGCCGTTTTGATTTTGGCAGCCATGATGAACTCATTTCTTCTCATTCCTACATGAGTAAGATTATTACCGAAAAGCCCACTAATTTATTTAATTTTTCTAACCTAGGTTACCAGAGCTATTTTAACGCTCAAGAAGCCTTGGATTTAATGGATAAACTCTATTTTGACGCCTATAGACTGGGTAGTTTAACCAATGATTTAAGTGTGGCAGAGCCTGTTTTGAGGGGAGCGCATATTGTGGGAATTGACACAAGGGCCATTAGAGCGTCTGAGATGGGAGGAGGAAGTGAGTTTTCTCCTAATGGTTTTGATGGCAGAGAAATTTGTACGCTTTCCAGGTATGCTGGTTTGAGTGATACTGTAACGGTCTTTGGTGTTTTTGAAAGTGATAATCATCCTCAAAGCACCCAAATGGTTGCTCAGATTATATGGTATTTTATGGAAGGATTTGGATTTAGGCATCCTGAATCTCCTTTGGAATCTCCCGATGATTTCATTAAATTCACCCTTCCCTTTGAAGATAGAGACTTGGTGTTTTATAAAAGTCAGTTTTCACAACGTTGGTGGATGGGGATCTCTTTTTTAGAAGATCCAGATAATAAAACCAATACTACTGCGTTATTACCCTGCACAGAACAGGATTATTTAGACGCTTGTAATCACAATATTCCAGAAAGGTGGTTTAAAGCTCAAAAAAAAGGTTTTATTTAACTAGCATTATGCTATTTTTGTAAACGTTATTAAAAGAATATTTATTATTTTGAAAAATACAATCTCATTCACCACTATAAAAACTTCAATATATAGCGCCTTAGCATTGTTATTGTTTTTTAGTTGCAAGTCAAACAACACAAAAGGAGAATTAATTGGAGCACCAGGACAGAAGTGGTTTTCCGAAAAACCTTTTGGAATGGAATTAATTCCTAGTGGCTCTTTTGTTATGGGTAAATCTGAGGAAGATATGGCGAGTGGTCTAAATGCGCCTACCAAAACAGTTACGGTGAAGTCTTTTTTCATGGACAATACCGAAATCACCAATGCCGAATATAGGCAATATGTGAATTGGGTAAAAGATTCTATTGTACGTACGAAACTAGCTATTTTAGCAGATGAATTAGGACTTACTAGTGAAGATGGTGGGATTGGTTTGTATGCTTTTAAAGAGTCTGATACTACTGATATGACTCCCTACGAAAAATACAAGTTCTACAATGCTCCAATAGACTCAGAAAATCCTTATGCTGGTTTTACATTGAACAAGGAAGAAGATATTATTTGGAATACTAAAGATTATCCTGACGAATATTATGCCGAGGTTATGGATCAGCTTTATTTAACTGAAGCAGAGACTTTTAATGGACAGAGAAGTTTTAGGGTTAAAGAATTAAAATACGCTTATAATTGGCTGGACATTGATGCTGCTATTGAAACGCGCTCAGACAACAGGAAAAATTACATTAGAAAGGAAGTTGCCAAGGTTTATCCTGACACTACAGTTTGGATCAAAGATTTTGTGTATGCTTACAATGAGCCTATGCATAATGACTATTTTTGGCATGACGCTTATTCAGATTACCCCGTTGTTGGGGTTACTTGGAAACAAGCAGAAGCTTTTTGTCATTGGAGAACAAAATTGAAGAATGATGATCAGCGTGCTAGGGGTGCGCAAACAGTAAATCCATTTAGGCTTCCTACTGAGGCAGAGTGGGAATTTGCCGCTAGGGGAGGAATTCAAGGGGGCACTTACCCATGGGGTGGTCCTTATTTAATAGGAGATAATGGTTGTTTTATGGCTAATTTTAAACCTCAAAGAGGAGATTACGCTTCGGACACTGCTTTATATACAGTTGAGGCTAAATCTTATGCGGCCAATGATTACAACCTTTATAATATGGCGGGTAATGTTTCTGAATGGACCGCTTCTAGTTTTGATCCAGGATCTTATGAATACGTGTCTACAATGAATCCCTTTGCTGGGGATAAAAACAATCCAAAGAAAGTTATTAGAGGGGGATCTTGGAAGGATGTTGCCTATTTCTTACAGGTGAGTACAAGAGATTTCGAATATCAGGATACTGCGAGGAGTTATATAGGATTTAGGACCGTTCAAGATTTTATGGGAGAATCTGGAGAGAAGGACAGGAGACAATAATAAAGTTTTAGTTACTGAATTGTAAAAAAACAAGAAATTTAAAAATTAGTAGAGCAAGAATCATTCAAAAGCAATTTTTTTATGATTTTTACTTTTAAAACCAACATTATTTAATAGCATGGCAAAGTCATTAAAACAAAAGAAAGCAGAAAATATGGTTTACGGCCTTGGTGCGGCTGTAGTAATCCTAGGAGCGTTATTTAAACTAACTCACTGGGAGCTTGGTCCTTTAAATGGCACAGTGCTCTTGGCCGTTGGACTTATTACTGAAGCAGGGATTTTTGTTTTTTCTGCTTTTGAAACACCAGAAGATGATTACGACTGGACCCTTGCGTATCCTGAATTGGTAGGTGGTCAAAAAAATGGTGTAGCCCATCCTGCAGATGCAGATGGATTACTGTCTAAAAAATTAGACCAATTGCTTCAAGATGCTAAGCTAGATGCAGCTTTAATGGAGCGCTTAGGTAGTGGTATTAAAAACTTTGAAGGCGCTGCAAGAAATATTGCTCCTACTTCTGCTGCAATTGAATCTACTGAAAAATACGCTCAGGAATTGCAACAAGCGGCTTCTCAAATGCAGGCTTTAAATGATTTGTATAAGTCTCAATTGGAGAGTGCAGGTACTCAGGCTGCAGTTCAAGATACTATTGCGCAAAATGCTGCAGCCTTAAAGGCTCAAATGGAAGCCATGACGGCTAATTTAGAAGCACTCAATGGAGTGTATAACGGTATGTTACATGCCATGAATAGAAAGCAGTAAGATATGGCGTCAGGCAAATTGTCTCCAAGGCAGAAAATGATTAATCTTATGTACTTAGTGTTTATTGCTATGCTGGCTTTAAACATGAGTAAAGAGGTGTTGACTGCCTTTGGAATGATGAAAGAAAAATTTGAATTTTCCAACGCAGAAATGACTTTGGTAAACCAACAGTTTTTTGAAGGTTTGCAGCTTAAGGCTTCTGAAAATCCAGATAAATTTGGTCCTTTATTAGATAAAGCCAACCAAATAAAAACAGCTTCAAAGGTCTATTTTGACTATCTAGAGGGTCTAAAAACAGCTATGACCGCTAACATAGATGACAAACAAGATTACGAAAGAATGGATAGGACAGACTATCTAGACCAGTTGTTCTTTAGTGGAGACAATTATTCTAAAGATGGGAATGAATTCATTACGCAATTGAACAATTATAAAGCGACACTAAAGGAGGCAATCCCAGCTAATTTGACCAATGTATTGAATGCTTTAGAAAGAAGGTTTTCTACTGGAGATTCAGACGGTATGGTTCAGAATAGAGAAGGGAAAAATATACCATGGTTAAATTACCATTATGAGGGTTACCCTATGGTGAGTTCTTTAGCCAGTTTTGCCCAACTGCAATCAGACGTTAAAACTACAGAGCAAGAGGCTTTTAAGGGTATGTTAGAGGGGCAGCTTACTTCAGAATTGTCTATGACAAATTACACTACGCTCTTGGAACAAGAAAAATCTGCTTTTTACCAGGGGGAGGATTTTTCAGGAAGTATAGTATTGGGTAGAAAAGATGCGACTACTAGACCTAATAGGGTGGAGCTATCTTTGGATGGTAGACCTATGAAAGAAGGCAAAGATTTTGTAATAGAAGACGGTAAGGTAAAGCTTACCATAAGTGCTGGGAATGCCGGTGACCATACTATTTCTGGCGCATTGATTTTTTTACAAGACGGTTCAGAAACCACTGTTCCTGTTCAATCTACTTTTGCTACTATTACCAAACCCAATGCGGCTGTAATTTCTGCAGATAAAATGAATGTGGTTTACAGGGGATTGCCAAACCCAATGACCATCTCTATTCCAGGAGTGGCAGATAACAACGTTCAAGCTACCGCAGATGGGCTGTCTAAAACTAGTGGCAGTAAATATGTTTTGAACCCTAAGACTGGCAGAGAAGTTGCTATAACAGCAACAGGAAAACTACCAGATGGTCAGATGATTAAAACCACTTCTTCTTTTAGAATTAAAGAGATTCCTAAGCCGGAGGGAACTGTTAGGGGAGAAACAGGTACGTTGAAAATGCCGCGGAACAATCTGGAAATTTCCACTATTGGCGCTGTGCTTGAGGATTTTGATTTTGATTTAAATATAGCAGTGAGCGAGTTTAAAGTGAAAATTCCTGGCCAACCCAGTATATTGGTTAGAGGAGATAAATTTGATGCCAAAGCTAAAGCAGCATTAAGAAGAGCGTCTAGAGGAGATTTGATTCAAATTTTTGACATTAAAGCTTACATAACAAATAACAGAACATACAATTTGAAAACGGTTACTTCTGTTATTGTAGAGCTTGTAAACTAAAGAAATATGAAAGGGTATTTTAAATTATTATTGGTATTAGTTGTAACAGGAGGTACCTATACAGCTGCTTTTGCGCAGCAAAATGTGCTGAACGCAAAAACACCTGATCAAATGAGAGCCTCTGAATTAGCGGGTACTTTGTCGCCAGAAAAACCCATGTCTTACGGTTATGTAGATCAAAGAGATATTCTTTGGTCTAAGACAGTATGGGAGGTGATTGACTTAGATGAACGAATTAATTTTCCGCTATATTACCCTGTAGATACTGTTGCATTGGATGTTTCCAGGAGATCGCTATACGATGTTTTGGTGAAAAATATTAAAAATGGTTCGCTAACAGAAGTTTATGTAGACTCATACTTTACGGAAAAAAGGGCTTTTGAAGACCTAAAAGCGAGTCTTCAAAAAGTAGACACTACAGATGCAGGATATCAGGCTTTAAATGCTGGAGAGGTAGTGCCACAAGAATACATCAACAGAAGAGATATTACCGCTGCAGACATTGAGCAGTACCTTATCAAAGGAATGTGGTATTTTGACAAGCGATTAGGAGAACTCAAGTACCGTTTAATTGGTTTGGCTCCAGTCGCTCCGGATGTGAATTTCATAGATGACGACAATGTAGATCCTGAAGAAAATAAAGTGCCTCTTTTTTGGGTATGGTACCCTGCAGCCAGAGAGATTCTTCACAATGCCAAAGTATTTAACCAAAGAAATCCCTCCAACCCTGTTTCGTTTGATATGCTTCTAAACGCTAGAAGGTTTAATGCTATGATTTATAGGGAAGACAATGAATTTGGCGATAGGGATATTAAAGATTACATTGTAAAAAACGCCTTATTTCAATTGCTTGAATCCAATAGAATCAAAGAGGCTATCCGCGATAAAGAACAAGATATGTGGAGTTATTAGTTCCAATATTAACCAGTAATTTAAACGCCTCATTTATGAGGCGTTTTTGATAAAAGAACAGACAGAAACCTTTTTACAATATCAATGAAGACAGCCCTTATATTTAAAATAGTACGCATTAAATGAACAAAAGAATAGACACTATTATTGTTGGTTTAGGATTGGCTGGTTTGGCTTATGCAGAACATTTACTGGTTAGGGGAAAGTCTTTTGTGGTTTTTTCTGACCGTTCTCAACAAGCCTCTATGGTTGCGGGAGGTTTGTATAATCCAGTTATTTTAAAACGATTTACAGGAGCTTGGAATGGTGCAGCCCAGTTGAATTATGCACTGCCCTTTTACGAGCGTCTAGAAGGTAAATTGGATTTGAAATTAGATTATCAACTGCCTATATTGAGAAGGTTCGCTAGTATTGAAGAGCAGAATCTTTGGTTTCAGGCTTCTGACAAACCAGGATTACAAACGTTTTTATCTTTAAAGCTCGTTGAAAATAGGAATAAGGGCCTTTCTGTTCCTTACAAATTTGGTGTAGTTGAAGGTACAGGAAGAGTGGCTACCAAAACATTGATTACTGCTTATGAGACCTATTTAGAACAACAGGGTCTTTGGCAAAAGGAATCATTTGATTACACACTTTTAGCCCAAGATTCCCAAGGTGTTTCTTATAAAGATTGGCAGGCGAATAGCGTTGTTTTTGCAGAAGGATATGGGCTAAAGACTAATCCATTTTTTAACTATTTACCTTTAGAGGGAACAAAAGGAGAGGTTATTACAATGAAGATTTCGGGTTTAAACGAAGGAGCTATTATAAAATCTGGTGTTTTTATTATTCCTTTGGGAGAAGATCTTTACAGAGTAGGCTCTACTTATTTTTGGAGAGATAAGACTCAGGGCCCCACAGAGGCAGCCAAAACCTTTCTTTTGGAGCGTTTAGAGCGCTTTATGACCTTGCCTTATGAAATTGTATCACATGTATCTGGAGTAAGGCCTACAGTCTCAGATAGGAGGCCGTTGGTAGGGCAGCACCCAGAGTACAAGAACCTATTTGTGTTAAATGGAATGGGCTCTCGGGGAGTTTTGACAGCGCCTACAGCTGCGAATGCATTGTCTAGCTATATTTATGACGGAATTGCCATAGATCCAGAGATGGACGTGGCTAGATTTTTGTCTTAAAATCTTTCACAGCATTGGGGTCGTAATGCATAAATATATTAATCCAAATATTTCTTGAAATTCTAATTATAATTGGATAAAATACAATCATAGTTCCTACAATAGCTGTAAAGGCTGTTTTTAGAGAACTTCCTATAAATAAATAAGAGATTATAAATGCCGCTACAGCAAATGCTATTCCAACGCCATAACTCACATACATGGCGCCGTAAAAAAAGGAAGGCTCCATCATATATTTTGCATTACAATGACCACAACGTTCTTGCATTTTAAATATTTTGCTCAAATGATAGGGGTTTTTGTCCAAATACATGTTTTCTTCTTGGCATCTGGGACAACTTCCTGTTAAAATGCTATTTAGTTTGTTTCCTTTTTTTAACATTTGCAAAATATTTTTGTAAAAA
>JAHEND010000002.1 GCA_024643325.1 Sediminicola sp.
ATAGCTAGCGCTATTTTTTGGTTTTTTTATCCCCAACCATTTACAAGAGTAAGTTCTTGACACTTTTTGGTATAAAAAAACCCACAACTTTGTTGTGGGTTTTCTTTTGCGGAGAAAGAGGGATTCGAACCCCCGGAGGTGTGACCCTCAACAGTTTTCAAGACTGCCGCATTCGACCACTCTGCCATTTCTCCTTGCGGTTATGCGGGTGCAAATATAGGAACCTTTTTCAATTATGAAAAGGTATTTTAATGTTTTTTTTATTTTATTAAAAAAGGGTGAATATCTAATGGATTGACACTATTTTTGTTGCCATGGAAGAATGGTACCACTATCTGTTATTAGTAGTTGTTGGTTTTACGGTTGGCTTTGTAAATACTATGGCAGGGGGAGGGTCTTTGTTGTCCCTTCCAGTTTTAATTTTTTTGGGTTTACCTCCTTCAGTAGCCAATGGGACCAATAGAGTCGCTATAGTAATACAAACAGCGCTTGGAACTGCAGGCTTTAAAAGTAAAGGGGTGTCTACCTATCCATTTAATCTTTATCTGGCCATAACTGCTTTTATAGGATCCATAATAGGGGCTAATATTGCAGTAGACATTAAGGGAGAGACTTTTAATAAGATTTTGGCCATTATTATGGTGGCTGTAGTGTTGATTATACTTTTTAAGCCTAAAATGAAGACAGAAGTCCTTGAGGAGCGACTCAAGGGGAAATATTTGGTTTTTGCCATGATTGGGTTTTTCTTTTTTGGAATTTATGGTGGCTTTATTAACGCTGGATTGGGCTTTTTAATGATGATTTTTTTACACGGCGTGAACCGATTGAGTTTGGTCAAAACGAATATGACCAAGGTTTCCGTTGTATGCCTCTATACCTTAGCTGCATTGGCTGTTTTTGCTTATAATGACAAAGTAGATTGGCTCATTGGTGGAGTACTTGCTGTAGGTAATGGAACAGGTGCTTGGGTGGCGTCTAGGTATTCTGTAAAAAAAGGCGATGGCTTTATAAAAAAGTTTATGGTCGCTATGATAGTCATTATGGCTATTAAACTTTGGTTTTTTAATACTTAAATAACATATAAATCCCTATGAATAATATATTAGAGGCTTTAGAATGGCGATACGCTGTCAAAAAATTTGACGATAAAGCAAGCTTAACAGAGCAGCAAATTCTCGAAGTTAAAAAAGTGTTTAATCTCAGTGCTAGTTCTTATGGGCTACAACCCTATAAGATGATCATAGTTCAAAATCCTGAATTAAAAGAAAAACTGGTAGCTGCTAGTTTTGGGCAACAGCAAATTTCACAATCTGCAGCAATACTTGTCTTTGCTGTTAGAACAGATTTTGGGATGGATTATATTGACCAATATTTTGAGGATATGTCCACGAAAAGGCAAATACCTTTGGAAAATTTGGAGGGGTATAAAAACTTTATGAAAGGATCTTTTGCCAATAAATCTCAGGAAGAAATAAGGTCTTGGTCCGTAAATCAAGTGTACCTTACAATGGGTCATATGTTGGCTTCTTTAGCTGCTATGAAAATAGACGCATGCCCTATGGAAGGTTTAGACCCCAATGCATATGATAAAATATTGGATTTGGAAGCTAAACAGTTAAAAACAATCATAGCTATGCCTATAGGGGTAAGGGCTACAGATGACGCTACAGCGTCTGCGTTAAAAGTCCGTAAAGATTTATCAGAAATTATTATTGAACTGTAGTTTGCTGTTGAATACTAAAAATTAGTACCCTACATAATCTACAATTTCTAATCCATAGCCTACCATTCCAACTCTCTTGGTTTGTTGGGCATTGGATAACAGTTTAATCTTGGAGATGTTTAAGTCATGTAAGATTTGGGCACCTACTCCGTAATCCTTACTGTCCATATCTATTGGTGGGGCCTCCAAAATTCCTTTAGCTTGGTTTTCCTTTAACTGACCCAATCGAGACACTAAATTTAAAACAGAAGACTCTTGGTTAATGAAAACCACAGCGCCTTTTTCTGCTTGGTTAATGGCCTTAAACATTCTATCTAATTTTTGGTCAGGATTATTAGTCAGTGTACCCAGGATGTCATTGTTTATTAAGCTTGAATTTATTCTGGTGAGAATAGGCTCTTCTTTTTTCCAACTTCCTTTTGTAAGGGCTATATGCACTTGTTTGTTGGTGGTTTGTTCATAGGCTCTCACTCTAAATTCTCCAAAACGGGTTTGTATGTCAAAGTCTTCCTTTTTTTCGATGAGACTGTCGTGCTCCATTCTATAGGCAACCAAGTCTTCAATAGAAACAATTTTAAGATCAAACTTTTTAGCAACTTCTAAAAGCTGAGGCAGTCTGGCCATAGTGCCGTCCTCATTCATGATTTCTACGATTACTCCTGCAGGAGAAAAGCCTCCTAATCTAGCGAAATCTATAGCAGCTTCTGTATGGCCTGTTCGTCTGAGTACTCCTCCTTCTTTAGCTACTAAAGGAAATATATGTCCTGGTTTAGACAGGTCATTGGGTTTGGTGTTTTTATCTGTTAGTGCTTTAATAGTTTTAGCCCTGTCAGCGGCAGAAATTCCAGTAGTAACACCATGGCCTTTTAAATCTACGGAAACCGTAAAGGCTGTCTCAAGTGGGTCTGTATTGTTTTGCACCATTCGGTGAAGGGATAAGGTTTCGCAACGGCGCTCCGTGAGAGGCGCACAGATGAGGCCTCTACCATGTGTGGCCATGAAATTAATCATGTCTGGTGTCACAGCTTCTGCAGCCGCTAAAAAGTCTCCTTCGTTTTCCCTGTTTTCGTCGTCTACAACGATAATTACTTTTCCAGCTTTTATATCTGCAATGGCACTTTCTATGGTATTTAAGGCGCTATTCTCTTTCATGTTACTTTCTTTTTCTAACGAATATATTTTTAAAGAAATCTATTATACTTCCGAATTGTACCATTCCTTTGTCTTCAGTGGCTCTTTTGGTTAAAAACACCCCTAAAGGAAGCATGATTAGGGTAGGGATCCATGCGCCAAAAAATGGAGATATATTGCCTTCTTTGGCATAATTATAGGTAAAAACACCTAAGAAGTAATAGGTTAAAAACAATACAATTGCTATGACCATAGGGAGTCCTAGACCTCCTTTTCTGATGATTGCTCCAAGCGGTGCTCCTACAAAAAACAATACAATACAGGAGAGGGCAAGGGCGTATTTTTTATGCAATGACAAGGCGTGCATATTGTATATTTTATACCTTATCATGAGTTCTTTGCGTTTTGTTTGAATGGTGAGCGCAGACATGGTGATGGTATTAATAGCCTCAGAAATTATTTGTGTGCCTTGAATAGGAGTGAATTTCGCTAGCATAGTATCTATAGAAGGTAAACTGTCTAAAGGCATAGCAGCTAAAGCAGAGTCTTTGGGTGTTTCTGGGGCAATAGTTCTTAATTGAATTCCCATTCTCTCTGTGATATTTTTTGATAATGCTGCCACAATAACTGCATTGTTGTTTGTGATAGAGTCCATGTCTCTTCTTAGTTCAATAACATTTTTCATCTTATCACTATTTCCCTCCGTTTGCTCATCCATGTCTACCATGTTAAGTTCTGTTAGGTCTATATTAATGGTATATGTTTCAAAATTAGAGACTGCGTATGGATGTTTTTGATGGTTTTTACTTGTCGTTACACTGAGGCTTTCATAGTAGTGCCCATCTTTTAATACTAGTTTTATGAGATTGCTGTTTTCTGAACTAAGTAATTCTCCCTCTTTTGCTTTAATTACAGTGGTATTAATTTGATTTTCTGTCTTTTTATGTATGGTTACATCTCTTAGGTATCGGTCATTTTCACCATATTTTTCTTGCACAAGAATGGTCATTCCTGTGCCCTCAAATTCACTAAATAATCCCTCAGCAATGGCTACAGCAGGTTTTACTTTAGCAATATTTTTTTTCAGACTATAAGATTTAAGCTCTGCTGCTGGAATGACCCTGTCAGCAAAATAAAAAGTAACTAAACCCAATACACTCACTAAAACAATAAGTGTTCTCATGGAGCGTTGTAAGGATATTCCAGAGGCTTTCATTGCCGCAAATTCATAGTGCTCTGCAAAGGTTCCAAAGGTTAAAATAGAGGACAATAGTACCGTTAATGGTAGTACTTTTTCTGTGAGATTTGGTAAGAGATAAAAAATGAATTTTCCAATAATAACTAGGTCCAATCCTTTCCCAGCCAAGTTATCTATATACAACCAAATAGATTGGAAGATGAATATAAACATCAGTATCACAAAAGCACTTAGGAAGTTGTAGACAAACCTAGTGAGTATGTATCTGTCTAGGATTCTCACTCTTTAATAATGTAGTAACCCAGGTCAATATATTTTTTCTCATCAAAAGAAAAAAGATTTGGCGCTAAGTTTGTGTTGGTTTCGTATTTCGTGATCGTGATGGTCGTTTGGGTACCGTTTTTACCTGTTTCAATGACTTTATAGACTTCTTTTTTTTGGCTGTCAACACCCAATAAAATATGAGCAATATCTGAATTACTGTCTATTGGGATAAGTTTAATGTATTGAATTTTTCTGTTTCCAACATTCTGTGCAATGTCCCATTGAAAGCGATAGCCTTCGTTATAAAAGCTCAATATTTTAGCCGGATTCATCTCTTCTCCTGCATCTTGATTAGAAACAATAGTGACTTCTTCATTTTCTGGGACTATGGTATAGGTGTTTTTAGTGTCATTTATTTGTATTATACCCAAATATTCAAAACGATATTTTTCCCCTTTGAGTTGAACCTTTCCTGAAGTTTCTTGGTTTATACTAGCCTCTGCACTGTATAGGTTATAATTAAATTGAAGACTAACATTTTCTTGAGCTAAGAGCTTGTCTGAAACATCTTTCAGTAGTGCTTTGGAAGCGTCTTGTGACCAAGCGAATGAGCAAACACTGAGTAATAATAAAAATATCTTATACATCTTTTTGGTTTTCATTGTCTAATAATTGTTGTAAAGCGACCATGTCTTGAACAAGAACTTGTCTTGCTTTACTTCCTTCGAACGGGCCTACAATTCCTGCAGCTTCCAATTGATCTACAATTCTTCCTGCCCTGTTATAGCCTAATTTTAGTTTTCTTTGAATAAGTGATGCGGATCCTTGTTGTGCAATGACAATGACCTCTGCTGCCTCTCTAAACATGGCGTCTCTTTCAGAAATATTATAGTCTATAGTGCTGCTATTATCTTCTCCAATATATTCTGGGAGAAGATACGCTTCTGGATACGCCCTTTGAGAACCAATAAAATCTGTGATTTTTTCTACCTCTGGAGTGTCTACAAAAGCACATTGTATTCTGGTGACGTCATTCCCTTGGGTATATAACATATCTCCTCTACCAATTAATTGGTCTGCACCTTGGCTGTCTAGAATTGTTCTAGAATCTATCTTTGACGTAACCCTAAACGCAATTCTGGCCGGGAAGTTGGCCTTTATGATTCCTGTAATTACATTAACTGAAGGCCTTTGGGTGGCTACAATAAGGTGAATTCCAATGGCTCTGGCCAATTGGGCCAAACGCGCAATTGGGGTTTCTACTTCTTTTCCAGCTGTCATAATTAAATCTGCAAATTCGTCTATGACTAGTACAATATAAGGTAGAAACTTGTGGCCGTCGTTTGGATTGAGTTTTCTGGCCTTGAATTTTGTATTGTATTCTTTAATATTTCGCACCATGGCGTGCTTGAGTAATTCATAGCGGTTGTCCATCTCTATACAAAGAGAGTTTAAGGTGTGAATTACTTTGGTATTGTCTGTTATAATGGCGTCTTCTACATCTGGTAGCTTGGCCAAATAATGTCTTTCAATTTTATTAAAAAGGGTAAGTTCTACCTTTTTAGGGTCTACTAATACAAATTTTACCTCTGCAGGGTGTTTTTTATAAAGTAGTGAGGTAAGCACGGCATTTAGTCCAACTGATTTTCCTTGACCTGTTGCTCCAGCCATGAGCATATGAGGCATTTTAGCTAAATCTACTACAAACGTTTCATTTGAAATGGTTTTTCCAAACGCGATGGGTAATTCCATGGCAGCGTTTTGAAATTTAGCAGAGGCTATTACAGAACGCATTGAAACGGTACTTGGATTTTTGTTAGGCACTTCAATTCCAATGGTCCCTTTTCCTGGTATTGGGGCAATAATTCTAATCCCTAAAGCAGCTAAGGATAAGGCAATGTCGTCTTCTAAATTCTTTATTTTAGAGATTCTTACACCTGCATCAGGAACTATTTCATATAGGGTTACTGTGGGTCCTATGGTCGCTTTAATCTGAGCAATACCAATATTGTAGTTTTTAAGGGTCTCCACAATTTTAACCTTGTTCTCTTCTAATTCTTCCTCATTGATTGTAATTCCAGATTCCCCTCCGTGCTTTTCTAACAGATCCAAGGAAGGAAATTTATAGTTAGAGAGTTCTAGGGTAGGGTCAAAGGCCCCAAAGTCCTTGAGTAATTGGTTGGACAAATTATCAGTACTTTCTTCTTCCTCGTCAATAGCAGCGACCTCAATTTCTATGTTTTCGGGAGCTGGTGAGCTTTTTTTTTCTTTGTGACTGGATGCATCCGAAATAGAGAACTCTTTTTCTACCGTTTCTAATCCAGAAGCTTCTTCGTCTTGTGCTATATCAGTTTCCTCTTGTTCCTCACTTTCTTCTATCAATTTTTGCAAGGGAGAAAGCTCTTCTATATCTGACCGGTGGGTGTATGGATCTACAATATCATTTTCAGTTTCTGTTTCTTCCACCATAGGTGTGGGTTTAAAACGGGCAAAAAACCTGCCTAGGGATTGTGGGTTAAAATTAAACACCCTTACTATGAATATGATAAAAAAGACAGAAAGAGACAATGAAAGCCCTGTACTTCCTATATAATCTAAGGCAATATCCTTAATTTCATAACCCATTACACCTCCAAAAATCGGATAGCTGTCTGCAGTAAACCCTAATGTTATACTTAGAAATAGAGCGGAGTATAATCCCCAAAACCAAATCTTGTAGAGAGAGCTTTTTGGCAGACTCAAAAATATATAAAACCCACTAATGCAAATTAAACTGGACAATATTAAAGCGCTTATTCCCAAACCCTTATAAACGAAAAAATAACCTAATGCAGCACCTATTTTATTTAGCGCATTCTTAGCCGCTACCTCTCTATCTAAAAAAGCACTTAAGATGCTCTGGTCTTCCTGCCAATGATTTAAAAAGGAAATAAAAGAGATGGACATTGCTAAGCCAAAGATCAAAATAACAAAACCAATAATGACTTTGTTTTTTTTTGAAATCTCAAGCTTTAATTTAGGGGTGCTTTTTTTATGTAGTTGGTCACTTGCCTTTTTAGCCATTGTGAGGTGTTACTTTTTTAGAGTACAGCTAAAGCTGCTTCATAGTTAGGCTCATCTACAATTTCATTCACCTGTTCTGTGTATATTACTTTACCTGAAGGGTCTATAACAACTACAGCTCTAGAATGTAATGGAGCTAATGGCCCTTCAGTAAAACTGACTCCGTAATCTTGTCCAAAATATCCCGTTTTAAAATCAGAAAGGTTCACAACGTTTTCTAAGCCCTCTGCACCACAAAATCTAGCTTGTGCAAAAGGAAGGTCTTTAGAGATGCAAAGTACTACCGTATTTTCTTTAGCACTTCCCATTTTATTGAAAGATCTTACGGACTGTGCACAGGTACCTGTATCTATACTTGGAAAAATATTAAGAATAATGTTCTTGCCACTAAAGTCTTCTAATGTTTTTTCTGATAAATCAGAAGCAGTAAGTGTGAAATCTGGTGCATGGCTTCCTACTGTTGGAAGTGCGCCTATAGTTTGTAATGGAGTTCCTTTTAAGTGTACCGTTGCCATAATTGAAATTTTAGACTATAAAAATACGCTATTTGAAGAAGACCAAAAAAAAAATCTCCCAATAGGAGATTTTTAATTTAATAGGAAAAGTATGTATTCCTTTTATGACATAAAGCACTGATTGTATTATTTATCAATTGCGCCTAAAACTCTTTTCATAAAGTTGTTTAAAGCCTCTTTTTTAGGGGTCCCACTAGCAATAGTTTTTTGAACCTCTACTGCACCATAAAGGTTTGAGATTAATTCGCCTATAACGTCTAACTCTTCATCTTTCAAGGATGAGATTTCACAAATGGACTCCAGAGTTTCAATGGTTTCCTCTAAATAATCAACATCATTTTCTTCTACAAAAGAAAGTAAATGTTTAATGACTGGTAATTTCATTGACTAGTGTTTTAAGTACGTCGTATTTGTTGGTTTGTACTTGGTATAAAAGCGTCCCACTTGAAAAAGCAGCAAAGGTAGGCAGGTTGTCTACTTGAGCTAATTTTCTAGATTCAGGAAATTTTTCAGCATCGGCCATAACGAATGTTATGGCTTCATTTTCCTGGGCCTCTTTTTTGAATTTAGGTTTCATGATCCTACAATTACCACACCAAGTAGCACTGTATTGTACCATCACCTTGGGATTTTGAGCAATTATTTCTGCTAAATTGTCTTGTTCTAATTCTACAACCATTATTAAATTATTTTTGAGATTAAAGCGGGGCTATTGCCCCGCCAAAATTTGTTCAAGGATTAGTGAGAAGCTAAATAATTAGCCACACCATCTCTGTTAGCAGACATCGCATCTTTTCCTTCTTCCCAGTTGGCAGGGCAAACTTCTCCATTTTTTTGAACGTGCGAATAAGCATCGATCAAACGGATAAATTCTTGTACATTTCTTCCAAGAGGCATGTGGTTTATTCCTTCGTGGAAAACAGTTCCTTCCTCATCTATTAGGTATGTCGCTCTGTAAGTAACATTGTCACCTTCTAAAAGTACCACCCCTGAGTTTTCATCGTATTGTTGTTCTGTAGCATCTAAAATATCTAAAACAGCCGCTAAGTTTCTATTGCTGTCTGCTACTAAAGGATAGCTTACTCCTTCAATACCACCGTTATCTTTTGGGGTGTTTAACCAAGCAAAATGAACTTCTGCAGTATCACAAGAGGCTCCAATAACCATAGTGTTTCTTTTTTCAAAATCTGCAAGTGCATCTTGAAATGCGTGTAATTCTGTTGGACATACAAATGTAAAATCCTTTGGATACCAGAATAATAATACTTTTTTGTTGTTTTTTTGAGCTTCCTCTAAAATGTTAATTTTAAAGGTGTCACCCATCTCATTCATTGCGTTAACGCTTAAATTTGGAAATTTTTTTCCTACAAAGGCCATAGTTAATTGTTTTGTTATTTGAAGCTGCAAAAGTACAACTAACTAAGTCTTATAAAAAATACCAGCCTACTTTATAACAATAGGGCTATAAGAAAAATCGATAGGAGAATTAAACCTCTTTTAATTGGGCTATTTTTATTTGAAAAGCGGCAAATAGCAAAGTCATAAATGGACTCAACCAATTGAATATGGCATATACAAAATAGTCTGCAACACCAACCCCTAATACGCCAGAATGATATGCACCACAAGTATTCCAAGGGATAAGGACTGAAGTTACTGTTCCTGAATCTTCAAGGGTTCTACTGAGGTTCTCTGGAGCCAAACCTTTGTCTTTATAAGCTTTAGAGAACATCTTTCCAGGAATTACAATGGCTAAGTATTGGTCTGAGGCAGTTACATTTAGCGCCAAACAACTCGCTACCGTACTGGCAAAAAGACCAAAGGTTGTCTTGGCCATTCCCAAGAGTGTTTCGCTAATTTTAGATAGCGCACCAATTCCATCCATAATGCCTCCAAAGACCATAGCGCACATGATTAACCATATAGTTCCTAACATTCCAGACATACCTTTAGAGGTGAAAAGGTCGTTTAGGGCAACATTGTCGGTGGCAATTTCTGTGCTTACTGTAATGGCGTTTAAGATTCCTTTATAGCCGTTTTCAAAGTTGAGTTCTTTAGCTCCCGACAAACCAGCAATAATTTCGGGTTGAAAGATTAGGGCAAAAACACCTCCTAAAAGCGTTCCAATAAGTAAAGCCATAAGGGGTGGTGTTTTCTTTAGAATCATTAAAATAACACCTAATGGCACTAAAAACAACCAACCACTTATATTAAAAGTAGCGTCTATGCTATTGAGGATAGACTGGGTGTCTGCTTCTCCTGAAGTGTCTATTGTGAGGCCTAATACAACAAAAACAATCAGTGTGACTACAAGCGTGGGAACTGTTGTGAGCAGCATATACCTAATATGAGTGAACAAATCACCTCCAGCCATTGCTGGCGCAAGGTTTGTAGTGTCGCTTAGTGGCGACATTTTGTCTCCAAAATAAGCTCCAGACAAGACCGCTCCTGCTGTCATTCCCATGGGGATTCCAAGGGCATTTCCAATACCGATAAGGGCAATACCTACCGTTGCAGACGTAGTCCATGAGCTACCTGTTGCTATGGAAATGATAGCACAAATAATGACGCAGGCAGCCAGAAATATGGTGGGGTTTAGGATTTGCAGTCCGTAATAAATCATGGCCGGTATTATACCACTAACGAGCCAAGTGCCAGATAAAGCACCTACCATCAGTAGAATGAGTAAAGCACCTGTGGTGGATTTTAAATTCTCCGCTACTTCTGCTAACATTTTATCGTAAGAAACTTGATGAAAAAATCCTACTACTACAGCTATTGCTCCTCCTATGAGCAATATAAATTGATTGGAACCGCTTAGGGCGTCGTCTCCAAAGACAAAAACATTGTAAGCCAGTAAAACAACTAATAATACAACGGGTATTAAAGAAGCTTTAAGGGAAATAGATTTTGGAGTAGACGCTTTTGAATTCATAGTAATAATTTAGTAAAGCGTAATATTACAATTTTACATGCCTTTATGCAAGGCTACTTTATCTATACAGTTCAATAAAAGCGCTAAGGTTTCTTCTGGAAAGTGATCTAGTCCAATTGAAAAACGTATTAAACCCTCCCCAAGACCCATTTGAATTTGTTCCTCTTTAGATATTTCAGAAGAGGTAGAACTTCCCGAGGCAGAAAAAAGCGTTTTGTAAAATCCTAAACTTACAGCCAAGTAGCCTACTCCAGCATCTTGCATGGCTTCCATTAGAGCATTTGCTTTTTCGAGACTACCTGCGTCCAGTGTCATTAATCCACCATACCCAAATCCTGGTTCTAATTGTTTTTCAAGGGTTTGCTTTCCCTTATGGCTCGCTAGTCCAGGATACATGACTTTAAAACCTGCCGCTTGAAGCCCTCTCGCTATACAGTAGGCGTTGTCTGAATGTTTGGCCATTCTTAAAGGCAGTGTTTTTAAATTTTTATGTATTGAAGCGGCCCTGTGGCTATCTAGTGTGCTTCCAAAGAGCATGGCTGCCCCTTGATTGACATCTCTAAGGGAGTTGCAGAAATTTTCTGAAGCACAAACCACGCCAGCGACTGCATCTGAGGTGCCGTTTATAAATTTTGTTAGACTGTGTATGACTATGTGAGCACCATGTTTAAGTGGGGCGATCATTAATGGGGTAAAGGTGTTGTCTACCACAAGAGTGAGCTGGTATTTTTGGGCTATTGCTGCCAGCGCGTTTATATCACTAATTTCTAAAAGTGGATTACTCATTGCCTCACAGTATAAAACTTTTGTTTTAGGCGTTATGGCAGCTATAACAGCCTGGAGGTCAGTAGTGTCTACAAAACTGGTTTGTACGCCGTATTTAGGCATAAAGTTTTTTAATAGGGCATAGGTGCCTCCGTAAATAGTTCTGCTGCTTACAATGTGCTCTTCTGCAGCACACAACTGAAATAAAACGGCCGTAATTGCACCCATTCCACTGCCAAATACATGGGCAGCTTCACTTCCTTCCATTGAAGCTAAGCTGCTGGCTAGCATATTGTTGGAAGGTGTACTGTGTCTGCTGTATAGAAAACAACCTTCATTGGTGCCTTCAAAAGTATCCGACATATCCTTTGCTGTGTTAAATGCATACGTACTGCTGTCTGAAATAGACGGATTTACACCACTATGGGCACCAGTGTTATGTTGAGATAAAATAGATGCTGCACCAAATTTTGAAGTTTTCATAAAATAAATTTAAGTAAATCTACTTATGTAATTGAATATTTACAATTCAAAATATATTTAACAGATAATTTATCTAAATAGTATAAAATTTTTAGAAAATAAATCTTTTTTATATCTCTAAATGATTATTTTGCTTTTAAAATTATCTAAAAATGATAGACCACATTGACAAAAATCTTTTAAAACTTCTCCAAGAAGACAGTAAAAAACCTAACAAGTATTACGCTAACCAACTTGGGCTATCTAATACGGCTATATATGAACGCATAAAAAAATTAGAGCGTTCAGGAATTATATCTAAGTATGCTGCCGTATTAGATAAATCAAAAGTAAACAAGAATTTCGTGGCATTTTGTCATGTTAAATTACAGCAACACTCTAAAGATATGGTCCTTCAATTTGAAAGAGAGATTGCCCGTTTAGAGGCTGTAGTAAGCTGTTTTCATATCGCTGGTGAATATGACTATTTATTGAAAATTCATTTAGAAGACATGGCTGCTTACAGGGATTTTATGGTGCGTAAACTCACGACTATTTCAGCTATTGGAAGTACTCAAAGTGCCTTTGTGATTAGTGAAATAAAAGATACTGGACATATACCTTTGTAAGCTAAAACTTATGTGGTAATTTTGGTATAGTTTATTAAAATAAAAAATATGGATGCTTTTGATGTAGCCGTGATAGGTTCAGGACCTGGAGGTTATGTAGCAGCAATTCGCTGTGCACAATTAGGCCTTAAAACGGCTTTGATAGAAAAATATAATACTTTAGGCGGAACCTGTTTAAATGTAGGTTGTATTCCTTCTAAAGCTTTGTTAGATTCTTCCCACCATTATGAAGACGCAACAAAACATTTTGACACCCACGGTATTGAAATTCCAGGAGAAATTATTGCCAATCTCTCTAAAATGGTTGCCAGAAAAGACAGTGTTGTGGCACAAACTACCAAAGGGATTGAGTTTCTGATGGACAAAAATAAAATTACGGTACTTCATGGTTTCGGTAGTTTCAAAGATGCACATACTATTTCTGTCAAGGGCAATGATGGAAAGACCATCACCATCTCAGCGAAGCATACTATTATTGCTACAGGGTCAAAACCCAGTCAATTGCCGTTTATTACCCAAGACAAAGAGCGTATTATTACGTCTACTGAAGCCCTATCTCTTCCAGAAATCCCCAAACATTTAGTGGTTATTGGTGGTGGTGTTATTGGTCTCGAACTAGGACAGGTTTACAAAAGATTGGGTGCAGAGGTAACCGTGGTGGAGTATGCAGACCGCATTATTCCTTCTATGGATGCTGCACTCTCTAAGGAGCTAACTAAAGTGATGAAAAAACAGAAAGTAAAATTTCTTTTGTCACACGGTGTAAAAGAAGTCACTCGAAAAGGAGATATTGTTACTGTTAAAGCCAACGATAAAAAAGGTGCAGAAGTAGTTTTAGAGGCAGATTACTGTTTGGTTGCAGTGGGTAGAAGTCCTTATACGGCTGGTTTAAATGCAGAAGCTGCAGGGGTAAATCTCGATGAAAGAGGCAGGATTGTTACGAACAGTCATTTACAAACTGACACACCTCATATATACGCTATTGGCGATGTTGTTGCTGGCGCAATGCTTGCCCATAAAGCAGAAGAAGAGGGTACTATGGTAGCTGAGATTATAGCAGGGCAAAAACCTCATATTGATTATAATTTGATCCCTGGTGTTGTGTACACCTGGCCAGAGGTAGCTGCAGTTGGAAAAACAGAGGAGCAATTAAAGGAAAGTAATACTCCTTACAAAGTGGGTCAATTTCCAATGAGAGCTCTTGGAAGATCTAGAGCAAGTATGGACCTAGATGGTTTTGTGAAAATCTTGGCACACAAAGAAACCGATGAAGTTTTGGGAGTGCATATGATAGGAGCAAGATGTGCAGATCTCATTTCAGAAGCTGTAGTAGCTATGGAATTTAGGGCCTCTGCAGAAGATATTTCAAGAATGTCTCATGCACATCCCACCTTCGCAGAAGCCATAAAGGAAGCTGCCCTAGCCGCTACAGAAGACAGGGCTTTACACATATAATTTAAATTTTGACACAGAAAAAGCCCGCTAATAACGGGCTTTTCTATTACTGTGAATTTTAGTATCCTAAATTAACCATTGTGACTACCGTCACAATAAGGTGGATTTGAGGTTTTTTTACAGCTACATAAAAAGGCTGTTTTTTCTTCAGAAACACTAAATTTCAGGGAAGGTGTAGCGTTATGTTTTCTATGTGAACTGTCACAAAAGGGTTCGTTTTCTGTATACCCGCAGGTACACCAAGCATAATTTTTATCTTTTTCTAAGCTAACCTCAACAGGTCCTGATGTCTTTTCACTCATAACATTATTTTTTTTTAAATATACAAGAAATATAATCTTTTACAAATCCCTTTTTGTGCTCGTATAAAAATGACAGACTAACACAGCATAACACAAAAAGTAATGCACCAGCAAAAGCTTCGGGTACATTGAGCGATTTTTTAAAAAACTTATACAGTCCAAAACCATGGAAGCTTCCGTATAAAATTATCGCGTGAATGACATAGATACTCAAGGTGTTTTGACCAATGGCTAAAAGTGTTTTGTATTGAAGGAAATGCCTCCCAAGCATAAATACAGCCAGAACCCACAACACATCTCCGAGTCTAATAAAAAGGTAATTATTGAAGGCTACAGCCCTGAATACCTTCCAGCCAAATTGATCGTCTAGCCAAATGAAAAATCTGGAAGAGTCATACTTTAACCAAGTGCCTAAAATAAATAATACCATTATGGCGATGGGATAAAACATTTTTTTATGACTTAGTTTTAGTAAGGTCATGGCAATAAAAGCCCCGTAGAAGCTATATCCTACCCAGGGAATAAAGGTGAATAAAGATCCATTTTCACGGGTAAAATAATGGCTTAAAGCTATTGGCCAATTGGACCAATCCAAACCTTTAAACCAGGGTTCAATGCTAAAAATAAGTGTTGCCAATATAAACGCAATTAAAGCAAATGCCCTTCTGGACCAATGGCCTACTAATTTATAGACAAAAATGACCACTAGAATGGCTAAACCAATACAATGCAACACATCTACATAAAAGAAACTTGGATAAATTTGCCCGTTTAAGAGTCCCTGGATGTTAAGTCGCAATAAATACCCTAGGACAATCAGTTGCAGCCCTCTTTTTAAGCCTTTTTTAATTCTTTTATTAACATATTCATTGTGGGTGTTTTTGAATAATAGATAAGTGAATATTAATCCCGACGCAGTGAAAAATACCGGTGCTGTAATGCCTCTAAAATAAGTCCAAATTTGAAACCAGCCCTGTTCTTGATCTCTGAATTGTGTGGCGAGTAATCCATCTATAAAATGTCCTTGTAACATCATAAGAATTGCCCAAGCTCTAATGGCGTCTATAAAATGTAATCGCTTTTGCTCCATATGGGCTAACTCCAAAATTAAGGGTATCTTTACGGTTCAAAAGTAGCAAATAAAAACACGTTAAACCCCATAATTAGTTCTCGTGATTACCGCTTTTAAAAATCATTTAAACACGCAATTTAAGGAACTTACCACAAGTAAATTTTTATTGGCTTGCAGTGGTGGGGTAGATTCAGTGGTGCTGGCCCATTTGTGTGCTCAGTGTGGTTTGACTTTTGCTTTGGCCCATTGTAATTTCAATTTACGAGGGGCTGCTTCTGCAGCCGATGCGCAATTTGTAATCGATTTAGGTCTTGAATTAGACGTGCCAGTTTTCCAAACAAGCTTTGACACCAATGCATATGTAAAAGCACAAAAGGTTTCTATTCAAATGGGGGCTAGAACACTTCGTTATGATTGGTTTGACCAGCTAATTAAGACGCATGAATACCAATTTTTACTTACTGCACACCATAGAGAAGACGCTCTAGAAACCATGTTTATCAATTTATCTAGAGGAACAGGAATAGATGGATTGTTAGGTATCCCTGAGAAAAGAGACTACATTAGAAGACCGCTACTATCTTTTGCAAAATCTGCCATAGTTGATTTCGCCAAAAATAATCAGATACTGTGGCGAGAAGACAGTACTAATGCTAGTACTACTTACCTCAGAAATAAAATCAGACACGAAGTATTGCCTCTAATGGCTGATTTGCATTCAACTGCTTTGGAAAATATGGTGCAAACTCAGCTGCATTTGAAAGAGACTTCACAACTGGCTTCTTTGTATTTGGAAAAACTTAAAAAAGATCTTTGGTCAGTAGAAGACAACGAAATTCACATTACTATAGACTTATTGATTGATACTCCATCAGTTTTATCCGTCATTTATGGATTGTTTTCTCCTTATGGCTTCAATGACGCTACTGCAGTTCTTGAACTGTGTCAGCGTGAAAATGGAAAAAAACTATTGTCTCCTAGCCATCTATTACTAAAAGATAGAAGTACTCTCATTTTAACGCCCCTTGAATCCTCTTTCATAGCAAAGGAATCGGCGCATATTTTCCCAGGAGAATCTATTATTGAATATCCCATTCAATTGAGTATATCAAAAATCAAGGAAGTTTCTCCTGCAGACCATCACAAATTTATTATTGTAGATGAAGATACGCTAGCATATCCATTACAACTTAGACACCCAAAAGAAGGCGATGTCTTTTACCCCAATGGGATGATAGGGAAAAAGAGGGTGTCCAAGTTTTTAAGAGATGAAAAAATAAATGTAATTTCAAAAGCTTCTATTTGGTTGTTGACAGACGCAAAAGATCAAATTATATGGGTCGTAGGATATAGGGCAGACAGACGGTTTGTTTCTAAATTAAAAACAGATAAATCATTATATTTCAACATTTTATGAGAAAAATAATTATTCTTTTTGCTTTTTTGTTCATTAGCCCTAAAGGAATGGTATTTGGTCAAGATTTTTCTTTTCCAATGTCTGCTACTGAGGATCCTGTACAATGGACGCCATCTGTGACCAAAAAAAATGACAGTATATATATAATTTCATTAATTGGGACTATTGAAAAAGACTGGCATTTGTATTCTCAATATTCACCAGAAGGCGGGTCTCAACCAGCTATTTTTAATTTTGAAAATCAGAAGAATTCCTTTTTGTTGTTGGGTAATACTGAAGAAAGTCAGACACATAGTGAATATTCTGATGTTTTTAATGTCACAGAGATTTTTTTTAAAGACAGTGTAACCTTTAAACAACGCCTAGAAATTAAGGACAAAGGGCTTTCAGAAATTTCATTTTCAATAGATTATCAGGTTTGTAAAGAAGTTTGTATTCCAAATATAATTCGCTTTACAGTTGCTTTGGAAACCGGAAAAGAAGTTACAGCACAAGCAGCTGCTATAAATAATTCAGATCAAGAAAAAACAACAGCTTTACTTTTGGACCTTAAATCCAAAGATCGTTTGGGTTCATTTATTACAAATGAAGACTCTGAGGGAGTGAATGGTTGGTGGAAGATATTTTTATTAGGCATGCTCGGCGGTTTTATTGCACTTCTTACGCCATGTGTTTTTCCCATGATTCCATTAACAGTATCTTTTTTTACTAAAAGTTCAGCTAATAAAAGAAAAGGAATAGCCAATGCACTATGGTATGGTTTTTTTATAGTGCTTATCTATGTTTTACTGTCACTTCCTTTTCATTTGTTTAATTCTTTAGATGCACAAATTCTAAACACTATAGCCACAAATATCTGGTTAAACCTTTTGTTTTTTGTCATATTTATATTCTTTGCTGGGTCATTTTTTGGTTTTTATGAATTGAATCTGCCTGCTTCATGGAGTAATAAAATAGATGCCTCTGCCTCAAGAATTGGTGGTGTTGTAGGTGTCTTTTTCATGGCACTCACCCTTGCTTTGGTCTCTTTTTCATGTACAGGACCTATTTTGGGAGGTCTCTTAGGGAGTACTACCTTAGCTGGTGGAGATGTAGCGACTAATTTAACAGTAGGAATGTTTGGTTTTGGATTAGCATTGGCTTTGCCTTTTGCCTTGTTTGCCTTGTTTCCTGGTTTATTGAGTGGTTTACCAAAATCAGGAGGCTGGATGATCACCGTCAAAGTGTTTTTGGGATTTCTAGAGTTAGGACTGGCATTTAAGTTTTTATCCAATGCAGATTTAGTAGGGCATTGGGGCATTCTTAAGAGAGAAATCTTTTTAGGAATTTGGTTGTTGTTGTCTATTGGATTGGCAGCTTATTTATTAGGGGTATTTGACAAGGTAAAAAAGCCCATTCATTGGTCTAGATTTCCTTGGATTGCCGGATCCATAGTGTTTGGGTCTTTTTTATTATTAGGAATTTTCAAAAAACAAGATTTAGCTTGGTTAAGCGGTTTTCCTCCCCCAAGTTTTTACAGTGTTTACGCCCAAGAATCTGACTGTCCTTTAGGACTAAATTGCTACAAGGATTTTGAGACAGGCTGGCGTGTTGCTCAAGAAGAAAATAAACCTATTCTATTAGATTTCACTGGCTGGGCCTGTGTGAATTGCAGGAGAATGGAAGAAAATGTTTGGAGTGATCCATCGGTTTTCTCTTTGATTAATAAAGAGTTTGTGCTTATATCTCTTTATGTAGACGACCGTAAAGCGCTTCCCCTTTCAGACCAATTTATTTTCACCTATCCCAGCGGCAGGCAAAAACCTATTGAAACGATTGGTCAAAAATGGGGTACCTTTCAGACCGTTAATTTTAATGCTGCTTCACAGCCTTATTATGTGCTTTTGTCTCCATCATTAGAAGTATTGGCTCCAGCCATTCAATATACTGACATACCGACCTACAAACAATGGCTTTTAGATGCCCTTAACCAATAAGATATTACCTATACTGATCTGATTACACCGTTATGAAAAACATCAAAAGAATTTTAGTTTCAATAGTACTTATTGCCTTTGTATTTTTAATTGTTGCAGTGATTTCGGTACAATTGATGACTCCAGATTATAAAGGGACAAAGTATTTAGATGGACTGACAGAGGAAGTTGAAGTATATTATGACACATATGGGGTCCCTCATATTTATGGAAATACAGAGGAAGATGCCTTTAAATCTCTAGGCTATGTCCATGCTCAAGACAGGCTTTGGCAAATGGAAGTGCTCAGAAGAATTGGCTCTGGGAGGCTCTCTGAACTCTTTGGATCTGATTTAATAGAAACAGACCGTCTCTTTCTTACCTTAGGGATAGACGCATCTAGTAAAAAGGCTGTAGCTCAATTAGACACATCTAGCCCTGAATATAAACTTTCCTTGGCTTATTTAAAGGGGGTAAATAAATTTGTTACTGACGGAACAACACCTGTGGAATTCTATTTAACAGGATTGGAAAAAACACTTTTTGAATTAAAGGACATATACAATATCCTTGGCTATATGTCTTTTAGTTTTGCTGTAGCCCAAAGGACAGATCCTCTTTTATCTAATATTTATCATACACTTGGCGCTGATTATCTCAATGATTTAGAGATTGATTTTGATCCAAACACGGTGTCTATTCCTGTTTTTACTGCTGTAGAAGACCAAATAGCAACGCTTTTAGAAAAGGTACCTGCACCGCAATTCATTGGCAGTAATGCATGGGTCATTGGTGCAGAAAAAACCAAAAATGGGGAAGTTATTTTTGCCAATGATCCTCATATTGGTTATGCACAGCCTTCTGTTTGGTTTGAAGCACATATTGAGACACCTCAATATGAAAACTATGGATATCACTTGGCTGGAATTCCATTTCCTCTTTTGGCGCATAACAGAAAAATGGCCTATGGACTCACTATGTTTGAGAACGACGATATTGATTTTTATCAAACCCAATCTCATGTCACAGATAGCAATGCTTACTTGTATGAAGGGGAGTGGCTCTCATTACAAATACAAGAAAAACAAATTAAAGTCAAAGACGCCAATCCAATATTATTTCAAGTAAAGTCTACCCTTCACGGTCCTTTAATGAACGATGTTATTGATGGCGTTGCATTAGATAAACCTTTAAGTATGTCCTGGGTGTATACCCAGAGGCCTAATAAAGTATTAAATGCCCTGTACAGCATATCACATGCAGCAGATAAGAATTCATTTAAAATAGCTTTACCTAATATTCATGCACCTGGCCTTAATGTGATGTATGGAGATAGAGAGGGAAATATTGCTTGGTGGGCTACAGCAGCACTTTATGAACTTCCATCTGGTATCTCCTCTAAATTTGTGTTAGACGGTTCCACTGCAGCGCAAGAAAAAATAAGATTTACAGATTTTTCTGAAAATCCTATGTCTGAAAATCCACCATGGAACTATGTGTATTCTGCCAACAACGCCCCATTATTTCCTTCGGGAAAAACATACCCCGGATATTACTTACCAGAAAACAGGGCCAAGAGAATTGTAACACTTTTGGATTCAAAAAGGGATTGGGATAAATCTAGCGTTTCAGAGATGATTTTAGACCACACTTCTTCAGTAAATGCTGAAATTATAGCAGACTTTAATAGTGCTCTAAAGGAAGATTCCTCATTTTTAACTTCTTTAAGTGAAGACGAGCAGTGGGCATATAATGATTTGCAATCTTGGGAAGGTGATTATCCCGAATCGACCACAGCAGCTGCTTTATTCCATAAGTGGGAATATTATTTTCTAAAGGCTGTATTCCTAGATGAGCTTGGAGAAACACAATTTAAGGCCATTCAATCCACACATTTTTTTAAAAGGGCTATTGCCCCTATGGCTAAAAAGGCAGAAAGCATTTGGTTTGACAACAGCATTACTGCTGAAACAGAAACCAAAGCAGACTTGCTAAAATCTTCCTTTAAAATAGCTTTTAAAGATCTTTCTGATAGTTTTGGAAATGACCCCAAGCAATGGAATTGGGGTAAAATTCACACCGTAGAACACGAACATCCCATAGGAAAAATAGCAGCTTTGAGAAGCTTTTTTAATGTAGGTCCTTTTCCCATTAGCGGATCTAAGGAGGTTATTAATAATACTGGTTTTAGTTATACTGAGTCTGGTGGCTTTAAAGTGAATCAAGGTCCTTCAACCAGAAGGGTGATTGATTTCTCAGATATAGAACACGCACTGGGGATTTTACCTACTGGGCAATCAGGAAACCCATTTAGCGCTCACTATGAAGATCAGGCACAGCTTTACAGAAATGGTGGTTTCAGAACCTTGTTACTCAATAAAGCGGAGATTAAAAACCTGTCTACTAAATTGGTTTTGAAACCCGCTAAATAATTCGTCTCTGTTATTCTAATTTATAACTCACCACAAAAGTATAATTATAAAACTCATTCATCCCAGTCAGTTCGCTTTTTATAGAGTGATCTCTTCTCCGTAGATACTTTTAGTTACCTTATCTCAAAATGATATAAGATGCTTACTAAACTTTATGGAAGTGCTGTATTTGGCATTAGTGCAGTGGCCATTACTATAGAGGTTCACATTGCTATTGGTATTGGATATCATTTAGTTGGAATGCCAGACAATGCATTCAAAGAGAGTCATTATAGGATTGCAGCAGCACTTTTAAACAATGGCTATAGAATTCCAGGTAAAAAAATCACTATTAATATGGCCCCTGCGGCCCTAAAAAAAGAAGGTGCTGCTTATGACCTTACACTGGCTCTTGGAATTCTATTGGCTTCTTCACAGTTAAAAGGACTAGATTTAAAAGATTATTTAATTATGGGAGAATTGTCCCTGGATGGAAGTATTCTCCCGGTAAAAGGTGTTTTGGCTATGGCTATTCAAGCTTTAGAAGAGGGCTTTAAGGGCATAGTAATACCAAAGGAAAACGCAGCAGAAGCAGGATTGATTGAAGGGATAGCGATCATTGGAGTGTCACACCTTACTGAAGTAGTGCACTTTTTTAGCCATGCTTCCCATCAGAAATCATTTTTTAATCATAAGAGTTCTAATGAAAGTATTAGCACAGATGCCCTTAAAGTTCAAAAATCATTAATTGTTAAAACAAATAGACCTTCACTTTGTTTTAGTGAAGTTAAGGGGCAAGAAGGCGTTAAACGTGCTATGGAGGTTGCTGCATCAGGAGGGCATAATATTTTGTTGATTGGGCCTCCTGGAGCAGGGAAAACAATGATTTCGAAAAGGCTTCCCTCTATTTTACCAGAGATGAATTTTCAAGAAGCCTTGGAAACTACAAAGATTCATTCTGTGGCAGGAATATTAGAAACTCATGGGCTGTTAAGTAAGCGACCATTTAGAAGTCCACATCATTCTATTTCAGACGTTGCCCTAGTTGGAGGAGGAAGCTTTCCTCAGCCAGGTGAAATTTCTTTGGCCCATAATGGAGTACTTTTTTTAGATGAATTGCCAGAATTTAAAAAGGGGGTTCTTGAGGTGCTAAGACAACCCTTAGAAGATCGAAAAATAACAATATCCCGTGCCAAATACACCATAAGTTATCCGGCAAGTTTTATGTTAGTAGCGAGTATGAATCCAAGCCCATCGAGTCATTTTTCTAACCAAAACTCTTTGTATGAGTCTAGTGTTCATGAGGCTCAGCGCTACGTTTCTAAGATTTCTGGACCTCTTTTGGACAGGATAGACATTCAATTAGAAGTTCAGGCAGTGTCTTATGAAAAATTATCAGGAGTTTCAATGTCTGAGACCAGTGCTGTTATTTTAAAACGTGTTGAGAAATCTAGAGACATTCAATTGAATCGTTTTAAAGACATAGATGGGGTTTTTCACAATGCACAAATGGACATTAATGAGATTCAAAAATTTTGTAAATTAAATAAAGACAGTCAGTCTCTAATTAAATCTACCATGAAGCGATTGTCTTTTTCTGCTAGGGCATACAATCGCATTATCAAAGTAGCCAGGACCATAGCAGATTTAGAGGGTGAAATTGAGATTCAAAGCGTTCATATTGCAGAAGCCATTCAATACAGAACTATGGATAGGAATACCAATTAGTTTTTTTGGTATAATTTTCAAACTTATATTAAATTTTGACAGTGTTTTCTTAAAATTTTCTCAATCATAACTAGGTGGTTTTCACATAATAGAACACCAAATTTGAAATATACTTCTTTTGGGTTTGCTAAACTCAGACTACAATCATAACAAACCATTATTTTTTTTTCTAATATACCTCAATCATTTATAGGGGCATTCTTTGCTCGTTAATCGGTTAATATATTAGATAAACAGCATATGAACTTTTATTATGTTAGATCATCATTGTTAATTTGTTTTATTGAATATGATAAAAAAAATAATTTAAACAATTATTAATCAGCATCTTAAGATGTATTTTAAGTACTTGAATACAGACCAATGTAATAAGCATAATTCTCTAAGAATTAGAATAAGTTAAATTTGATAGTTAAAGTAAAATGGAATTTTATAATTTGAAGCTATTATGGCAAAAGAATTAAATAAATACAGTAAAAACGTTACCCAGGATCCTACTCAACCGGCTTCTCAAGCAATGCTTCACGCTATTGGCCTTTCCAAAGAAGATCTTAAAAAACCAATGATTGGTATTGGGAGTACAGGATATGAGGGCAACCCCTGCAATATGCATTTAAATGACTTGGCTAAAGAAGTGAAAATCGGGGTTCAAAAAGCCAATCTTACCGGACTTATTTTTAATACCATCGGGGTAAGTGACGGGATTTCTATGGGGACTTTTGGAATGCGCTACTCATTGCCTTCTAGAGACATTATTGCAGATTCTATGGAAACCGTAGTTCAAGCAATGAACTATGATGGTTTGGTTACCATAGTTGGTTGTGATAAAAATATGCCAGGTGCTTTAATGGCTATGATTAGATTGAATAGGCCTTCTATAATGGTTTATGGAGGAACTATAGCTTCTGGTTGTGCAAGGGGGAAAAAATTAGATGTTGTATCTGCTTTTGAAGCATGGGGAGAGAAAGTTGCTGGAACTATAAATGAAGAAGCGTATCAAGAGGTTATTGAAAATGCTTGTCCTGGAGCTGGTGCTTGTGGTGGAATGTACACTGCAAATACAATGGCTAGTGCTATTGAAGCTTTAGGTATGACCTTGCCTTATAATTCCTCAAATCCTGCCACGGGTAATGAGAAGCCATTGGATTGTATGGCATCGGGCGAAGCCTTAAAATTGTTAATTGAAAAAGACTTAAAACCTTTAGATATTATCACCAAAAAGTCTCTTGAAAATGCGGTGAAACTAATCATCGTATTAGGAGGTTCAACCAATGCTGTATTGCACTTTTTGGCTATTGCAAAAACCGCTAATATTGATTTTACGCTAGAGGATTTTACTAGAATATCAAGTGAAACTCCATTTCTTGCAGATCTCAAACCTAGTGGTAAATATCTTATGGAAGATTTGCATCGTGTGGGAGGTATTCCAGCAGTGATGAAATTTATGCTTCAAAACGGAATGCTTCACGGAGATTGTATGACGGTTACTGGAAAGACAATTGCAGAAAATCTTGAATCTGTTCCAGACCTATTAAAAGACCAAGATGTTATAAGACCACTTAATGCACCCATAAAAGAAACAGGACATATTAGAATTCTTTATGGTAATCTAGCGGAAGAGGGTGCAGTGGCAAAAATCACTGGAAAAGAAGGTGTATATTTTCAAGGTCCTGCAAAGGTGTATGATGGAGAATTTTTAGCCAATGACGGAATAAAAGCAGGTGAGGTTAAAAAAGGAGATGTTGTGGTGATTCGCTATGAAGGACCGAAGGGAGGACCAGGAATGCCAGAAATGTTAAAGCCTACTGCAGCTATTATGGGAGCGGGATTAGGTAAAGACGTCGCATTAATTACAGATGGTCGTTTTTCTGGAGGTACCCACGGATTTGTAGTAGGGCATGTGTCGCCAGAAGCTCAAGTTGGAGGGGCTATTGGATTGGTTCAAGATGGAGACATTATTACTATAGATGCTAGATCAAACACCATTTCATTGGATATAGATTTAGCAGAACTCAACCAGCGAAAAGCGGCTTGGGTAACGCCTGAACTGAAAGTCAGTAGCGGTAGTTTATATAAATTCGCGAACATCGTTTCTTCTGCGTCTAAGGGCTGTGTAACAGATGTTTTTTAATTAATTAGACCAATGACAACAACGACAAATCCATCTAAAAAAATGAAAATATCTGGAGCAGAGGCTATTATTCATTGTCTCTTGGCGGAGGGAGTAGATCTTATATACGGATATCCTGGCGGTGCTATTATGCCAGTTTATGATGAATTATATAAATTCCAGGATAAACTTACTCATATACTTACTAGGCACGAACAAGGGGCTACTCATGCAGCCCAAGGATACGCGAGAGTGAGTGGAAATGTAGGCGTAGCTATTGCTACTTCAGGTCCAGGAGCAACTAATTTAGTCACTGGATTGGCTGACGCTCAAATAGATTCTACACCAATGGTTTGTATTACAGGCCAGGTGGGAAGACATTTATTGGGTACAGACGCCTTTCAGGAAACGGATATTATTGGTATTTCTACTCCAGTCACTAAGTGGAATTATCAAATTACAGAGGCCAGTGAGATCCCTGAGATTTTAGCCAAAGCATTTTATATTGCACGATCAGGAAGACCAGGCCCTGTGCTTATAGATATTACTAAAAATGCGCAATTTGATTCTTTAGATTTTCACTATGAAAAATGCACTAAGGTAAGGAGTTATGTCCCTACACCAGTGGCCTCTAAAGAGAGTCTGTCTAAAGCAGCAGTCCTAATCAATGAAGCTAAAAAACCATTCATCATTTTTGGACAAGGGGTCATATTGTCAGAGGCTGAAAAGGAATTAAAGGATTTTGTAGAAAAATCAGGAATACCAGCTGCTTGGACTGTTTTAGGTTTGTCTGCTTTAGATACCAGTCACCCCCTGAATGTAGGAATGGTTGGGATGCATGGTAATTATGGCCCGAATATGCTTACCAATGAGTGCGATGTATTAATTACTATTGGTATGCGCTTTGACGACAGGGTGACGGGTAATTTAGAGACTTATGCTAAGCAAGCTAAAGTGATTCATTTTGAGATTGACCCAGCAGAGGTTGATAAGAATGTAAAGACTACTGTAGCGGTACTTGGAGATGCAAAAGCAAGTCTGAGAGATATACTTCCTTTAATCAATGAAAACAGTCATGAAGCTTGGTTGAAAAATTTTCATGAGTACTATGAGATTGAGTACAATGAAGTAATTAAAAATGATATTTACCCAACCAAGCCTGGCCTTACCATGGGAGAAGCCATTAGAATACTCAATGAAAAGAGTGAAAACAAGGCTGTCATAGTTACAGATGTAGGACAACACCAGATGATTGCTTGCAGGTATGCTGGCTTTTCTCAAACAAAAAGTAATGTAACTTCAGGAGGTTTAGGAACAATGGGTTTTGCTCTTCCAGCTGCCATAGGTGCAAAAATGGGTGCTCCAGACAGAGAAGTAGTAGCTATTATTGGAGATGGAGGTTACCAAATGACTATTCAAGAATTAGGGACTATTTTCCAAAATAAGACTGCCGTAAAAATCATGGTACTCAATAACGAGCATCTCGGTATGGTTAGACAATGGCAAGAATTATTTTTTGAAAGTAGGTACGCTTCTACTGTTATGAGTAATCCTGACTTTGTTAAGATTGCTGCAGGTTATGACATTGAGGCGGCAAGAGTTAGTGAAAGAGATCAACTGTCTGGTGCCATAGAGAAAATGATGGCACACAAGGGTCCTTACTTTTTAGAGGTTTGTGTAGAAAATGAACATAACGTATTTCCAATGATACCCTCTGGAGCATCCGTTTCAGATATTAGACTAAAATAGCAAAAGATGGAGAATGCATGGTATACCATCTCTGTTTACTCAGAGAATAACGTAGGATTATTGAATAGAATATCAGGAATATTCTTAAAGCGACACATTAATATAGAAAGTTTAAATGTTTCTAAATCAGAGATTGATAATGTGTCTAAATTTACAATAGTCGTATTTACTACACCCAAATGGGTGCATAATATTGTGGGACAAATAGAAAAGCAGATTGAGGTAATTAAAGTTTTTTCTCATACAGACGATGAGATTATTTACCAAGAGGCCGCATTATTTAAAGTAAACTCAAGTTTGCTATTTGATGAAAGAGAGATACAAAATATTATAAAAGACAGCAATGCGCAAATAGTCACTGTTTCAAGAGACTTTTTTGTTATTTCAAAATCAGGAAGAAGGTCTGAAGTAGACACGCTTTACGATCAGCTAAAACCGTTTGGTATAATGCAATTTGTTCGATCTGGAAGAATTGCTATTTCAAAAGCAGAAATGCAAATTTCGTCCTTGTTAAAGGACTTTTAATAAAACAATTAATAAATTATAACACAGAAATTTTTATCATGGCAAATTATTTTAATACCCTATCTCTAAGAGAACAACTGACCCAACTGGGGAAATGTAGGTTTATGGAATCTTCTGAATTTTCAGATGGGGTGGAATCCTTAAAGGGAAAGAAAATTGTAATTGTAGGCTGTGGCGCTCAAGGCTTGAACCAAGGTTTGAACATGAGAGATTCTGGTTTGGATATATCTTATACTTTAAGAGCAGAAGCTATTGCGCAAAAAAGGGCCTCTTATTTAAACGCTACAGAAAACAATTTCACAGTAGATACTTATGAAGCATTAATTCCCCATGCAGATGTGGTCATTAACCTTACGCCAGACAAGCAACACACCGCTGTAGTGACTGCCGTTATGCCGCTCATGAAAAAAGGGGCTACACTGTCTTATTCTCATGGATTCAACATTGTAGAAGAAGGGATGCAAGTGCGTAAAGATTTAACCGTTATAATGGTGGCGCCTAAGTGTCCTGGTTCTGAAGTGAGAGAAGAGTACAAAAGAGGCTTTGGGGTTCCTACGCTTATTGCAGTGCACCCAGATAATGATCCTCAAGGCGTTGGTTTGGCTCAAGCCAAAGCCTATGCAGTAGCTACTGGTGGCGATAGAGCAGGTGTCTTAGAATCTTCTTTTGTGGCTGAGGTTAAGTCTGATTTAATGGGGGAGCAAACTATTTTATGTGGTCTGCTTCAAACAGGCTCAATTTTGTGTTTTGACAAAATGGTAGAAAAAGGATTGGATAAGGGCTACGCAGCAAAATTAATTCAATACGGTTGGGAAGCCATTACAGAAGGACTGAAATACGGGGGAATTACCCATATGATGGACCGTTTGTCTAATCCAGCAAAAATAAAAGCCTTTGAATTGTCAGAGGAATTGAAAGATATTATGAGGCCTTTGTTCAACAAGCATATGGACGACATTATTTCTGGTCATTTCTCTAAAACAATGATGGAAGACTGGGCTAACGACGACAAAAACTTATTAGAGTGGAGAGCCGCTACAGGAGAAACTGCTTTTGAAAAAACACCTATTTCTTCTGAAATTATCTCAGAGCAAGAATTTTACGATAATGGCGTCTTAATGGTTGCAATGGTTAGGGCAGGAGTAGAGCTGGCTTTTGAAGCTATGACTGCTTCTGGTATTATTGAAGAGTCTGCTTATTACGAGTCGCTTCACGAAACGCCATTAATCGCTAATACTATTGCAAGGAAGAAATTATTTGAAATGAATAGGGTTATTTCTGATACAGCAGAATATGGCTGCTATTTGTTTGACCATGCTTGTAAGCCATTATTGGCAGATTTTATGACGCGTATAGATACTGATGTAATTGGAACGGCTTATGGGAAAGGTACAGACAATAAGGTGTCTAACACACAATTGGTCGCTATAAACGCAGCACTAAGGAACCATCCTGTAGAAATTGTAGGGGCTAGATTAAGGGCTTCTATGACAGCAATGAAACCGATCGTTTAGTGATAAAGTCATTAACGATATTAAAAAGCCCCGCTCATTTAGCGGGGCTTTTTAAATTGTATCAATGCTGTAAATAGTTATTGTTTAGGCTTCTAATATTTTTGATGCCAACCAATCGCCTACGGCCGATGTCTTCTGAGGTGCCACTCCCTCTGCTAAGTCTTCAGTTACAAAACCTGCATCTAAAGAATCGTTAACCACTTTTCTGATTAAAGTAGCTTCTTCGCTTAACCCAAAGGCGTCTTCAAACATCATTGCAGCAGAGAGCACAGTGGCCAATGGATTGGCAATGTCTTTCCCTGCAGCTTGGGGGTAAGAACCGTGAATGGGTTCATATAAAGAGGTTTCTGCACCCACTGAAGCAGAGGGCATTAAGCCCATAGATCCTGATATAACCGAGGCTTCATCTGTAAGAATGTCCCCAAATAAGTTTTCTGTAATAAGCACATCATAACTATTGGGCCATTGAACCAATCTCATGGCTACCGCGTCTACAAACTCATAGGAAACAGTTACTTCTGGGTAATCTTTTTCCATGGCTTGAACCGTCTCCCTCCAAAGTCTGGAAGATTCCAACACATTCGCCTTGTCTACACAGCACAATTTTTTAGATCGAGTCATGGCTAATTCAAAGCCTTTTTTGGCCAATCTTTGCACTTCTGCCCTTGTATAGGTACAGGTATCATAAGCCGTATTACCATTGTCTTCTCTACCTCTTTTTCCAAAATAGATCCCACCAGTAAGTTCTCTAAGAAAAACCAAATCTGTTCCTTCTATACGTGCTTTTTTTAGAGGTGATTTATCAATTAATGAAGGAAAAGTAAAGGTAGGCCTCACGTTTGCGAAGAGACCTAATTTTTGACGCATCTTTAATAAGCCTTGTTCTGGTCTTACGGTTGCAGATGGGTCATTGTCGTATTTAGGATCCCCAATGGCACCAAATAACACCGCGTCTGCAGCAAGGCATATTTCATGGGTAGCATCTGGATAAGGATCCCCAACGGCATCTATAGCCACTGCACCCGTGAGTGCTGGTTTCCAGCTAATTTCGTGATTAAATTTCTTGGCAATAGCGTCAGAGACCTTTACCGCTTGATCAATGACTTCAGGACCTATGCCGTCTCCGGCCAATAAGGCAATAGATAATTTCATAATTATATAATATTGAGCATTTTTTCAGTGGCTTTAATAGCAGACACCGTTTGGTCTGAATCTAAGCCACGTGTAATAAATTCTTTACCGTGGTGTTCCCATGTAATAATTGTTTCACAAAGTGCGTCTGAAGTACTTCCAGGGGGTATTCTAACTGCGTAATCGGTTAGCACGGCTAATTGTTCTTTTTCATTTTTATAAATACGCTTCAGGGCATTCATGAATGCGTCAAATTGCCCGTCACCATTAGCGTGTTGCTCATGACTTACTTCGCCTATAGTCAGTGACACGGTAGCTGAAGGCTGTAATCCCTTGGCATGTGTGAGCACATAAGCGTCAATTTTCACTCTGTGAACGTACTTACCAGCGTCCAAAACATCAGAAATAATATAAGGGAGGTCTTCTTTAGTGACCTTTTCTTTTTTGTCTCCAAGATAAATAATACGTTCGGTTACTTTTTTTAATTCCTCTGGATTTAAGGTTAGTCCTAACTCTTGAAGGTTTTTAATAATATTTGCTTTTCCTGAAGTTTTCCCTAAAGCATATTTTCTTTTTCTGCCAAATCTTTCTGGCAATAAATCATTAAAGTATAGGTTTTTTTTACTATCGCCATCTGCATGTATTCCAGCGGTTTGTGTAAAAACATTTTCTCCTACAATAGGTTTATTAGCTGGAATTCCAAAACCAGTAAATGTGGAGACTAATTTACTTACTTTATAGAGTGATTTTTCGTTTACGTTTACCTTTACCTCAGGCATAAAGTCATTGATCACCGCAACTACACTTGCTAAAGGGGCATTTCCTGCACGTTCTCCCATGCCATTTACAGTAAGGTGTAATCCATTGACACCAGCCTTAACGGCTTCCATGACATTAGCTACACTGAGATCATAATCGTTGTGACCATGAAAATCTATATGCATTTGAGGGTGTTTTTCTCTAATCTGACTCAGATAATCATAGGTTTCTCTATGGGTTAGAATCCCTAATGTATCTGGAAGTAGTACTCTTTTGATGGGTTGGGTTGTAATAAAATTCAGGTACTGAAAAACATATTCAGGGTCATTTCTCATACCGTTACTCCAATCTTCTAAATAGACATTGGTTTCAATACCTTTTTCAGTGGCATTTTGAATAGTAGCTTCAATATCTTTGAAATGTTCCTGAGGTGTTTTTTTTAGTTGGTGGGTTAGGTGATTTAACGAGCCCTTGGTTAAAAGGTTTTGTACTTTGGCACCCGCTTTTACCATCCAATCAAGTGAAACTCCACCATCTACAAAAGTAAGTACTTCAATTCTATCTGTTAATTGTTTGCTTTTGGCCCAATCCATGATTTGTTTCACCGCATTAAACTCTCCTTCAGAAACCCTAGCAGACGCTATTTCTATTCTGTCTACCTTGAGTTCTTCCAGCAATAATTTAGCTAGAGTAAGTTTTTCAGAGGCAGAAAATGATACACTAGAAGTCTGTTCACCATCCCTTAAAGTGGTGTCCATGATTTCTATGATACGTTGGTTTTTAGCAGTCATCAGGAATGCATTTTTGGAATTTATAAAGGTGTATTGTCAGCAAAAGAGGTAATCTCTTCCTCCATACTTCTCAAATAATCAATGTCGTCAAAACCATTAAGCATATTTTCTTTTTTATAGACATTAATGTTAAAAGACTCTTGGTCTCCTGTACTAGGAATGCTAATAGTTTGTGCAGGAAGATTTACCACTATTTCAGTAGTAGGGTCTTTGAATACAGCCGCCAATATAACTTCTAAGAAAGCAGGGCTTACTTGAACTGGTAATACACCAATATTTAAGCAATTGTTTTTAAAAATGTCTGCAAAAAAACTAGACACAACACATCTAAAGCCGTAATCGTAAACGGCCCAAGCAGCATGTTCTCTAGATGATCCGGACCCAAAGTTCTTACCACCAATGAGTATTTTCCCTTGGTACTTTGGATTGTTGAGGACAAAATCTTCTTTTGGAGTATTATCTGAATTATATCTCCAATCACGAAATAAGTTATCTCCAAAACCAACTCTTTCCGTGGCTTTTAAAAATCTTGCTGGTATGATTTGATCCGTGTCTACGTTTTCTATAGGCAGTGGAACTGCAGTCGTAGTTAATGTAGTGAATTTATCGTATGCCATAGTGTGGTAAATTTATTGTAAAAGAGTTCTTGGATCGGTTACTTGTCCTGTTACGGCTGCTGCAGCTGCAACTAATGGACTGGCTAATAAGGTTCTTGAACCTGGCCCTTGTCTTCCTTCAAAATTTCTATTAGAAGTACTTACAGCGTATTTTCCTGCAGGAATTTTGTCGTCATTCATAGCCAAGCAAGCTGAACAACCTGGTTCTCTGAGTGTAAATCCTGCTGCTTCTAAAATCTCCAAAATTCCTTCATCTTTTATGGCTTTTTCCACCTGATGTGAACCTGGTACAAGCCAGGCAGTGACATGATCTGCTTTTTTTCTTCCTTTTACAATGCTTGCAAAAGCCCTGAAATCTTCTATCCTACCATTGGTACAACTTCCTAAGAATACATAATCAATAGATTTACCAATCATAGTATCTCCCTCGTTGTAATTCATATAGGCCAATGACTTTTGGTAAGTGGCTACACCTCCCTCTAGATCAGTAGCTAGAGGAATATCCTTAGATATTCCCATTCCCATACCTGGGTTGGTTCCATAAGTGATCATAGGCTCAATATCCGAGCCATCGAACTCGTACACTTTGTCAAATGAAGCGCCCTCTTCAGTATATAATGTATTCCAATAAGCCATGGCTTTATCCCATGAAGCTCCTTTTGGCGTAAACTCTCTATCTTTGATGTATTCAAAAGTCTTTTCATCTGGGGCCATCATTCCGCCGCGGGCACCCATCTCAATACTTAGATTACAAACAGTCATTCTCCCTTCCATACTCATTTCAGAGAAAACATTTCCAGCGTATTCAACAAAGTACCCTGTAGCCCCAGAAGTACTGAGTTTGGAAATAATATACAGGGCCACATCTTTAGGAGTTACCCCATTTTGTAGGCTTCCGTTAACCCTGATGACCATTTTCTTAGGCTTGGGCTGCATAATGCATTGTGTGGTAAGTACCATCTCTACCTCTGAAGTTCCAATTCCAAAAGCTATAGCGCCAAATGCACCATGGGTAGAGGTATGTGAATCTCCACAAACAATCGTAGCACCTGGTTGCGTAATGCCATATTCGGGTCCTACGACATGTACAATACCATTTTTTTCATGTCCAAGCCCCCAATATGAAATACCATGTGCATTGGCATTTTCTTCAAGCGCCTTTAATTGATTTGCAGACAAGGGGTCTGCTACAGGTAAATGCTGATTAATCGTGGGTGTATTATGGTCTGCTGTGGCAAAGGTACGTTCTGGATACAACACCTTAGCTCCCCTGTTTTTAAGTCCTAAAAAAGCTACAGGACTGGTTACTTCATGGACCATATGACGGTCAATAAACAGGACATCTGGACCGTTTTCAATGCTTCTCACTATGTGAGAATCCCAAACCTTGTCAAAAAGTGTTTTTTTCATAGAAAAAATGATATTAAAAGTAGGCAATTAAAGTGCCTATTGAATATTGTGCAAGTTGTAAAAATAAATAAAAAATAAGTGTTTGCTGCTATGTTTTTATGTCTGAATTACGATGTTCAACTGATGTAATTCCAAATATTTTTGTGTTTTACAA
This sequence comes from Sediminicola sp., assembly GCA_024643325.1. Classification (GTDB taxonomy): domain Bacteria; phylum Bacteroidota; class Bacteroidia; order Flavobacteriales; family Flavobacteriaceae; genus MAG-120531. The sequence goes on from JAHEND010000002.1 coordinate 33,786, forward strand.
GCGCTCTGTACGCTAGTAAAATTGGTTTATTGCTTGCGGTATCTAAATAAGGGTCTGATTTTAAAGTAGTTATAGCAACCTCTCTCGCTTTTTTAAGTAAATCTGCATCCTTGACAATATCTGCAATTTTGAGTTGTAACACGCCGCTCTGTTGGGTACCCATGAGATCTCCAGGCCCTCTTAGTTTTAAATCAACTTCTGCTATTTCAAACCCGTCGCTAGAAGCAACCATGGTTTCTAGTCGTGTTTTTCCTTCTTGAGACACTTTGTTTCCAGACATGAGGATACAAAAACTCTGTTCTGCACCTCTACCCACACGTCCCCTTAACTGGTGTAATTGAGACAACCCAAAGCGCTCTGCACTTTCAATAATCATCACTGAAGCATTAGGAACATTAACCCCAACTTCTATTACAGTTGTAGCTACCATAATTTGAGTTTCTCCTTTGACAAAACGGTCCATTTCGTAGGCTTTTGCTTCTGCATTCATTTGCCCATGAACAATAGATACTTGAAATTCAGGCGCAGGAAAAGACCTTGAGATGCTGTCGTAACCATCCATGAGATCCTTGTAATCTAGTGCCTCTGATTCATTGATTAATGGATAAACAACATATATCTGTCTGCCTTTTTTAATCTCTTCACTAATAAACTTAAATACCCCTAGTCTGTGAGAATCTGATCTCCAAACAGTTTTAATTTCTTTTCTTCCTGGCGGCAGTTCGTCTATGATAGAAATATCTAAATCTCCGTAAATGCTCATGGCTAAAGTTCTAGGTATAGGGGTGGCAGTCATGACCAACACATGTGGAGGTATGGTATTTTTATGCCATAATTTTGCCCTTTGAGCCACGCCAAATCTATGTTGTTCATCTATAATGGCAAGACCAAGGTTTTTGTAAACTACAGTGTCTTCAAGTAAGGCATGGGTGCCAATCAGTACTTTTAATTCACCTGACTGAAGACTTTCTAGCAAAGGTTTTCTATCACTTTTTTTAACGCTACCCGTCAGTAATGCTACTTGAATTCCTAAGGGTTCTAAAAGTTCGGAAACCCCTTTAAAGTGTTGATTTGCAAGTATTTCAGTGGGCGCCATTAAGCAGGCTTGATAGCCATTGTCCAAGGCAAATAAAATACTCATTACAGCTACGATTGTTTTACCTGACCCAACATCTCCTTGAAGCAATCTATTCATCTGTGCATTGCTTCCAACGTCTGTTCTAATTTCTTTTATGACTCTTTTTTGAGCATTTGTGAGTTGGAAAGGTAAGTGATTGTTGTAAAAGTCATTAAAATACGCTCCTACCTCATTAAAAGGCAGGCCTTTAATTTTCTTTTTCCTGATAAGATTCTTTCGAATAAGCTGTAGTTGAATAAAAAATAACTCTTCAAATTTTAATCTAGCCACAGCTCTGCTGAGCATTTTTGCATCTTTAGGAAAGTGAATGTGAAACAAAGCAGTGGAGCGTTGTAATAATTTTAAATGTTCCAAAATGCTATCAGAGAGGGTTTCCTCAAAAGCACTGCCACACTCGTTAAAGAGCTGTTCCATTGCTCTGAGCATAAACCTATTACCCATATTAGCATTAGAAAGTCTTTCTGTACTGGGATAAATGGCCTGCAATCCTAGTCTGTTTTTGGCCTGGTAATTTTCCAACATCTCCATATCTGGATGGGCCATGCTAAACTTCCCTTGAAATACTGATATTTTACCAAATATGACATAGGGGGTATTGGGTTTGATGCTTTCTTTAATCCATTTTGCGCCTTTAAACCAAACCAATTCCATAGCCCCTGTGTTGTCTGAAAATTTAGCAACTAATCTACTCCCTTTCTTTTGGGCTATGGTCTCTATTTGGGTAATTACCCCCACAATTTGAACCTCTGCTTGAGAGGTTTCTAATTGATTGATATGGTGGAATTGTGTTCTGTCTACATACCTATTAGGAAAAAAATGCAATAGGTCTTGATACGTATGAATTCCCAATTGCTCTTTTAAAAGCTTTGCTCTTGTAGGACCTATCGTTTTAAGGTAGGCAATAGGAGTTTGGAGCAGGGCTGAATTCATGCTATAAATGTAACTTTTATGTGTGATTTTTCCAATAGAAATTTATTTGAGTCCTTTATAAAGCACCATATTTTACTACATTTATAGACCAGTTAAGATGAGCATATGAAAAAAGCATTAGTGATTTCAGGAGGAGGCAGTAAGGGGGCATTTGCAGGAGGTGTGGCCCAATATCTCATGAGAAATCAAGGAAGAGAATACGACATTTTCGTGGGGACTTCCACAGGGAGTTTGCTCATTCCACAATTGGCTTTAAATAATTTGGAGAAATTACACCACGCTTACACCAATGTCAATCAGAGAAGTATTTTTGATGTAAACCCTTTTGTAGTTAAAAAAAAAGGAGACAGGGAGTATGTGACCATTAATTATATCACTACTTTATTTCAATTCTTAAGAAGGAAAAGAACTTTTGGAGAGAGTAATAATTTGAGAAAAACTATCGCTAAAAATTTTAGTAGGGCCTCTTTCGAAATGTTATTAAAAGGAGACAAGGAAGTTGTGGTGAGCGTTTCAAATCTCTCTAAAAATAGGGTAGAGTATAAATCTATACACGACTACGACTACGAAACCTTTGTAGATTGGATCTGGATGTCATGTAATTACATCCCTTTCATGTCTTTAGTGACTAAAGATGGTTATGAATATGGAGATGGTGGTTTAGGATCTGTAGTACCCATAAGAGAAGCGATTAGAAGGGGAGCGAAGGAGGTTGATGTGATTATTTTAGAATCAGAAAACATGGACCACAATAAAGTATTGGGAAAAAACCCATTCTCTTTGATGATCAGTATTTTTGGATTTGTATTGGATCAAATTGAATATCATGATATATCAGAAGGAATATTAGCGGCAAAGCACAATGGGGTTCAACTAAATTTATATTATACACCAACAAAATTATCAGAGAATTCTTTGGTATTTAATAAAAAGCGAATGACAGAGTGGTGGGAGCAAGGTTTGGCTTATGCTCAGGAGAAATTCAAATCCAATTCTTCTCCTTTACCTCAAAAAAAAGAAATGTATTAGTCCAAACAAAAAGCCTCGTATAAACGAGGCTTTTTTAATGTTTAATCAGGGATATAATGCGATTAAACCTTACTGAGACAAATAGTCTAAGGCCATTTCAGAAAGTGTTTTTACACCCAATAACATTCCAGCATCATCAATTTTGAAGTCTGGAGTGTGGTGAGGAAAAGCTTCCTGATTACCTGGTGTATTGCCTCCTAAAAAGAAATAGAATCCTGGTACTTTTTCTTGGAAAAAAGAAAAATCTTCTGCCCCAGTGATAGCTTTCATAAGCATTACCTGGTCCTTACCCGCAGTTTTCTGTAGTGTTGGTAACATTTGCCCTACCAAATTAGCGTCGTTATAGGTAATAGCCGCACCGTTGACAATTTCTACGGTAGCTGTTCCACCGTACGCAGTAGCTATAGCAGAAACCATTTCTTTCATGCGCTTGCCAATATGATCCCTCATTTTATAATCAAGTGTTCTGATAGTACCTACCATTTCAGCAGTTTCAGGAATGATGTTAAAACGAACACCAGCTGTTATTTTACCTACTGTAATCACAGCAGCTTCGTTGGTTAGATCAGATTCTCTAGAAATGATGGTTTGTAGACCGTCAATAATTTTTGCACTGATTAAAATAGGATCTACACCACCCCAAGGCTGAGAACCATGGGTTTGTTTTCCTTGTACTTTAATCACAAAACGATCAGAGGCAGCCATTGCGCCTAGGGGCTTATATCCGATCATACCTACAGGGAGCACAGAATTAATGTGAAGTCCAAAAATGGCATCGACCGAAGGGTTTTCTAAGACACCCTCTTTAACCATTAACGACGCACCTCCTTCTTCTCCTGGAGGTGGGCCTTCTTCAGCAGGTTGAAATACAAATTTTACAGTGCCTTTTATCTTGTCTTTGTGTTTGCTTAAGACAGAAGCTACCCCCATGAGAATAGCTGTGTGGGTGTCGTGACCACAGGCGTGCATTACGCCAACTTTTTCTCCCATAAAAGTACCTTTTACTGTAGATTTAAAAGGCAGATCATTACGTTCCGTAACAGGCAATGCGTCTATGTCTGCTCTTAGTGCCACAACTTTTCCGGGAAGATCCCCTTTTAAAATACCCACAACCCCTGTTTTTGCCACCCCGGTGGTTAATTCAATGCCTAAACTTTTGAGATGGGCTGCAATTTTAGCAGCGGTTTTAAATTCTTGGTTAGAGAGTTCGGGATTCTGATGTATGTCATGGCGCCATTCAATGACCTGAGCTTCTATTTTTTCATAGTCGGAGACAGGTAATTGGAGTTGTGCTTGGGCAAAAGTTCCCAGCCCTAAAAAAATGGCTACTACTGTTTTTTTCATAAGTTTATTAAAATGATTGGTTATCTGTTTAAATATACTCATATTATTAAAACCATTGTTTCTAGGGCTCTTTTTTGTTTATAATTATTGGTTGTTCTCGCTTAAGAAACGCATATTAATAGTTAAATTTATACCCTAAAGATCGCATATTGAAAAACTACATAGAAAGCTTAAATGAGGCTCAGAAAGCCCCAGTACTCCATAAAGATGGCCCCTTAATGGTCATAGCAGGCGCGGGTTCTGGAAAGACTAGGGTGCTCACCATAAGAATTGCGCATCTCATGTCTCTTGGGGTAGATTCTTTTAATATTCTCGCCTTAACTTTTACCAATAAGGCGGCTAGAGAGATGAAGCATAGGATCTCTACAATAGTAGGTGGTGCAGAGGCTAAGAATCTATGGATGGGAACTTTTCACTCTGTTTTTGCCAAATTATTGCGGTTTGACGGCGATAAACTGGGTTACCCTAGCAATTTCACTATATACGATACGCAAGATTCTCAAAGACTCATTGCTTCCATTATTAAAGAAATGGGACTGGACAAGGATATCTATAAATACAAGCAAATTCAGAATAGAATATCTTCTTATAAAAACAGTTTAATAACCGTTAAAGCCTATCACAACAATCCAGACCTTCTCGAGGCAGACGCTATGGCTAAAAGACCTCAAACCGGCGCTATTTACAAGGAATATGTAGACCGTTGTTTTAAGGCCGGTGCCATGGATTTTGATGATTTACTCTTGCGTACCAATGAACTTCTAACCAGATTTCCTGAGGTGCTTATGAAGTACCAAAACAGGTTTAAATACATCTTAGTAGATGAGTACCAAGATACCAACCACTCGCAGTATTTAATCGTAAAAGCCCTTTCAGATAGGTATCAGAACATTTGTGTTGTAGGAGATGACGCCCAAAGTATTTACTCTTTTAGAGGCGCCAATATACACAACATATTAAATTTCCAGAAAGATTACGATCAGGTAGCTCAATACAGATTAGAGCAGAATTATAGGTCTACAGACAATATTGTAAAAGCAGCCAATAGCATTATTTCTAACAATACCAATCAATTAGATAAGGTAGTATGGACATCTAACGATCCAGGGGAATTAATCACTGTTCACAGATCACCAACAGATGCAGAAGAGGGAAGGTTTGTTGCCGGAAGTATTTTAGAAACTAAAATGCAAGAACAACTTCCAAACAGTTCCTTTGCGGTACTTTACAGAACCAATTCACAATCTAGGGCCATAGAAGACGCCCTGAGGAAAAGAGATATTGCCTATAGAATTTTTGGAGGGCTTTCTTTTTATCAAAGAAAAGAGATTAAAGATGTATTGGCCTATTTAAGGTTGGTAATTAACCCTAAAGATGAGGAGGCTCTAAAGCGTATTATAAATTTTCCAGCCAGGGGAATTGGTCAGAGTACTTTGGATAAATTGGTGGTTGCAGCAAACCATTACGGCAGGTCTATTTTTGAAGTGATGGAACATTTAGACACCATTCCACTTCAGATAAACAGTGGTACTAAGCGTAAATTAGAAGATTTTGTCACCATGATCAAAAGTTATCAGGTGCTCAACGAGACGGCAGACGCATTTACGCTCTCTGAGCATGTGGCTAAAATGTCTGGCCTACTTTTGGAATTCAAAAAGGACGGGACTCCTGAAGGAATTGCTAAAATGGAAAATATAGAGGAACTCCTCAACGGTATTAAGGACTTTGTCGATGGCCAGCAAGAGCTGGCCGATGCTACAGGAAATATTACTGAATTTCTTGAAGATGTATCTCTTGCAACAGACTTAGATAAAGATGTTGGAGATGAAGATAGGGTAGCGCTTATGACCATTCATATGGCTAAGGGTCTTGAGTTCCCTGTAGTGTATGTAGTGGGTATGGAAGAAGATCTTTTTCCTTCTGCGATGAGTATGAACACTAGGTCAGAACTAGAGGAGGAGCGAAGGCTTTTTTATGTAGCCCTCACTAGAGCAGAAAAAAAGGCCTACTTGACTTATGCCCAAACAAGATACAGATGGGGTAAACTCGTAGACGCTGAACCTTCTAGGTTTATAGAGGAAATAGACGACAGTTTCTTAGACATGCAAGTACCAATTGATTCTTACCGATATAAACCTATGATAGATGCAGATATTTTTGGCGATGTAGACAAAAGTAAACTGCGACAAACCAAACCAGTTTCTTCCACACCACCGAGTTCTTTTAGACCTAAAGAGAACCAATTGAGAAAGCTTAGAAAAATTAAGCCAGATTTATCTAGTCCTATTGGAAATGGAGAAGATGACATTGAATTAGTGGCTGGCTCCCTAGTAAAACACAGTAGGTTTGGTGGTGGAAAGGTAATCTCTTTGGAAGGAGTAGGAGCAGATAAGAAGGCTACTATTGACTTTGAGATTGGGGGTCTTAAAAAACTGATCCTTCGTTTTGCGAAATTAGAAGTAATGTCTTAAAAAAATATGGGTCAATTAATTAAAATATATCCAGAAAATCCCCAGGAGTCTGCTTTAGAAAAGGTAGTACGAGCACTTAGAGAGGGTGCACTTATTATTTACCCAACAGATACTGTTTATGGCATTGGTTGTGATATTACCAATAATAAAGCCTTGGAAAAGCTGGCTAAATTAAAAGATGTAAAACTTGAAAAAGCGACCTGGTCCTTTATTTGTGCAGACCTCAGTAATATCTCTGACTATGTGAAACAAATTGACACGGCTACTTTTAAAATCTTAAAACGATCCTTACCTGGTCCTTTTACTTTTATACTTCCCGGCAACAACAATCTTCCGAAAGCCTTTAGGAAGCGTAAGACCGTAGGGATAAGGGTACCAGACCACTCTATTCCTAAAAAGATAGTAGAAATGCTTGGAAATCCTATAGTCTCTACTTCAATTTATGATCCAGATGAGTTGTTAGAATACACCACCGATCCAGAACTTATATTTGAAAAATGGGCTTCGCATGTTGCCTTTGTTATAGATGGGGGTTACGGAGATAATGTGCCTTCTACTATAGTAGATTTATCCGGAGATGCACCTGAACTGATTCGTCAGGGTAAAGGGGACTTTGATATGTTTTAGAAGTGATTTGTTTCGTATGGAAAAAGCATGCAATCAATAATTGGCTTGCAATTAAAAAAAAATGCCACCCTATGGGTGGCATTTTTAGTATAGTATTTGCAAAAACTTAGTTAATTGAAGCATCTTTTAATCCTTCTTCGATCATCGTATAAAACTGATCGATTTTAGGAAGAACAACAATTCTAGTTCTTCTGTTTCTAGACAGTTCTGAAGAAACTGGCACATACTCAGCTCTACCAGCTGCAGTCATACGCTTAGGATCTACACCAAAGTCTTTTTGTAGTATTCTTACTACTGAAGTAGCTCTTTTCACAGATAAATCCCAGTTGTCTACTAAGTCTCCTTTAGAGAAACTTCTTTCATCTGTATGGCCTTCTACCATAAATTCGAAATCTGGTTTGTTATTAACTACTTTAGCTACTTTTTCTAATACAGACTTCGCTTTATTAGATACTACATAACTTCCAGTGTTAAATAACAACTTGTCAGAGATTGATACAAAAACAACGCCTTTCTCTACGCTAATCTCAATATCTTCGTCATCTAAGTTACCTAATACACCCTTTAGACTTTGAACCAAAGCAAGGTTAACAGAATCTCTTCTGGTGACAGCATTGTTTAATTTACGAATGGTCAGGTCTTTCTCCTTTAAACTTTCTAAAGAGCGCTCTAAATTATCTGCTCCTTTAGAAGTTAATGTAGTTAAGTTACCAAGGTTGTTAATCAGTTCTTGATTGTTTGCTTTTAAATAAGCATTTTGATCTTCAAGCAACTGTAAACGAGCCGTGTCTTCCAAACAGCTGTTCAATTTAACCGTAGCTGAATTGAGTAAGTCTTGGGTTTCTTTTTGTTTTGCTTCTAAGTCTGTGTATTTTTTTTGAGATACACAAGAAGAAAGTAATAGTGTGGCGCCTAAGCATCCAAGGATAATTTTTTTCATGGGTTGGAAAAATATAATTAGTACATCAAATTTATCTTTTATTCTTTTAAATACAGTGTGTAAGTTAGTTAATCTTTTACTAAAAGCGAAAACTTTTTTAATCCCTTTATATAATGAGACCAAACTATTGAAGTAGTGGTGAAGTATTTTATATATTTTTTTGGGCTTTGTTTTTTTTTAAATGCGCTAGGTGCCTCTTTGTAAAAATCAATATGGGCATGAATAATTGCCAGACAATGACTAAACTTGCCTTGAATAATGAATCTAACTCCAGCAATACCATCAAGAATAAGCCTGACAAAAATCACTATTATAGCCCTTTTTAAAGGCATATTTTTTAAAATTGAAAAAAGAGAGTTTCTAAAATTCAGAAATGTTTTTTTAGGGTTCATATTGCTCAGGGTTGAGCCACCCAAATGAAAAACAGTACTACTTCCGAGATACATGACTTTGTATCCAAGATTTCTTGCCCTCCAGCAAAGGTCTATCTCTTCCTGGTGGGCAAAGTAAGTTTCGTCAAAACCGTTAAGTAAAAGAAATACCTCCTTTCTTATGAACATACAAGCTCCAGTTGCCCAAAAAATTTCAGTGTTGTCATTGTATTGGCCCAGGTCTTGTTCTATGTGTTGAAATATTCTTCCCCGGCAAAAAGGATAACCCAATGCGTCTAAATAACCCCCAGCAGCTCCGGCATACTCAAAATGAGTTTTTTTTAATTCATCTAAAATTTTGGGCTGCGCTATTGCCAATTGAGAGTCTGAATTAAAGGCTGCCAATATAGGAACTAGCCAATTTTCAGCGGGCGAAACGTCTGAATTCAGTAAACAAAATAGGGGCTCATTTATTTGTTTTAATGCCAAATTATACCCACCAGCAAAACCATTGTTAGTGGTCATTTCTATGATAGTAACCTGGGAAAATCTCTCTTTTAAAAGTGCTATTGAACTATCTGTAGATCCGTTGTCTGCCACATATATATGTGCCATTTCCCCACTGTTTTTAAGAACAGTTGGAAGGAATCGTTCCAATAAAGCGGCTCCATTCCAATTGAGTATTACTACGGCTATATGTTTCACAGGATTTTTAAATGGCAAATTAAGGGATATATTCAGGAATACTTTCTACAAAAGTATAATTTTCTGCTTCTTTGCCTATAACGCAATAATAATGGGACAATCCATTAGTCACCATGAGCAACTCGGCATTTAAACTTAAGTTATATCGGGCAATTTGATCAAATGTTTCTTGACTAATTTTTATTTCAGGGGCTTTACACTCCACCAATAAATAGATACTACCATCTTTATTAAAAATTACCACATCTACTCTTTTTGTCAATCCGTTTACAAGAATTTTTTTTTCAACATTAATAAGGCTTTTAGGGTATTTCTTTTCGTAAATCAAATACCATATTAAATGTTGTCTTACCCATTCCTCTGCTTGTATCTGGATATATTTTTTCCTGATAATATCAAAAATATAGGGCTTATTTTCCCTATTTTTGATTCTGAAAGGATACGATGGAAAGTTTAAAACTTGCATGTTACAAATTTGATGAATTAAATTGAATGGAAGAAGCAAAGTTAATTGCTAGTGAAATAAATAATGGAAATTTTAGCCCGCTCTATTTACTTTATGGAGATGAACCTTATTATATAGATGCTATTTCAAATTTAATTGAGCAAAAGGCGCTTGCAGAAGAAGAAAAAGCTTTCAATCAATTAATTGTCTACGGAAAAGATACCCTTATAGAAGATATTGTCTCCCAAGCCAAGCGCTACCCAATGATGGCAGAGAGACAATTAATTATTGTCAAAGAGGCACAACATCTCTCCAGACAAATAGATGGCCTTCAAGAGTATGCAAAACATCCCTTACAAACAACCATTTTAGTACTTTGTTACAAATACCAAAAGCCAGATAAAAGAAAAGGAGTCTTCAAAGCTTTTCAAAAAAATGGAACTACTTTGGAGTCCAAAAAGATTTATGACAATAAAATTCCTTCTTGGATAAATGATTTAATTAAACGTAAGGGGTTTTCAGCCCAACCAGCTGTTCCTCATTTGTTATTTGAGTTTTTAGGTACTGATTTGAGCAGGATAGAAAAAGAAATAGACAAGTTATCTATTCACATAGAAAAAGGCGTTTTAATTACTCCAGAAATGGTTGAGCAGCACATTGGTATTAGTAAAGATTATAACAACTTTGAATTAAAGAAAGCCATTGGTGAAAGAGATATTTTAAAAGCATTTAAGATTGTGCATTATTTTGCACACAATTCAAAAGACAATCCTTTTTTAATGACAGTATCTATTTTACACGGTTTTTTTATTCAAATTATGCAATATCACGGGCTTACTGATCACAACCCAAGCCATGTTGCATCAAGTTTAGGGATTTCCCCATTTTTCATTAATGAAATTAAAAGTGCGGCAAAACATTACCCCATGAAAAGAGTGAGTCAAATCTTAAAAACCCTTAAGGATTTAGATCTTAAGAATAAAGGACTTGGTGCTCCAACTGACCATGAAAATTTACTTAAGGAATTATTGATTAAAATAATGTAATCAGAGATCGAGCTTTTGCTAGGAATAATCGACCTAAAAGTTGTAGTTAATATTATCGATATTTTAAACAAACTAACTATTAAGTCAACATGGCCTAAGAAAAGGTTTAGAGCAGCGAGTAATGTAGTGTCTCTAGCTTAAATTACAATTCAGGATAGGCACTTGGATTGGACTCGTGCATGATGTTGTAAATACTTTCAAAAATGTCTTCTGCATTTGGCTTAGAAAAATAATCGCCATCACTAGCGTATGCAGGTCTGTGAGCCTTTGCCGTTAAGGTAATTGGCGGTGCATCTAAGTACTTAAAAGCCCCCTGTTTTTCTATGATTTCTTGAATTAGATAAGCGGCACAACCTCCTGGAACATCTTCATCTATTACGATGAGTCTGTTTGTTTTTTTAACACTTTCTAATACTTCATGCTTAAGATCAAAAGGTAAGAGTGTTTGAGCATCTATGAGTTCAACATCTATATCGTAATTTTGAAGTGACCCGATTACTTGTTCCACTATCCTTAGGGTTGAACCATAGGAAAGTACGGTTATATCTTTGCCCTCTTTTAAAATATCCACCACACCAATAGGGGTACATATTTCAGTCAAATTATTAGGCATAGGCTCTTTTAACCTGTAGCCATTTAAACTTTCAATGACAATAGCAGGTTCGTCGCTTTTCATCAGTGTGTTGTAAAAACCAGCTGCAACAGTCATATTTCTTGGAGTTAAGATATACATTCCTCTTAAAAAATGAATGAGACCACCCATTTGAGATCCAGAATGCCAGATACCTTCTAACCTATGCCCCCTTGTTCTGACAATTAATGGTGCTTTTTGTTTTCCAAAAGTTCTATAACGCAAAGAAGCCAAATCATCACTAAGTGTTTGTAACGCATATAGCATATAATCTAGATATTGAATCTCAGCAATAGGTCTTAAACCCCTGAGCGCCATTCCAATTCCTTGACCTATAATGCTAGCTTCTCTAATGCCCGTGTCTGCTACTCTGGTTTCACCATACTTTTTTTGTAAACCTTCTAAACCTTGATTTACGTCTCCAATAGTTCCACTGTCTTCCCCAAAAATCAAAAACTCAGGATATTTTCCTAAAAGTAGATCAAAGTTGTCTCTAAGTATAAGCCTTCCATCTACCATAGGTGCATCTTTACTGTAGGTAGGTTGAACAGCAGATATATTTGTAGCTTTATTTTCATGCTCACTGTACAAGTGTGCACTGTAGATTGGTTGCATTTCAGTCATAAAGCGCAACAACCAATTTTTCAGCATTTCGCGTTCTTTACTTTGTTCACCAATTAATCCCCTAAGGGCTAATCTTGCTTTTGCTGCCAGGTCTTTTTTTATAGGCTCTTCAATTGCGATTAAGTCGTTAAGAATACTTATAATGGCTGCTTTATTTTGAGTGTTTTCTGATACAGACCTAAGTACTTTGACCAAATCTTTTTTATAAGCCAAATGTGGTGTTAAGAATTCAGACCAAGCTTCTTTTTTCGCATTTCGCACATCCCTTTTAATGTCTTTTTCAATCTGAAGGAGACTCTCCTCTTCTGCAAAACCATTCTCTAGAATCCAAGATCTAAACTTTACGTTACAATCTTGTTCTTTTTCCCAAATAAGACGATCATCTGATTTATACCTCTCATGAGAACCTGAAGTGGAGTGTCCTTGAGGTTGCGTAAGCTCTACAACGTGAATGATTACAGGGATATGTTTTTCTCTTGCAATCAGAGCCGCTTCTTGATAAGTTTTAACAAGGGCAGGGTAGTCCCATCCATTGACTTTGAAAATTTCATACCCATTTGTGCCTTCTTCTTTTTGAAAACCTTTGAGTATTTCACTAATACTCTCTTTGGTTGTTTGGTGTTTTGCATGAACTGAAATACCATACTCATCATCCCAAACACTCACCACCATAGGTACTTGAAGAACACCTCCAGCATTGATAGTCTCAAAAAACAAGCCTTCACTTGTACTTGCATTTCCTATAGTACCCCATGCTACTTCATTTCCTTGAACAGAAAACAAATTTCCATTTATGTTTTTTTCAGACCTATATACTTTTGAGGCCTGTGCCAAACCGAGTAATCTGGGCATTTGAGCAGCTGTTGGTGAAATATCTGCACTGCTATTATATTGCTTAGTCAAGTTTTTCCAGCTACCATCTTCATTGAGACTATGGGTTACAAAGTGTCCACCCATTTGCCTTCCAGCACTCATAGGCTCTTTTTCAATATCCGTAGTCGCATATAAACCGTGAAACAGGTCTTTGGGTGTTAAAAGATCCAATGCCATCATAAAGGTTTGGTCTCTATAATACCCGCTTCTAAAATCACCTTCATTAAAAGCCTTAGCCATGGCTATTTGGGGTAATTCTTTTCCATCTCCAAATATTCCAAATTTAGCCTTACCTGTTAGAACTTCTCTTCTACCCAATAAACTACACTCTCTTGAAGTGACTGCAATTTTATAATCAGCTATAATTTCTGATTTAAACTCGTCAAAAGAAATTTGTTTTTTAGAATTGGCAGTAGATATATCCATTAACCGTATGTAAGTGTTTGCATTAGGCATCAAAAATTCATTGCAAAAATATAGAAAAAAGATGGAATATTTTTAATAATAACAAGCGGTAATTGAATAATGCGAAAAAATACAGCTATTCAAATCATAAATTATAAACAATTCACAATTATCAGGTATTTTGTTGAGAAAAAAGCAAAATTTAGAACCATTTTCTATTGAAGAGTCCAATGAGTGTTTTAGGACTTAAAGTCACTACAAATCGAATTTTCTCTGCGTAATTTTCTTGGCCAGATTCCCATCCATTATTAGAATATAGCGGGAAATACAATTCAAAATAATCGGTCACTAAATTGAGTCTAATTCCTGAATCATATACCAAACGCTCCTTATAACCTTTGTTTTTGACAAATCCAAAATCAGTATAAAACTCCACCCACCTGTACAAATTAATACTAGCGTTGGTTGTAGCGATCCATTGATTGGCAAAAGGTCTGTCTAATTTAGATTTAAAACCACCCTCAGCGATAATAATTTGCTGTGAATACAATCCTTGGTCTTCAGATCTACCCAGGAAGTTATAATCAAATAAGTAGTCTGTTGGACGGTCTAAAGCAAAGCTAAAGAAGTCTCCTTTGGTTTTGTTGCTGATAAAACTCCCCGCAAAAAAACGAATATTGAATTGTCTGTTGTTTTCAAACAACCTTCTGTATTCAATTTCAAAAGATAGTTTGGAAAAATCTTTGGCTTGTTGGGCATCTAAATTCCATGAAAAGTACTTAAGAATACCATTGTCATTTGATCCATAACGCATATTGAGAACACCGTAGTTAGGCGCTTGGCTCTGAGCGTCTAAAGGCATAGAAGGATTTGGATCTCTTTGTACTTGTACATACCTCAATTGTAAGAAATCTTTCTTGTTAGATCTAAGGTCTTCAGGTCTCCAACCCATTGAAAATGATGGAGTAAGTGTGGTGTAGCGCGCATTTTCTGTATATTGATAACTAGAAGCCCCTAGGTTGTAATTAGTCACATATAATCGCTTATTTTGATGGTATTTTCTGTAGTTGAACCGTCCATATCCCACGAACTTTTTACCCTTTAAGCCATATGAGGGAGAGAAATCATAATTAAAAGGCCTTTCTAGCACAGTTTTATTGTACAATCTTATACCAGGGGTTAATCCGTCGTAAATATTAAAATTTGCTATAGGCACATAAAATACTTGATTGTAATTAGGATCTTCTAGGTCTTTAAAAAACTGAAATTTGAGTTTCTTGTTACTAGAAAACCAACCATTAAGTGATTTCCAATTGTCTCGCTGATTAAATTCAGGTATTTTTTGATTAAAATTTAATACCAGTTTGTCTTCTAACTGATTAGGGATCTTAAAACTTCCTATACTATCTATACCGGTGAACCAATACTGAGATACTACGCTATCATTTTTTAACCCAAATACAGAAATGGGTACTTTAGTCTTTTGCTTGTTTTTTATGGTAAAATTTATTGAATCTGGGTCAGCAGAAGCTTTAGTTATTTTAAAATCAATTTTGTTTTTTGTGGCTATATAAGTATTGAAAAACCAATCTACATTTTTAGTAGTGTACTTTTCTAAGGTAGTTTTAAAGTCTTTTGTAGCAATATTAGTCCCTTTGTGTGCTTGATAAAAGTCTTTGATACATTGTTCTAATACACCCTCACCGAGATAATCTTCTAAATAAGCCAACCCCAAACCAGCTTTGTATTTGTTGGCTATTTGTTGGTTGAATTTTATTAGGGAGTCGTTAGAGGTGGTGAGTGGTTGGTCTAAGTTACGTCTTGCTGTTAAATTATACAGTAGCGAATACTGATCGTTAAAGTCCAATTCAGATAAATGCAGACTTCTCACCCCCCAGTAAGAAGCTATTTTCCCTAATAATTTTTGATTGGGATAATAGGTCTCTACATATTTGATCATACTAAAATTGACTAATGCATCTATAACCCAATGCTCTTTTCTTGGATTAATAAAAAAACTCTCCTTAAATAAGGTGTATAAAGTTGTTTTTAATAAGCTTAATTCTAACTTAAAGGACTCTTCATAAGGATTTACAAAACTGGGCAGTTTATTTAATCCATAGAGTGGGTTTCTGTCATAATTCATTTTAGTCACCAGAAGTTGATCTAAAGGAATAGTGCCAATTTTATTTTCAATGAATGTAAAAACTTTAGAGACTGCAGCTATTTCTAGAGCTGGCTCAAGATTATCTCCCCTTAAATCAGTAACCAATATGGTATTTTTGAGTGGGTACCTTACGAAACTATTTTGATTGGTCAGATAAACTTCCGCCCCTTTTTTCTGTTGGGCAGTAAGCGTAGCCCATCTTCTATCTCCTTTGACTTGTTCTAATGTTTCTTTGTAATTTGAATTTAGCACCAACGCTTTGTCGTAGTTTATTTTTATTACTGTGTTGGTAATATCAGTGTAAAGGTCTTGCAAATCTTTGTTTGAATAGAGCAGCCATTCTTTGTCTTTATAAACAGCCGGAGTGAGGTACCAATCCTTAAGGAAATATCCCCCTTCAGAATCATATCCATAAGAAGTGTATTTGTTTGGTGGTAACTTAACGGTATAAGTAAAGGTAATAGTTTCGAAATCACCCGGAGCAATAGGTTTATTGAGAGAAATGCCAATAATATCTTTTTCTTTGGTTCTCCACCATGGCAGGGAGTAGTAATTTAGATCTACTGCACCAATGAGGTCTGTTCTTCCCCTGAGCTCTTTAGATGCTAGATGGAGATTTTTTTTAAAATCGTCCGCAAACCTATTCGCTAAAGGGGAGTTCTTATAGGCGTACGCATTTGCCCAATCATTAAAATACAGCACGCTAAGGGTATCTTTACTATGATTGGCATAGGTAAATTCTTGTTGAATTTTTACTTCTTTAGTCTCACTATTAAGAGTTGCACTAATTTTATTTACATGCTGACCCATTCCCAAAAGGGGAAGTGCAAAAAATAAGTATAAAAAAAGCTGATTAAAATTCATTTAAGATTGTATTGCTTTAAAAGTTAGGACTTAGCGATTTTCCTTTGTAGAATGCATTTATTTGATTGACCACTTCATCTTCATTATCTGCCATTTGCAATAAGTCTAAATCTTTTTCAGAGATATTTCCGTTTTCTAAAAGGGTGCTTTTCACCCAATCTAAAAGTCCCGCCCAAAAAGTTCTGCCTACTAAAATAATGGGGAATTTCTCAATTTTATTAGTTTGAATTAGGGTAATGGCTTCGAAGAGTTCATCCAGCGTTCCAAAACCACCTGGCATAACTACAAATCCCTGTGAATACTTTACAAACATGACTTTTCTAACAAAGAAATAATCGAATTGTAAGTTTTTATCTTGATCTATATATGGATTGTCGTGTTGCTCAAAAGGCAAGTCAATGTTGAGTCCTACCGAGGTGCCTTTTTCCAAATGTGCGCCTAAATTTCCGGCCTCCATAATTCCTGGACCTCCTCCGGTAATAACACCATAACCTTCTTGGGCTATTCGCTGAGCAATTTTTGTAGCGAGTTCATAGTATGCTGTTCCAGGTTTGGTTCTTGCAGATCCAAAAATAGAGACGCAAGGTCCGATCATACTCATTTTTTCATACCCATTCACAAATTCCCCCATAATTTTAAAAAGAGCCCACGAATCATTGGTTTTTATTTCATTCCAACCTTTAAAGTTTTTTTCATTTCTCATAATAAAAGGGTCTAATTTTATAAATCTAATTCTTTTTTTAAAAAACGAGCGGTATGACTCTTTTTATGCTTAGCTACTTCTTCGGGCGTACCTGTTGCTATAATCTCTCCCCCTCTAGCGCCACCTTCATATCCTATGTCTATCAGGTGGTCTGCAATTTTAATCACATCTAAATTGTGCTCTATTACTAAAACAGTATTGCCTTTGTCTACTAATTTTTGGAGCACTCCAAGTAAAACCCTAATATCTTCAAAGTGAAGGCCAGTGGTGGGCTCATCTAAAATATAAAGGGTGTTTCCTGTATCTCTCTTAGACAATTCAGCAGCCAATTTAATTCTCTGAGCTTCTCCTCCAGACAAAGTAGTAGATTGTTGTCCTAGGGAAATATATCCCAGACCAACATCTTGAATGGTCTTTAGTTTTCTATAAATTTTAGGTATTGCTTCAAAGAATACCACAGACTCATCTATGGTCATTTCTAAAACATCTGAAATAGATTTTCCTTTAAACCTGATTTCTAGCGTCTCCCTATTAAACCTCTTACCATTACAAGTTTCACAAGGGACATATACATCTGGGAGAAAATTCATTTCAATAACGCGTAATCCGCCTCCTTGACAAGTTTCGCATCGGCCTCCGGCCACGTTAAAACTAAATCTCCCTGGTTTATAGCCCCTAATGGTCGCCTCAGTGGTTTTAGTGAATAGGCTTCTAATTTCTCCAAAAACGTCTGTATATGTGGCTGGATTAGATCTAGGTGTTCTACCTATGGGCTGTTGGTTTATATCTATCACTTTGTCAATATACTCCAGGCCAGATATTTTCTTATATGGCATGGGCTTTTTAACCCCATTAAAAATATGGGCATTCAAAATAGGGTAGAGGGTCTCATTGATTAAGGTAGATTTACCCGATCCAGACACCCCAGATACCCCTATCATGCAACCCAACGGAAGCTTTAGGGTGACATTTTTTAAATTATTTCCTGTGCAGCCCTCTAGAACAATGGATTTACCATTTCCTTTTCTTCTAATTTTAGGAATCTCAATACGCATTTGATTGTTGAGAAAAGCAGCTGTTAAGGTCTGTTCCTTTAGCAGTTCTGCTGGAGTACCTTGAGTGAGTATTTCACCACCATTTTTTCCTGCTTTTGGTCCAATATCAATGACATGATCTGCACAAAGGATCATGTCCTTGTCATGCTCTACAACCAATACAGAATTACCTATATCTCTTAGTGATTCCAAAGATTTTATTAGCCGCTCGTTATCTCTCTGATGCAGTCCTATACTTGGCTCATCTAATATGTACAATACCCCAACCAATTGAGAGCCTATTTGAGTGGCCAGTCTTATGCGCTGCGCTTCGCCACCCGAAAGTGATTTAGAGGGCCTGTTTAGGCTCAAGTATTCGAGTCCAACGTCTAGCAAAAACTCTAGCCTAACCTTTATTTCTTTTATTATTTCCTGAGCTATAATCGCTTGGTCACCTTCTAAGTTTTTAGAGAGCTTTTCAAAGAAAAGATAAAGCTGCCCAATATCCATTTGGGAGAGCTCAGCTATGTGTAAACCGGCTATTTTGAATTGTAGGGCGGTCTTTATTAGCCTATTTCCGTTGCAGCTTTCACAGCTAATTTTATCCATAAAATCTTTAGCCCAGCGTTTCAATGAGGTCGTATTAGCTTGTGTAAATTGATTTTGAATAAACACTGAAATCCCTTCAAAATCTATCTGATAGTTTCTCTCAACACCCAGGGTTTTTGAAGTTACTGTAAACTGGTCTTGCCCACCATTTATAAGTATTTCTATGGCTTCTTGAGGGATTTTCTTAAGGGGTGTTTCCAAGTCAAACCCATATCTTTGCGCAATGAGTTCTATTTGCTTGAAAGCCCAAGAGCTCTTATATGGCCCCAATGGAGCAATACCTCCGTCTCTTATACTCAGATTTAAGTCTGGAAATATTTTATTGATATTAACTTTGTGGGTAACTCCAAGGCCTTGGCAGCTGGGACACATCCCTTTTGGGGAATTAAATGAAAAAGTATTTGGTTCAGGAATAGGGTAGGAGATCCCACTGCTCGGGCACATGAGGTCTCGAGAAAAGTAGCGTGCTTTCTTCTCACCAGTCTCTAGGACCATGAGCACATTTTTTCCCTGATTCATGGCTGTTTCTATACTCTCACTGAGTCTTTTTTTGGTACTCTCCTTAGTGTCTATAGAAAGACGATCAATCACTATTTCAATATCATGGGTTTTATACCTGTCTACCTTCATTCCAGGCTGAAGATCGAGTATTACCTCGTCTACACGAACTTTGACAAAACCTTGCTTACTGATTTGTTCAAATAGCTCTCTGTAATGCCCTTTTCTTGATTTAATGACGGGAGCTAAAACACTGATTTTTTTACCCTCATAATCCCTTTGAATTAGGTCTTGGATTTGAATATCTGTGTATTGCACCATTTTTTCTCCCGTTTCATATGAGTAGGCATCGGAAGCTCTAGCAAATAAGAGTCTTAGAAAATCGTAGACTTCGGTAATAGTGCCTACGGTAGATCTAGGAGATTTAGAAGTAGTCTTTTGTTCAATGGCAATAACTGGAGAAAGTCCGTCAATTTTATCTACGTCTGGTCTTTCTAAGCCTCCCAAGAATTGTCTTGCATAAGCAGAAAATGTTTCAATATACCTTCTTTGACCTTCAGCGTATATGGTGTCAAAGGCTAGTGAAGATTTACCGCTACCGGAGAGACCGGTAATGACCACTAGTTTTTCTCTTGGAATATTAATATCTATATTTTTGAGGTTGTGGGCTCTAGCTCCTTTTACCTCTATAAAATCTAAGGCTTTATTCATTTTTCATTGCAAAAGGGCAAGGTACAATTTTGACCTCAATTTAACACCCATACATAAGGGCTATTTATAGACAAATTCGTTAAAATATTTATAATATTTAAGGGTGTAAATAAAAATTTTAGGAAAATATCCTAATGTATATTTGGAATATTTCCAACAAATAATTAGATTTGTTTGTATTTGATTAAAGATGGTTCACCTAAATCAATTAGATAAGAGTAATCAAATTTTTTCAGCTTTCTCTAAAACCCGTTTATATGGACATTGATCGTTTTATATCACTCAGAAAATCTTTGGGTTACACCCAAAAAACCTTTGCGGCTTGTTTGGGTATACCCAATACTACCGCAGATATTGAACGTGGAAAAACCAAGCTTTCTGGAAAAATTGTGGTGGAACTTATTAAACAATTTCAGGTAAACCCACTTTGGATTTATGGAGAGAGCAATGTGCAATTCATAAAAAATACGGTAGTGAGTACCATTCCAAAAGTGGTTACAATAGACGCAGAAGGAAATGATAATATGGTATTAGTCAATGCTAAAGCCGCTGCCGGTTACCCACAAAATATAAGTGACAGCAGCTGGTATAAGCAATTGCCAGCTTTTGATTTACCCATTCCAGAATTCAGAAATGCCACATATAGGGGCTTTCAAGTAGAAGGTGATTCTATGTTACCTAACCTCAGACCCAAAGAATGGGTTCTGGCAAAATCTATTGAGAGTATAGATCATATTAACCCCAATAAAATTTATGTGGTGGTATTATACGATTCTGTAATGGTTAAAAAAATCCAGCGGCATTCTTCTGGTAACTACCTGAGTTTAATTTCAATCAATGAATCTTACGAACCTTATGAAATAAGTTCAGATCAAATACAAGAGATTTGGCAGGTGAGCAGTAAAATTAGTTTTGGCGTAGAAGAGCCTGCAGACAATGGACTTTTAAGACAACTACAAGCGTCTATGGAAGATTTAAAAAAGCAACTTCACTTGGCTAGCTTATCCAATAGTAAGGGCGTAGCATAATTGAAATTTAAAAACCTACAGCAGCGTCGTCCCCTCTAGGATCTGCTCCTGCTTCTAATTGACCGCTTTCAAGCACCCTAATAGCGTCTACTTTTCCAATAATTCTAGTACGCTCTTCATTGATTAAGTAGCCCTTTTCTTTTAGCGTAAAAAGGGTGTTTTTAGAAAAACCTTCTGGTTCAAAAACTACGGTATCTGGAAGCCATTGATGATGAAATCTTGGCGCGTTAACTGCATCTTGCATGGAGAGTCCGTGTTCATAAGCATTTAGAATGGTTTGGGCTACAGCCGTAATAATAGTGGACCCTCCGGGAGTCCCTACAACCAACCACAATTCACCCTCTTTCTCCACGATAGTAGGTGTCATGCTACTGAGCATTCTTTTTCCAGGAGCAATGCTATTGGCCTCTGCACCAATGAGCCCAAACATATTTGGCACGCCAGCTTTAGCAGAAAAATCATCCATTTCATTGTTAAAGAAAAAACCCAATTCCTCTGAATAAAGTTTAGAACCAAAAGCTCCATTTAAAGTGGTTGTAACGGAAACTGCATTGCCCTCTTGATCTACAATAGAGTAGTGGGTAGTTTCTTCGCTTTCCAAAATTTGAACAGCTCCATGAGATACCTCAGAAGACAGCGTAGCTTTGTCAAAGGAGAAGTTACTCATACGCTCTTTTAAATAAGCGTCACTCAATAGGACATCTAATGGAATTGGAGTGAAGTCTGGGTCTCCCAAATAGAAGTTTCTGTCTGCATAAGCACGCCTAGATGCCTCCGTAAATAGTTGTATAGCTTGAGGGGAGTTGTGACCAAAATCCTTCATGTTATAAGGTTCTATCATTTTAAAAATCTGATGCATTGTAACGCCTCCACTACTTGGAGGGCTCATAGAAATAATTTTGAGGTCTTTGTAATTAAATATGACTGGCTGTCTCCATACAGCTTCATAATTGGCTAAATCTTCAGTAGTGATGAATCCACCTCTATCTTGAATAAAAGCAGCTATTTTTTCTGCCATTTCCCCTTCGTAAAAAGCTTTTCTCCCCCCTTTAGCAATAGCAGTTAGTGTAGTAGCTAAAGCGGGGTATTTTATAGTGTCTCCAGCTACATAATGTTGTGCAAATAAAGATTGTTCGCCACTAATTTTGGCAATAATCTCCCGTTGGCTAGCCATTGATTTGGCTTGCTTTTCTGTAACAACTACCCCATTTTTGGCTAGGGAAATTACTGGTGCTAAAATTTCATCAAAGGGCAATGATCCCATCTTTGCATGTACTTCCGTTATTCCAGCAATAGTTCCAGGAACCCCTACAGCGGTAGCACCTAAAGTGCTCATTCCAGGAATGACATTTCCCTCTTCATCTAGGTATAAATCTCTGTGTGCACTGGCTGGTGCTTTTTCTCTGTAGTCAATACTGCCTACGTCTCCATTGGCTTTTCTATAGACCATAAAACCACCCCCTCCAAGATTTCCAGCAAACGGGTAAGCAACTGCTAGTGCTAGCTCTGTGGCTACCATTGCATCAAAAGCGTTACCCCCTTTAGCTAAAATCGCACTGCCTATAGCAGAGGCTTCTTGCCTAGCCGAGACAACCATAGCATTCTCAGTGACCAATCCAGTGGGTGGCACTTCTGTTTTACAACAAATGTTTAAGATTAAAATAGTAAATAGTAGGAGTGATTTTAAATATGACTTCATAGTATGGTGGTTGATATAAATTTATTTGAGAGTTTCAAAACTTGCCTTTGAAAAGATAATCAATTCTTTGAAAAAAGAATCAAAATCATTTTCAAAATCATTGTAATGCATCACAAGGTCTTTACTGGCCTCATCTAATTTTGCGCTGAACTTTGTACGGAGCTGCATTCCTTTTAGAATCTGGTCAATACCTTCAATTTTTTTATAGGCTACCAGCCAATTCTGTTTTTTCATATAGGGAAAAAGATGTTGGGTTTTAAAAGGCAATTTCTCGAAATGATTTTCTAAAAGCGTATAAAAATTTTGGGAAAATACTTCTAGAGGTACACTGTGGTATTTGGCCCATTTAACCGCTAAAAAATGGTCGTAAAAAATATCGACAATGACCCTACTATAATGACCGTGTACTTTAAAAATTCTCTTACAACTTTTTTTAAAAATAGGATGTTGGTCTGTATATTCATCAATGGCTCTGTGCAGCATAACACCTTTTTGGAAATCTATAGGAAAATATTCCAAAGGTTGTCTTTTTAATCCGTCTGCCATAAAATTACCTATACTAATCCCTGGATGGTCAAATGACAAATATATATGGGCTAGAAAATTCAAAAAAGATACTTTAGAGATGGTAAGCCACAAATTTACTAATTGCCCGTTGCAAAACCCACAGCAGGTCTTATATTTGTTGTATAAATTATTCAAATGACACTGATTAAATCAATATCTGGTATTAGAGGTACCATTGGAGGTGCTGTTTCAGAAAATTTAACCCCGCTAGACGTGGTTAAATTTACAGCAGCTTATGCGACAATACTCAAAGAATCACATAAAAGCAAAGCCGTTAATGTTGTGGTAGGAAGAGATGCCAGGATCTCAGGTCCTATGGTACAGTCTTTGGTGCAAGCCACCCTAGTTGGAATGGGCATAAATGTAATAGATTTGGATCTTTCCACAACGCCAACTGTCGCTATAGCAGTGCCATTAAAAGCTGCTCAAGGGGGAATAATTCTCACAGCGAGTCACAATCCTAAACAATGGAATGCACTTAAATTGCTCAATGAAAAAGGTGAGTTTATTTCAGCAGCTGTAGGACAAAGGGTCCTAGAATTAGCAGAGAAAGCGTCTTTTGAATTTGCAGAAGTAGATCATTTAGGCAGCCATATAGTAGACAATTCATTCCTGGAAAAGCATATTGAGGAAGTATTAAAATTACCTTTTGTCAATGAAGCGGTGATTAAAGCAGCCAAATTTAAGGTGGTTGTAGACGGAGTAAATTCTTCAGGAGGGATCTATATTCCAGCTTTGCTAGAAGCAATGGGAGTAGAGGTTATAAAACTATTTTGTGAACCTACCGGTCATTTTCCCCACAATCCAGAACCTTTAGAAGAACATTTATCTGATATTAAAGCCACTGTGCTAGCCCACAAAGCAGATTTGGGTATTGTTGTAGATCCGGACGTAGATCGATTGGCGTTTATTAGTGAAGACGGAAGTATGTTTGGAGAAGAATACACCTTAGTAGCTTGTGCAGATTATGTGCTTTCTAAGACGCCAGGAGCAACAGTCTCCAATTTGTCTTCTACCAGAGCACTCAGAGATGTAACCCAAAAACACGGACAAAAATATACAGCCTCTGCAGTAGGAGAAGTCAATGTAGTGACTGCTATGAAAGCAGAAAATGCAGTAATTGGTGGAGAAGGCAATGGAGGAATTATTTATCCAGATAGCCACTACGGTAGAGATGCTTTAGTGGGTGTAGCTCTCTTTTTAATGCTTTTGGTAGAGAAAAAGACCACTGCTTCTGCGCTCAAGGCAAGTTATCCAGCTTATTTTATGCGAAAGGATAAGATAAGCCTTACAGAAGATATTAATGTAGACGCTATTTTAGCGGCTATGGCTACTTTATACAAAGAGGAAGAGGTGAATACTACTGATGGGGTTAAAATAGATTTTGAAAACCATTGGGTACACTTGAGAAAGTCTAACACGGAACCTATAATCAGGATTTATACAGAAGCTACTTCTTTAGATTTGGCCACTTCTGTGGCCGATGCCATGATGAAACAAATTTTAGACCTCAGTAAGAAAGTTTAAGAGGCGTATAGTGCTTCTCGGTTGAGATTTTATTCACCCATTGGCTTTTTGCCTCGGTGCTTCCAGCGTTTGTGGGTCCATAAATAATAGGCAGGTTCCTCCTGAATTTGAGACTCCGCTTTAAGAAGAAATTCTTTGGTTATTTCTCCTGGAGCTGTATGAGCACCACTGGTAGTAATGGGCTCAAAAGTAGCGTGAAACACCCCTCTTTTTACTTTTTCAACCCTTAAAAACACCACGGCTAAGTCTAATTTTTGTGCCAGTACTTCTGCGCCGTTATAAACAGGAACCTCTACGCCCATGAAAGAACCCCAAGCTTTTGCTTTGGACATTGGAGGAGATTGATCTGCTACCATACCATAGACTGCTTTTACGCCATTTTTTTCATTTTCTACAACGGTTCTAAAAGTTTCTGCCTGTGTGATTGGAGTAGTATTCCACCTACTTCTCAGTTTTTTGATCCAAGCGTCAAAATAGGGATTGCCAATTTTCTGGTATACGGCATATCCTTTCTCAGAAATATAATTGTTAATACTCACATTCCATTCCCAATTGGCGTAATGAGAACACACCAACAATACAGACTTAGTTTTTAAAATCTCATTTAGGATATTAATATTCTGAACCTGGTATCGCTCCTTAACACCAGCCTTACTAAGGTTCATGGTTTTGACCATCTCCATAAATAAATCACATAAGTGCTTGTAAAATTGTCTTCTAATGAGGTGGAGTTCTCTTAGTTCCTTATTGGGGAAACAAAGGACAAGATTCTCCAATACTACCTTTTTTCTGTAGCCAAAAAAATAAAATAATTTAACAAAGAATATATCAGACAATAGATAGAAAAGTGGCCTAGGTAGTTTAGATACCACCCATAAGTGTGGGTAGATAAGAATGAATACCAGTAAATGCATTGTATTTAATTAAAGGGTAAATGTAGGGATATTTTAGTTTTTAATTCCATGAAGTGTATCTTCGTGATCAATCTTTTGATTTTTATTCATGAACATGCACCCAATAACAATATTAATCATGGCACTTAATGGTTTGGTGTCTTTTAAAGGTTTTAACGACACTTCATTTTTTGATCGTTACAAATTTCAGATAAAGTCTATTCAGCAAGGAGATTATATAAGGTTATTTACAGCTGGTTTTCTTCATGTAGATGTGAACCACTTAATTTTTAATTTATTTACTTTTTATTTCTTCTCAGATGTGATTGTCCAATTATTGGGTCCTGTTGCCTTAGTCATTATCTATGTGGTGAGCTTGTTTTTTGGAAGTTATTTTGGTTTGTTTATTCACAAGAATGAACCCTATTATAGTGCTGTTGGCGCTAGTGGAGCAGTAACAGGAGTGCTGTATGCTGCTATTTACCTTATGCCTGAAATGAGATTAGGAATACTATTTATTCCTATTCCACTTCCAGCCTATGTGGTTGGATTGGGATATATGATATACACTATTTATGGTATGAAAAAGAGAACAGGAAATATTGGTCACTCTGCACATTTTGGAGGAGCAATTAGCGGTTTACTCATGGCTATTGTTTATGTACCTAGCCAACTCACAGTAAATCCTATAGCTGCTATTTGTTTATTAGCACCATTAGTATTTATGGGTGTGTTGCTATATAAGGACAGTTTTGAATAAAAATGGCTTTTTGGAAAGTTTTTATTCCCACAAAGCCATTTAATGATGTGTTTATTTTCTTAAGGCAGCATCTTGGCGATTTGAGCCCCTAGAGCTGCTCCCCTTAGGTCTTTGGCTACGATGATTCCATTTTCATCCAAAATAAATGTTGCAGGAATAGCATTAATATTGTATTGTTTTGCAATTGGGTCACTAAAATAGGCTAATGAAGAAATGTGGTGCCAATTCATTTGGTCAGCAGCTATTGCTGCGACCCAATCCTCTTTATTCTTATCCAGAGAAATGCTTATAATCTCAAGACCTTTTTCGTGGTATTCATTATAAACCTCTACTACATTCGGATTTTCTGCCCTACATGGTTTGCACCAGGCAGCCCAAAAGTCAATGATGGTTACTTTACCTTTTAAAGTTGCTAATGAAAGGATTTCTCCATTTGGATTAGGTCCAGAAAAATCAATTGCTTTACTTCCAATGGCCGTGCTTAAATTAGCCTCCCAAAGGGTCAATAGTTTTTTACCGGCATCGGTTTGTTTAATTTCCGAGCTTAAAGCTTCGATTAATTCTTTTATTTTTTGCTCCTCGACTGTCTTAGAAGCAAACATTCTTTCAATTAATAAAACGGTGATCAATGAACCGGGGTGTTCTGCAGCAAAATTGATTTCGTAAGATTTAGCCTCTTCTTGCAACTCCATATATTCCTCTCTGAGTGAATCAATAAATGCTTCTTTTCCGTTCGCTCTAGCGTTTTGTAAGTCATTGGCAATTCCATTAGCTCTTTCAGAAAATCCTTGAGATGTATTCACAAATTCTGAAAACCAAATGTTTTGATCACTCCCACTGAGTTTAGCCATATTGAGACTGTCCTTTTGTGCCTTTACTTCAATACGAGCATTTTCTAAAATCACAGGGATATTTCCATTGGCATTTTCAAAGAATAAATAATGCATGGCTGGAAATTCTTGTGTACCCTTAAAAGTGGCTACCCCATTTACCGAAGCAGTTGAGTCTACTGTTATAGGAGAATTTGTGACATCTATATATTTTAAAAATACTTTAGATTGATCTGGTAAATCTTTCACCTCAATTTTAAGGCTGTACCCCCCTTTATAGCTGCAAGCGAGCATAAGGCTAATGCCTGACAAAACTAAAATTGATTTAATCGTAAACTTTTTTAAAGATAAGGTGGAAATAAATGTCATTTTAAATTATTTTGTTCTCAAAGGTAAACTTATCTGTCATAATTTAAAAAGGCTCCGTGCATTTTTAATTTTCGTTAAAAATAATTTTAAATTGTTTGTTTTCAATAGAACTATATTACAGTGAAATTTAAATAAAGTATTTTTACTAAAATTTTTTTTTCCATGAAGGTTGCTCTAGAAAAATTATCTCAATCGCTTAAAGGATCTGTTCAATCAGATCCTTTAAGCAAGGCTTTATATGCAACAGATGCATCTGTTTACCGTAAAATGCCACTAGGGGTAGCTTTTCCAAAGGACCTTGAAGACCTTCAAAGCATTATTAAATTTTGTAATGAAAATGGCGTGGGTTTAATTCCAAGAACTGCGGGGACATCTCTTGCAGGTCAATGTGTAGGAGATGGTCTGGTAGTAGATGTTTCCAAATATTTTACCGATATTATCTCATTAGACTTAACCAAAAAACAGGTTACTGTTCAACCAGGTGTGATTAGAGATGAACTCAATGACTATTTAGCGCCCCATGGATTATTTTTTGGTCCTAATACTTCTACCGCAAATCGATGTATGATTGGTGGCATGGTGGGAAATAACTCCTCTGGAACAACTTCAATAAAATACGGTGTTACCAGAGAGAAAGTTGTTTCCATGAAAGCAGTCCTTTGGGATGGAAGTATTGCAGAATTTAAAGATTTAAGTAGTGATGCTTTTAGACATAAAATGGTTGAGGCGTCGGCCGAAGGCCAAATATACAAGGGCATATACGATTTGTTGTCGCCATTGGATATTCAATCTCAAATCACAGAAGCTTTTCCAAAAAAAGAGATACACAGAAGGAATACAGGTTATGCGATTGACCTTTTATTGGAAGCAGATATTCTTGGAGGTAATGCACCTTTTAATATGGCGCATTTGCTCTCAGGTAGTGAAGGTACGCTTGCCTTCACCACAGAAATTACTTTGCAATTAGATGACATTCCTCCCTCTTATGCTGCTATGGTCGTAACTCACTATAACAGTCTTGAGGATTGCTTAAAAGATGTTGCTCCGGTGATGAAATGTGATTTGTATACCTGCGAAATGATGGATAAAATCATTTTGGACTGCACCAAAAGCAACAGAGAACAATCAGAAAACCGTAAGTTTATTGAAGGGGACCCTGCCGCTGTTTTAATGTTGGAAGTAAGGGCATATTCAGAGGAAGCCCTTCAGGAAAATCTCAATCTGCTTCTGGACCAGATTAATACATCTGGATTGAGTTATGCTGCCCCTATTTTAAGCGGATCGGATATTGGTAGAGCTGGAGCGCTTAGAAAAGCTGGATTAGGGCTTCTTGGAAATATGGTTGGAGATAAAAAAGCCGTGGCATGTATAGAAGACACTGCGGTCGCTTTGGAAGACTTAAAAGATTTTATTGGAGAATTTACTTCCATTATGAAACGTTATGACCAGGATGCGGTGTACTATGCCCATGCTGGTGCTGGTGAAATACATTTAAGACCTATTTTAAATTTAAAAGAATCTAAAGATGTCTCTTTATTTAGAGCCATTACTACAGATGTTGCTCACTTAACTAAAAAATACAAGGGTTCATTTAGTGGAGAACATGGGGATGGTATTGTAAGGGCAGAGTTTATTCCTATGCTTGTTGGAGCAGAGAATTATGCGCTCTTAGAGTCTGTGAAACAATTATTTGATCCTAATGGCATTTTTAATCCAGGTAAAATTGTCAAAGCTTATGCCATGGATGCATCACTGAGGTATGAAATTAATAGAGAGGAACCTAACATAGACACCTTATTAGATTTTTCAGACAAGCAAGGAATTTTAAGGGCTGCTGAATCTTGTAATGGTAGTGGTGATTGTAGAAAAACGCACCAATCTGCTGGTGGAATGTGTCCAAGTTACCATGTAACAAAAAACGAAAAAGATACGACTAGGGGTAGGGCTAATGCACTCAGAGAGTTTTTGACACACCCTAATTCATTAAAGGAACGCAGGAATGCTTTTGATAACAAAGCATTAAAAGAAGTTTTTGACCTTTGCTTAAGTTGTAAGGCCTGTAGCAGTGAATGTCCTAGCAATGTAGATATTGCTACTTATAAAGCGGAGTTTTTATATCAGTATCAGGAAGCGAATGGTTATAGTTTTAGGTCAAAGCTATTTGCTTACAACACCCAATTAAACAAATTGAGTAGTTTGGTGGCGCCTTTGACTAATGCGGTATACAAATCGCCTTTATCTGGAGTAATTAAGCGTTTGAGTGGGGTATCTCAAAAAAGATCTCTGCCAGAGGTGGGTCGTTTTAATTTTCAGAAATTTTTAGACCATCAATCAAAGAAATTTGAATTGACAAAGCAAACAGTTGTTTTGTATGTAGATGAGTTTACCCGTTATATGGATATAGAGATAGGTAAAGATGCCATTTTATTGCTACTTAATCTTGGGTATAAAGTGCAATTGTGGCAAGCAGAAAGCGGCAGAACTTTTATATCTAAGGGATATTTGAAACAAGCCAAAGCCATTGCTGAAATAAATTTAAGTGAAGCTTCTTTATTTCTTGACCAGCAGTGGCCTATTCTAGGAATTGAACCTTCTGCTATTTTGAGTTTTAGAGACGAATACAAGCGTTTGAGTCCGGATCATGCTATGGTAGAAAAATTGGCTTTACATTCATTTTTAATCGAGGAATTTCTCGTGGCTGAATTTAATCGTGGAGAAATTAGTCCTGAAATGTTTCACAACAATGAAAAACAAATTAAAGTCCATGTCCATTGCCACCAAAAATCTTTAGTAAATTCTAAGGTAACTTTTGACTTATTAAATATTCCATCAAAACATAAGGTCACTTTAATTCCTTCAGGATGTTGTGGTATGGCTGGTTCTTTTGGTTATGAAGAGGAACATTACGACTTAAGTATGTCTGTTGGTGCTTTAACCTTGTTTCCCGCTGTCTCTAAGGCTGCTGAAGACGTTGTGATTGCTGCAAACGGAACTTCTTGCAGGCATCAAATAAAAGATGGCACCCAAAGAGATGCCAAACACCCCATTACTATTTTAAAGGAATCCCTTCTTTAAATAATCTGGAAATAAAGGGATAATGTCTATGTCAACTTCTTGTTCACTTGAGAAAAATGGTACAAGTTTATCCTTTTGATAGTGATAGACTTTCCACCTATTAAAATGAAATTCTAATGCGGTTAAGCTCTCTACCCAGTCTCCTGAATTAAGATAGGTGGTACGACCTTTAGGGGTATCTATAATCTCTTTTTTTGTTTGGTGAATGTGGCCACATACTACATAATCATAACCGTTTTCAATGGCTAAACTGGCTGCAGTTTCTTCAAAGTTTTGAATGTATTTAACTGCAGACTTTACAGATTGTTTAATTTTACTCGAAAGGGAGTATTTTTCCTTACCCATTTTATCTAAGCACCAATTTACACAGCGATTCATAAGAATCAGAGAATCATATCCATAGCCACCCAGTCTAGCGAGCCACTTTGCATTTTGAATGGAGAGGTCAAAAACATCTCCGTTAAAAAACCATGCTTTTTGACCATTTAGATCTAGTATTAACTTATCGACAATACTGAAATTACCCATTTTTGTATCTGAAAATCTTCGCAATAGCTCATCGTGATTTCCTGTGATATATATGACTTCTGTGCCCTTTGAAGCCATATTAATGATTTTTTTTTTATAATTTTTAAATGTGATTTGGAAAGTAACGCTTGTTAAACTGCCAAATATCTATAATGTCACCGTTTAGAATTAATATTTTAGGAGTAATACTATTGAGATAAGTCAAAAGTTCGTCTGCATGACACCCATAGGTGCCTACATGAACATCTGAAATAACGGCAATATCTAAGGGTCTTTTTTTCAAAACGCTTCATTTTTTACAAATTTCTTTTTTCACGCTTGCAGATTTAAACAATAAGTTGAGTTCTCATATACAGTCGGTTAAATTAATCACCTTAATGTTTTGTGTAGGTTAATTGTGAATTAAAAAACACTAAATTTTGATTGGCACCCATTAAAAAGTATATTTGATTTTATTTTTTATTATGGCAGGTAATAGTTTTGGTACCCTTTTTAAACTCAGTAGTTATGGTGAATCTCATGGGGAAGCCATTGGCGGTGTTATTGATGGTTGTCCCTCAGGAGTGGCTTTAGATATGGAAGCCATACAGCGAGATTTAGACAGAAGAAAACCTGGACAATCTGCTATTGTAACCCAACGAAAAGAACCGGATGAAGTAAAGATACTGTCTGGTGTATTTGAGGGAAGAACTACTGGAACACCCATTGGTTTTGCTATTTTTAATACCAACCAGAAATCTGCAGACTATTCTCATATAAAGGATTCTTACAGACCTTCTCATGCAGATTATGTATACGACCAGAAATACGGTTTTAGAGATTACAGGGGCGGAGGTAGAAGTAGTGCTCGAGAAACAGCAGCGAGAGTCGTTGCTGGTGCCATAGCAAAGCAATTTTTAGCACCAATCTCTTTTCAAGCTTATGTTTCCCAAGTGGGTGAAATTATATTAGATAAAACTTATGACCAATTGGACCTTTCTTTAGCAGAAACAAACGATGTGAGGTGTCCAGATAGTGAAGTGGCTGCTAAAATGGAGCAACACATTAAGGAGATAAAAAAGCAAGGAGACACTATAGGTGGAATAATTGACTGTGTAATTAAAAACGTACCTGTGGGTTTAGGAGAGCCTGTTTTTGATAAATTGCACGCCCAACTAGGAAAAGCTATGCTGTCTATAAATGCTGTTAAAGGATTTGAATTTGGTAGTGGTTTTCATGGGGTAACCATGAAAGGAAGTGAGCACAATGACGCATTTAATACAGACGGCAGTACACAAACAAATTTTAGTGGAGGTATTCAAGGAGGAATAAGCAATGGAATGGATATTTATTTCAGGGTTGCTTTTAAGCCTGTTGCTACGGTATTACAATCTTATGACACCATAGATAAAGCGGGAAATGCGGTAAAAACACAAGGAAAAGGGCGTCACGATCCCTGTGTTGTGCCAAGAGCAGTACCTATTGTAGAAGCTATGGCTGCCATGGTGCTAGCAGATGCTTTCCTGTTTAATAAAACTCAATCAAAATAGATATGCGAAAACTAGAATTGCATTGGAAAATACTTATTGGAATGTTCTTAGGGGTATTATTTGCCTTTATAATGGTTAATTTTAGCTGGGGTCCAGACTTCGTATCTGACTTTATAAAGCCTTTTGGAACAATCTTCATTAATTCTCTAAAGCTCATTGCTGTTCCTCTTATACTAGCCTCTTTGATAAAAGGAATTTCAGACCTTAAGGATATTTCTAAGCTCTCTAAAATGGGCGGAAGAACCATTGGTATATATATTCTAACAACTGTTATTGCGGTAACTATTGGGCTTGGAATAGTCAATATTATAAAACCAGGTAATTCTATTTCTGAAGCTACTCGATTAGAATTAGTTGAAAATTATTCTGGAGACGCTAATGAAAAAATCATGGCTGCTGCAAAACAACAAGAATCTGGACCTTTACAAGCTTTAGTAGACCTAGTGCCTTCGAATATTTTTAAAGCCGCTAGTGACAATGGCAATATGTTGCAAGTGATATTTTTCGCTATATTCTTTGGAATAGGCCTCATCCTAATTCCAGAAAAACAAGCTAAACCTGTAAAAGATTTTTTTGATGGGTTTAATGAAGTCATACTAAAATTGATTGATTTAATTATGCTTGCTGCTCCCTACGGTGTATTTGCTTTATTGGCTGCATTGGTTGTGGAAGCGCCAAGTGCAGACTTATTTAAAGCTCTTGGCTGGTATGCTTTATGTGTACTTCTAGGGTTAGCAATTATGATTGGGTTTTATATTTTAGTGGTCTATATATTCACTAAGCGCTCACCATCCTTCTTTGTTAAAGGTATTTCACCTGCGCAATTACTAGCTTTTTCAACTTCTTCAAGTGCAGCTACACTTCCTGTAACCATGGAAAGGGTAGAGGAGCACCTTGGGGTGGAGGAAGAGGTGACTAGTTTTGTACTTCCTATAGGCGCTACCGTTAATATGGATGGATCGAGTTTATACCAAGCTGTAGCAGCTGTATTTATTGCCCAAGCCTTTGGTATGGACTTAGATTTTTACACCCAATTAGGCATTATTGTTACAGCAACTTTAGCTTCCATAGGGAGTGCTGCTGTTCCAGGCGCTGGAATGGTTATGTTGGTAATTGTTTTAGCTCAAGCGGGTATTCCAGAGGCAGGATTGGCTTTGATTTTTGCGGTAGACAGGCCTTTAGATATGTGTAGAACTGTTGTGAATGTCACAGGAGATGCAGCCGTATCTATGTTAGTAGCTAAATCTATTGGTAAATTAAAAGATGAGCCTTTAGAAAATAATTGGGACGACAACGTTTCTGCTTAACCCTCTTAAGGGGTGTAGTACTTCTTAATCATCTGTTTTAAAGCAAGTGTTTTCAGGAAAATCATTGAGGTTACAACTTTGTTTTCTGCCAAACCATTTGGTCCTGTTTTTAGCGGTATAGTCATAGCAGAAATCACTTATTTTAGATGGGATACATTGTATTAGTAGACCTATCAAATACCAGTGTGGTAGTAGCTTTAAAATTTGAATTACAGCTTCTGATTTTATATAGTACGCTTTATCAGGATCAATTAGAATAACAGAGTCTAAAGGAAAGCCAACATTTGTTTTTTCTTCCAAATACAAGCCTCTTTCTATGAGTAATTGAATACCAAAAGGAGAATTTAGCGGTACAAAGCAAAAATTTTTATTGCGATCTTTTGGTGCAATAAAACGAACCGCCCAATGACACAATCCGCAGTCCCCGTCAAATAACACCCATTTTTTATTTGAAATCTTTTGTGGTCTGAAAGGTTGCTTTTCTACTATTGAGGATAACATAAATTAAGATTTACTGACAAATTCCAGTTGGTCTAAACTTACATTTGTGGTAAACATTCCATAGTTAACAATAGCTTTGTTTTTCTCTATGGCGTCTATGCTTCCAACAGCTTTTCCATCTTTTAAACGCACCTTATGACCAACTTCAAGAGTGATTTTTGGGGCAGGAGGTGGGGTAGGCTTTATCTTTTCTTTCTTTTTCTTTTCTCTGATTACAGCTACCTTTTTAGCGACTTCCTCCACCACAGCTTTTTTTACTGCTTTTTCTTTTTTAAGTACTTGAGCTGTTTTTTTCTTTCTCTTACTATTTTCAATTTCCACCACTTTAATTAATTCAGAAACTAACTGTCGCTTTTTGTGGTGAATAAAATACTGTTCCGCTAAGTCATTGACTTTGTTACCCAGTTGAATCATGCGTTTGTCTTGATCGTACAATTCTTGATACTTAACAAGCTTAGATTGTATTTTTTCATTCAAAACTTCTAGTCTAGAAGCTTCATCTCTAGTTTTAGATTCTACCTCTTTTAGTTTTGATCCTGTTGCAGCCATTTGTGATCGCTCTTTTTGCAGTTTTGCAATGGTAGCATCAAATCTAACCTTTCCCCTTTCAATTTTCTTTTTTGCTTTGTTAATTAAACTATAGGGGATGCCATTTTTTTGAGCTACCTCAAAAGTAAAAGAGGCCCCTGCCTGTCCTAGTATAAGTTGAAAGGTCGGTGCTAAAGACTTGGCGTCAAACAGCATATTGGCATTAGACATAAAGGGTAAATCATTGGCCAACATTTTTAAATTGGCGTAATGTGTAGTAATCACACCAAAAGCCTCCCGTTCGTAAAATACTTCCAAAAAAGTTTCTGCTAAGGCACCACCTAATTCAGGATCTGTTCCAGTACCAAATTCATCTATTAAAAACAATGTTTTATCATGGCATTTTTTTAAAAACGAATTCATGTTTTTTAAGCGGTAACTATAGGTGCTTAAATGATTTTCAATGGATTGGTTGTCTCCAATATCTGTCAATATTTTTTCAAAAAGGATAACTTCGCTTCTTTCATGAACAGGAATTAACATACCGCTTTGAAGCATTAATTGAAGTAATCCAATAGTTTTAAGCGTAATACTTTTTCCTCCAGCATTTGGCCCTGATATGACAATAATTCTATTTTCTTGTTCTAATTTAATGGTTTGTGGGTAGGTAGTATCTCCACTATTTTTGTTTGCTAAAAACAATAAAGGATGAAATGCGTCTCGTAAATGCATTTCTCTTTTCGTATTAATTTTGGGTAATACACCGTTCATCTCTAAGGCATATTTAGCTTTTGCAGCTACTATATCAATATCTCTAAGATAATCTTGACAAGTGACTAGATCCGATCTGTAGGGTCTTATGTCATTTGTAAGTCTGTTTAAAATCTTAAATATTTCTTCTTGCTCTTCAAAAATTAAGTTACTTAGTTGAGTGCTGTAAGCCAAACTGGCTTCAGGAACAACATAGACAATACTTCCAGTTTTTGAAGCACCAAGAACGGCGCCTTTGATTTTTTTTCTATGCATGGCTTTTACAGCCAAAACCCTTTTGTTGTCTACTATAGATTCTCTAATTTCATCTAAAAATTCAGCCGCGTGATACCTTTGGAGTGCCGAACCAAAACTCTGATTTATTTTAGATTTTAAGCCCACCATTTGTCTTCTTATAGAAATTAAGTTGTCAGAAGCACCGTCTCTAATCTCTCCGAATTTGTCAAATATTTGATTGGTGCGTTCTGGAATTTCTTTCTGATAGCTTAGCGATAAACTGTTCCCATATAAGATGGGGTAATAGTCTTTAAACTTTTCAAAAAATTTCT
Organism: Sediminicola sp.; assembly: GCA_024643325.1. GTDB lineage: Bacteria > Bacteroidota > Bacteroidia > Flavobacteriales > Flavobacteriaceae > MAG-120531. The sequence continues at coordinate 70,411 of JAHEND010000002.1, forward strand.
TGTGTGCATTGATGGATTCGCATACAACTACTATCTTTTTGAAACCATTGAGTTCTAGAGTAGTGTTGTCTATCTTGAGCAGCTTAAGTTCTTCATTAATATGCTCAAATCCATGGTTGGGTATTCTATTGTCACTGGTAAAAGACGCCAAATACTCGTTGGTTTCTCCAAGCAATTTCTCTACAATCTCCAGTTCTAATTTCGGAGTTATTTCTAGGGCTAATTCTTTTCCTAAAGTAGTATTACACCTGTGAGAAATGTGTGTTAATACAGTATTAAATTCTAAATCCTGAAGTGTTTTTTGAGAGATATTCAAAGTGACATTTATTAGCAGCAATTAGTTGGTTTAATTGAATAAACCCTTTATTTTTAATCACAAAAGTACAAATAAATGTTTCTACATTGTCCAAGTGACTGGAGGGATTTCCTTCATGAAATTTTTTCTCTTGAAAAATTCCAAAAGCTATCTCATGAGATTAGTATGCTTTACGGAGATACGGTTTGTTATCCTGCTAAAGAAAATATTTTAAATGCTTTTTATCAATGTTCTTTTGAGGGACTTAAAGTGGTCATTATTGGTCAAGACCCTTATCACGGACCCAATCAAGCACACGGCTTATCTTTTTCAGTACCTCTTGGCGTCCCACATCCGCCTTCATTGAGAAATATTTTTATTGAACTTTCTAATGATTTGGACTGCGCTTACCCAATCTCAGGTGACCTTACTCCGTGGGCCAATCAAGGAGTGTTATTACTCAATGCAGCATTAAGTGTTAGGGAAGGGGAGGCAGGTAGTCATTTAAAGCTATGGGATAGTTTCACTAAATCTGTTGTTAAAGGACTTAACGAGGAAAAAAAACCCATTGTATTTGTTTTATGGGGAAATTTTGCTCAAAAATATGAACGCTATATTCCTAAGGGCCGTCATAGGGTTCTAAAAACAGGACATCCATCTCCATTAAGTGCAAACCGTGGCTATTGGTTTGGCAACAAACATTTTTCTCAGATAAATGAAATATTAAAACAATGGGGACAAAAACCTATACATTGGGTGCTTTAAAGATTGTTTTTAACAATAAGGTCTAAGGTCATTTTAATAGCTTTTTTAACTACTTTATCTGGCTGTAAAGAAAAAGTGCCTGAAGCTCTATTAGCTAAAATACAATTGACCGAAACCGCTTTATGTCCAAGTAGTGCCGCTAACCCATAAATACCTGAGGTTTCCATTTCTAAATTAGTAATCAACTGATCATTAAACCTAAATGACTCAAGATTGGCTTTCATCTTATTATCAGCAAGAGAAAGTCTTAGTATTCTTCCTTGAGGTCCATAAAACCCTACGTTAGTTAAGGTAATTCCTTTTAATACATCCAATTCATCATAGAGATTAAGTAAATCTAAAGAAGCGTTAACTACATACGGACTAGACTTATCTCCACTCCAGTTCATGTGTTTTTTAAATGCTTCAGAAAAAGGCACATCTAAAAGATGTTTTGTCTCATAAAAATGAAGTAAAGCATCTAAACCTATAGCTTTTTCTGAAATTAATATACTGTCTACAGGGATATGCTCTTGAATAGCACCAGAGGTTCCTATTCTAAAAATATTTAAGGAAGTTAATGTTTCATTTATTTTTCTGTTGGATAAATCAATATTTACTAATGCATCTAATTCATTGAGGACAATGTCAATATTATCCGTTCCAATACCGGTAGATATAACACTAATTCGAGTATTCTTATAAATACCCGTATGTGTGACAAATTCTCTTTTTTGCTTTTTAACTTCAATAGAATCGAAAAGAGCAGAAACTTCAGCTACCCGATCTGGATCTCCAACAGTGATAATATTATGAGATATTTCATTTGGTTTTAAATGCAAATGATATACACTTTGATCTGCATTTAATATTAATTCAGAAGAGGCTAAGGGCATACTATAGTTTGAAAAAAGTATTTTGATCTATGTCGTAAAGATAAGCATACTTTAAAGCACCACCTAAATAGAGTCCATCTTGTTTAATTTTACTGTAATAATTAGTCTGGTTATTCAAAATTTTAGTCGTATTTCTCTTGAGTTTTACTGGTTCTAATGAAGCAAAAAGTGGCTTGAGGGTATCTAGTATTTTAAAATACTGAGTGTCTCCAAAACCAAAATTACCCTGATTTTTTAATACTTTGCTAACAAGGGCTTTTTCATTGTCCAATGTTTTTAATTGTGCTGTTTTGAGAAGGTTTATCTCAGGAACATTTAAACCATTTTTTAATGAGGGGAAACGAGATAAATGAAGTTCAAATGCTTGTTTTAGATAAGGAAAATTAAAATCTTCATAATTTGAAAGCTGAGCGATTCTAACAGGGTTGTTACTGCAATATAGTTGCCAAGCATAGTCTGCAAATTCAATATCGTCTTGGTTTAAAACTATTCTACTTTCATAAAGTTTCAATACACTATCTGGAGACAATTCACAAAAACCTTTTGAGGAAACACTATTAAGACTTATTGGATTAGAAACAACAGAAACTTCTGCATATTTTCTATGTGTTTTTAGCCAACTTAAAACACCTAACATATTAATCTGGCAAAATAAGTCCGACTCAAACCATAAAACAATTTGCTCTTGACTTTTTTGTTTACATAGATTTCTGTACTCCTTAAGAGTATAGTCAATAAAGGTTTTTTTAGAAATCTTATAATTTTTATGAAGAAAATCAAAGCGCTCTTTCCAGAAATCTTCAGTACCCACAGTATGAAGTGATCTACCTTCGCAGAGCATTTCTCTCCATGTAATGACAGTTCCGTTTATGGGCAATTCCTTGAAATAATTAGTAAAGGAATCTCCATTAGTAATGTGGAGTATAGATTTCATATGAATTGGTTTGACTAATAAATTTATACTTTTTTAACTAATAAAAAAAGCAAAAAAACCAATTAACCTCCAACTCGTTTTACTTTAAAACCCATACTAACAAGTAGTTGCATGATTTTTTCTCTGAAATCTCCCTGCATGATTAAGCTGCCGTTTTTGACACTCCCTCCAACACTAAGTTCTTTTTTCAATTTTTTTGCTAAAATTTTAAATTCAGCTTCAGTTCCTGAAAATCCTTCAATTAAAGTGGTGGGCTTTCCTTTTCGTTTTTCGTATTTACAAATCAATGCAGCATCTTGAATAGGAATTTCATCCGTGCTGTTAGAGGAGTCTTTTTGAACTTCCTCAGAGACTTCATGATCAGGAAAAAGATTCTTTAATTGGTCTTGTAAATCCATTATTTCTTTAGGCCTAATTCAACCAACCGCTCATTTAAATATGCTCCTGCTGTAATATCTTCAAATCCTTTTGGATGCTCCTCTGATATGCAATTTTCAAGACAATTTAAGGGCATTGAAGATACTGGATGCATAAAAAATGGTATAGAGTACCTTGAGGTTCCCCAAAGCTCCTTGGGGGGGTTAATCACTTGGTGAATGGTAGATTTAAGTTGGTTATTGGTTAATCTAGAAAGCATATCCCCTACATTTATCATTAACTCATCTTCTTTTGCAATAGCGTCTACCCATTCGTCATGATGGTTTTTTACCTGTAAACCGCGGCCATGAGCACCCATAAGAAGTGTAATGAGATTAATATCTCCATGTGCTGCTGCTCGTACAGCATTTTTAGGTTCGGTAGTAATTGGGGGGTAATGTATGGGTCTTAATATAGAATTTCCAGCAGTGACGTACTGCTCAAAATAATTTTCATTTAAACCAATATGCAAGGCAAGTGCTTTGAGTACTTCCTTAGCAGTTTTTTCTAGAGCAATATAAACTTCTTTCCCAATGTCATTGAAATGCGGCAACTCCTTTACATGAATATTTTCAGGATAATGGTCTCCTGAATTTTTTGGGGCTGGTTCGTATTGGCCAAAATGCCAAAACTCTTTTAAATCCCCTTCTTTTCTACCTTTGGCATGCTCCTTACCAAAAGAGGTATACCCCCTTTGTCCTGCTAGACCAGGAATTTCATATTGGTCTTTGATCTCTTGAGGAAGGTCAAAAAACAATTTAATTTCTCGGTATAATGTAGCCACCAACTCATCGGACAAAAAATGACTTTTTAAGGCTACAAACCCAATATTTTCAAAGGCTGATCCTATTTCTTTTATAAATTTTTGTTTGCGATCAAGGTCGCCTGACACAAAATCATTTAAATCTACACTTGGAATGGCGCTCATAATAATTAAGTTAATAAGACAAAGTTAATAAATCTAAGCCACAACCAATTGTGTAAAATTTGAAAGTTTGTGTACTTTTATAACAAGCTAGATCGCAAAATGAAATATAACACAAAAGGACTTTCAGGCCAAGAATTGATTGGATTGTATAGGGCTCTTTTAAAGCCCAGAATGATAGAAGAAAAAATGCTTGTACTTTTAAGACAAGGTAAAATTTCAAAGTGGTTTAGTGGTATTGGCCAAGAAGCCATTTCTGTTGGTGTGACCTTAGCAATTGACTCCGATGAATATATTTTGCCCATGCATAGAAACCTAGGTGTTTTTACCACCAGAGACATTCCCCTTAATAGACTGTTTTCACAGTGGCAAGGAAAAAAATCAGGTTTTACTAAAGGAAGGGATCGGAGTTTTCATTTTGGTTCCCAAGAATTTAAGATTATTGGCATGATTTCTCATTTAGGACCACAACTTGGTGTGGCCGATGGCATAGCGCTCGCTTCTAAACTTAAAGGTAAAAATCAAATAACAGCTGTATTTTCAGGGGAGGGAGCCACTAGTGAAGGAGATTTTCACGAAGCACTCAATATTGCTTCCGTTTGGGATTTACCAGTGCTGTTTTGTATTGAAAACAATGGTTACGGATTGTCTACACCTACAAAGGAACAATACAGATGCAAAGCGATAGTAGATAAAGGTGTTGGTTATGGAATGGAAGCCCACCAGATTGATGGAAATAATATTGTAGAAGTATATCAAAGGGTTCGTGAAATTGCTGAAAGTGTCAGAAAAAAACCAAGACCCGTTTTGTTAGAGTTTTTAACTTTTAGAAGAAGGGGGCATGAAGAGGCAAGTGGAACAAAGTATGTTCCAAAAGAAATCATTGAAGCTTGGGAAAAAAAAGACCCCATTACAAATTTTGAAAACCATCTTTTAAGTATAAACATTTTGAGTGATCAAATGGTTAAATCTCTCAAAAAAGATATAAAAAACGACATTCAACAGGGTCTGGAAATTGCTTTTAATGAAGGATCTATTTCATTTGAGAAAAAATCTTTTATGGAAGATGTCTACAGCCCATTTTATTTTAAAGCGATAAAAAGTGGTGTCACTACAAGTTATATTAGGTTTATTGACGCTATTCAAGACGGTTTAAAAGAGGCCATGTCTGTTTTTGATAATAGTATTATCATGGGACAAGATATTGCTGAATATGGTGGCGCGTTTAAAGTCACAGAAGGTTTTGTAGCACTTTTTGGAAATGAGCGGGTTAGGAACACCCCAATTTGTGAATCTGGTATAGTAGAAACAGCTATGGGTTTGTCTATTGGAGGCTTTAAAGCAATTGTAGAAATGCAATTTGCAGATTTTGTAAGTTCAGGATTCAATCCCATTGTTAATTATATCGCTAAGAATCATTTCAGGTGGGGAGAAAAAGCAGACGTTGTTATTAGAATGCCCTGTGGAGCAGGGGTGGGGGCAGGTCCTTTTCATTCTCAAACCAACGAGGCCTGGTTTACAAAAACGCCTGGTTTAAAAGTTGTTTATCCTGCTTTTCCAATGGACGCTAAAGGGTTATTAATTTCCGCTATTGAAGATCCAAATCCAATTCTATTCTTCGAGCATAAAGCGCTCTACAGATCTATTTCTCAATCTGTCCCTAATGGATATTACAACCTTCCGATAGGTAAAGCGGCACTGATCAAAGAAGGGTCTGAGGCAACCATTGTCACTTACGGCGCTGGAGTTCATTGGGCCATTGAAACGCTTGAAAAACATGTAGAAATAAAAGTAGATCTTATAGATTTAAGAACATTAATGCCCTTGGACTGGGAGACAATATATGCCTCAGTAAGAAAGACCTCTAGACTCATCATTCTTCAAGAAGATTCCCTGTTTGGTGGAATTTCAAGTGATATAGCAGCTAGTGTTCAGGAGGATTTATTTGAATACTTAGACGCACCGATTAAACGAGTGGCTAGCCTAGATACCCCAATTCCTTTTGCAAAATCGTTAGAAGAAGAATATTTACCCAGAAAAAGATTTGAAAAAGCCCTGCTAGAATTATTAAACTTCTAAATTTGTTTTTTTAAAGATCTAAGTAAGTTGAGTAAACTTTCCTGCTCATTAAGGGTCTTAATGTAGTTCACAATAAATTTTGTAAATCATGAATAGACCATTAAATACTTTTAAACTTACTTCTGTAATTTTTATTTTCCAACTATTCATTTCAATGGGACTTAATGCCCAAAGTAGTTTTGGGGGATTGGCTTTATACACTTTGAGAGATGATCTTTCTGTTGCGCTGGAAAAAACCTTAAAGCAAGTGTCAGATGAAGGATATGCCATTCATTTGAGCCATAAAGGATTAAAATCTATTGGCTTTGATACAGTTCAAGAATAAATATACACACTCCATAATTGAAATTTTTTCTTAAATGAATAACAGGAATTTAAGCAATAAAGTCAGAATTATCCACCGCTACCTAGGTTTTTTTCTAGCTGGAATTATGTTTGTTTATGCACTTTCAGGAATAACGTTAATTTTTAGAGATACCGATTACTTCAAAAAAGAAGTTCTTGTGAATGAGACTATTGCAAAAAACTTAGTTGAAGCTCCAGCAATTAAAAATGCTACTGATATTATTTATAATCCAGAGAACGGTAGTTTGTCTTACAAGCTAATGCAACCACCGGTTATTTTAAATGCATTGCAGAAAATGCATAAAGCCACATCTTCTACACCTTTATATTTTCTAAATGTTTTTTTTGGTATCTCTTTACTTTTCTTTGTTTTTTCTGCCTATTGGATGTTTCTCCCACAGACAGATGTTTTTAAGAAAGCCATTTATTATACTGTTGCAGGAATTGTATTGACTTTTATTATGATTTTAGTTTAGTCATAGGTGTAAGGGTTCGTAAAGTTAATTATTATTGACTTCTTCTATTTTACATAATATAAATTATAGAACAAAACTTTACTAATTATTAGAATGAGGTTATCTTTAATTGGTTTGTTAGAGAGCCTTCTGAAAGTAATGAAAAAAAATGGCTCGTATTACTTTCTTTTCCCTTTATTGTAATTCTTGTCGCCACGAGTCTTTGGCTTTTTGTATTTCTTGGCAATGATACGTTTATAAGAGCCCCCTTGATTTTCTTGCTTGTTTTTTTCAGACTTTTCATGGAAACCGGATCCTAATGATGGATCCCTACCTTGCAATTGATCAGAATCTGGTTCAAATATATGCGGTTGCTCTTCAGGAGCTAATTGAATGGAAACAGGAACTTCTTCTGGAAATTCAATGTCAGTTATAGGAATTTGCATGAGAGACTCAATAGCTTTTTTGTAGGCCAATTCCTCTGGGTTGTATAACAATATTGAATTTCCGTTTGCGTTGGCTCTGCCCGTTCTCCCAATCCTGTGCATATAATTTTCAGGATATTTGGGCGTGTCAAAATTAATTACATGGGATATTTGATCTATATCTAATCCTCTGGCAACTAAATCTGTGGCTATGACAATACGGACTCTTCCTGCGTCAAATGCGCTGAGAACTCTATTTCTGTGGTTTTGTGTTTTATTAGCATGAACAATTCCTATGTTCTTCTCAAAAATAGGTTCTAATTGTTCGTAAATGCGGTCTGCGATTTTTTTATTGGCCACAAAAACCAATACCTTTTTTAAGGTTTCTTCCTGCTCTAAAAGATGTTGTAAAAGGTTCACCTTTGTATAGTAATTAGCTACTGCATAGGCAGTTTGTGCTATATTCTTAAGCGGTGTACCGCTCATAGCAATATAGATCCTTTTTGGTGCAATGAAAAAGTCTGAAATAAGGCTTTCAATTTCATCTGTCATGGTGGCAGAAAACATTATATGTTGCCTTTTTTTAGGCAAAAGATCAAAAATATTGGTAAGTTGAAACCTAAAGCCTAGGTCTAGCATAACGTCTACTTCATCTATGACCACTTTCTTAATAGCAGCATATTTTATAACTCTAGCTAGAAATAAATCGTACAACCTTCCTGGCGTTGCTACAATGACATCGGCGCTTTGCGCCAAAGCATCACGATCTTTTTTCATAGAGTTGCCTCCATGTACCCCACAGATGCTTATAAAGGTGTTCTGACAGATTTTCTCCGCTTCTTCTACTACTTGAGACACCAATTCTCTGGTAGGCACGATCACTAAAGCGCGAACTGTCTTTTCTTTTGCAAATTTAATGTCGTTTAAAATAGGTAATAAATACGCCAATGTTTTACCTGTTCCAGTTTGAGCTAATCCCAGTACATCTTGACCAGACAAGACGGAAGCATATGTAGCGCCTTGTATGGGGGTCGGTACTTCATAACCCACCTTTGATAGGTTATTTTTTAGGGGGGTACTTAAATTAAATTCCTCAAATGAGGTGGATAAAGGCGTGTCCATAATAGAATTTGTACAAAGATACGAGTCTTTATTGGTACTCCCCTACTTTTATTTAAGTGGATTCTTTTTAGATCTAAAGCGATTGAACAAGATCAATTGTTTTTTTGTATTTACAAAAAATACTCCTGTCAGCAATACCGCAGAAGCAATGATAGATTGTTGGGTGATCTGCTCATGAAGAAAATACCATCCCATGAGTAGCGCAATTATAGGATTTACATAAGTGTTTGTAGCTACTTTTTCAGGAGAAACAACCTTGAGTAAATAATTAAATGAGGTAAATGCAATGATGCTTCCAAAAATGACTAAAAGGACCATAGACCATTGTACTTTTAAGGACCATTCAACAGGGTTTTTCCATTCCTCTCCAATGATTAAACTCGCTACAGCTAGTATGGAACCTCCAAAAATCATTTGATAGCCCGTATTAACAAAAAAGTTTTTAGGGAGGTCTGCTTTACCTACAAATAGGCTCGCACTGGCCCAACTGACCATGCAAAAAAAGATCATCAACATCCCTAGAATGGAATTTTCTTGGCTTAGCACACTTTTCTGACTCACAAGAAGATATATACCTATAAATCCTAGGAAAACACCCAATAGTGACATTGGTGATATTTTCTTCCCTTGAAAAATTCGCATTAACAGAAGTACGATTAGTGGTTGTGAGGATATTTCTAAGGCAGCTAAACTCGTATCTACATATCTGAGTGCCCATACCACTACCCCATTTCCAAAACTCAAAAACAAAAATCCGGCAATAGCCGTATTTACAGCCTGTTTTTTTGTGATAGCAATAGACCTGCCTGATATTTTTGCAATGATAAAAATAAGGGTGCCAGATACTACAAAACGAATGGCTGCTAACATGAACGGATCTAGTTCTGTCACGGCAATCTTATTGAGTAAATAGGTAGACCCCCAAATCACGTAAATAGCAATAAAAGCGAGGATAACGAGTACTGGATTTCTTGAAGTTTGGTCCATTAAGCTATTTATGATCTTATTAGGTCACAAAGAAACACCTATTATTTTAATTGAACGCTAAGATTTTACTGTTTGGTAAGTCTTTTTAAAGCCACCCATTGTTTGAGCATTTCTCTAGACTCTGTTGCGGGATAACCTAGGACAGATCCTCTTGGAGGTACATCTGCAATAACTCCTGAACCTGCGCCAACTGTGGCTCCTGCTCCAATGGTTACATGGTCTTTAATGGAAGCACTACCCCCTATAATTACACCATCTCCAAGAGTTACAGAGCCTGCTAATCCTGAGCTTCCAGCCATAATACAAGACTTTCCTAATACACAGTTATGGGCTATTTGCACTAGATTGTCTATTTTACAACCATCCCCTATTACAGTACTATTAAATTTAGCCTTATCTACACAGGAATTGGCACCAATCTCTACATGGTTGCCAATCACTACATTCCCAATATGAGGTATCTTGATGAGTCCGCTCCCATCTGGTGCTGGTCTGTATCCAAAACCATCTGCACCTATACTAACATTATTATGAAAAATACAATGGTCTCCTATTTGGCTATTCTCTCTAATCACGGTCCCTGACCAAATAGTGCAATGGGCTCCTATTTGACTGTGATCATAAATGCTTACCTGCGCGTATATGTGCGTTCCTTTTCCTACAGTTACATTTGGACCGATATAGACAAAAGCTCCTATTTTCACATCTTCTGCTAATATTGCGGAGGGATGAATGCTAGCAGTTGGATGTATGCCAGAAGCAAGTTCAGGTCCTTTTTTTGGTGAAAAGGCTTCTAAAAGCTGCGCCATAGCAAGATCTGCGTTGTTTACATATAAAAGAGGAATTTTTTTGTGTTCAATTTCTATCCCAGCACTTACCACTACAGCTGCCGCTTTAGTGGTTTCGATAAATCGTTTGTATTTGACGCTACCAATAAAAGTGATTTGATTTTCAGTGGCATTAGTCAAGTCATTCACTCCAGAAATCACAATATTTTCGCTCCCATTATTTGTTGCTTGAATCAGTTGAGAAATCTCCTTTAAGGTGAGTTTGGTTGTCATATTTATAATTTTTACGAAATTAAACTATTTGAAGGAATTGTATTTTTGATCCTAACAAAAAAAAAGATGCCCAATTACTCGGACACCTTTTTCAAAATAAAACAACAACTAACTATCTTAATTTTCTTGCTTAAATAATACTTTAAACCCCATTAAACCTTTTGAGATTTATAGTTTATTCTTTATTTGTTCCAATTAAAAATGGGGCTTTTCCATCTGTAATAATCACCTTTGAGTTATTTGAGTTAGACAATTTCATAAAAGCCTCAATACTCCTAATTTTAATGATTTCATCTGTTAAGCCTTCTGATAGAATTTTTTGAGCGTCTCGTTCTCCCGTGGACTCAATAATTTTGCGCTCAGCCTCTAACTTGGCTTGATCCAGAACAAAAACCATTCGCATGGCGTCTTGTTCTGCTTGAAGCTTTTGTTCAATGGAAGAAGACAAACCTCTTGGCAATTGAATGCTCTTCATTAAAACAGCTTCTATAACAATACCTTTTTCAATGAGGTTAGAGGCCATTTTTAATCTTATAGCTTCTTCTATGTCTGCTCGCTTGCCTGAGTGCATGTCTTTGGCAAAGAACTGAGAACAAACATCTGCAGAGGCAGATCTAAAGACACTCGAGATAATTGATTTGTAATTTGGGCCTAGTGTTTGTAAAACTTCAGGTACTTTTTCTGTCTCTAATCTGTATAAAATTGAAATCTCAGAATCTACGCTCAAACCTTCTTTGCTTGGCAAGTTTAAGAACATTTCTAAATTATTGGTTTGAATAGATTCTTTAACAATTTTTTGAAGTAATTGGGTTAAAAAAAACAATTCCGTCTGTTTTTACTCCAGATTGAAAATTCCCAAAGCGCTGCTTCACTCCAGCCTCTCACGGCCGAATCAAAGCACAACTAGTAAAACTAGCTGCAAGCATGATTAATAAAAACTTTTTCATAGCATTTTTTATTTCAAATGTATGCTAGATTAAACATAAGTTTTTATTTAATTATATAATAAATTACATAAAATTAAATTATGATATATGTCAATAGACTAGTAATCAAGCATTTATATATTAATTTTACCCATCAAGACGAATTCTTAAATAATAGTTAAATTGTCATTATTAAGAGTGTTACTATTATATTTGTAAAAAAAAAATAAAATGGATCAACTCTTATCTAGTTTTAAGATTGCTATCCCTGATGGTGTATTTATAAAAGATCCTGAGACATCTGTTTTGGGTAAAAACATAATCACCCAAGGGATGGAGCTAATTTATGACATGGGCTTTGACGGTTTTACTTTTAAAAAACTTGGCACTAATATTGGCTCAAATGAAAGCTCTATTTACCGTTATTTTGAAAATAAACATAAGTTCTTATTATATCTTTCTTCCTGGTATTGGGCTTGGATAGAATACAACCTTGTGATGGAAACCCATTCACTTTCTGATCCAAAAGAAAAAATATTTCAGGCCGTAATTGTACTCACAAGAAAAGTAAGTAATGATTCTAGTAGCACACATATTAATCTGATTTTATTACATAAAATAATGATATGTGAGTTCTCTAAATCATTTTTGACTAAATCTGTTGATCAAGAAAATGAGCAAGGTTTATTTATTGCCTATAAGAGAGTTCACAGTCGTTTACAAGATTTTATCAAAGAATCGAACCCAGACTATACTTTTTCAGCTAGTTTGGCAAATACTATTTTATCGGGGGCTTTACAGCAGTTCTACTACAAAAATCATTTTCCTTCCTTAACAGATTGTTCGGATATAATTGAACCATCTGACTATTACACTAATTTAATTCATAAAACCCTATTTAATGAATTCTAATCAACCGCTTCATCCTTGGAAACGATTTGTTGGTCTTTTAAATTTAGAAAAAAAAGACATCCTTCAGATTAGTTATTATGCTATTTTTTCAGGTTTTATGACATTGACATTGCCATTAGGTATTCAAGCGATCATAAACTTAATACAAGGAGCTCAAATAAGTACCTCCTGGGTAGTGTTAGTAGTTCTTGTAACATTAGGAGTTGCTTTTAATGGCGCATTACAACTTATGCAACTAAGAATTATTGAAAGCCTTCAACAGCGAATATTTACTCGAGCTTCTTTTGAATTGAGTTATAGATTCCCTAAAATAAAAATGGAAGCTTTAAGATCTTATTATCCGCCAGAATTGGCCAATAGATTTTTTGACACACTGGCCATACAAAAAGGTCTTTCCAAAATACTGATAGACGCTCCTGCTGCTTTATTGCAAATACTCTTTGCTTTATTATTATTATCATTTTATCATCCTTTCTTTATAGTTTTTGGCTTCATGCTAATAGCATTAATTTATACGGTATTTAAATATACCGCGGTTAAAGGGTTAGAAAGCAGTTTAGAGGAATCCAAACACAAGTACAAGGTTGCTCATTGGATCCAGGAAATTGCAAGATCCATTGTAAGTTTTAAATTGTCTGGTAAGACCCAATTGGCGTTAGAAAAGAATGATCATTTGGTTAAAGATTATTTAAATGCGAGAGAAAAGCATTTTAAAGTTTTGGTATTACAGTTTATCCAAATGATTGGTTTTAAAGTTCTTGTTACCGCTGGTTTATTACTGATTGGTGGGGCATTGGTATTGAATCAAGAAATGAATATTGGACAATTTGTTGCTGCAGAGATTATAATCATATTAGTCATTTCCTCTGTGGAGAAATTAATTTTAGGCTTAGAATCTTTTTATGATGTACTCACCTCATTGGAAAAGTTGGGTCAAGTGGTAGACAAAGAATTAGAGCAACAAAAAGGAGATATTACTTCTTCTGAAACCCCTTTTAAATTAAGCTTAAATAATGTATTTTACAGCGTTCCTGATAGAGACACTCCTATACTTTCAAATATCAATTTAGAGATTTCTAACCAATGTAGAATTCTTGTTCGTGGAGAAAGTGGATCTGGTAAATCAAGTCTTCTAAGAATGATGGCTGGTATTTTAGACCCAACTTCTGGAAGAATTATAGTCAATGACGCTTCCCTTTCAAGTTTACATCTCAATAGTTACAGAGCCCTTTTAGGCTTATCGCTTTCAGAGGAAACTACTTTTGAGGGAACCATTAGAGAAAATGTGAGTTTTAATAACCCAAATATTACAGACCAAAGAATTAAAGAGGTCTTTAATGAAATTGGCCTCAAAGAGTTTTTAAAATTACAGCCTGCTGGTCTAGACACCTATTTGAAACCTGAGGGTAAGCAAATTGCTTACACTGTTGTGAAAAAAATCATTTTGGCAAGAGCTATTATTAAGAACCCTAAACTACTTATTTTAGAAGATCCTCTAGATCAATTTTCAACTGAAGATGCAACCAAAATAATTAACTTCATTGCAGATCCCAAACATCATTGGTCATTAATTGTAGTCAGTGCCAATAAACAATGGGAATCTTCGTGTAGTACTAAAATAATATTAGAAAACGGTAAAATTCAATAAGCAGATGCTAAATATATCTAATAACAAAATTAATAGTAAAGTGCCTTTGGAACATTTTGCTTCAGGAAAGCAGGTTTTAAATAAATCATATTACAAACACTTTAATCAATTTCTATTGGCTTTTGCTATAATTGGATTAATTATTCTATTTCTTCCTTGGACACAAAACATTACAGGAAATGGTAGTTTAACCACCTTAAAGCCCTCACAACGTCCACAAACGCTTCAGTCTCAATTACCAGGAAGAATAGAGAAATGGTTTGTGCAAGAAGGTGATTATGTAAAAAAGGGAGATACTATTTTAAAAATTTCTGAAGTTAAAAGCGAGTATTTTGACCCAGAACTTCTTTCTAGAACAAAAGAACAGATAGATGCGAATGAAGGATCCTCTAATGCTTATTCAAACAAAAAAGTTGCACTAGAAAACCAAATCAAAGCATTAGAGCAAGAACTCCTTTTAAAAAGATCCCAACTGGAAAATAAGGTTATACAAGCTGCATTAAAAGTTTCTAATGACAGCATAAAATTAGTGGCTGCAAAAACAAACACTGAAATAGCTCTAAGCCAATTTGAAAGGGTTAGAGATTTGGAGAAATTAGATTTAAAAGCTGTTAGGGAAGTAGAAGATAAAAAATTAAAATTGCAAGAAGCTCAAGCTAAGGAAATAGCTCAAGCTAATGATTTAGAGAATAGTAAGAACGAGGCTTTAAATGTAGCATTAGAGCGTTTACAAGTAGAAACATCTTATATGGATAAGATTTCTAAAGCTCAAAGTGAGATGTTTACTGCACAATCAAATTTTTATAACGCCAAAGAAAAGGGAAGTAAATTGTCTAATACATACAGCAATTACAGTAGGAGAAATGATCTAATGTACATTACAGCTCCCCAAAATGGTTATATTAATAAAACAATCAAAGGAGGTATTGGTGAAACATTCAAAGAAGGTGAAAAGCTTCTAGGGATTATGCCTGCGGACTATGAATTAGCAGTAGAGACCTTTGTTAGACCAATTGATCTACCCCTAATCCACATTGATGAAAAAGTTAGGGTTCAATTTGACGGCTGGCCTGCCATTGTATTCAGTGGTTGGCCCAACGTTTCTTATGGGACCTACGGCGCAAAGGTTGTTGCGATAGAAACTTTTATTAGTGACAATGGAAAGTATAGGGTGTTACTAGCACCTGATCCCGAAGATCACGAATGGCCTAAAGCAATAAGGATTGGATCAGGTGCAAGAACTTTTGCTTTATTAGAAGATGTGCCTATTTGGTTTGAATTATGGAGACAACTCAACGGTTTTCCTCCTAACTACTACAATCCTAACTATAATGCCAATAAAGTCAAACAATAAATAAATCAATGAAAAAGATTTTTCCCTTTCTGTTTGTTGTATTTGGCTTCTCCTTTGTTTTTAGTCAAAATGCTCCTACCCTGGGGTATAGAAAATACATAGAATATGTTACTAACTACCATCCTTTATTAAATCAAGCCTATAATAGAGCCCAATATGGTCGAGCAAACCAACAAATGGCTAGAGGTGCTTTCGATCCTAAGCTTAGTTTTGAAAACCAACAAAAAAAATACAATGACCAATTGTATTATAACCAATCAGGAGGAAGTATTTCTATACCTACATGGTTTGGCCTTTCCTTAAAAGGATCTTATTCAATTAATGATGGTGTTTTTTTAAACCCTCAAAATGAATTGCCCTCAGATGGATTGTATTCTGCAGGAATTAGTCTAGATGCATCTGAAGGACTTTGGATTAACAAACGTATGGCTACATTAAAAAAGGCGGCTATCATTAGAACCCAAACACAAGCAGAAAGAGATCTCTTAATCAATGAACTTGTTACAGAGGCATCATTGGCTTATTTTAATTGGTTGTTAGCTTATGACAATTACCAAGTAAATAAGCAGTTCAGAGATAATGCTGCACTACGTTATGAGGGTGTTAAACAACGTGCATTAAGTGGTGATATTGCTATGATAGATACTGTGGAATCTTATACCAACGTGCAGCAAAGAGTTCTATCATTATCTGAAGCAAAAGTAAACCTGGTTAAAGCAAGACTAGAGGCATCTAATTATTTATGGGGTGAAGATAATATACCCTTAGAAATAGCTTCTAATTCAATTCCTTTGAGTGTTTCTGATCTCGAGATAGATCTATTTTTAGGAATAGAAAATGGGGGTTTAGATAATTATTATTTAGTCACACACCCGAAGTTAAATATTTTAAAGTCCAAAGTAGGTGCTTTAAAAATAGATCGTTCCTTAAAAAGAGCTAGTTTATTTCCTGATTTAACAGCTAATTTTAATGTTTTACAAAGTAATTTGGATCAAATAGCACCCTTAAATACAGAACAATACAAAGCTGGACTTAAGGTGCAATTACCCTTATTTTTAAGGAAAGAAAGAGGCGATTTAAAAATAACAGCATTGAAGCTATCAGATGCAGAGTTAGATTTTAATTATGAAAGTGTGCGAATTCAAAATAAGGTTTCCCAAAGCTTACAAGCACAAAAGGCACTCGTTGATCAGTTAGATCTTTCTAACGGATTAGTAACCAATTACAGTAAATTGTTGTCTGGTGAACAGCAAAAATTTAATGCAGGAGAAAGTTCTCTTTTTGTTGTGATAAGTAGGGAGCAAAAGCTCATAGAATCTAAAATTAAATTAAACCGCACTTACAATAAATATTTAAGTAATAAGGCAAATCTTTTTAATGCCATGGGTCTAGTGATCTCTACCCTGAAACCTTAATTTTTAATTATATCTTTTCAGTTTTAAGAATAAATAGTTGACTTAATATTTTCTCTTTTATTATTTGTTATATTTAATAACACGATAAACCAAATTAGAAAATGAAAAGACAATTTTTAAATTTAGCTGTTATTGCCATTGCATGTAGTTTCAGTGCTTGGTCTCAGGACCAAAGTGTAATTGAACGTATAGTCAGTGAAGCCAACGAAAATTCTCAATTAGAAATTCTTGGACAAGAACTCATGGATGGTATTGGCCCAAGACTTGTGGGAACACCTCAAATGAAACAGGCTCATGATTGGGCGGTTGATAAATACAGTCAATGGGGTATTTCAGCAAAAAATGAAGCTTACGGTACTTGGAGGGGCTGGGAAAGAGGTATTACACATATAGACATGTTGTCTCCAAGGATTCAAAGTTTACAGGGTACGCAACTTGCCTGGAATCCATCTACCTCTAAAAAGGGTGTTACAGCAGAAGCTATACTCTTGCCCTTAGTATCCAATCCAGAAGAATTTCAATCTTGGTTGCCTAATGTTAAAGGTAAATTGGTCATGATTTCTCCATTAGAGGCTACCGGTAGACCCGACTACAATTGGGAAGAATTTGCAACAGAGGCTTCATTTAACAAAATGAAAGTAGCCCGTGAAATTGCAAGTATAGCATGGCGAGAAAACATGAAAAACACTGGTTTCACTTCAAGAAGTATTATTGAAGCGCTTGAAAATGCGGGGGCAGCTGGGATATTAAGCTCTTATTGGTCTAAAGGTTTTGGGGTGAGCAAAATATTCAGTGCTAGAACTAAAAAAATACCCACTGTAGACTTAGAATTAGAAGACTATTCCATGGTTTATAGGTTGGCCGCAAGAGGTGAAAAACCTGTTTTAAATATTGTAGCACAATCAAAAGATTTGGGTGAAGTACCTACTTTTAATACGATTGCTGAAATTAAAGGAACTGAGAAACCAGAGGAATATGTCATATTATCTGCTCACTTTGATTCTTGGGATGGTGGTACAGGGGCAACGGATAACGGGACAGGTACCCTTGTTATGATGGAAGCCATGAGAATTCTAAAAAAGATAGTGCCAAATCCTAAGAGAACTATATTAGTGGGGCATTGGGGAAGTGAGGAACAAGGTTTGAATGGTTCTAGAGCTTTTGTCGAAGATCATCCAGAGATTGTTTCTCAAGTTCAAGCTGTTTTTAACCAGGACAATGGCACAGGAAGGGTTGTAAATATTTCTGGCCAAGGATTTCTTCATGCCTATGATTATATAGGCAGATGGCTTCATGAAGTTCCCCAAGATATTACACAACACATTGAGACTAATTTCCCTGGTACTCCAGGAGGAGGAGGCTCTGATTACGCTTCTTTTGTGGCTGCAGGTGCACCCGCATTCAGCTTAAGCTCCCTCAGCTGGTCCTATTGGAATTATACTTGGCATACTAATAGAGATACTTATGACAAAATTGTTTTTGATGACGTTAGAAACAATGTAATTCTTACAGCTATATTAGCTTATATGGCTTCTGAGGACAACGAAAAGACATCTAGAGAAAAAATAGTATTACCTATAAGTAAAAGAACAGGTAAACAAATGGAATGGCCTGCCACAAGATCTCCAAATAGAAAAGGTGGTATGTAATTAAGTGTCATTCTTACATATAAAAAGTCCCGTAAATTAAGTTTACGGGACTTTTTAATATTTAAATAAAATCTTTAAAACAGATTAGTGTATTTATTGCTTTTGAACTTTAACAGCATTCATTCCTTTTTGACCACGCTCTAATTCAAAGCTAACTTTATCATTTTCCATTATCTCGTCAATTAAACCACTTACATGAACAAAGTGCTTTTCTTGAGAAACGGCATCTATAATAAATCCAAAACCTTTAGACGAGTCAAAGAAAGAAACTTTGCCTGTTCTTAATGGATCTTCCTCTTCTTCATCCCTATCTTCTTTTTTAGGGATTCCAATAACAATTGACTCAGCGTCTACCTTAACTTTTAAACTAGGATCAGGAGGAGTGTCTGTAAAGTGACCATTCTCATCTACATAAACCAACATGTCTTCTAAACTATTTGGTTTCTCAGCATTGGCTTTGCGTTCTAATTTCTTCTTTTGCTTGTCGTCACGTTTTTTTAGACGTTTCTTCTCTTTCTCTTTTTTGTTAAAGGTTTCTTGCGCTCTCGCCATTTCGATTGATAAGTTTTAAGAACCAAATGAATAAAGGTTCAATAGATAACAAATATACGTCAGTTCTCTCATATTTTATCTAAAAATGAATAATAAAATCCATTACCTCAAGAAAATAGCATTTCTAAAATGGCTGGACTCCTTTTGTAGATCAATAAGATATCCGTTAACAACAGCATGACTAATCACGCCATTTTTTGAAAGTAAAAAACTCGGGTTTAAACCAACATAGAGTCTAAAGTCAGGTAGCATAAATTTTTTACTAACCACTTGCATTGGAAAATTAAATCCATTGTCCTCCATAGCTAGTGCGCCACGCCAATACACATAGCCTTTTTTTAGTAATTCATAGGCCCTTTCTTTTGTTGGAAGCACACCATCCTTTGGTTGGTATATTTTTCCTGGGATAATTTTGTACCCATTGGCTGGGAATGTTTCGTAACCATAGTAGGTAGACAAATCGCCCAAATCCATAATTTGTGCCTTGGTATAAAAATTAGAATGAGAGGCATTATCTACTTCTAGATAGTTAACTCCAATATCTAACGTATAAGTGTTTCCTAATAATTCATATTGGACATCTTCAATCTTAAGATCAAATAATTTACGATCATTATGCGGTATTTTTTCATAATCATCCAAATCAATTTTTTCATAGGATTTTGTAGCAATACTATAAAGAGCGGCTAAAATAGAGACGTAATTTAATTGGCGTATTTCCTGTTTTTCAGCATCGTTTAAAAAACCACCAGACTCAATTAAGATAGCAGAAGTACCCCATTTTTGAATATTGTCTCCAAATGCTCTAGGCTCGAAATCATCATTGTAACGCCCCACCTGCCCTGGTGCAAAACTTTGAACCAATGCATTCATGAGCACAATTACTTTCATGGCGTTCCCCCTGACCTCATTAATATCTTTCTCATAATTATAGGGAGGCGCTAAGTAGGATAGGGTCGCTGGCTTATCTGTCCTCTCTGCATTGTAATATTTACTTTGGTCGTGTAAGTTAAACCCAAAATCTGCTTCTAAACTATCTCTTACTCTTTTTAAAGTTCGCCCTTCGGGAGACGCCAAGTCCAACGCGTCACGATTAATATCTATTCCTAAGGCATTCCTTCTAGCAAAAACTTCAGCACCATCTGGATTAAGCATAGGCAAAAAGTGAAATCTCAATTTCTTTAAAAGTAATTTTTGGGTGTTGTTTTTTTGCTCTGATGAAAAGTAATTTAATATGTCAAAAATTGCTTGGGTGGCTGTAGGCTCATCTCCATGCATTTGAGACCAGAGAAAAACATCGATGTCTCCACTTCCTATGCTAAATAAAGATAGGCTTCTTCCCTCTATGGACTCCCCTACTTTAGTGACTGTTATTCCAGCTTGATTTTGGTATTTTTCGATAAGAGGTTGAAGGTCTTCATGTTTAATCCTTCTTTTATTTAAGGAGGGTTCTTTGAAATTTTCATACTGTGACACCAAATCTTTGACCAATTGGTCTTGAGCAAGTGTAGGCCTTGACACTAAAAATAAAAATAAGTATAAAAAAATAGCTGCTTTGTTGGGTGAACTCATAGAAAAAAGTTTGGGTGCTGTTTTATAGTAAGTATTGGACTAATTTATTTGATATTAATTATGGTACATAAGAGGGATTAGGTTTAAACTTTAACTTTGTAGTAGCCCTTCTGATTTTTGCCATAAAGGCTTCTCCGGGATCGGTTTTCTGCGTTCTATACCCTTTATCTATTTCCTTCCAAAGAGGATGGTTTTCAAATAAAGTGTATTCATAATGACCTAAAAGATAATTGATTGAATACTTTGATTTTAAGTATTTAATTAATTTAATATTAGAATTTAATTGTGCTTTTGTCAGTGGTGTTTCTTTAGTTCCTCCAACATTTTCAATGCCTATAGCAGCATGATTCAAACCTATTACATGCCTGGCCATATAGTTTTCTGGCATGAGTCTATAAATAGTGCCATCTTGATCTACAAGAAATTGAGCAGATACATTCAGGGCACTTTGATTCACTAACTCAGGCCTCCAATTCGGAAGTGACTCATTGTAAAATGCATCGAATGATTTTTCAAGTGTAGGAATTGCAGTCCAATGTACCACAATCATTTTGGGGTTTATCAGAATATTCTCCTTAACTATGCCATACCTATTCTCTAAGTATTCCTTGGTTAGTTTTTTTCGTTGCTCGTTAAAAACTATAGGTTTGTCTACAATTGGAACTGTTATGGCACAAGAATTAAAAAAAAGTAATCCAATAAAACATAATAATAAACGCATGCGAATTGTTTTTGTGTTATAAAGCTACAAATATTTGATATAAGATCTAATTGAATATTCCCTTTAGACTTTATAATTGACTTGACTTATTGTACTTTTGTAATGCTATGAAAGATTCAAAAAAACCAGATGCTGTTGTTTATGACAAAGACAAACAGCAATATAATGCACATATCTTACCGTATGCTACAGGTGTAGGAGCCCCGCAGATTACTGCACCAGACGTAAGTAGCTGGAAAAATACTCAAGTCCAAAAAGTCAATCATGAGTTTAAAGCCCAGTTTAATGCTTTAAAAGAACAGTACGCTCAAATGATGGATTCCTATGATTTTAATAAGAGAATTTACAGTTCAAAATTTAGTTTTGAACCTATCATAGGAGAAACTTACTTCCTTTATTTAGACAAGAAAGGCAATGATTTTTTGTCTCTAATCCCTCCTACTCAATGCCGCTTTGAGTACTTAGCTACTTGTACTATAGGTCCTGATAAAATTTGGATAAAAAGAGATTAATATAAGCTATTTCACTATTTTAGGGCAATTAATGCTACTGAAATGAAATGGTTTAAAAGGATTGCTGGAATTTTATTTTTATTGTTTTTTATAGCTATTGGTTTTAATTACCCAAAATTAACACTAATATCTGGTTATAGTTCAAAGTACATAGCCAGTTCGGCTTTTATCGCGGGTCATTCTAAAAGCTATATCGAGGCAAATGACAACAATATTCCCAATATTAAATTGGCTACAAATGAGTTGGATTATCCAATGAATAAGGCATCGGCGCGCGTTTTTGGCTTACAAAAACGCGAAGCTGTTTACAAAGAAGGGTTGGGAGCTATTCTTTTACCTAAAGGGGTTTCTTCATCCGATTTAGATAATTTTCTAATACCTAGAAGAAATCTAACACCCATTGAAAAGCCTTATCCAATAGGGCATTTAGCGCCAATGGATACTGTATTGCCTACTGTTGATTATTCAGCCATTCAAGATGCCTTAGCACTTGTTTTTGAAGACAATCATATACAGAAATCAAGATCTGCACTCATACTGTATAAAGGACAACTTATTGGGGAGAAATATATAGATGGGTTTGGTCCAGACACGCCTGTTCTTGGCTGGTCTATGACCAAAAGTATTATAGCTACAATTTACGGAATTCTAGAATATCAGAACAAATTAAAAGTGAGCGATCCTGTGGCTTTGGAAGATTGGGCTAACGATGAAAGGGCTCATATTACTATTGATGATCTATTAAGAATGCAAAGTGGCTTGGCTTTTGAAGAGGATTATTCGGTTATTTCAGATGTAACCAATATGTTGTTTAACGAGTCAGACATGGCGCAGGTGGCTATTGATAGGCCCAGTATTGCAAAACCCAAAGAAATATGGTCATATTCTTCTGGGACTACGAATATTTTATCAAAATATCTTAAATCATTTAGTTCAGACGATCAGCAATACTTAGATTTCCCTTACGAGCAATTAATCGATAAAATTGGGATGCATTCTATGGTGATTGAAACAGATATGATGCAAACCTTTGTTGGTTCCTCCTACGGATGGGCAAGCACAAGAGATTGGGCAAGATTCGGCTTACTTTACTTGCAAAACGGGGTTTGGGATGGTTCTAGAATTTTTAGCGACAGCTGGGTGAAATACATTAGTAAGCCTACTCAGGCTTCTAATGGGGCATATGGCGCCCATTTTTGGCTCAATGCGGACGGGCACTTAAAAGATGTTCCTAGAGATCTCTACAGTGCCAATGGACACGACGGACAACATGTTTATATCATTCCTTCTAAGGACTTGGTGATTGTAAGGACTGGTCTAGGAGAGCGTCCAGATTACAGAGCAAATGATTTTATTGCAGCCATAGTGGCAGCTGTTGAATAATACATCAATCAGTTTTAGGCGATATAACTGTCCTTGTTAAAGTTTGGTGGTCTTTTTTCCAAAAAGGCATTTCTGCCTTCTTTGGCTTCCTCTGTCATATAGGCCAATCTAGTTGCTTCTCCTGCGAATACTTGTTGCCCTACCATACCGTCGTCTGTGAGGTTCATGGCGAATTTTAACATCTTAATGCTTGTTGGAGATTTTGCAAGAATCTCTTGGGCCCATTCATATGCGGTTGACTCAAGCGCATCATGTGGAATAACAGCATTCACCATCCCCATATCAAAAGCTTCTTGAGCGTTATAATTCCTTCCTAAAAAGAAAATTTCTCTGGCTTTTTTCTGCCCAACCATTTTAGCTAAATAGGCAGATCCATAGCCCCCATCAAAACTAGTAACGTCTGCGTCAGTTTGTTTAAATATAGCATGCTCTTTACTAGCAAGAGTAAGGTCACATACCACGTGAAGACTGTGCCCTCCTCCTACTGCCCAGCCCGGAACTACTGCAATAACTACCTTTGGCATAAAACGTATTAGTCTTTGTACTTCGAGTATATTTAGGCGGTGGTTCCCATCTTCACCAACATATCCTTTATGACCCCTGGCTCTTTGGTCTCCCCCGCTACAAAAAGAAAATACACCATCCTTCGGTGAAGGTCCCTCACCGCTCAGTAACACTACACCAATAGATGGATCTTCGTGAGCGTCATAAAATGCATCGTATAATTCAGAAGTTGTTTTAGGTCTAAAAGCATTTCTTACTTCTGGTCTGTTAAACGCTATTCTAGCGACTCCATTTGATTTTTTGTAAGTAATGTCTTCGTATTTCTTTACTTCTGTCCAAACAATATTTTCCATGGCTGATTTTTTTAGCAAGTTACGTATTCTTGTTTTTTTCTGTGATCCATAATGACATATATTTTGATGCCTGGAATTGCTGCTCTTGCAATAGACTTCCCATGAAATTTTTGCCCCTGTGATCTTCTAAACTATTGCTTATTTGAGTGAGGTATTCTAAGAACTTAATTTTATAAATACTGCGCTCAAATGACTGATCTATCAATTTATACCCTTCGTTGTTAAGTTTTTCCCATTGTGTTTTATCCTGATATAGCGCTACTGACATTTGAGCGAATTCCGCACTTTTATTGGCAACTTTACCTGGCCAATTCACTGTGTAATCCATTCCCTCTTTTCCTATAGATGTTGTAATGTGAGGGCAACCATAAATTAATCCTTCTAATATTTTTCCTTTAATTCCAGCACCAAATCTCAAGGGAACTAAATTGATCCTGTGTCTAGTAAACGGCGTTTTAACATCTTTTACTTCACCAAGAATGTGAAACCCAATAGTGGGCTTGTGGAGTTCATGGATTTGCTGGGGTAGATAGGCTCCATAAATATATATATCTGCCAATTTGTGTTGTTTTTTTATCAATGGCCAAATACTGAAATACAAACACTTTATAGCGTCTATATTGGGCTTATGAAGTCCATTGCCAATAAAAAAATAACCTGATCTTTTGTGGTAATCTGCACTTGCCCTATGGGCTTGTAAATGTTGCTTAGGATAAGTGATGGGTAATAATAAACACAAATGAGAGGGGACTTTAAAATGATCTACCAACACAGTCATTTCAAATGAAGAAACTACCAAATTTAGATCACACCTAAATATACTGGCTAATTCTCTTTTGGTCAACCCTCTTGAATTTAATTCATCTAAGTCTGTCGCATTATTAAATAAGGAATAGGGTGTTTCTTTATGCTGTTTAATGTAAGATGTGGTTTGTTCCTCCCTTAGTGCTCTTAAACAATGTAAGTCTTCTGTATCTAGAATTGTTAGGGCATTTGGTAATATATCACGAACCCGCCAACCGAATTGTTCCTCTGATATAAATCTGTCGAAAAGAACTATATCTGGTGTAATTTCTTCTAGTAATAGATCAAAAGAAGGGTCATTCACAAGAATTTGTCGGGTAGTAATGCCTTTTTCATTTAAGGTGTGTAGCCCCTCTAAATGCTTGCTGGTAGCTGCAAAAGTAATCTCAAATTTTTGAGAAATAAAAATCGCTATTAATTCATGTATACGAACACCTGCAGCAGTAGCGTTGGCTTCGGGCCAATTGGTGCTAATACAAAGAAGTTTTTTGTTCATATTAAAATGAAATTATAGCATTTTTAGTAAAATGAGCCCTATTGATTTCAAAAAGTTCTCCGTTGCTAAATGCCTAGAAATCTTACATTTTTTTAGCAAACATTTGAGATATTTTGAGCCTTAATTTTCTCTCGTAGTCTTCCTCCAGCCACTCTTTGTAGTTTTTTGTATTATTCATAATACAATAAGAATAGAGTCTTATTCTATAGGCAATTTCTTCCTTGAGCAATTTGGCTAACATTCGAGCGTCAAAAACATCTTCACTATTCTCAAAACAAATTTGAGCGTGTTGTGAGATACTTCTATCTAAGACTTCTTTTGATTTTAAACCTTGTGCAAACACCTCTTTATACACTGCTTTTACGTCAAATTGAAGGTCTGTAGAATTTTTGAATTTTTGCTTTAAGCTAAAAGGCATTTCATAAACAAATTCTCTTTCAATATCCTCGTCATTTTTAATATTTTCTAAGTAAAAATCAGGAAAATGGAAGATCTCCTGCCAATCAATTGGAGCATTCCACGGACCAAACCTAGCAATGTTGTTACCCATGTCTATGACATTGAAATGAGATTTGTTATCCAATATTCTAGACCCTCTACCAATCATTTGGAAATATAAGGTCAATGATCTGGTGGCCCTATTTAAAATAATAGTCTCTACGCTAGGTTCATCAAATCCCGTCGTTAAAATACTCACTGATGTTAAAATGGCATTGGGCGTTTGGGAAAACCATTCTAATATTTCCTTTCGCTCAGATGCACTATTTTTATTATCCAAGTGTCTAATGTCATGCCCAGCCTTTTTAAAAGTCTCATAGACGTATTTAGACGTATTAATACCATTATTAAAAATAAGGGTTTTTGAACCTAAGGCAATTTCTTCATAAGCCTCAAGCAATTGTGACAACATAGAGTGGTTGCCGTAAAATGCATCAGAAGATTTTACGGTATAGTCTCCGTTGATCCCTAATTTTAATGTCTTTAAACTTACATTTTTGTTATACAAATGCGCCTGTGCTAGAAACTTTTTATCAATTAAAGAACTAATAGACTCTCCTACAATAAGTTTCTTGTAGTGGTCTTTCATTGGGAGCTTAATGTTTGAACTAAGTGGCGTAGCAGTAACTCCTAATATAACAGCGTGTTTGAAAAACTTCATCAGTTTTCTAAATGAGTTATAATGTGCCTCATCAATAATAACCAATCCAATATTATCTAAACTTACTTTTTCCTCTTGCAGTCTGTTGTTTAGTGTCTCTACCATAGCCACAAAACAACTGTAATCCTCTTGATCCTCGAGAGACTTCACGTCGGAATTAATAATTTTATTGTGTACTCCAAATCCTTTCAACATTTTAGATGTTTGGGTACTCAACTCAATTCTGTGGGTAAGAACAACTACCTTTTTGCCTTTGGTAGCGATATATCTTTTTGCTATTTCTGAAAAAACAACCGTTTTACCACCACCTGTCGGTAACTGATATAATAAGTTAGTATCAGTAGGAGCACTGTCTAGGTAGTCAAAAATGGCATCTAGATCTTTTTGTTGATAATCGTAAAGTGTTTTCTCGGAAAATTTCGTTGAAACAGCCAAATAGCAAAGTTTTTTAATAGTTTTTGTAAAATAATTTATAAGATTTCTCTAAAAAATCAAACGCACAAAATTAACAGATTTTTACCGCTAAGCATAAGGAATCAGGTAAAAAGATTAAATTAATATCCCTTTGCAGTATTTACCTGATTTAAAAGCGGTTGGTTACTTATTAGTCTGTTGTAATTAACTATTATTTGGGCAACGACGGATTCTGGATTAGAAATACTTGCGCAATGCGGCGTAATATGGATATTTGGATGTTGCCACAATAGGTCGTTTTCTTCTAAAGGTTCTATGGGAAATACATCTATTGCGGCGCCACTTAAATGACCTTGATCAATACTTTGAATTAAATCCTCACACACCAAATGTGGTCCTCTTGCCACATGAATTAGGTATGCTCCGCTGGGTAATTTTGAAAAAAGAGATTCATTTAAAATTCCATTTGTATCTGGTGTTAGTGGGAGTAAACACACCAAAACATTAGCCTTTTTCAAAAATAAATCCAAATCTACTTTCTCATAGGTGGTGATTCCTTCTATTTGTTTTTTAGCATTAGACCATCCTAAAACATTAAAACCCTGAATCGCTAATGCTTTCGCTGTGGCAGATCCTAATACGCCCATTCCCATGATGCCAATCGTGATATCTTTCTTTCTCAAATAAGGATTTTGCTGCCAAAGTGATAAAGATTGTTGTGAATGATATTGATACAATCCCTTCATATGAGCATATACTTGCGCTGTTACGAACTCTTCCATATCAGTTATTAATAAAGGGTCTACCACCCTAGTCATTAACAATTCTTGATGAAAAGAAGGATCTTCAAAAATAAAGTCTACTCCTGCGCCCATAGAAGCTACACATTTTAAATTTTTGTATTGCTTAAATAATCCATGGGGCTGTTTCCACACCAATGCCATTGTGATTGTTTCTTTTGGATGTGGTTCATTATAATCATAACATTCTATTTGACTCGCTTGAGAATTAAATGCGTTTAACCATTGAGAAGTCTTTCCATCTTGTCTGATCAGTAATATTGCCATGGGGTAGTTTAAAGTATATTGATGAATAAATTTAAGATGTTTAATCTTCTATAGTTTGCAAACTCATTTCAAAATCATAGGCATTTTCCCAATCTTTACTAGCGTTATAAATTGCTAAGATTTGTGTTTTATACAAGGGGACTATTCCATGATAACTTGTCAGCTGAAGGGCCTCTTTGTAAAAATTACAAAAACTTTTAAAAAATGGTAATCGCTGGGGTCTTTCCTCACAAAATGTGTGCATTATTCCAATATTATACCACATAAACTCAACAATTAATTCAGGGGACATACCAAGCGTCTTGAAATGCTTTATATACTTCTGAGCAACTGACCTCCTAGCCTTTGGTCGTTTCCTTTTTAAAGGGAAGAACTCACTAGTCACCTTGATTCTAGCTTGTTCTAACAATTTGTTTTCGTTAGGGCTAAATACAAAATTAAAATAAGTTTTTACCTCTGGAAATTTTTCATAAAGGTCTAAAACCATTAATTCTAAATGCTCCTTTTGCAATTCAATCAGGTGTTTTTGCAGTAATTTTTTACTCATATGTGCTATTCCAAAAAATAAAAGTACAAATGATTGTTTAGATCGAGTAATCAATTATAAAATATAGCGGCTAAAAACTTAAAGTTTTCTTAAAACCTAATCGTTTTGAGCATCTAATTTTGGAGAAATCTATTAAAATGCGTAATATGAGAATTAATAAAATTCCCAAAAGAAAAACTCCTAGATGAGGCAGCTTAAAATAGTAAAACAGGTTACCAATAGAGAATCCAAATCCTTAGATAAGTATCTACAAGATATTAGCAAAATTGACCTGATCAATGCTCAGGAAGAAGTTGAATTAGCTCAAAGAATCAAAGCTGGAGATGCTGTGGCTCTTGAGAGGCTAACTACAGCAAATCTAAGATTCGTTGTTTCTGTTGCCAAACAATACCAAAACCAAGGACTTACCCTACCAGATCTAATCAACGAGGGAAATGTTGGATTGGTAAAAGCAGCAAAACGTTTTGATGAAACAAGGGGTTTTAAGTTTATATCTTATGCTGTTTGGTGGATTAGACAGGCTATTTTACAAGCACTGGCAGAACAAGCAAGAATTGTTAGATTGCCTTTAAATAAAATTGGTTCTATCAATAAAATCAACAAAGCTTTTTCTTACTTGGAGCAAGCACACCAACGCCCTCCCTCCCCAGAAGAAATTGCGAAAGAACTTGAAATGACTGTAAGTGATGTAAAACAGTCGCTTAAAAACTCTGGAAGACATGTCTCTATGGACGCTCCATTAATTGATGGAGAAAATTCAAGTTTGTATGATGTTTTAGATTATGGAGACTCACCTAGACCGGATCAAGCTCTCCTCCAAAGTTCATTGCACACTGAAATCACAAGAGCCTTAGATACGCTTTCTCCTAGAGAGGCAGACGTGATTAAACTTTTTTATGGTATAGGAGAACAACCTCCTATGACCTTGGCAGAAATTGGCTTAACGTTTGACCTTACTAGAGAAAGAGTCAGACAGATTAGAGAGAAAGCCATTAGAAAATTAAGACATAGTTCAAAAAATAAATTGTTAAAAACCTATCTTGGATAGCTAAAATACCCTCACATATGAAACCAACTCTTTATATCTTAGGATTAATTGCTTTAAACTCATGCAAAACTACCCCAAAAGAAATCGAAAGTTTAGAAGATAAAATAGACAGAATACACGCTGAAGCAATTACTATAGATACACACAACGACATTAACACTGCCAATTTTACCGATAGTATTAATTATACCCAAAGATTAGACACCCAGGTTAATCTTCCAAAGATGAATGAAGGTGGTTTAGATGTAAGCTGGTTAATTGTATACACTGGACAGGGTGAATTAACAAATGAGGGATATAAAAATGCAAAAATTAATGCCTTGGATAAATTTTCTGCTATTCAAAAACTCACTAAAGAATTAGCACCAGAAAAAATTGGCTTAGCGACTACATCAAAAGAAGTAAGGTCTCTTGTTAACACTGGAAAAAAAGTAGCTATGATTGGTGTAGAAAACGCATACCCAATAGGCTTAGATATAAAAAATTTTGAAACGTATTACAATTTAGGCGCAAGGTATATATCATTATCTCACAATGGTCACAGTCAATTTTCTGATTCAAATACAGGAGAGAAAGACAGTATTTGGCTTCACAATGGTTTAAGTGATTTTGGAAAAGAGGCTGTTGCTGAAATGAACAGACTAGGAATTATGATTGATATTTCTCATCCTTCTAAAGAAGCCATGAAACAAATGATAGCGCTTTCAAAAGCTCCTATCATAGCCTCTCATTCTTCTGCTAGAGCTTTGTGTGATCATTCAAGAAATTTAGACGACGAACAACTATTACTACTAAAAGAAAATGGTGGAGTAGTACAAACCGTGGCTTTTTCTTCATATTTAAATACTGAAAAGCATGAAGCTAGAAATAATTATGCGAAAGAACTTTATGCAACTATAGCAAATGAAATGGGGGTTGAATGGTATGAGAGAAGTGAATTTTCCTCTTTATCTAGTGAACAAAGAGCTACATTCATGGAAGTATATCCTAAGGTTTTAGCCAAGGGAAAAGAAATGCTAGCACAAGATCCTAATGCTCCTGATGCTGTTTCAGTAGTAGATTTTGTGAATCATATAGACTATATGGTAAACCTTATTGGTATTGACCATGTGGGTATCAGTTCAGATTTTGACGGTGGTGGTGGTATTCAAGGATGGTCAGATGCTTCTGAAACCAAAAATGTCACTGCAGAACTTGTCAAAAGAGGTTATACTCAAGAACAAATCAATAAACTTTGGGGAGAAAATCTGCTAAGGGTTTTAGATGAAGTTCAAGAAATAGCCGCAGAATATAAGTCTTAATTTTTAGCTTTTTATGAACAAAAGGTCAACACTCATAACTTCTATAAGACCTACATTAAATATCATTCCATCTGATGATGTTGAAAGTGAAATTCACTTCCAAAATGAAATTCTCAGGCCTGTACTAAAACTTCAAAATGATCTCTTTATAGAAGTAATGAGACATTACTTTTTTAAACACAAAAACACCTTTTATACATTATCTCTTGAGAAACGTCTCTCATTCATTGAAAATGCTATACAAAAAGATGTGAAATTTCGCAATTCACTAAAAGGAATGATCATTGGTCAGTTTAGTGTGGAAGAATATGCATTATATCAGAAAAACGCTTCTAAACTCAATAAGAGAATGATGAAAATGCTCATCCAACGGTATCACTCGCAAATACAATTATTTGAAAAACCTTTAAGTTAAAATAAAGGTTCTCCGTTTAAATCTGTTGTTAGAATGTCACTCATCAAGTCTAAGAATGGTCTAGACGCCTCAAATGCCTTGACAGTAATAGTAATGAAATTTTTGGAGCATATCTCCTCATCCTTTAAAGGATGAATAAATACAAAGTTTTTTCTTCTCAGTAGATCAATTTCAGAATGTTCTTTAGAGAATCCCTTTGGAGCCGTTTTGAGTGTATCTCCTTGAAAATTTCCCCAGATGTTTTTAAAAGACTTATTGTTTAAGATATCGTGAAAATCTGTGGCATTAGTTTCAATTTCCTTCCTAATCCTAAACAAATCTTCCTTGTTTGGATCCCAAAATCCTACTGCTAAAAAAGAATCTCCAGGCTTTAAATGAATATAGTAACCACCCCTTAGAGATTGCCCCATTCGAGACAAAGACCCTGAAAAATAATCTTTATAGGGTGTTTTATCCTTAGAAAAACGAACATCTCTATATATTCTGAACATCTTAAGTTTCTCAATAACATCGGTCTCTGACAAATCCTCTTTGACACGCTCTAAAACATCTTTAACCTCTGATTGGTGCAATTTAAAGGTCTCTTTGTTCGCCTCAAACCATTCCCTATTATTATTTAGACTCAATTGTTTAAGGTATTTTAAGCAATCATTTGAAATATTCATTATTATTTTTTTATTTGTCTCATTATATCAAAAAAGGAAGTGTTTGTATTTATCACAAAGACTACATCCATTTTTTCATTTTAAAATACAAAAGCATCCCTATAAAACAACTGCCCATTAGTATCCAAACCATAGGATAACCAAACTTCCAATG
Organism: Sediminicola sp.; assembly: GCA_024643325.1. Taxonomy (GTDB): domain Bacteria; phylum Bacteroidota; class Bacteroidia; order Flavobacteriales; family Flavobacteriaceae; genus MAG-120531. Next base: position 102,667 of record JAHEND010000002.1, read on the forward strand.
AAGTTCAGGCATATGGTCAAAATTCATTCCGTATATTCCCGCTATAAAAGTAAGCGGAATAAATATTGACGCCATTATGGTAAGGACTTTCATTACTTCATTCATTTTGTTGCCCATTGTGCTCATATGCAGTTCCATGAGATTGGTACTCATCTCCCTGTACAGTTGAAGTGTTTCGTTTATTTCTGCACATTGGTCGGATAGGTCTCTTAAGAATACTTTGGTCTCTTCTTTTATTAATGGATGGGTAGAGTTTAGTAGTTTTTGAACCAAATCTTTTGAGGGATATATATGCTGTCTAAGCTTGAGTATTTCTTTTTTTAACTTCTGAATTTTCTGCCCTTGTGAAGCCTCTGGATTGTAATATACCATGTCTTCTAGTTCGTCTAATTTCAAGCCCAATTGCTCTAAAGCAATAAAATAATGATCTACTACAGCATCTAATAATGCAAAAAACAAATAATCAGCTCCACGTTGTCTAATTCTAGAGGCTTCTTGAGAAAGCCTAGTCCTAACGCCATTAAAAACATCCTCCTCAACCTCTTGGAAAGTAATTAATTTGCCCTCTATAAGCACCATAGCTAAATGCTCATATTTTAAAGAAGCATTATCATCAAAATAAACCATCTTAAACACCCCAAATAAATAGTGATCAAAGTCATCTATTTTAGGTCTTTGATGCGTGTCAACTACACTCTCTAAAGTAAGTAAATTGAGGTTTAATGAATTTCCAAGTGTTTTAATAAAAGATTCATCCGTAAGGCCTACAATATTGAACCATTGAGATTTTGGTTCATTCGGAAAAAATGTTTCTAGAACTTTATTTGTATCAAGAACTGAAGAATTACAATGGTCTTTATCAAATTCAATCAGTGACACTATATGTTTCTGATCTTTTCTTTCTCCAATGTATTTAACCGTTCCAGGAGCTAAACCTAATTTTGAATATCTCCTAGATTTTTTGTGAAATGCAGCGAAAGTCATCATGATAATTTAATATTAGATACAATTTAACTTTTATTGTTCAGAGAATAATCAAATAATAATTCTTTGAGGTGCAGCCCAGAACCAGCAGCAACATATGGAATAAAACCATCCAAATCACTGTTTAGTAATTTTTTTAAACCATCTAAATCAATTTCATTTCTCCCTAAGCAAACAAGAGCACCCATCATGAGTCTTATCTGGTACCTCAAAAATCCTTTACCCCTAACCTCCAATACATAAGAATCTTTTGGAAAGTAACTTGCCACAATAGATGTATTTAATTTTAGTTCACATGATGTTATAGTTCTCAAGGTTTGAGACTTTTTTTTGTCCTTTCTAGCTGTAAAATTTTTAAAGTCGTGGGTGCCTACAAATAATTTTGCAGCCTCTTGCATGAGCGTAATATTTAATTCTTCTGGATAATTTGCCATAATGGGTGCACAAAAAGGATGGGCCTTAGATCCAAAGGAAAATAGATAGCAATAGGTTTTTTCTTTTGCAGAATGAATGATATTAAATTTTTCTGCAACCGCTGTCATGGATTCTATCTTAATGTCTGCGGGAAGGTTTAAGTTTAATTGATCTACTAGCGATTCTATTTCATTTAAAGGCTCGTGGTCAATAAATAATTCAAAGGCACCATTAATTGAAGACACTTTTGCATCTGTTCTTCCTGCTCCAAGTATTTTAAAAGACCGCTCCTCCCCTAACACAAATTTTATGGTCTTTGTGAGCATCCCCTCTATGGTTTTATATCCAGGTTGCTTTTGCCAACCGCTGTACCTAAACCCTAAGTAAGAGACCCTCACTAAATAATAATATTTCTTCTTTTTCATGCCCTATTCGTTTGGGGTGGCTTATTAGGATCCATTTTTATGATATTTAAGAGGAAAATAAGTGTACTTATTTCAAATATCATTTGCAGGAATTTTATTCAAAATATTCCCCAGTTTATTCATGATTGATGCTGTTCGTCCTTTTAGATTATATCAGGGTTTAATAATGCCTAGTATTGTAATGATTTTTGCGTTTGTACTTATTTTAATAAACAGAGTAGCAAATTAAAATTAATGGATTAGATAATCCTCCATTTTAAAAGCATAATTACTCATATACGTCCTCTGTAATCTCTAATACTTTTACAGGTCCATACTTGGAAACAATGGGTGTAATCTCAGAGGCTTTTCCAATGAATACCATTTGCATGTTTTCTTTTGGAAAATAGTCTTCTATGATTTGGGTGGCCTTTACTATATCTATTGAAGAAACAGACTCATTAAAACGATCAATATAATCCAATGGGAGCTCATAAGTATAGGTGTCTGTAAAAAATCTTGCTATAGCGGCATTAGTTTCATAATCAGGAGGAAATTGACCCATCACATAATTTTTTGCAGACTCAAGGGTTTTAGAATCTACGCCAGTTTTATGAATTTTCTGATATGTTTTCAGGAGTAAATCTATTGTTTGTTCGGTAGTTTCATTGGCTGTAAAAGTACTCATGCTAAAGCTTCCACCTTCTCTGAGAGCAGAAAAACCACTTCTGGCACCATAAGTGAGTCCTGAGTTAACCCTTAATTCGTCATTTAACCATGACGTAAATCTACCTCCTAAAATGGTATTAATTACCTGAATACCAATATAATCAGATATATTTCTAGGTACACCTACACCGCCTATTAACATGGTTGTTTCCCTAGCATCTTCTTTATTAACAACCACTACCTTAGATGAATCTAAGCTTGGAAGAACTGTTCTATTATTTTTTACTTTTCCAACATTGTTCCAAGAACTAAATAAATTTGTTAGCTGAGTTTTCATTTTAGTAGGGTCAAAATCACCCACCACGGCAATAACACTTCCCATGGGCGTGTAATGATCACTGTAGAATCTATTTACATCTTTCAATTCAATGCGCTCAATACTCTGTTTAGTTCCAGAAGGAATATTTGCATAAGGGTGTTTACCATACACCAGCTGATTAAAATAGTTGTTTATGACACTTCTGGGACTTTCTCTGCTTTGGTCTACCCCAGCAACCGCTCGCTGCTTTGATTTCACAAACTCTGCTTCTTCGAATGATGGCTTTGTAAGCATTTCTGTAAGAATAGGAAGAACATGGGGTAAATCTTTATTGATAAAACTGCTCGTTAAGACCGAAGCCTCCATATTTGAACTTGAATTATAAGAGGCACCCATAAAATCTAAGGTAGTCTCAATGGTTTCTTTGTCATAAGAAGCAGTCCCTGAAGAAAGCAAATTGGCGGTGAGTTCTGAAAGCCCAGCATTCGCTTTTGAGTCCTGTCGAACACCTGCTGGAACAACCGCTCTAAAATGTACCAACGGAACCTCTTTTTGAACCACCATATACACTTTTAAACCATTGTCTAAAATAAAATGCTCATAGGCAGGACTTATAAAATTGCTCTGGGCTTGAAGGCTGTAGTTGCTGAAACTAATAAGAACTATAGCAATATTAATTAAATTATAAAATGTTTTCATAAGGCCTATTTTGTATTGTTTTCTGGAGAAATTAAATATCCAACGGTGCTATTATTCTTAGTAAAGTATTTTTTAGCCACCTGCTGAATATCTTCTACCGTTAAGGATTCATATGATTGGGGTGCAGAAAACATCTTGTTGTAATCTCCAAAATACATTTCATAAGTACCTAGGGTATTACTCTTTCCATCTATGGTTTCTAAACTTGAGTACAAAGCGACTAATTTTTGATTTTTAACCTTTTGAAGTTCTTTTTCACTAACCCCATTTTGAGCAATATCATTGATAATTTGAATCATTTCTGACTCTAAAAGCTCAGGGGAAGTTCCTGGACTTGCTACCCCATAAAAATAAAAGAGGTTTGGATCAATGCTCTCTGGCATATAAGAAAAAACGGAGGTAGCCAGTGTTTTCTGATCGACTAACTGATTGTATAACCTACTACTATTACCGTCGGATAGAATGGCACTTAGCACATCTAATGCGTAATAATCTTCATGCTTAGTTTCTGGTACATGATAAGCCAACATAATATTCGGGCTACTCACTTGTTTCTCTACAACAACACGCTTCTGCCCTAATTGTTCAGGCTCAATAGTATGGACTGGTCTGGCTTTAGGTCCAGCGGGTATGGGTTCAAAGTACTTTTTAGACAAACTTTTTACCGCTTCTAGGCTCACATCTCCAGAAATGACCACCACAGCATTGTTAGGAGCGTAATAGGTGTCAAAATAAGTTTGAAGATCATCTATGGACCAATTTTTAATATCTGATTCATATCCAATTACAGACCATCTGTAAGGATGTGCCAAAAAAGCAGCGCCTTTTACTTGTTCAGATATATTTCTAAAATTACTATTTTCAAGGCCCGTACTTCTCTCACTCAACACTACCCCTCTTTCACTTTCTACCATCTTAGGGTCTAATTCTAAATGACCAATTCGATCTGCTTCGAGATCAAAAATGGTTTCTAAAGCACTAATGGGGAACCAATCGGTATAAACAGTTAAATTTTCAGTAGTGTAGGCATTATTACTACCTCCAGCAGCCTCCATAGTTCTGTCGAACATCTTAGGGCCGTATTTTTTAGACCCATTAAACATCATATGTTCAAAAAAATGAGACAAACCTGTAATCCCAGGATATTCATTCCTAGACCCTACTTTCCAAAATAAGTACATATTGGCATTTGGAATACTATTGTCCTCTAATACCAAAATCTTCATGCCATTAGACAAAGTAAATGACTGAACATCAGATGCTCTACTCTGAGAAATCCCCTTTTGTAATAACAACAAAAATAGGGCAGTAAAATATAAATTTATTTTCATGATGATTAAAATTATAAACCGTTAATGTAAGATCCATAAAGATCTTTAAATTCCGTTCCGTTTGAAAAACTGTGCTTGCTCAATTTGTTATTGGCAACTAACCCCCACAATACCAATTCCTTTAAAAAATAGGAGGTTTCTTCTTCTACCTCTGGTGCATACGTATTCAGTAGATCAGTTAGAGGACTAATAATGTCTAACTGATCTCGGTACATACTATCTGAAAAGTCTTCTAATAATTCAAATCCTTCAGATTCGAAAAACCATAATAACAATGCGTCATAGGGTCCCTCTGCATCTTTTCGTTCCAATTTATTAATTTTAGGAAAACGTTGCTCAAATAGTGTTTTAATGGCAGACTCCAATAAGTGTTGAGCTACAAAATCTGCACCTTCTTGCTCGCCTTCATATACTAATTCAACTTTTCCAGTTATGGCAGGATAAATACCTGTAAAGTCGGATAATCTAATAGTTGTTTGCGCTTCATCTGATAGTAATAGTCTTCTTTCTGCTGTACTCATCAAATTTTGAAAGGCAGTGATACTCATTCTAGCACTCACCCCGCTTTTAGCGTCAATGTAATCACTTTCTCTCGCCTCAAAAGAAATTTGCTCTAGTAAGTCTTTGGCAATTTCAGGCACTTGAATGGGAAGCGATAGGTCTCCAGCCTCTTGGGCAGTAATTCTTTTTGCTGTTTCAACGTCCTTAGGATAATGCGTTAATATTTGAGAACCAATTCTGTCTTTTAATGGGGTAACAATGCTACCTCTATTGGTGTAATCTTCAGGATTGGCAGTAAACACACATTGAATATCAATAGGAAGTCTAAGCTTAAATCCCCTAATTTGAATATCTCCTTCTTGTAGTATATTAAACAAGGATACTTGAATCCTAGCCTGTAGGTCAGGGATTTCATTAATTACGAAAATACACCTGTTTGCTCTAGGAATCATTCCAAAATGAAGCACACGAGGATCTGAATAAGACAGTTTTAAATGAGCTGCTTTAATGGGATCTATATCCCCAATTAAGTCAGAAACACTCACATCTGGCGTAGCTAATTTCTCAAAAAATCGATCTTCTCTTGCCAACCAGCTTATAGGTGTTTTGTCTCCCATTTCTGCTATTAAATCTATCGCAAATGTAGAGATAGGATTTAAAGGGTCATCATTAATTTCAGAACCACTGACTACAGGAATATATGGATCTAATAAATAAACCATTGCTCGGGCCAATCGTGTTTTTGCCTGCCCTCTTAAACCGAGTAAATTAATATTATGCATAGACAAAATAGCACGCTCTAACTCAGGAAGGACCGTATTTTCATAGCCTATGACGCCATTGAAAGGGGTGGTTTTATTCTTCAAATGTGAAATTAAATTATCCCTGAGTTCTAGTTTAATAGATCTCGAGACATAGCCAGATTGCTTTAATTCACCTAAGGTTTTTAGTGTAGTTACTTCCATTTATCGAATTCTTTTTTTTCTGTTATTTTCATAGTCTTCAAAGATCATTCCTCCCAATCCTTTCAAGCCAGTGTAAAACGCCTTCCCTTTATTGGCTGCCGTAAATTCTTGGACAAACTGCATGAGATAAGGATCTTGAGCGATCATGAAAGTGGTGATGGGTATGTTTACTTTTTGTGCTTGTCTCGCCATTCTGTAACACTGATCTACAATATGTTGATCCAATCCAGATGAATTTTTATAATAAGAGCCATCCTTTAATTTGAGACAACTTGGCTTACCATCCGTGATCATGAAAATTTGCTTATTGGTATTTCGCTTTCTCCTAAGCATATCCATAGCCAAAGACAAGCCAGCGACCGTGTTGGTATGAAAAGGCCCTACTTTTAAGTAAGGTAAGTCTGCCACAGCTATTGGCCAGGCGTCATTACCAAAAACCAAGATTTCAAGACTGTCTTTAGGGTAGCGTGTGGTAATCATTTCTGCCAAAGCCATGGCCACTTTTTTAGCAGGGGTAATTCTATCTTCCCCATAAAGAATCATGCTGTGGCTAATATCTATCATTAGGACCGTACTCATTTGTGCAGCATGATGAGACTCTTTAACCACAAGATCTTCTTCTCTTAATTCAAAAGATCCTATCCCATTATTGATCTGGGCATTTTTAAAGCTTTCAGTAATGTCTATAGAAGACATAGCATCTCCAAATTGAAAGGCCCTCAGATCTCCAGAGGGTTCATCTCCCATTCCTATTTTTGGTGTTTTATGGTTTCCAGAGCCCGCCTTGTTAAGCGTGCCAAATATTTGATCCAAAGCGTGTTGCCTAATTAACCTTTCCATCTTAGCGGTAAGGGAAACAACACTTTTAGCAGATTCATCTCCATTTTCACCAGAGTTCTCTGGATCATTAGGCTCAAAGGTCTCTTGAACATATCCTTTGGATTTGAGGTCTTCAATAAAGTCATCTATGGTATACTCTGGTGTGGTGAGTTCATATTCCTTATCGAGTTCCCTAAGCCAATCAATAGCTTCATCAAAATCACCTGATGTGTGGGTAATAAGCTCTTTGAATATTTCAAAAAGTCGCTCAAAAGGAGTTTGGTTTGGCGCTTTATAGGAAGTAAAGCGAAAACCTAATGTATTGCGATTTGCCATATCTAAAAATACTATAAATCACAGATATTATAAAGCCTTTTTAAAGGAATTAAAAAGCGTTTAACATCATTTTTGTCTAGAGGCTAAACGTTCAACAACTTCTGCTAAACTGGTCTCTTTCGCGTGTAACAACATTAAATAATGGAACAATAGGTCCGAAGACTCCTCTAAAAATAATTCTTGGTTATTGTCCATGGCTTCAATCACAACTTCTACCGCTTCTTCTCCCACTTTTTGAGCAATTTTATTTATGCCTTTCTCAAAAAGACTTGCCACATAACTTTGATCTCCACTAGCATTGGAAACCCTTGAAGCTATGGTCTCTTCTAAAGTGGTTAAAAAACCATAAGTAGGAGTATTGGCCTTATTCCAACAGCTGTCAGATCCCTTATGGCAAGTAGGACCCTCTGGGTTCACTTGTATTAACAAGGTATCATTGTCACAGTCTAAGGCAATGTCTACAAGACTCAAAAAATGGCCACTTTCCTCTCCTTTTGTCCACAAACGCTGTTTTGAACGGCTGTAAAAGGTAACTTTTTTTGTTTGAGTGGTTTGGGTCAATGCCTCCTGGTTCATATAGCCCAACATGAGTACATTTTTGGTCTCGGCATCTTGGATAATTGCTGGAACCAAACCGTCTAAATGTTTTGAAAAATCTACTTTCATCTGCATGATTTAAAGTCTAACTGGTATATTTTTATCTTTTAAAAAAGTCTTTAAGGCTGGAATACCTATTTCTCCGTAATGGAAAATACTGGCTGCTAGAGCGGCATCGGCTTTACCGAAGGTAAAGCTGTTATAGAAATCTTCCATATTCCCAGCACCACCAGAGGCAATAATAGGAATATTGACGCTTTCTGACATTTTAGCTAAGGCTTCGTTGGCAAAACCACTTTTTGTACCGTCATGATCCATGGAAGTAAACAAAATTTCTCCAGCCCCTAATTGCTCTGCTTGCTTGGCCCAATCGAATAAATCTAGATCCGTAGCTTGCTTTCCACCAACTAAATGAACCAACCACTGGTCGATAATCTTTTTGGCATCTATAGCCACTACCACACACTGTGCCCCAAAAGCTTCTGACAATTCTTTAATAAGCGTTGGCCGCCTTACGGCCGATGAGTTAATGGATACCTTATCTGCACCATTCTTAAGCAGCTTCTCTACGTCTGCAATACTGCTAATGCCTCCTCCAACAGTAAAAGGAATATCTACAGCTGCTGCCACCTGGAGCACCAAATCTGCCATAGTTTTCCGTCCCTGCTCTGTAGCTGAAATATCTAAAAACACGAGTTCATCTGCACCTGTTGCAGCATATTTAGTGGCTAGTTCTACAGGGTCTCCTGCATCTCTAAGGGACACAAAATTAACTCCCTTTACTGTGCGCCCATCTTTTATATCCAGGCAAGGAATAATTCTTTTAGTTAACATTTTGGCGCATTTAAAATGAACTGCTCTATCTCTTTTAAAGAGATCCTATCTTCATATATCGCTTTTCCGACAATGGCCCCGTTACAGCCCACAGCACTCAGGTCATAAAGGTCTTGAAGCTTTGCAACTCCACCACTAGCAATGAGTTTAATGTCTTTTAATTCTCTGATCATTTTTTCATAAAGAGCGATAGAGGGACCTTCAAGCATACCATCTTTAGAAATATCTGTACAGATCACATCTGATATGCCTTTTGCCATATAATTAGCTACATAGGGAATTAAGTCTTCTGTAGACGTTTCTAACCAACCTGAAATAGCAATTTTTTCATTGGCCGCGTCTGCCCCTAGTATAATTTTATGCGCCCCATAGGCCTTGATCCAAGATAAAAAGCGTTGGGGATCCTTCACTGCAATACTGCCTCCAGTAATTTGCTTGGCACCTGATTCAAAGGCTATTTTAAGGTCTTGGTCTGTTTTAAGCCCTCCGCCAAAATCGATCTTTAAATTTGTTTTGGTCGCTAAGGTTTCCAAAACTTTGTGATTCACAATACCCTGAGATTTAGCACCGTCTAGATCTACTAAATGTAGGTATTCTATTCCGTGGTCTTGAAATGACTTGGCTACTTCCAAAGGGTCATTGGAATAAATTTTTGCTGTGTTGTAATCTCCTTTCGAAAGTCTTACACATTGACCATTTATAATATCTATAGCAGGGATAATTCTCATTTTATAAGGCTAAAAAGTTTTCTAAAATTTTATTTCCAACAGCACTACTCTTTTCTGGATGAAACTGTGTGCCAAAAAAGTTGTCTTTGGCTAAAGCAGCACTATAGGGAATATCATACTGACAAACAGCAATGGTCTCCGAAGACAAGGCAGCATAATAGGAATGAACCATATAAATATAAGCGTTCTCTTCAATCCCATTGAAAAGTGGTGACTTTAATTGCGCAATAGTATTCCACCCAATATGAGGTACTTTAAGTCGTGCCTCAAAAGCTTTAACTTCCACATCAAAAATCCCCAGTCCTTTTGTGTTGCCTTCCTCTGAACGATTACACATAAGCTGCATACCCAAACAAATACCCAAGACTGGTTGTGTTAGCTGGGGCAACAATTGGTCTATACCACTGGTTTGTAACTTTTCCATAGCAGCAGCGGCATGACCTACTCCTGGAAAAATTACTTTGTCTGCTTTTTCTATAACCTTTATATCTTGGGACAAAAGCGCCTTTACACCCTGCCTTTCCAAAGCAAATAATACACTTTGAATATTCCCTGCACCGTAATCTACAATGACTACTTTCATTATAATACGCCTTTAGTTGAGGGCAAAAATAATTTGTCCGGATCTCTTTTAATAGCCATTTTTATGGCCTTGGCAAATGCTTTAAAAATAGCCTCTATCTTATGGTGCTCATTTTGCCCGGTCGCTTTTATATTTAAATTGGCCTTTGCGCCATCTGAAAAGGATTTAAAAAAATGCACAAACATTTCCGTTGGCATTTTACCAATCATTTCTCGATTAAATTCAGCCTCCCAGACCAACCAATTTCTACCCCCAAAATCAATGGAAACATGTGCCTCACAGTCATCCATAGGCAGACAGAAACCGTACCGCTCTACTCCAAGCTTATTTCCTAGTGCTTTGTGAAAAGCTTCTCCTAATGCAATAGCGGTGTCCTCAATGGTGTGGTGTTCGTCTACTGCTAGGTCTCCTGTCACCTCTATATCTAAATCTATTAATCCATGTCTGGACAATTGATCCAACATATGATCAAAAAAGTCAATCCCAGTATGAATCTTTGAGGTTCCTGTACCGTCTAAATCCATCTCTATGGAAATTTGGGTCTCATGGGTATTACGCTCTAGACTAACTTTGCGTTCTCCTGCCCTTAAAAAGCTATATATCTCACTCCATTCAGTGGTTTCCTTAGCAATAAAATCTTCTAAATCTTTTTGATTCTCGGAGAGTTCTTCTCCCCCAAGACCTACTTCTTGTCGCATAAAAATGGCTTTGGCTCCAAGATTTTTAGCGAAAGCTACATCCGTTATTCTGTCACCAATAACAAAAGAATTCGCTAAGTCATAAGATCCGTCCATATAAGCAGTCAGCAATGCAGTTCCTGGCTTTCTGGTGGGTTTATTCTCACTGGCAAAAGTCTTGTCTATAATGATGTTAGAAAACACTATACCCTCCCTTTTAAAACTGTCAATTATAAAATTTTGAACTGGCCAAAAGGTATCTTCTGGAAATGAATCAGTGCCCAAACCGTCCTGATTGGAGACCATGACCAATTCAAAATCTAATTCCCTAGCAATCTTGGCTAAATATTGAAAAACGTAGGGATAAAAGACCAATTTATCAAATGCGTCAATTTGATAATCTTTGGGTTCCTTGATTAAGGTGCCATCTCTGTCTATAAAAAGTATTTTTTTCATGACAATGTATAAAGGGTTTCTATGAGTTTATTATTTTCATCTGGGGTACCTATTGTAAACCTAAGGGTGTTCTCACAATGAAGCTGTTTAGACCTATTTCTAGCAACAATACCCTGGTTTAATAATTGGCGGTATCTCATATCTGCATGATCTACTCGGACCAACACAAAATTGGCTTCTGAAGGAAATACTTCTTCTACAAAGGGAAGGTTCTTTAGTGCATTGTAGAGGACTTTTCTTTGTGCTACAATCAAATTCACTTCACTCTGGATTCGTTCTCCTTGCTCCAATCGCTCTATTGCCTTTGATTGAGTGAGTTCATTGACATTGTAAGGGGGTTTAATTTTATGCAGCAAACTTATAATTTCTGGAGAAGCCATGAGCATACCCAATCGAATGCCAGCTAAACCATAGGCTTTAGACAATGTTTGAATAACCACAAGATTGGGGAAATCTGACAGTCTGTTCACCCAGCTTGGTGCATCTGTGAAATCTATATAAGCCTCATCTACCACTACCAAACCCTTAAAAGTAATCAGAATTTCTTCTATATGAATGCTATTCAATAGGTTACCACTAGGATTGTTAGGACTACAGATAAACAGCATTTTAGCTGACGTGATAGAATGACTTCTATACTGATCCATATCTATTTCAAAGGCAGTTGTGAGCGGGATTTCATGTACTTGAACACTATTAATTCCTGCCAATACGCCATACATGCCATAGGTAGGAGGAAAAGTAATTACAGCGTCCTGATTGGGCTCACAGAAGGCGCGGAATAATAAATCTAGCACTTCATCACTTCCGTTTCCGAACAATAATTGGTTTTCAGGCAGATTTTTCAAAGAAGCCATAATGCTACGGAGCGACCTTTGTAAAGGGTCTGGATACCTATTCACCCCTGTCTCATTGGGGTTTTCATTGGCATCTAAAAAAACCATCTTAGTTCCATTAGACACATATTCGTCTCTTGCAGAAGTATATGGAGCCAATGACTTCACGTTCTCTCTACACAGACTCAGGGGATTAAATTCGTTCTTATTCTCCATCTCTCAAATCATTTAAGCGTATACTTACTGCATTTTTATGTGCGTCTAAGCCTTCTGCTGCAGCCATTAATTCAATGCTCTTTCCTAAGGCTTTTAAGCCTTTTGCAGTCAATTTCTGAAAGCTTATACTATTTAGAAAGGCATCTAAATTAACCCCACTATACTGTCTGGCATATCCGTTGGTGGGTAGGGTGTGATTGGTTCCAGAAGCATAGTCACCTGCACTTTCTGGACTGTAATTTCCTATAAACACAGAGCCAGCAGCGCTTAGCTGATCTAGGTAATAAGCTTCTTCAGACACGCACAAAATGTAGTGCTCTGGGGCATATTGGTTAATTAAGGATACCGCAGCTTCTTTCGTTTCTAAAAAAATCATTTTACTATTCTCCAACGCTTTACTAGCAATCTCTTTTCTAGATAAAACTGCACATTGGGCTAATAATTCTTGACTTACTTCTTCAATGAGTGGCTCGTAGGTGGTTACAAAAATAACCTGACTGTCTGGACCGTGTTCTGCTTGAGAAAGTAAATCAGATGCAATGTAGGAAGCCTTGGCTGTTTGGTCTGCCATAACCAGTAACTCACTAGGACCTGCTGGCATGTCTATGGCTACGTCATATCTAGTAGCCCATTGTTTGGCTACGGTGACATATTGATTCCCTGGTCCAAAAATTTTATACACTTTAGGCACTTGATCGGTTCCAAAAGTCATAGCGGCTATGGCTTGAATACCCCCAATTTTAAATAATTTAGTAACTCCGCATAAGGAAGCTGCAAATAAAATGGCAGGGTGTATGGCTCCTGATTTGTCTGGAGGCGTACACAAAACAATTTCTTTACAACCAGCAATTTGTGCTGGAATGGCCAACATTAAAATAGTGGAAAATAGGGGTGCAGAGCCCCCTGGAATATAGATACCTACTTTTTCAATAGGCCTTTTTTCTTGCCAGCAGTGCACTCCTTCCATATTTTCAACAGAAACCTTAGGAGTAATTTGAGCCCGGTGAAAAGCTGTTATTTGATCTTTTGCTTGAATAATGGCTTGTTGCAACTCAGGGGCTACTAGTTGCTTTGCATCTTCAATTTCATCTGTAGAGACCTTAAAATCACTTAAAGATACACCGTCAAATTTCTCTGTAAATTTGGTGATAGCTTTATCTCCATTTGCTTTAATATTCTTGAAAACATCAGAAACAATCGGTTCAATATCTTGATAGGAAGCGGTAGGTCTTTTTAGAATGTCTTCCCATTCTATCCTTGTAGGGTTTTTATATACATTCATATTACAAAACCATTTTCTCTATTGGGCACACTAAAATACTTTCTGCACCTGCTAATTTTAATAAATCTATTACTTCCCAAAAAGAATCTTTCTGAATGACCGTGTGCACAGAGCTCCACCCTTCCTCTGCTAAGGGTAGTACTGTGGGACTTTTCATTCCAGGAAGTATGCTCAACACAGCATCTAATTTTTCATTAGGCACATTGAGTAGTACGTATTTAGATTCCCTAGCCCTCAAGACTGATTTAATTCTAAAGACAAGCTTTTCTAAAATAGGCCTAACTTCTGAAGATAGTTCTGGTGAAACCGCTAAAACAGCTTCACTTTTTAAAATAACATCTACCTCTTTGAGGTTGTTTTTAAACAGTGTGCTACCACTAGAAACAATATCACAGATGGCGTCTGCCAAGCCAATATTAGGAGCTATCTCCACAGATCCATTGATTAAATGTATGTCTGCATGAATACCGTTTTTTTTCAAATAAGATTGAACAGTGTTAGGATATGAAGTGGCAATCTTTATTCCATCAAAATCTTTCAGCCCATTATAAGGTGTATCTTTAGGAATAGCCATAGACACTTTACATTTGGAAAATCCTAATTTTTCTACAATAGCAATGCCTTCTCCCTTTTCAATAAGTACATTCTCCCCAATAATGGCAATGTCTACCACTCCGTCTTTAAGGTATTGTGGAATATCTCCATTTCTTAAGTAAAAGACCTCTAAGTCAAAATTCCTAGCCATGGCTTTTAATTGGTCTTTACCATTGTCTATAGAAATTCCACATGCCTTCAATAAATCAATAGAATCGTCGTGTAAACGTCCACTTTTTTGAATCGCAATTTTAAGTCTGTTCTTCATAATTATTTTAATAAAAAAATAAAAACCCGTTTGATTACTCAAACGGGTTTCAATATGGTTGTTAACAACAATACATCATTACCTCGCCTGAGCGCAGTATATAAAATGATGATGTGTATGTGTTTGTGTCATGATTAAGGTACAAAAGTAATCAATTCCTTTAAATTGACATGAGATAATTAAATAGTTTTTAAAATATCACAAACCCCAAAAGGCTTGTTAAAAATATTTAAAAAGGGGTGCTTTTGAAAACAGATTTAGTTGTTTCCCAAAATAATAGGCATTCCTGAGTCTCCACTACCAATGACAATTACTTTTGAATTTGGCGATTCAGATAATTTAATAGTAGCTTCAATACCTTTGTCCTGTAAAATTTTATCTGTAAGAGAAGCGCTTAAAATTCTGTTAGCGTCTGCCTTTCCCTGTGCTTCAATAATCTGACGCTCGGCCTCTTTTGCTGCTGTGATCAATTTAAACTCATACTCCAAAGACTCCTGTTCTTGCTTTAATTTACTCTCAATAGCAGTTTTAATAGTCGCTGGTAAGGTAACATCTCTAACAAGAACCTCATTTAATTGAATGTACTGTCCATCTACAATTTTCTTGGTCTCTTCAAAAATCTCTGCTTGAATCGCGTCCCTTTTACTAGAGTATAATTGTTCTGGAGTATACCTACCCACTACAGAACGAGCTGCAGATCTGATGGTTGGCAACAATACTCTTTGTACATAAGCTTCTCCTTTCTCTTGGTGTAATTTTCCTAAAAATTCATATTTAGGCTCAAACCAGGCTGAGGCATCTAACTTTATTTCCAATCCATTAGAAGAAAGTACTTGCATTTTTTCGAATACTTCTTGCTGACGCACTTCATAAATAAAAACTTTATTCCATGGGGCAATCACATGAAAACCTTCTCCTAAAGGCGGCTCATCTGTTACTACTCCATTTCCAAAGGTTTTATAAAGTACTCCTGCCCTACCAGAACCTATTGTCAAAGTAGATTTAGAAACAAAAACGATTAATACAATAAATAAAATAATGAGTGGCATGGCCACTTTAGGTAACTTGTCCATAATTGAAAATTTTAACAAAGGTACAATAAAAATGTACGTTTAAGTTAGCATTCCACCATCTACATTTAAAACCTGACCAGTGACGTAGGCAGATAAATCTGAAGCCAAAAACACACATGCGTTGGCTACATCTTCAGGACTTCCTCCTCTTTTTAACGGAATACCATCTCTCCATGATTGTACCGTCTTTTCATCCAGTTTATCTGTCATTTCTGTTTCAATAAATCCTGGAGCAATGGCGTTACATCGAATATTTCTAGAACCCAATTCAAGGGCTATGGATTTTGTAAATCCAATCATACCTGCTTTAGACGCTGCATAATTTGATTGACCAGCATTTCCTTTGACTCCCACTACACTACTCATATTAATAATACTACCAGAGCGTTGTTTTAGAAAAGTACGCTGGGCAGCTTTAGTCATATTAAATACAGATTTTAGGTTAATTTCTAACACTGAGTCAAAATCTTCCTCCGACATACGCATAAGAAGATTATCTTTAGTCACCCCAGCATTGTTAATTAAAATATCTATAGAACCGAAATCTGCTACTACAGCAGCAACCAAAGCTTCTGCTTGTTCAAATTTAGACGCATCGCTTTTATAAGCCTTTGCTCTAACTCCCAATTGGGTTAATTCTTCTTCTAAAGCTAGTGCAGGTGCCTCACTAGAAGCATATGTAAAAGCTATGTTGGCTCCGTGTGCTGCAAATATTTTAGCAATTCCCATGCCAATACCTCTACTAGCACCAGTAATGATGGCTGTTTTGTTTTCTAATAATTTCATGATAATAGATTAAATATATTGTGGTAAATATAATAGAAGTACCGAGCTTAGCCCAAAAAAAATCCCGCAAAAAGCGGGATTTAATATAACTTGGTATAAATATTATCCAAGAACTTCTTTTACTTTCTTTCCAATTTCTGCGGGAGAATCTACTACGTGAATCCCAGAAGCCCTCATAATGGCTTTTTTAGCTTGTGCCGTGTCATCTGAACCACCAACTATAGCACCTGCATGCCCCATAGTTCTTCCAGCAGGAGCTGTTTCACCAGCAATAAAGCCAATGATTGGTTTTTTACTACCACTTTCCTTATACCATTTAGCTGCGTCTGCTTCTAATTGACCTCCTATCTCTCCAATCATTACAACTGCTTCAGTCTCTGGATCATTGATGAGTAATTCCACCGCTTCTTTTGTGGTAGTTCCAATGATTGGATCTCCACCAATTCCAATTGCAGTAGTAATACCTAATCCTTGTCTTACAACCTGATCAGCTGCCTCGTACGTTAAGGTTCCAGACTTAGAAACAATACCTACGGTACCTTTCTTAAAAACAAAACCAGGCATAATACCTACTTTAGCTTCTCCAGGTGTGATCACCCCAGGACAGTTTGGTCCAATTAATCTGGTTGGCATATTTTTTATATAATCATTTACTTTCACCATGTCTGCTACAGGAATACCTTCTGTGATGGTAATGATTACTTTAATTCCTGCATCTGCCGCTTCCATAATGGCATCGGCCGCGAAGGCTGGAGGTACAAATAAAATAGAAGTGTCTGCGCCAACTTGAGAAACCGCATCTGAAACTGTATTAAAAACAGGTTTCCCTAAGTGGGTTTGTCCTCCTTTACCTGGAGTAACTCCTCCTACTAATTGCGTTCCATATTCGATCATTTGTTCCGCATGAAAAGTACCTTCTCCTCCTGTGAAACCTTGAACGATAATCTTTGAATCTTTATTGACTAAAACACTCATATCTCTATTTTAAAATTTTAAGCAAAAATAGCCTTTTGTAAGGGAAAATTAAAAATTTAAAGGGCTTTATTCTGTTTGTTTTGAAACAATTTTGGCAATTGTTTTAGCTGAGCCAATTGTTTTAATTGCTCCCTTGACTCTTGAACTGGTGTACCAAAATATGACTTGCCTCCTGGAATTGATTTAGTGACCCCTGTTTGCCCCATCACTACTGCTTTTTCCCCTATTGTTATTCCACTCGTGGTACCCACTTGACCCCATAAGGTAACACGGTCTTCTATAATAACACAACCTGCGACGCCTGTTTGAGATGCTATAAGGCAGTGTTTACCAATCACTGTATCATGCCCAATATGTACTTGATTGTCTAATTTTGTACCTGCTCCAATCGTAGTTATACCAGTCACTCCCTTATCTATGGTGCAAAGGGCTCCAATCTCTACATTATTTTCAATGCTGACCGTTCCGGTCGACACAAGTTTGTCATGACCCTCATCCCTATTTTTATAATAAAATGCATCTGCACCAATGACCGTTCCTGCATGAATAATCACATGATCACCTATGGTACTATGGTCATAGATCACCACATTTGGATGTATAACACAATGCTTTCCAATCGTGACATAATTGCCTATGAAAGCTTGAGGTTGTATCAGGGTATGTTCCCCTATTTGAGCAGTGGTAGCTATATTGGCTTGTGCTGGGATAAAGGGTTTGAAATGTTTGCTCAACAAATTAAAATCACGAAAAGGATCGTCTGAAATTAATAGTGCTTTACCTTTTGGACAGGGCACTTTCTTATTGATTAATACAATGGTAGCAGCTGAGTTTAATGCTTTTTCATAATATTTGGGATGGTCTACAAATACAATATCTCCTGGGGTCACCACATGAATCTCGTTCATCCCTGTAACAGGGAACATTGGGTCTCCAACATAAGAGGCCCGAATAATTGCAGCAATGTCTTGGAGTGATTGAGGCGTTGAAAACTTCATCTTGTTACTCTTTCACTCGTTCCATATAGGCACCTTTTTCGGTATCTATTTTAATTTTATCTCCCTCATTAATAAAAAGAGGAACGTTTACTTGTGCCCCAGTTTCTACTGTGGCTGGTTTGGTTGCATTCGTGGCTGTATTTCCTTTAACACCTGGTTCGGTATAAGTGACTTCTAACACAATACTCGCCGGCATGTCTACAGATAATGGAGCGCTGTCTTCGGTATTAAATAAAATAGTCACCACAGTACCTTCTTTTAATAATCCTGGAGCGTCTAAAGAAGATTCGGGAAGGGTAATTTGATTGTAATCATCTGTATTCATGAAGTGATAGGTATCCCCTTCAGAATAAAGGTATTGGTAAGACCTTGTTTCTACCCTAACTTCATCAATTTTATGGCCAGCAGAAAAAGTGTTATCTAATACTTTACCATTGCTGACACTTTTCAACTTGGTTCTAACAAATGCCGGACCTTTTCCAGGTTTAACGTGAAGAAATTCAATAATTTTATAAATATCGTTGTTGTATCTAATGCACAATCCTTTTCTAATATCTGATGTAGATGCCATATTTTTATTGTCTTAATTATTACTAAAATATCCTTTCATAATACCTCTTTGAGAATCTCTGATAAACTGGAGAATTTCATCTCGTTCATTGGTCGCTTCCATTTCTGCTTCTATAATTTGAACGGCTTGGGTATTGTTGTAATTTTTTTGGTATAGTATTCTGTATATATTCTGAATCTCTCTTATTTTATCTGTGTCAAACCCCCTTCTTCTCAACCCTACAGAGTTTATTCCTACATAGGAAAGTGGCTCTCTAGCCGCTTTGACAAATGGGGGAACATCTTTTCTTACCAAAGAGCCTCCTGTTACAAAGGCATGTTGTCCAATAGATACGAACTGGTGTACGGCCACTAGACCTGCTAAAACTACATTTCCACCAATAGTAACGTGTCCTGCTAAAGTAGAATTATTAGAAAAAATAGCATTATTGCCTACCAAACAGTCATGGGCTATATGGCAATATGCCATAATGAGACAATTTGAACCAATGACAGTTTTCATTCTATCCGTCGTTCCTTTGTTAATAGTCACACATTCTCTTATAGTGGTGTAATCTCCAATTTCTACGGTAGTATCTTCTCCATTGTATTTTAAATCTTGTGGTGGAGCAGAAATAACTGCTCCAGGAAAAATATTACAGTTTTTCCCAATACGGGCACCTTCCATGATGGTCACGTTAGAACCGATCCAAGTACCTTCTCCAATAATGACATTATTGTGAATGGTCGTGAAGGGTTCTACTACAACATTTTTGGCAATTTTTGCGCCTGGGTGTATGTAAGCTAAAGGCTGATTCATTTATTTCTTTTTAACAATTTGAGCCATTAATTCAGCTTCACAAACCAACTTATTATTAGCATAAGCATAGGCTTGCATATGGCATATTCCCCTTCTAATAGGAGAAATAAGACTACAGTGGAAAATTAATGTATCTCCAGGAATGACTTTCTGCTTGAATTTCACATTGTCCATTTTCATGAATAAAGTGAGGTAATTTTCAGGATCTGGTACCGTACTTAGTACAAGAACCCCTCCTGTTTGGGCCATGGCTTCAATTTGCAAAACACCTGGCATCACTGGCGCTCCTGGAAAATGTCCAACAAAAAATTCTTCATTCATGGTCACATTCTTCATTCCAACCACATGGGTATCTGAAAGTTCAATAATTCGATCTATCAGTAAAAATGGCGGCCTATGAGGAAGCATATCCATGATTTGGTGTATGTCCATTAAAGGTGGTGCATTTAGATCATATTTAGGTATCTGATTTCTCTTTTCTGCCTTAATCATGGCACAGAGTTTTTTTGCAAACTGAGTGTTTACATAGTGTCCTGGCTTGGTGGCTATCACTTTACCCCTGATTCTAGTGCCTGCCAACGCTAAATCTCCTATGACATCTAATAACTTATGCCTGGCTGCTTCATTAGGTTGATTTAAAGTAAGATTATCTAAAATTCCATTTGGTTTTACAGATAATTTAGACTTATTAAACGCTTTTTCAAGCTTAATCATTGTTTCAGGAGAAATCTCTTTGTCTACGTAAACAATAGCATTATTTAAATCTCCTCCTTTGATTAATCCGTGGTCTAACAAAGTTTCTAATTCATGAAGAAAGCTAAATGTTCTCGCCTCTGAAATCTCACTTTTAAATTCGGAAATATGATTCAAAGTGGCATTTTGAGTGCCTAAAACCTTTGTCCCAAAATCTACCATGGTGGTTACTTGGTAATGATCTGCAGGAATTAGGGTAATTTCAGATCCTGAGGTTTCATCCATGAAAGTAATCACTTCTGTCACCACAAATTCTTCTCTAAGCGCTTCCAGAGTCTCTATTCCAGCACTTTCTAAAGCAGCAATAAAAAACTTTGAAGACCCATCCATAATGGGAGGTTCAGCAGCGTTTAATTCAATGAGAATATTGTCTATTTCCAAACCTACTAAGGCAGCGAGAACATGCTCCGAAGTTTGAATACTTACCCCGTCTTTTTCTAAATTTGTGCCCCTTTGAGTATTCACCACATATTGTGCCTCTGCCTGAATAATCGGCTCGTCCTTTAGATCTACTCTTTTAAATCTGTAGCCTGTATTTTCCAGGGCTGGTTTAAAAGTCATGGTTACTTCTGCTCCCGTGTGTAACCCTACTCCAGTGAGCGTTACTTCTTTAGCAATGGTAGTTTGTGCAACTGTCTTTTCTAACATTACAAATAATCTTTTGTATCTAGTTTATTAATGGTTTTTGGTAAATTTTTGAAATGGACATAAGATTTATTAAAATCTTGATACCCAAATGCTGGTGATCCCTGTAAAACCTCCTTAGATTTTACATTTCTTCCTACTCCTGATTGAGCCTGAACTTTCACATAGTCACCAATGGTAATGTGACCTACAATGCCTACTTGGCCTCCGATCATACAGTGTTTTCCAATTTTGGTAGAACCTGCTATTCCTGTCTGAGCAGCAATGACTGTATGTTCTCCAACATCTACATTGTGTGCAATTTGTATCTGATTATCTAATTTAACCCCTTCTCTAATTATAGTAACACCAATGGTAGCCCTGTCTATTGTTGTTCCTGCACCTACATCTACGTGATCCTCAATAATGACATGACCAATTTGTGGAATCTTTGTATAGCTGCCGTCTTCTTGTGGCGCAAAACCAAAACCATCTGAACCAATCACTGCATTAGGGTGAATAACACAATAATTTCCAATCACGGAGTCTGAGCATATTCTCACTCCCGGAAAAATAGTCACCTCATTTCCTATAGTCACATTTTCTGCAATATGAACATTAGGATGAATCGTTACATTATTCCCTATTTTAGTATGGGCTCCGATATAAGAAAAAGCCCCTAAATAAAGGTTCTTTCCATAGGAGGCTTCTTTGTTTACATAACTCGGGGATTCAATTCCAGATTTGGTTTTCTTAATACTATCATAGTATGATAATAACTTAGAAAATGCACCATAGGCATCTGAAACTTTGATCAATGTTGTGGTCAGCTCTTTTTCTGGTACAAAGGTGTCATTCACTATAGTGATGGACGCATTTGTTTTGTATATATAAGGCGTGTATTTCTGATTGGATAAAAAGGTTAAACTTCCTTCAACTCCCTCCTCTATTTTAGAGACTGTTTGAACCTCCACGTCTGGGTTGCCCTCTACTTCACCTTCTAAGATCGTTGCAATTTGGCGCGCTGTAAATTTCATAGTGCAAAAGTAAGAAATAATACTTAAAAGCCTTTTTTAGGATAGCATATATAATGCTTCTCTACTTTGTGGGTCAATGCTTCGAAAAACGAAGGCGCTAATTGGGTGGCAATATTGACTTTTTTACCTGATTTTTTGACCATATAAATAGGCGTATTTAAAGGATTATAAGCCAGATTAGAAAAGGTTCCTGAGAACACAAAATAGGGCCATGTATCTTTATCGTAGCCTGCAGCCTCTAATAGTTTTGTTTTTGTAGTTTTTTTTGTTTCAGAAAATGGGGTTTCTTTAATTTTAATTTTCAATAAACTACGGTTTAATATCATAACACATAAATGCGACAAAACAACATCCTTATGGTCGCTCCAAGTTTTTATAGCTGCGTAAATATCAGTGTCGTCTAATTTTGAAAATTGCTCCATATTCTCCTCTGACAATTGTATACCATCTTGATGATTTAAAAAATACATTAAAGCGTTTGTTGCATGTAAATGCTCTCCTTGCTTAAGTAAGGTCTTTGCCCTTTCAAAAATTTTAATCAATATGGCTTCTGCTGCAATACCTGTTTTATGTAAATATACCTGCCAATACATAAAACGCCTGGCCATGAGGTATTTTTCCACTGAATAAAGTCCTTTTTCTTCAATCACTAGCGTCTGATCTACCACATTAAGCATACTGATCAATCGTTCAGAATTAATATTTCCTTCAGCTACGCCAGTATAAAAGCTATCCCTTTTCAAATAATCAAGCCTATCTACATCTAATTGACTTGAAACAAGTTGATTAAAAAACAACCTTTCGCTTTCTCCTTTAAAAATACTAATGGCTAAATTTAATGCGCCATTAAATTGATCATTTAAAATATGCATAAACTTTAGAGAAAGTGTTTCATGACTAATCTTGGGTATTATGCTATGCTCCATGGCATGAGAAAAAGGACCATGACCAATGTCATGTAATAAAATTGCAATTTGTAAAGCCCTTGATTCTTCACTGTTTATAGTAACGCCTTTGGATTGTAAAACACTAATAGATTGCTGCATGAGATGTACACAACCTAATGCATGATGAAACCTTGTATGGTGTGCGCCAGGATATACTAGAGAAGATAAGCCCACCTGAGCTATTCTTCTAAGTCTCTGGAAATAAGGAGTTTCAATAAGTTCCAAAATTAGGGGATCATTAATCCTGATAAAACCGTAAATTGGATCGTTGAATACGTATTGTTTTAAATTGGTTTTCAAAAGCCAGATTGTTTTAAACAAATATACACACTTAATGAATAAACACTGCATTTTATGGGTAGATGATGAGGTAGAATATCTAAAACCACACTTCCTTTTTTTAAATCAAAAAGGCTATGATGTTATTGGCTTAAACAGTGCCCATGAAGGCCTAGTTTATCTTGAGCAAAATAAAGTGAGTATTGTTTTATTAGATGAAAATATGCCTGGCATATCTGGTTTAGAAGCCCTAACAATTATAAGTGAAAAGGGAATTAATGTCCCTGTAATCATGATCACTAATAACCAGGAAGAATACACTTTAAACCAAGCGCTTTCTAATAGTGTTGCTGATTTTTTACTCAAACCCATACACCCTAATCAAGTATATGCATCTGTTAAAAAAGTATTGGAACAAAAACTAATCGAAAACGACAAAAAGCAAGCAGATTTTCTAAGCAGTCATTTGAAAATAACGGAAGCTATTTATGAGGCCAATAGCATTGAAGACTTTTATCGCTTGTATCAATCCCTTGTAGAATGGCAAATACAGTTTGAAAATAGCCGCAATAAATTGTTGTTAGATATGCTAGAGGGGCATTTCCAAAATGCCAATTTAAAATTTTCAGAATTGGTGACAGACTCCTATGAATCATGGATTCAACTAGCTAATGGTCCAATTTTATCTCATCAATTATTAGACAAGAAAATCACCCCTTTAATCAAAGAAAAAAAAACGTTAGTATTGCTTTTAGACAATCTAAGAGTAGATCATTGGCAAACCATTAAGCCTGTTTTAGAAGCACAATTTAATGTGGTAAAGGATGAGTTTTATACAGCTATTTTACCCACAGTGACACAATACGCTAGAAACGCTATCTTTTCTGGATTACTTCCTATTGAAATTAAAAACAAATATCCCAAACAATGGAAAGAGGACACTGAAGAAGGCTTGAAAAATGAATTTGAAGCTTTATTTTTTAAAGAATATTGTGAAAGAAAAAACTTAAAAATATCTCATTCTTATGTAAAAATTAATCATAATAAACAAGCTACTGATTACATAAGAAATTTTAAAAAAATAGCAAAAAATGATTTGAATTTTGTCGTAGTTGGTTTTATAGATCAGCTTTCTCACGCCAAAACTACCCATCAAATCATAAGTGACATAACACACAACAATAAAGCCTACAGGGAAACTACATTGAATTGGTTTTCAAATACATATCTACAAGAAATTTTAAAGCTTACTATAGATCATAATATTCAATTAATTATCACTACAGATCACGGAGCCATTCAGGTAGAACATCCAAGCATGTTAAAGGGAAATAGAGACCATACAGATAATTTGAGGTATAAAAACGGACATAGAATAAATAGCAGCGCAAAATCAAGCTTCCAAGTAGATATTCCAGAAAATATTGGTCTTCCGAAAAGCAGCTTGGCTAGCACCTATGTATTTGCTAAAAACAAATCTTTCTTTGTTTACCCTAATGAATTTAACAAATTCGCAGATAAATACAGAAATTCATATCAGCACGGAGGCATTTCCATGGAAGAAATGATGGTGCCTTTTGTGGTGTTAATACCTAAAAAAAACTAATAAAAAATACAAATGGCTTGGATAATTAATAAGGCTATGGTGATCATACTAAAGAAATTATAATACTTTAAAAACTGTTCCTATATTTGAATGTTTAAACAATATGGCATACAATTATTCAATTCCATCACAAAAGCTCATTTTTTCGATTAAATGCTAGATATTATCTATAAAGAGTCCGATTTAGAAAATCTTTCTCGAGTTCTAATAAAAGAATTGCCCTCCAAAATCGTTTGTTTTGAAGCTCCAATGGGAGCTGGAAAAACAACACTTATAAAAGCTATTTTGAAAGCGCTAGAGGCTTCTGACAGTGGTCAAAGTCCCAGTTTTGGGATTGTCAACGAATATCCAGATGCTAATGGAAATACCTTAGCTTATCACTTTGATTTTTACAGGCTCAACAGCTTAGAGGAAGCCATGGACTTTGGCATAGAAGAATACCTTGATTTTGATGGATGGATTTTTATTGAATGGCCTGAAATAATTAAAAGTTTACTCCCTAAAAATGTTACTTTTTTAGAAATAAGTATCTTGGATCACACAACAAGACAACTTTACATACAATAACCATGAATCCTACCTCACCTTTTAGTATAGAAGAACTCAAAACACAAGAAGAACGATTAGAGATTCTCAGTAAAAAAGGAGACTTGAATATTGGGGTTCCTAAAGAAGACACTGCATTTGAAAAAAGAGTTTGCCTTACTCCTGACGCAGTCTCTGCTTTAATTTCAAATAACCATAGGGTTCTTATTGAATCTGGCGCTGGCTTAGCTTCAAGCTTTTCAGATGAAGATTATATTAAAGCAGGCGCATTAGTAACTAAGTTCAAAAAAGAAGTATTTGAATGTCCACTTATTTTAAAAGTGTCCCCACCTAGCCTTTCTGAAATAGATTTGATTAAACCCAATAGCATTCTAATATCTGCCATTCAAAAAAAAACACAAAAAAAAGCTTATTTCACTGCTTTAGAAGCTAAGAAAATTACTGCTATTGGATTTGAGCTAATTACGGACAGAGACGGAAGCTTTCCTGTTTTAAAATCTTTAAGTCAAATTGGAGGAACTGCTGCTGTTCATATTGCGGCTGAACTAATGTCTTCTTCCAACAAAGGGAAAGGACTGCTTTTTGGAAATATGAGCGGAATACCGCCAGTAGAGGTTGTTGTTTTTGGTGCAGGCACTGCTGGGAGTTACGCAGTAAAGTCTGCCCTTAATTTTGGGGCTTCAGTAAAAGTATTTGATGCGTCTGTTTCAAGACTAAGGGCTTTACAGGACCGTTTAAATGTCCCTATTTTCACTTCTACACTACAGCCCAAAAACATACTCAAAGCACTTAGAAGATGTGACGTAGCTATAGGGGCTCAAATGGGTAAAAACTACAGCCCCATAATTGTACAAGAATCTATGGTATCTCATATGAAAAAAGGAGCCGTCATTATAGATATGAGTATTGATCAGGGAGGTTGCTTTGAAACATCTGAACTCACTACCCATCAAAAACCAACCATTGAAAAGTATGGTGTAATTCATTATTGTGTTCCAAATATTCCGGCCAGGTACCCTAAAACAGCCTCTGTTTCAATAAGCAACATTTGTCTTCCTTACCTTTTGCAAATTGCAGAAAAAGGCGGTTTAGAAAATGCCCTCAGATATGATAATGGTCTAAGAAATGGCTTGTATCTTTACCGTGGTATTCTAACCAATGCAGCTTTAGCAGAATGGTACGAATTACCATTTAACGACATTAATTTTTTAATATTCTAATATGCCCTTCATAAAAAGATTAGGTTATTTCTTGTTTGGATTATCTATTGGTTTAGTTTTTTTAGCTTTTTTTTTAAACAAAAAAACCAAGGAGACAGGCACCTCATTTTGTTACCTACCCAATTGTAGGGTTTTAAAAGATATGAGGAGTAAACCTTTGTACTTTTCTGAAAGTATTGACAGAGATTTATTAAATAAAACTATAGACAGTCTTACCATTAGTTACTTTTTCCTAGAGGGAGATGTAAATTTCTCTTTGAGCAACACAAAATCTGTTCCATGTAAAACCTATGTCATAGAAGCTGAAGTTGACCATAAAGAGGCAGTACTAACTGTTAAAAATTGTCCCTCTAAGTTAGAAGTTCAAGACTTTAAATGGACCAAAAAAGATTAATCTAGATCTATTGAATTTTTCTTCTTTTTCGCTCTGCAGCTAAAAGATCCAATTCTCTATTTGTTTGCCCAGCTACAGAAGTATTCTCTTCCGCACGTCTCATCAAATATGGCATAACATCTTTAACGGGTCCAAAAGGAAGGTATTTAGATACATTGAAGTTGTTGGCAGCTAAATTATAGGATATATGGTCACTCATTCCATATAATTGACCAAACCATATTCTTGAATCATTCTTTGGAATACCATTTTTCTCCATTGCATCCATTAATAAATATGTGCTTTCTTCATTGTGAGTTCCCAAGAAAACAGCTATTCTATCTATATGAGATAGCATAAAACTTACAATCGTGTTAAAATTTTCATCAGTAGCGGTTTTATTCTCACAAATGGGACTTTTATACCCCTTTTCTGCAGCACGAATACGTTCTTTCTCCATATATGCTCCTCTAACTATTTTAATACCGATTTTAAAATCATGCAAAGTAGCATATTCGTATAAACCTTTAATATAGTTATGCCTATCCCATCTATATGCCTGTAAAGTATTATAAATTAAAATTTTATCTTTATTAAACTCTTGCATCATTTCGCAAACCAACTGATCAGCAGCATCTTGCATCCAACTTTCTTCTCCATCTATCAATAATGGAATGTTATTATTACTAGCTGCTAAACAAATAGACCTAAATCTAGCCTTGACTAAAGACCAATCATGTTTTTCCTGATCTGAAAGAATCGCGCTTAGTCCTACTTTTTCATACAGGGATATGCGGCCTAATGCCGTAGGTTTAAAAACCACAAAAGGGATGTGTTTTTTTGTAGTTGCAAATGTTATAAGTGATTCAATTTTTTGTTGGACCTGATCAAAATAAGCATCATTTGACTTACCTTCTACTGAATAATCTAACACAGAAAAAACATTTTTTTCATGCATTGCATCCATCACTGGCTCACAATCGTGCTCATTTACACCACCGCAAAAATGATCAAATACAGTAGCACGTATTAAACGCTCCACTGGCAAGTTAGCCTTTAGTGCAAAATTAGTCACTGCAGTTCCAATTTTAACTAGAGGCTCTTTAGATATTAATTTAAATAAAAAGTAAGCCCGTTCTAATGCAGTATCTGATTTTACAGAAAAAGCAGTTGCAGTATCCTCAAAAATTCGCTTCATTTATAACAATTTGTCAAGTGATCAAATATAAGTACAGAATTTATAATCCATAGTGATTTTTTATCTTTATTTTGCACTTATACTCATATTATGAAGTCCATAAAAACCCCTAATTCAGTAGTCCATTTCTTAGATGTTGCTATTGAAAAATTGAATGATCATCTGCGAGAGAATGATTATTCATCTGTTTTTATTCTTGTAGATGAAAATACACATGAGTACTGTTTGCCCTTATTTCTTCCCAAAGTGGCGTCAAATGCAGTAATAGAAATTATTGAATTAGAATCCGGAGAAGAAAATAAAAATATTGAAACCTGCAGTCAGGTTTGGAGCGTGCTTTCGGAATTAGGCGCAGATAGGAAAAGCTTAATGATTAATTTAGGGGGTGGTGTTCTGACTGACATGGGTGGTTTTATTGCAGCTACATTTAAACGAGGTATACAGTTTATTAACGTACCTACTACACTTTTAGCTATGGTAGACGCTTCTGTAGGAGGAAAAACTGGTGTTGATCTTGGTGCTTTGAAAAATCAAATAGGGGTAATTACTGAACCTGAAATGGTACTTATATTACCTGAGTTTTTAAATACCCTAGAAGAAAAACAATTGAAAAGCGGGTTTGCAGAAATGCTTAAACATGGACTAATCCAAGATCCTGCGTATTGGAAAATTTTATCTAAAACGAACCATTACAAAGATTTGTCTGCATTAATAAAAACATCTGTTGAAATTAAAGCAACTGTTGTTATTGAAGATCCAACAGAGCAAAACAAAAGAAAGATCTTGAATTTTGGACACACCTTAGGACATGCTATAGAGTCTTACTGTCTTGAAAACGATGAAATACAAACACTATTACATGGTGAGGCTATTGCGATTGGAATGATTTTAGAAGGTTTTATTTCTTACACTTTAGTTGGCCTACCACTAGAAACCGCGTTAGAAATCAAAAACGTATTTGACACCCATTTTAGTAAGGTGCATTTTATTGAAGAAGATATAGATCAATGCATTGATTACTTGAAATTTGACAAAAAAAACAGCCATGGAGAGGTCAAATTCGCTCTTTTATCTAATATAGGAGCACCAGCTATAGATATTTTGGTTCAAGAAGAAACCATTAGAGAAGCATTTTCATTTTATTTAAAGAACTAAAATAGCTTACTTTTTAAGGTAACGCGTTTCAATAATATTAAAATGATGGGTCAAATGCCCTGATATTATAAATCCTATAGCAGCTACAGCCATTTCAGAACCACTAGCCAAACCCTTGGCTTTGATTTGATGAGGTGAAAAACTCTTAAAAAGAGAAAGGGTAGATTTTCTTAGATCAATAAGCTCTTCTTTTATTGAAGCTAAACTGCGGTGAGTAGCATTAGAATTTGGTACATATGCATTTTCATCAAATCCAGGAAGGGCAGTACTTTCACCTCTAGAAAAACACAAAGACCTATATTGAAAAATTCTTTCGGTGTCTGCCAAATGAATTAAAACTTCTGCAATAGTCCACTTTAAGGGTGCATAGGCGTCTTGCAGATTAGATTCGGTCAGTTTTAAAAACAAATCATCAATATCAGAAAGACCTTTAGATAGACTTTCTAGAAGAGTATTATCCCCATTATTGTCTATATAGGATTTATAAAAAGGATTAAAGTCTTCTGAATTTAAATCAGAAGTTGTAATCTTGTTTAGCAAACACATTACAATTCATTGAATATGGTATGCATTAAACGCTTTTTATCGTTAATGCTCTCTTCTAAGGAAATCATAGTTTCTGTTCTACTAATACCATCTATATCATCTATTTTAAAAATGATGTTTTTTGCATGGTTGGTATCTTTTGCTCTTATTTTACAAAAGATATTGAATTTTCCTGTGGTAATATGAGCAACTGTAACATTAGGAATAAGATTTAATCGCTCTAAAACAAATTTAGTTTGGTGTGTTTTTTCCAAGAAGATTCCTACATATGCAATGAAAGCATATCCTAACTTCTCATAATCTACTGTAAGCGAAGACCCTAAGATAATTCCACCTTCTTCCATTTTTTTCACACGTACATGCACTGTTCCTGCAGAAATAAGCAGTTTTTTAGCAATATCTGTAAATGGTGTTCTAGTGTTGTCTATTAACATATCTAGAATCTGGTGGTCTATTTCATCTAACTTTATCTTACTCATCGGTAGGTGCTTAAATTACCGTGTAAAAATAATACAGAAATAGATATAATTCAATAAAATATAGATTTTTTTAATAAAAATGCAATACTCTTAACTATATAGACTCATATACCAGCTACAATATCCTTAATATTTTGAAGAACAGTAACTTGCAAATCAGAATTAATGACAGCTAAATCTACGATTTTATGAAAAGAGAACTTATTTTCTTGATCGATCGCATATAATTCAGGGACAAAAATAATTTTATTAGATTCTAAGACCTCTTTATATTGAATGCCCACCATAGCGTCTTGTGAGATATTTTTATTCACTAAATGAGGGTGTTTAACACCTATATCTAGAAAGAATTTCTGATTTTCTGGAATACCAAAATAGGGGTCTATTGTATAATTTAAATATGATTCACTAGAAATAGAATGAACAGCAGAAAATAAGGCGTGAAAAACCATTGCTCTACTTACTTCTCTTTGATAGTCATCTGGATAATGGCCTGCTTCAAATAGTATTGTAGGCACACCAAGTTCTTGAAAATAATCACCTGCACATTGGTTGTTAAAAGCGTCGTCGAACCTTCCTATTTGATTCGGGATCATTTGTTTCAATGTGTCATTCATGACCGCTATGAGCTTCATAGCTATTTCTCTAGACGGTGTTAAAGAACAATTCTTGTCTGCAGAAGGCGCCAGAAAAGACATAGTTGCGGGCTTTGCTGGTGATCCAACGCTAAAAATAGTTCTTTGGTCGTGAAGATTAAAACAAAAATCAGGAGATACATGATCAAATACTAATTTTAAAAAAACACTTTCTGGTTGAGAAAAATCATGAAAGTCTCTATTTAAGTCTACTTGATTCTTATTAAATCGTGTATATAAGCTTGCTCCATCTGGATTGAGAATTGGAATAACAACAATGGTACATTGCTGAAGTATAAGATTGGATACTTCTGAGGGAGTGTTTAGAAAATTTAAAAAATCTACCAAACCTTTGGTAGTGGTAGATTCGTTGCCGTGCATCTGAGACCACATTAAAATCTTTTTATTTCCAGATCCAAAGCTATAAACAGGAATAGGAATTCCATTTACAGACACACCATTAAGATCTTTGACAACAAAACTATTCCAGTAATCTGTGATTGGCTTTAAATCTTCTAATGGCAGATAGCGGCCTTTAATGGAATGATTTTTATAATTGAGATGTGAAAAATAATCTTTCAAAATACAGTTATTAATCACAAATGTAACGAATAGAATAATTACAATTGTAAAAGCTTTTTGTTTACATTTGTAATGAAAAATAATGTTCAAAAATATTGTTTTAATTACATTTGTCAATAGAAGCTAAAGCATTAATCCTATAATTTATTAATATTCTAAAAATCAACTATTTAAAATATTTAATTTAAAGTTTTAATTTCACATATATACTCTTAAATAATTTAAATAAAGCCTCAAGATTATCGATATACAAATTTTTAAGTTACAATGATAAACAGTCAAGATTTCATAAAAAGATTACAAATAATTATTGATCATTACCAACTTTCTGCCGCCTCTTTAGCAGATAAAATAGCGGTACAAAGGTCTAGTATTTCACATTTATTGTCTGGAAGGAATAAGCCTTCACTCGAGTTTGTTTTAAAACTTGTCAGACAATTTCCCGAGGTGAATTTATACTGGCTACTTAATGGAACAGGAAACTTTCCTTCTACCCTATCTGAATTTAACATACCTAAAGAAATTATTTCAGAGGGAAACAAAGAAAGTGAACGCTTAAGCGATGAAAAAACCACAGAAATATCCAAAACCTTAAAAGAGCCAATGCTCCATTCTAATCACTACTATACTCAAGATGAAATAGACACTGTTATAATTTGCTATAAGAATGGAAATTTTAAATCTTATAAAAACTTAGATTAAGGACATTTGTGCTTATTTTTATAACATGAAATTTACTTATATACTATTATTTGCATTTGTTGTTCTAGCTTGTAACCCTCCTCAAAGAAATTGTACAGATTTTAAAACGGGGCGTTTTGAGTTTACTGCAGATATTAATGGCAAAAAAGTGACCACCTCATTTTTTAGAAACGACACCTTAGAAGTTGAAAACTTCAATGGAAAAATTGACAGTAGTAGTATTAAATGGGTCAACGATTGTGAGTATATCCTAAAAAATCTCCATCCAGTCAATGCTGCTGAAGAAACACCTCTATTAATAAAAATTTTGACCACATCAGACAATGGTTACACTTTTGAGTATGCTACAGTTGGAAGTGCTCAAAAAGCTCGTGGAACCGCAGTAAAAATTGACTAAGTATGTTTGAAATTCTATTAAGTCCAGACGCCTGGATCGCATTATTAACCCTTACTTTTTTAGAAATTGTTTTGGGTATAGACAACATAATTTTCATCTCAATTGCTGCTGGAAAACTCGCAGATGGAGATAGAAAAAAAGCAACAAACATAGGTTTGGTTCTCGCTATGGTGCTTAGAATTCTTTTACTGCTGGGTATTTCTCTTCTAACGGCTCTAAATGAACCACTATTCCACTTAGACACTAAATGGGTGCAAGGAAGTATTAGCGGGCAAGCAATCATATTGTTTCTTGGAGGATTGTTTCTTCTATACAAAAGCACCAAAGAAATTCATGAAAAAATTGAAGACAAGTCACATGATGCCAATCAGGTGGCATCTAATCAGACCAAATCTCTAAGAGCTGCTATTGTTCAAATTACAATCATTAACATTGTATTTTCTTTTGACTCTATACTCACCGCTATTGGAATGACCAATGGGATTTCTAGCAATCCCAATGATGCATTAATAATTATGATCATAGCTGTCGTAATCTCTGTGCTAATTATGATGTTATTTGCTAAGCCAGTAGGAGATTTTGTCAATAAAAACCCTACCATACAAATATTAGGCCTATCGTTTCTTATCTTGATAGGCTTCATGCTAACCACTGAAGCGGCACACCTGTCTCATTTAGTTGTATTTGATCAAAGCATAGGAAGTATCCCTAAAGGATACCTCTATTTCTCCATTGCTTTTTCACTCATGGTAGAGTTCTTAAATATGAATATTCGCAAGAAACATTAAAACAAAGTTGGCTGGCTTCCTTCTTTTCCATCACTAGATGCAGAAGGCTTTGTGTTTTCAGATATTCCGTCAGGATTTTCAGATACTTCCTCCGGATTTTCTACTTCTATGTCTACTGCTTCAAGGTCTTCTTCAAGCTCGTATGGTAGTGGGTCTAAGGCTGCTGAATTTTTAATTTTTTCAGTACTTAGCTGATTCCCTAAGGCTTTAATTCCTTTAGGAGCAATAAATTCCTCCATATTTATCTGCGCAGCAGGCTTGGCTTCTTTTCCCCTAGGTTTATTGAACTCTATTTCAAAAACAGGCCTCCAATCAGTAGACACTATCTCCAAATAAGAGTTTTCGTGTTCGGTAATAAACAAGTCTTCCCTGTTAGATTGCTCAATTAAGAAACGCTTACCAAAGTATTTGTCCTTTTCGCCATCATAATAGATGGCCGAAATTGGTTTAGATGGGATCCATTTTTCCAAAACAATCATATCTTCATCAAAGTGAAGGGAAAGATCTGGTGACATAGTTTTCACCACCCCTTTTTGTGTGATCACTAAAAGTAAGTCGTCTCCTTTAAATGCACCTAGTAAAGTACCTCTCCCGTCCACATTAAGACGTTGAACAACCTCATCGAACCATATATTTCTAGGCTTAAGGGTAGAGACTCCTTTTTCTTTAAGTTCTATACGCTTTACCGCGTATTTAGTCACAAGATTTCCCTTCGAGCTTCTTCCTTTGATCAAAACATCAGAGAAGTCAATATCCCATTTTAATTTCTTTATACTACCGACCTGTCTCAATAAAACCGTAATAACCTCTGCCTCTCCATTAGGATTGGCACTAAAGTAAAGCACTTCAGAGCCGGAATTTCCATTAGTAAGGTCATATGCTCTATCTCTAGTAACCCCTGTTATATTAAATCTCTTAATATAACTAGGGCCGTTTTTACCGTCTTTATAGACTAAATTATAGGTGGTGCGTTTGTCTTTTTTCTTAAACACGGCTACGTGAAGGATGTTTTTAGCTATAAAAGTCTTGGTGTCTACTTTTGTTATCATGACATTCCCGTCTGCTGTAAAAACTATCACGTCATCAATATCACTACAATCAGTCACATACTCTTCTTTTTTCAAGGAAGTACCAACAAAGCCCTCTGCCCTATTGACATAAAGCTTTGTGTTCCTCATCACTACTTTGGTCGCTTCAATGTCGTCGAATACTCTAATTTCAGAAAGACGCTCCCTGCCTTTTCCAAAGGTTTCTTTTAGGTTTTTAAAGTAATCAATTGCAAAGTCTATTAAATGAGCCAGATGGTGTTTTATTTGGGCCATTTTATCTTCTAAACCACTAATGTACTGCTGCGCTTTGTCAATATCAAACTTAGAAATTCTTTTGATTCGAATTTCTGTTAAACGGGCAATATCTTCCGTTGTAATAGCTCTTTTTAAATGGGCTACATGAGGCTTTAACCCTTTGTCAATAGCGCTAATTACACCTTCCCAGCTTTCTTCTTCTTCAATGTCTCGATAAATTCTATTCTCAATAAATATGCGTTCCAAAGAAGAGAAATGCCACTGGGCTTCCAACTCTTCTAATTGGATTTCTAATTCAGCTTTTAACAAGGCCACCGTTCTTTCCGTTGAACGCCTTAACATATCACTCACTCCAATGAAAAGTGGTTTATTGTCTTCAATTATACATCCCAAAGGAGATATAGAAGACTCACAAGCTGTGAACGCGTATAAAGCGTCTATGGTCTTGTCTGGTGAAATACCCGCAGGAAGATGGATTAAAATCTCTACCTGAGCGGCTGTATTATCTTCAATTTTCTTGACTTTTAATTTCCCTTTCTCATTGGCTTTTAAAATAGAGTCAATTAATGAAGATGTGTTTGTTCCAAAAGGAATCTCGGTAATCACCAAGGTGTTTTTGTCAATTTGTCCAATTTTAGCCCTTACCCTAATCTTCCCTCCTCTTAAACCGTCATTGTATTGACTCACGTCAATTACTCCAGCAGTTGGAAAGTCAGGTACTAAAGTAAATTTTTGTCCCTTAAGATGCTTAATAGAGGCGTCTATTAATTCATTAAAGTTATGAGGCAAAATCTTTGTAGACAATCCTACTGCAATTCCCTCTCCTCCCTGCGCAAGTAATAGAGGAAATTTTACAGGTAAATTAATAGGCTCTTTTCTCCTTCCGTCATATGAGCTCTGCCACTCAGTTATTTTTGGGCTAAACACCACGGCCAAAGCAAACTTAGAGAGCCTAGCTTCAATATACCTAGAAGCTGCTGCACTATCTCCTGTCAATATATTACCCCAGTTACCTTGGGTGTCAATTAACAGATCTTTTTGACCTATTTGCACCATTGCGTCAGCAATACTAGCATCTCCATGTGGATGGTATTGCATACAGTGGCCCACAACATTTGCTACTTTATTGTACCTACCATCATCTAATTCCTTCAAAGCATGCATTATCCTCCTTTGAACCGGCTTAAAACCATCTTCAATAGCAGGTACGGCACGTTCTAATATCACATAAGAAGCATAATCTAGAAACCAATCTTTGTACATACCAGAAACCCTTGTAAGGGTTTCTTCTGTATTTAGTTCTTCTTGTGAATCAGGAAAATTTTCTTGCTCAAATTCTTCCATAAATTATTCGCTTAAGGATGCTATTTCAGAGATAACATCAAGCTCTACCTTAAGGTTGTCTATTATAAATTCTTGTCTTTTTGGGGTGTTTTTCCCCATGTAAAACTCAAGGAGCTGATCAATGGACATTTTCTTATCTAACATGACAGGCTCAAGCCTAATATCTTGACCAATAAAATGCTTAAACTCATCAGGAGAAATTTCTCCTAAACCTTTAAATCTTGTGATTTCTGGCTTAGCCCCTACTTTTAGCATTGCAGCCTCTTTCTCTTCGGGAGTATAGCAATAAAAAGTTTCTTTTTTATTTCTTACTCTAAACAGTGGCGTTTGAAGGATATACAAATGATTGTCCTTTATCAGTTCTGGGAAAAATTGTAAAAAGAAGGTGATTAACAACAACCTAATATGCATGCCGTCTACATCTGCATCTGTTGCAATAACAATATTGTTATAACGTAAATCCTCCATGGAGTCTTCAATGTTTAGGGCGGCTTGCAATAAGTTAAACTCTTCATTTTCATAAACAATCTTCTTACTCATCCCATAGGAATTAAGTGGTTTTCCCCTTAGGCTGAATACGGCTTGGGTATTCACATCCCTAGACTTTGTTATAGATCCAGAAGCAGAATCTCCCTCAGTAATAAAAAGAGTGCTCTCCAAGTAACGATCATGTTTAGTGTCTGTTAAATGCACTCTACAGTCTCTTAGCTTTTTATTGTGAAGATTACTCTTCTTTGCGCGATCTCTAGCGAGTTTTCTAATACCAGAAAGCTCTTTGCGTTCTCTTTCTGCTTGAACAATCTTTCTTTGTAATGCTTCTGCTGTATCAGGATTTTTGTGTAAAAAATTATCTAAGTATTGACTTATAAAATCATTAATGTAGGTTCTTACAGTGGGCATTTCCCCTCCCATATCAGTTGAACCAAGTTTGGTCTTTGTTTGACTCTCAAAAACTGGCTCCATGACCTTTATGGAAATGGCAGAAATAATTGATTTTCTAATATCTGCTGCCTCGTAGTTCTTTCCGTAAAAATCTTTTACCGTACGAGCAATTGCCTCTCTAAAAGCAGCTTGATGAGTACCCCCCTGAGTAGTGTGTTGTCCATTCACAAAGGAGTGATACTCCTCACTATACTGTGTTTTACTATGGGTAATAGCCACTTCAATATCTGGACCTTTAAGGTGAATGATTGGGTAAAGCATGTCTTCTGCAGCATTGTTATCTTCTAAAAGATCCTTAAGCCCATTTTCGGAGAAATATTTTTCTCCATTAAAAACAATCGTTAAGCCTGGATTGAGGTAAACATAGTTTTTGAGCATGCGAATTACATACTCAGCCCTGTATCTATAATTTTTAAATATTGCTGCATCTGGAATAAAACGAACTTTAGTTCCCTTTCGTTTAGAAGTTTCTAAAGGACCTTCCTCTGAAACTAAATTTCCAGCCTCAAATGTGGCGGTCTTTAATAGATTGTCTCTACAAGAAGAAACCTCAAATATGGAAGAGAGCGCGTTCACCGCTTTTGTCCCAACCCCGTTGAGTCCAACAGATTTTTTAAAAGCCCTGCTGTCATATTTACCACCAGTATTCATCTTAGAAACCACATCTACCACTTTTCCAAGTGGAATACCCCTTCCGTAATCCCTTACAGCAACTTCAGTTTCTTTTATGGAAATTTCAATGGTTTTACCAGCCCCCATGACAAACTCATCTATACAGTTATCTATAACCTCTTTTAAAAGGATGTAAATACCGTCGTCTGCAGAAGAACCATCTCCCAACTTACCAATATACATACCAGGACGCATACGAATATGCTCCTTCCAATCTAAAGAACGAATATTGTCTTCTGTATATTGAGTTTGTTGCTCCATAATTTATAGCAATAGGATAGGGAGCTAATATAGTGAGGTCTTTAAAAAAATAAAACCCAATCAGGCTAAAGTAATTAACAATAGTGATTGGGTTATTGTTGATAGGTATTAATGTGAACTACACATTAAATCTAAAATGCATGACATCTCCATCTTGCACAATATATTCTTTGCCTTCTACACGCATCTTTCCTGCTTCTTTTACTTTGGCCTCACTGCCATAAGATTCGTAATCTGTGAAAGAAATAACTTCTGCCCTAATAAAACCTTTTTCAAAATCTGTGTGAATGACACCTGCTGCTTGGGGTGCAGAAGCACCCACAGGAATGGTCCAAGCCCTTACTTCCTTAACGCCTGCAGTAAAATAAGTCTCTAGATTTAATAATTTATAGGCACCTCTAATAAGTTTTGCAGACCCTGGTTCATCTAGACCCATATCTTCCAAAAACATTTGACGCTCTTCGTAGCTTTCTAGTTCGGTAATATCCGCCTCTGTTCCAACCGCTAAAAAAATCACTTCTGCATTTTCATCTGCAACAGCCTCTTTGACTTTGGTTACATATTCATTCCCACTAACTGCAGCGTCCTCAGATACATTACAAACATACATAACTGGCTTGTCTGTAATAAACTGTAGGGGTTTTACAAAAGCCTCTCTATCTTCTTTAGATAACTCAATCGCTCTGATAGACTTGCCTGCCTCTAAACCTTGCTTGAGTGATAATAAAACGGCCTCTTCTTTCTGAGCTTCTTTATTACCTGTCTTAGCAGCACGTTTTACTTTTTCTAATTTTTTATCTACTGTTTCCAGATCTTTGAGCTGCAATTCCATATCTATGGTTTCTTTATCTCTGATCGGATTTACATGGCCGTCTACATGAACAATATTGTCGTCGTCAAAACAACGAAGTACATGTAAAAGGGCATCTGTTTCTCTAATATTTCCAAGGAATTGATTTCCCAAACCTTCTCCTTTACTTGCTCCTTTAACCAGCCCAGCAATGTCAACTATTTCAACAGTTGCTGGAACAACACGCTCTGGATCTACTAAAGATTCTAATTTTTCTAGTCTTGGATCTGGTACATTGACCACCCCTATATTGGGTTCAATAGTACAAAAAGGAAAATTGGCACTCTGCGCTTTAGCGTTTGAGAGACAATTAAAAAGGGTAGATTTTCCTACATTAGGAAGGCCAACAATACCTGCTTTCATATGCTTGGTTTTTAATTGGTGGCAAATATATGACTATGCTTTTAAAAAAGCCTACAAAAAAAGGGAAGTAAAATTCAGATGTCCTATTCAGGATGCATAAATCGCTGTTTCTCTAATAAAACAGCCTCTGTTTCTACATGAGACTCATCAGGCACACAACAATCCACAGGGCAAACTGCGGCACATTGTGGTTCTTCATGAAAGCCCATACATTCGGTACACTTATCCGGCGATATATAATAAATTTCATCTGAAATAGGATCCTGAACCGCATCGGCGTCAGCCACAAGGCCATTGGGTAAAACAATGGAACCTTTTAACGAGGTACCGTCACTGTAACGCCATTCTTCTGCGCCTTCATATATGGCGGTATTTGGACATTCTGGCTCACATGCGCCACAATTAATACATTCGTCTGTAATAATAATTGCCATAGTAAAAATTTAAGTTAATCGGGTGTATTGATTACTTTTGCACAAAGGTAAAACCTAAAAACCGCTCAAACAAATATTATGCCCACATATCAAGATAGATTTAATGCTGTTGTTGCTTTTGGAAAAACACTCCAAACTATGGTCCAGGCTAAAGAAGAAAATAAACGCAATGCCCCTCATCTAGAAGATTGGGAAAAACTCATTGCTCATGCGGGTCATAAAAATGGTTGGTTCACTGAGGAAAATATTTGGTACGCCACTGCACAGTGGGCCAATGAATTAACTAAAGAAAAACTTGAAAAATGGGTAGCTTCTTACCCCTCTCCCACAAAAAAGCCCATAGTGCTTTTAATCATGGCGGGGAACATTCCGTTGGTGGGGTTTCATGACTTTTTAACGGCCTATCTGGCCGATGCTAAAATTCTAATAAAATTAGCCTCAAACGATCAGGTTCTCCTCCCATGGATTTTAAGCTTCTTGCAAGCACACACCCAAGAAGACCCAGATCATGTAAAAGTATTGGAGAAAATAAATGCGCCATACGACGCTTTAATTGCTACAGGTAGTGACAATACTGCTAGATATTTTGAGCATTATTTTGGACACAAACCTAATATTATTAGAAAAAACAGAAATTCTGTTGCTGTAATTACAGGAAAAGAAAGTACTGAAATGCTTCAAAAACTCGGGGAAGACATCTTTAGGTATTTTGGTTTAGGTTGCAGGTCTGTGTCTAAAATATATGTGCCTGAAGGATACGATTTTGACACACTATTCAAAGCCCTTTACGGGTATAGGGACCTTATTGAATATGAAAAATACAGCAATAATTACGATTATAATAAAGCGGTATATCTGATGAGTTTATTTAAGATACTGGACAATGGTTTCTTAATTATTAAAGAAGACACCGGCCTCACCTCACCTATAGGCTCACTTCATTTTGAATACTACCAGACTTTAGAAAAATTGGAAAAGGAGTTGGAGGCTAAATCTGATTTACTTCAATGTATTGTAGGGCCTGCTGGATTTTTGAACAGTATTGGTTTTGGAGAAACCCAAAACCCAAGCCTGACGGATTATGCAGATGGAGTAGACACTATGGATTTTATTTTATCCTTATAAAATTCTCTTAAAGCACGTACTTTTTAGATTAATTATAAGACCTTTGTACGCTGAATTTCTACTAAAGAAACTTTGATGAAAAAACATAATTTTAGTGCTGGACCCTGTATACTTCCAAAAGAAGTTTTGGACAAAGCAGCTCAATCTGTATTGAATTTTAACGATTCTGGGCTCTCCTTAATTGAAATCTCTCATCGCTCAAAGGATTTTGTTGCGGTAATGGATCAAGCACAAGAGTTGGCCTTATCACTTTTAAATCTTGAAGGCAAGGGGTACAAAGCCCTATTTCTTCAAGGTGGTGCTAGTTTGGAATTTTTAATGGTTGCCTACAACTTATTAGAAACCAAAGCCGCTTATATAAACACAGGAACCTGGAGTGACAAAGCTATTAAAGAAGCTAAAGCTTTTGGTGAAGTGATCGAGGTAGGTTCTTCAAAATCAGATGGATACAAATATATTCCAAAAAATATTGAAGTACCTACAGACGTAGATTATTTACACCTCACCTCAAATAACACGATCTACGGAACTCAATTTCAACAGTTTCCAAAAGTCGGTGTCCCTATGGTTTGTGATATGAGTTCAGACATATTTTCAAGGACTATTGATTTTTCTGCCTTTGACTTAATATACGCGGGGGCACAAAAAAACATGGGACCTGCAGGTACCACTCTTGTAGTAGTTAAAGAATCGATTCTTGGAAAAGTTTCTAGACATATTCCAGAAATGTTAAACTATCAGACGCATATAGATAAAGAAAGTATGTTTAACACACCAGCGGTTTTTCCTGTGTATGTATCTATGTTAACCATGTCTTGGCTCAAAGACCTGGGAGGTATTGCCGCAATTGAAAAGATTAATAGAAAAAAAGCCAGATTACTTTATTCTGAAATAGATCTAAATCCATTGTTTACAGGCTATGCAAACAAAGAAGACCGATCATATATGAATGCTACATTCACCCTATCTGAACCTACCTTAGAGACACGCTTCAATGATATGTGCGCTGCTGGTGGGATAAATGGCTTAAACGGTCATAGATCTGTTGGGGGGTATAGAGCGTCTATGTACAACGCACTTTCACTTGAAAGTGTTGGTGTCCTCGTAGATATAATGAGTGATCTAGAAAGAAAAGCATAAAAAATGAAGATTTTAGCGAATGATGGTATTCATCTAAGTGGCATTAAATACTTAGAAGAAGCTGGCCACCAAGTAGATACTACTACAGTATCTCAGTCACAATTAGCCAATTACATTAATGAACAACAAATTGAGGTAGTTTTAGTGCGATCTGCAACCGAGATAAAAGAAGCTATCATTGACCAATGTCCAAGTATTAGAGTCATTGGAAGAGGTGGCGTTGGTATGGATAATATTGCTGTGGATTATGCCATCTCTAAGGGTATTAAAGTGATAAATACCCCAGATGCTTCTGCGAGAGCAGTGGCGGAATTAAGCTTTGCTCATTTATTATCTGGCGCAAGATTTCTCTATGATGCCAACAGAAACATGCCCTTAGAAGGTGATACTCATTTTAAAGATCTAAAAAAATCTTATGCCACTGGTATTGAATTAAAGGGTAAAACATTAGGAATTTTTGGGTTTGGTAATATTGGCCAAGAAACCGCTAAGATGGGACTTTCTATGGGTATGAAGGTACTCTTTTTTGATCCTGAAATAAAAAACGCCTCTATTGAATTAGAGTTTTTCAATGGGGAAAAAATTTCTTTTTCACTAGAAGGAAGCAGCAGAGAAAATGTCTTAAAAGAATCTGATTTTATCTCCCTACACGTTCCCTCTCAAAGTGAATATTGTATAGATAGAAATGCATTTGGATTATTAAAAAAAGGGGTCGGCATAATCAATACAGCGAGGGGAAATGCCTTAGATGAAGTAGCTCTTATTGAGTTTTTAGACAACGGAATCGTAGCTTTTGCTGGATTAGACGTATTTGAGTCTGAACCAAATCCTGAAATAAAAATACTCATGCATCCAAATATATCATTGACACCTCATATTGGCGCCGCTACTCTTGAAGCTCAGGAGAAAATAGGGCTTTCTTTAGCCAAACAAATTATTTCTTTTGACAATGCATAAGCCTTCTTATTTTTCAAAATTAAAAGAGAAGTGGTCGGTTTCTTCTAACGGAGCACTTGTCGTTATTTTTATAGTCTTTTCAATTACTGGAAGTAGTGCCCTAAAACTGGCCAGACCTGTTTTGGATTTTGTTGGATTGGAGCGCAGTGCTTTTGAAGACCACTGGTACACCTTAATTTTTTACTGGACTTTGAGAATATTAATTATTTTTCCAATCTATCAAGTATTGCTTGTAGCTATTGGTGGGTTGTTTGGTCAGTTCAAGTTCTTTTGGAATTTTGAGAAGAAAATGCTCAAGAGAATGGGCTTGGGATTTCTTTTTAAATAGACATTTAACACTTCTTTAAGATTTATCTCTATCCCTAAATCCATATATTTGAAACTATGTTTACCACTCGTGGATTGTATGGGATATTTTTTGTGCTACTTTTTTTCTTAAAAAGCAGTACGCTTCATGCTTATACCCACGATAGTAACCATGCAGATAAAACAAGTCATTGTCAGACCTGTGAAATACAACAACTACAGTCTCCTTTACTTTTAGTCGCTGAAATAGATTGTATTGTTAACAATGATTTTGCTATTGTTACTTCAAAACAATGCAAGCAAACACCAGCGCAAGTTTTAAAATATTCAGCTTACACCAATATCTGGTCCAGACCCCCACCGTCTGACTATAATTCATAGATATTGAAGTGCTTAATAGCACTAGTTGTAATTTGAATATGTATTCATGAAATATATTTTATTATTATTTATGTCATTTGTATTGGGCTATGCCCATGGACAAGACTGCCATTTGGTCATTAAAGGTAAGGTGATTGACCAGCACGATGGAAAACCCTTAAAGGGCGCTATTATAGCTATTTATGGTCTCGAAAAAGAAGTGTTTTCAAATGAAAATGGAGACTTTGTCTTACAAGGATTATGCCGTGGTTTTTATGAAATTGAAGTGTCTCATATTGACTGTGGGACTCAATTTATTCCTATAAATTTAACGGAAAACATTACCAAGACCTTCTATCTAGAGCATCATGTAGAAGCATTGAATGAGGTAGCGCTTATTAAGAAAGCTAATAATTTATTGGAACAACAAACTATAGATGCGACTGTTTTCGAAAATAAAATCAGCCAAAGTTTTGCTGAGGCACTGACTGAAATACAAGGCATTAGCACCCTTAAGACAGGTAACTCTATTGCTAAACCATTGCTCCAAGGAATGTACGGGAGTAGAGTGCTTACCAATAACCAAGGGGTTAGAATGCAGGATATGGAATGGGGCGCAGAACACGCACCAAATATAGCTACTTCTAGTGTAGAAGGGGTGTCACTTGCCGTTGGTGCAAAGGCGCTTAAATATGGTGGAGATGCTGTGGGTGGTGTGATTATCCTAGATCCTAGAAAACCCGTTTTTAAGAACAGTCAAAAACACACTGCCATATTTTCTGCTTATTCCAATGGCTTGGGTATTTTGAGTAGTCAAAAATTCGAGAGAGATTTTGAAAATGGTTTGTTTTATGGAATTCAAGCGAGCTTTAAAAAAGCGGGGAATAATCAAAATACTGATGGTTACTTACTAAATACTGGATTAGAACAAACCAGTATCTCAATTCCTTTTGGTTGGCATTTGGCCCACAAAGGAATAGATGCATATATCTCTTATTTTAAAGCTAATAATGGTATCCTTAGAAACTCTCATATTGGTAATCTTCAAGATTTAATCAATCAGATCAATGGAGACACCAC
The DNA here is from genome assembly GCA_024643325.1 of Sediminicola sp. Classification (GTDB taxonomy): domain Bacteria; phylum Bacteroidota; class Bacteroidia; order Flavobacteriales; family Flavobacteriaceae; genus MAG-120531. Next base: position 147,385 of record JAHEND010000002.1, read on the forward strand.
TATTCCGATTGGAGATTTTACTTATAATATAGAAAACCCAAGACAGGAAGTTTCTCATATATTGGCCAAAATTTCTGCCTATTATCATTTTGAAAATCTAGCTAAATGGACCCTTCAATACGATTTTCAGCAGAATAATAGAAAAGAGTTCGACCTCAGGCTTGGCGATAAAAATAAACTACCTGGAACAGATTTAAAACTACAAACCCATGCTATTCAATCGAATTTTAAATTAGATACCTTTTACGACAAGGCACTCGAATTTGGGGTAGAAACAGCCTATCAGATACATTTTCCAAACCCTGCAACTGGTGTAAAAAGACTCATACCAGATTACAATAGCTTAAATTTTGGCGCTTATTTATATGGATTAAAAACCCTCTCATCTGCGTGGGAAATTGAAGGGAGCATAAGGGCAGACAGGGTTCAAATAAATGCAGATAAATTCTATAAAACCTCAAGGTGGGAATCTTTAGGCTATAATATTGACTTTTCAGATTTTGTTGTTGCAGACTTTGACACCCAAATACTTACAGCGGCAAAATTAAATTTCAATACCCAATCTGCTGCGCTAAGTGTTCACTTTAACCGTCAAGAGCACCGCCTTAGCACGCACCTTCAATACATAGAAAGAGCTCCTAATCCAGCGGAGTTATTTAGTGAAGGTCTACACCATTCTGCAGCTAGAATTGAATTAGGCTCTTTGAGAATGAGGAAAGAAAAAGCGCATAAATTGGGTGTTCAATACAGCTATCGTTCTGATCAGAGAACTTTTTTATTAGCCCCTTATTTTAATCGTATAAACGATTTTATGGCACTTATTCCTTCAGGTCTAGAATTCACGATAAGGGGTGCGTTTCCAGTTTGGGAATACCAGCAAACCAATGCAAACTTCACTGGCTTAGACTTTAAATGGACGGAACGTTTTTCAAACGAACTGAAATTTACCAATGGGGCTTCTTTAGTAAAGGCAATTGACTTAAAAAACAACACACCCTTTCCAAACATCCCCCCTGTAAGTACCCAACACGAATTAGAATATTTGTTTAAAAATATCAAGGGACTTAGTGTTCAATTCGCTGGGGAATACAATTTTAGGCAAAACGAAGTGCCTGAAGACTTCATGATTTTTAATCCGTACACACAAAAAGAACAGCTACTAGAAATTAATAAAGCTCCTAACAGCTATTTTTTACTTTCATCTGTAGTAGCGTACCAATTTCCCAAAAGCGGTACCACCCAATATAAAATAAGACTTAGCGGTGAGAACCTCACCAATTTAAATTATCAAAATTACCTCAATAGACTTCGATATTTTTCGAATGAATTGGGCATAAACTTTCAATTACAATTTCAAATCAATTTTTAATTAAACTACATCACATCTTATGAAAAAGATTTTCTCTACCCTATTAACCCTTTCACTATTGATATCATTTTTATCTTGTAGTGACAATGATAGCCCTGAACTTATCCAAGAGGAAGAAGTTATTACCTCGGTAATTGTAACGCTTCAAGCTGGAAGTGACACAGTTACTTTAAGTTCAGTAGACCTAGATGGAGACGGACCAAATGAACCTGTAATAGATTTACTAGGCTCATTAAACTCTAACACTACTTATTCAGGTGATGTTAAGTTTTTAAATGAATCTATATCTCCAGTAGAAGATATTACAGAAGAAGTTGCAGAAGAAGCAGAAGAACACCAAGTATTTTATTCATTTACTTCGCCTATCAGTTCAGTGGTAACTTCAGATACGGATTCAAGTGGGAACCCATTGGGGCTGGTTTTCACTTTAACGACAGGGAACTCTGGAAATGCAACATTGGGACTTACATTGAGACATGAACCTAAAAAACCAAATTCTGGAATTTTAGATGCTGGTGGAGAAACAGATGTGGCAGTTATTTTTAGTGTCTCTGTAGAATAAAAAACTACTTTTTAAAACCACTTAGGTTTTGATTTATGAAGTCTTTTGGGAAATTTTCATCTCCATCAAACCCTAGGGTTAGGTGGGGATTTTTTTTGGGCAAGTAATAGGTATTGAATAGATAGTCCCAAATGCTTAAACTGATTCCAAAATTCACCCCAAAACGACCTTTAGGAAGTGATTTAGCATGGTGATAAAGATGCATCACAGGATTATTGATCAAGTATTTTAGCGGCCCCCAATCAAGGGCTAAATTCGCATGATTTAAATGACCAATCACAATAGAGATAAAATGAACAACAAAGGCTTGTTCTGGCTCAAAACCTCCCAAAAGCATAATGGCCAAGGTCTTCAATGGTTTGTAAAGAATGTTCTCCATCCAATGATACCTCAAATGAGCTGCAAAACCCATTTCTTTCACGGAATGATGCACTTTGTGGAACTGCCAAAAGAACGGTATCTTATGAAGCGCAATATGCGTGAACCATTGAACAAAATCTAGAAGAACAAAAAATATCAAAAGACCCAACCAAGACGGTAATTTATTTAAATCTAGTAAAGCAATAGAATGGATGGTAATACCATAGGAATTAAAAAAACTACCCAGAATGACATATAAGCCACTAATAACACTTGAGAATACAAAGAAATTGAAATACATATAAACGGCGTCAAGCCAAAAGTCTTTCCTAAAAACTTTCTGCTCTTTACGCCATGGAAATAGTAGTTCTAAACCCCACACAACAAAGGAAATTAATGTTAAACCCCAAAAATAATTTTGATTCCAGGGAACATCAAAAATGATAGATCTATAAAACCACCTAAAACTTCCACTTATGGTATCTACAACAACGTCTATATACTCAATCATATAACAAACTTATTCATTTTCAATAAATCCAAAGAATGTTTCACCAATGTCGCTGAAAAATCATTAACAATGTTCACGTCATTTTTACGACAGACTACTGCTAATCAATTTCATGAATTCGTTTCTAGTAGCTGTTTTTTCGAAAAGCCCTCTAAATCCAGAGGTTGTTGTAACAGAGTTTTGCTTTTGAACCCCTCTCATCATCATACACATATGAGAGGCTTCAATTACAACCGCTACACCTTTAGGAGCTAGCGTTGCATTAATACACTCTAAAATATCATGTGTTAAACGCTCTTGCACTTGAAGGCGTCTTGCAAAAACATCTACTATTCTTGGAATTTTACTCAAACCAACGATATGTCCATTTGGAATGTAAGCAATGTGAGCTTTACCAAAAAAAGGAAGCATATGATGTTCACACATTGAATACAGTTCAATGTCTTTAATAATCACCATGTCGTCATAATCTTCTTTAAACATAGCACCTCTAAGTATAGCTTGAGGGTCTTGATCATAACCTTGTGTCAAAAACTGCATTGCTTTAGCAGCTCTCTCAGGTGTTTTTAATAAACCCTCTCTAGATGGGTCCTCCCCTATGGCATTTAATATGTGATCGTAATTTTTTTTTACACTTTCAGTAATGGGTACATCGTAGGAATCTAAATGGGTATAAGACATTATTTTGTTTAATTTATTCGAAATAACAATAAACAAATTTACAATAAATTAATCATCCTATTACTATAAATTAATAAAGAATAATCTGAAGACCATCTGAATCGTTATATTTACTTTTAATTAAAGATATACTTTATAGATGATCAAAGCGAATAATATTCGAAAATCATATGGAGAACTTGAAGTTCTCAAAGGGGTGAACATCCATATTAATGAAGGAGAAATAGTGGCAATTGTTGGTGCCTCTGGCGCTGGAAAAACAACGCTGTTACAAATATTAGGGACCTTAGAGCAGCCAAGCAATAAGGATGCCATTATTGAAATAAATAACAAAAATGTTCCACTGTTAAATACAAAAGAACTGGCCGCATTCAGAAACAAAAACATAGGCTTTATTTTTCAATTTCATCAATTACTCCCAGAGTTTACTGCCATTGAAAATGTGTGTATCCCTGCATATATTCATGGCGCCTCTAAAGAGCAGGCTACAAAAGATGCTACTGAATTACTTAGCTTTCTTGGGCTTCTAGACAGAATACACCACAAACCAGATGCCTTGTCTGGGGGGGAACAACAAAGGGTTGCTGTAGCAAGGGCTTTAATCAATAAACCTGCTGTGGTATTTGCAGACGAACCGAGCGGTAATCTCGATTCAGAAAGTGCGCAAGTGCTGCATCAGCTTTTTTTTAAGCTAAGAGATACCTATAATCAAACATTCGTGCTAGTGACACACAACGAATTATTAGCCAAAATGGCAGACAGAACATTTACAATGGTAGACGGTCATATGGTACAATAATGGACAGAGAAAGCCTAAAATCGTTTTTAGAGGAAAAAGTGGTTCAATACCAAGAACCGTCTTTTATAGAATCAGATCCTTTACAAATACCCTATTTATTTAATAAAAAGGAAGATATAGAAATTAGTGCATTTTTAACGGCTACTATTTCATGGGGAAATAGAAAAAGTATCTTAAAAAACGCCCATTTTTTAATGGATTTAATGGATCATTCCCCTTATGACTTTATTTTAAATGCTCAGCAAAGTGACTATGACGCGCTTCACCATTTTAAGCACAGGACTTTTAATGGAATAGATGCCATAGGTTTTTGCAAAGCACTTAAAAACATTTATTTACACCACGATGGTCTTGAAAACGCTTTTTTAACACAACCGATCAGACCTTTACAGGAAAACATCAGCCTGTTTAAATCTATTTTTTTTAGCATTCCTCATGAACAAAGAACTACTAAGCATGTTTCCGATCCCTTAAAAGGCTCAGCTGCCAAAAGGCTCAATATGTTTTTGAGATGGATGGTCAGGAATCCAAGAGAAAAAGTAGATTTTGGTATTTGGCAAATGATTTCTCCTAGTGATCTTTCCTGTCCCTTAGATGTGCATAGCGGTAGAGTTGCTAGAAAATTAGGACTATTAAAAAGAGCGCAAAACGACGCTAAAGCAGTTATTGAATTAGATCAGTCACTTAGGTCTTTAGATGCAATAGACCCTGTCAAATATGATTTTGCTCTTTTTGGACTTGGTGTTTTTGAAGGGTTTTAAGCCTATTAATTTCATTTTATTTTTATTAAATTAGTTGACATAAAAACCAAACCATTCACTATGAGATTTAAAGTATTTTTTTCTGTCATTTTTTTTTCATCTACAGCAATCTGTTGGAGTCAAAGTAGAACACTTCCTTTAGATACTACAGTAACTACAAAACACAAACTCACTACCCAAACGGATTCCTTCAATTATACTGCCACTACAGGAACACAACCTGTTTGGGATGAAAATGGTGATCCTATCGCTAGTTTACATTATACTTATTACACAAAAGACAATGTGAGTAATAGATCCCAAAGACCCTTAGTAATATCCTTTAATGGAGGTCCTGGCTCAGGTTCTGTTTGGATGCATTTGGCCTATACCGGACCAAGAGTTCTTAATATTGATTCTGAAGGGTATCCTGTCCAACCCTATGGAATCTCTAACAATCCTTACTCTATTCTAGATATAGCAGATATTGTGTATGTAAACCCGGTAAATACGGGATATTCTAGAACCATTCCAGCCGCTGGAAAAGAGATAGACAGAAGTAAATTTTTTGGTGTAAATGCAGATATTGCCTATTTAGCAGAGTGGCTCAATACCTTTGTTACTAGAAATAACCGCTGGTCTTCTCCAAAATATTTAATTGGAGAAAGCTATGGTACTACAAGGGTTTCAGGATTAGCCTTAGCCTTACAAAACAACCAATGGATGTATTTAAACGGAGTTATTTTGGTTTCTCCAACAGAACTTGGAATAGACCGAGAAGGTCCTGTAGAAGTAGCCAATAGGCTTCCTTATTTTGCTGCAGCTGCCTGGTACCAGAAAAAACTTCCAAGTACATTACAAAATAAACCTTTGACAGAAGTATTGGAAGAAGTAGAAGCTTACACCATCAATACTGTTTTACCTGCAATGGTCATGGGCGGTTTCTTGGAAACGAGTAAAAAAGAGGCTTTAGCAGAAAAGATGGGCTATTATTCAGGAATTAAGCCAAGTGTTTATCTCGATCATAATTTAGAGATCCCCTACCCTTACTTCTGGAAGGAATTATTAAGAGAAGACGGATATACGGTAGGAAGACTGGACTCAAGATATTTAGGGATAGATCGAAAAAGTGCTGGTGAAAGACCTGACTATAATTCAGAGCTCACCTCATGGCTGCATTCATTTACCCCTGCAATCAATTATTACCTTCAAGAAGAACTTAATTTTAAAACGGACATAAAATACAATATGTTCGGACCGGTGCATCCTTGGGACAGAAGTGGAGACAATACGGGAGAAAACCTTAGACAAGCCATGGCGCAAAACCCTTATTTACATGTCATGACGCAGTCTGGTTATTTTGACGGAGCCACGACCTACTTTAATGCAAAATATAATATGTGGCAGTTAGACCCCTCCGGTAGAATGAAAAACAGGTTGAGTTTTAAAGGATATGAAAGTGGGCATATGATGTACTTGAGAAGGGAAGATCTAAAAAACGCGAATGAAGATATTCGTCAGTTTATTAAAAACAGTCTTCCAGGGAATAAAGCGGCTAAATACACTAAATAAATGAAAACATTGTTAAGCCTTTTGGCCTGTGCTATATTTAGCCAAATAAATGCTCAAGACTGGGCAAATGTAGCACGTTTTAAAGCTGAAAATAAACGTATTATTGCAGAAAATGCACCTATAAAACTAGTGTTTATGGGGAATTCTATTACAGAGGGATGGAAGTCATTTGACCCAAACTTATTTGGGAGTACTAATTATATTAACAGAGGGATCAGTGGCCAAACTACCCCACAAATGCTCGTCCGTTTTAAACAAGATGTATTAGATCTCAAGCCCAAAGGAGTGGTTATTCTAGCTGGCACAAATGACATTGCTGGAAATACTGGCTCGATGAGTGTTCAAGAGATCTTTAATCAAATAGAAAGTATGGCTGGATTGGCTGCCTTAAATAAGATTGAGGTTTTCTTGTGTAGTGTACTGCCTGTATATGATTATCCATGGAAACCGGGATTAAAACCCGTACCAAAAATTCTAGCTCTAAATGACATGCTAAAGGCATTAGCCGTAGAAAAAAACTATAAATACATAGATTATTTCTCTGAAATGTCTGATGAAAAAAATGGTTTAAAATTATCTTTGGGATCTGACGGTGTTCATCCTAACAAAAAGGGCTATGAAATAATGAAAAAGGTCTTATTAAACACCATAGGACCTTCTTTTAAATAAACGAAAGCGATATTTACCTAATTAGAATTGACAATTGTAAATGGTTTGTTATTTTTGCATGACTTTATAAGGTTCCACATCTAAATCTACTCTAAATGAATATACTAATTAAGGACGCCACAATAGTAGAAGAATCTAATCCAAGTATTCATTTAAAAAAAGTAGATATAGCTGTAAAAGACGGTGTTGTCATAAAAATAAGCCCGAAAATTAACAATTTTAAAGCAGACCAAACGGTTGCATTAAATAACCTTCATGTCTCTGCGGGCTGGTTAGACACTGGTATTAGTGTTGGAGAACCTGGATATGAGTCCAGAGAAAATTTTAAAAATGGTGTTTTAACTGCTGCCAAAAGCGGTTTTAGCACTGTTTTTTTAAATCCCAACACCGATCCGGTACCTGACCAACAGAACGCTATTGGATATCTTAGAAATGCGGCACTTAAAGCCCCAATAAATGTTCACCCTTTAGGGACACTAACTAAAGGAGCAAGAGGTCAGGATTTAGCCGAGTTGTTCGACATGCAAAGACAAGGTGCTATAGGTTTTTATGATTATAATGCCCCGATTGACAATCCTAACTTGCTAAAAATTGCGCTGCAGTACACCCAATCTTTCAATGGATTGGTTTTTAGCTTTCCAAAAACATCTAAAATCTCTAATAGTGGTTTGGCCCATGAAGGCGTGGTGGCTACTCAATTGGGATTAAAAACAGATCCAAGCTTATCTGAGCACTTACAAATTCAAAGAGATATTCATCTTTTAAGGTATAGTGGGGGAAAACTACATATTCCTACTATCTCTTCAAAGGAGAGTGTTTTATTAATAAAAGCAGCTAAAAAAGAAGGTTTGGATATTAGTTGTAGCGTGTCTTTACACCATCTATTTGCCAATGAAAGTGCCTTAATTGATTTTGACACAAATGCTAAAATAACGCCTCCTCTAAGATCTAAAAAGGATCAAAAAGCGCTTCAAAAAGCTTTGCTAGAAGGTACTATAGATTTTATGACTACAGACCACAATCCTTTAGATATTGAATTAAAAAATCTTGCTTTTGATCATGCACATTATGGCTCCTTAGGCTTAGAAGCTGCATTTGGCGTACTCAATTCATTATACACAACAACTCAAGCTGTTGAAATTTTGCAGCGGGGCTATGAGCGTTTTAACTTAGAGAAACCTTCTATTTCTGAAGGTCACAAAGCGAATCTATCGCTATTTGATCCAAGTATAGAATACACACAAACAGTAGAAGATCTATATGCTAGCTCCAAGAACTCTCTTTATTTAGGAGCACTATTAAAAGGTAAGGCACTAGGAACTGTAGTAAATGAGCATATTACAACTATTTAATGATGGGAATACAAGAAGAAATTAAAGGCAAAAAGCCAGCTATTATCGCTTACTTCACTATAATTGGGGCTATAATAGCAATCAGTATGCACAATAACAAGCCAGAGGTTTTTTCTAGATTTCATATTAGACAAGCCTTTGGAGTTCATTTATTATTTCATGCATTCGCCCTATTTATTAGTCAATGGTTTAATGAATTTGCCTTTCTAGGATTATACGTCATGTATTTATTACTATGGGGGTTTGGTTTTTATTCCGCAATTCAAAACACTAAAAATTCGTTGCCCTTCATTGGAACTTACTTTCAACAGTGGTTTACATTTATTCGATAGTATGGACAAGCCCCTATATTGTATTGAAAGACCGGCAAAATCTTCAAAGGATAACGCTATTCCACTTTTTTTAGTCCATGGCTATGGCAGCGATGAAAATGATTTATTTTCTTTCGCTGAAGGAATTCCCGAACATTATCATATTATCTCTGTAAGAGCCCCCTACTCTATGCAGCCTTATGGAAATGCTTGGTATGCAATAAATTTTGACGCAGAAAAGGGAAAATGGTCAGATCTTGAGCAGGCTGTGGCATCCAGAGATTTACTCCATCATTTTATTCAAGATAAATGCAAAGAAAGACATTTAGATAGGAATAAAATTTGCGTATTGGGTTTTAGCCAAGGAAGTATTTTAAGCTATGCATTGGCCTTCCAATACCCTGAATTTTATCATAAATTCATATGCTTAAGTGGTTATATTAATGAGGCCTTAGCAGAAGCTAAAGGGAATATAGAAGCCTATAAAAATATACATATATTCGCTTCACATGGAACACAAGACCAAGTAATTCCGTTTGATTGGGCAGAAAAAATACCCTCACAACTCAATGCAATAGGAATAGACCACACCTTCAAAGCTTACCCTATTGGCCATGGCGTGTCTCCACAAAATTTTGCAGATCTTTTGAAATGGTTAGAATAGAGCCTTATTATTTGTAAAGAAAAGCGTCTTCTGTGGTGAAATTAACCAGGTCCTTGTTTATTGAAAACTTTAAGAAAGCTTCCCCCCAAATATCACCATCTGTAAAGTTTGCAATGAGCCATTTATGGTTCAACACCTTTACAGAATTAAACACAAACTTTGCCTTTTTAGACTTAAATGGTATTAAAGCGTGGTGTAACTCTTTGTCAACATTAGTTTGAATGAGTGCATCTGAAATAAAATCGCTGATCTCTTGTGTTCCCTCATACTGATTTTCCAACACCAATTGTCCCTCCTGATTATACTTTAGATCAAATAATTGAGCCATTTCCAATTGTGCTTCAAGAGATTTAACCTTGGCAGAAACTTTTATCTGTTCTTCTGCCGTTTCTTGGTATTTTGCAAGGGCTAGCTGTGTGTTTTCTACATAATTTGAGGCACTTTTAAATTGATATAGTGCAATTAATGCAGTGAAAATAAACAGGTACATAAAAATTCTTGACTTCATAGTTAAATAGATATAGTGAGTGAATCATAAGCCAAGTAGATGTTTTCTGGAAGTTTTAATGCTACCTGATCGTGAAAACCCAAATGATGGCTTATGTGAGTGAAATAGGTTTTTTTGGCACCTACCCTTTGAGCGAATGCTATGGCTTCCTCTAAATTAAAATGACTGTAGTGTGGCTCTTCTCTCAATGCATTCACCACAAGAACTTCTAGTCCGGATAGTTTGGAGGTTTCAAATGCTGAAATGGTTTTAATATCCGTTAAATAAGCGAATGCATCTATTCTATAACCAAATACCTGTAAAGTATTGTGTTTTGCATTAATAGGAATAACTTGTTTTCCGTTGAGATTAAAGGGAGTGTTTTTTTTAACTCTATGAGAAACTACTGAAGGCGCTCCAGGATATTTATTAGTCTCATTAAAAATATAAGCAAATCGTTTCTTTAAAGACTTTAATACGCGTTTATGTGCATAAATTGGAATAGCGCCCTGTCTAAAGAAAAACGGCCTAATGTCGTCTAAACCAGCTGTATGATCAGCATGTTCATGGGTAAATATCAAGCCATCTAAAGATGTTGGGTTAGCCGCCAACATTTGCGCCCTAAAATCTGGACCACAGTCTATTACATAATTTAAATGATCCCATGATATTAATACAGATACTCGCAGTCTTTTGTCCTTAGGATTATCACTTAGACACACAGGATGATTGCTCCCAATTACAGGGATTCCTTGAGAAGTTCCAGTACCTAAAAAACGAACAATCAAAAGCGTTATTTTTTTTCAAATTTATGATTTTAATAGGGATTAGCTTCTACAATCTTTTTAACTTTGTTGCAATTAAAACAATCTACATGGCTTCTGTTTTGAAAAAAGAAACTGCTTTCACCAATATACCTTCTACAAAGGCAAAAACACTCAGGATTAATTTAAATCCTGACATTTATGGAACCTTCTCTGAAATTGGTGCTGGACAAGAAACTGCTAGGCATTTTTTTAGAGCTGGAGGCGCCTCAGGGACTATAGCTAAAGCTATGAGTGCCTATGACAAAGATTTTAGTGATGCCATTTATGGCATTGAAGACGACGGAAGATATGTGACCCAACCAAGATTAAAAAAGATGCTGGCCCATGAAATGAATCTCATGGAAGACAGGATTAGTAGAAAATCTCATCCAGACAGGCTATTCTTTTCATATGCAAATACTGTAGCAACTATAGATTTTGCCAAAAAATTTAAAGGACATGGATGGGTTGGAATTAAATTTCAATTAGATCCTAATCAAAAGGAATTAGATGAGATTATACTTCATGTGAGATTTAAGCAAAACGAGGCGAGACTCCAACAAGAAACCTTAGGTGTTTTAGGTGTTAACCTTATTTATGGTGCTTTCTACAAATACGATAAACCAAAAAAAATATTAAAATATTTATACGATCATATTGAAAAAGACATTCTAGAGATAGATATGATAAATTTTTCAGGGCCTAACTTTAAGAATGTAGACAATAGGCTAATGAGTCTAGAACTCATTAAAAATAATATGACAGATGCAGTAATGTTCGGTCCTGACGGAAATAACTTACTTCCTGCAGCGGTGCTTTACAAGAAAAACATACTTGCCTTGAGAGGTAGTTTCAGACCCGTTACCAAGGTTAATATGGATATGTTTGAAAAGTCATTCGATATATTCAGAAAAGAGGCTACAGTAGATCCTGACAATACGATTGTTATATTTGAAATTACCTTATCCAACCTAAAGGCTTCAGGAGAAATAGACGAACAAGATTTTATGGACCGCGCAGAACTTCTATGTTCATTAGGCCATACAGTACTTATTTCTAAATTCCAAGAATATTATAAGCTTGTAGAGTATTTCAACAACTACACAAAAGCTAAGATTGGATTAACCATGGGGGTTAATAACCTAGTGGACATATTTGATGAGAAATATTACAGACACCTCAGTGGAGGTATTTTAGAAGCCTTTGGTAAACTGTTCTTCAAAGACCTTAAAGTATACTTATATCCCATGAAAGACCAGGAAACTGGTGAAATTCTAACTTCAAACAGCGTAAAGGTTCACCCTAGAATGAAGGAGCTTTATAAATTCTTTAAATACAATGGCAAAGTAATGGACATCATAGATTACGAACCTGAAGTATTGGATATTTTTTCCAGAAAAGTATTTGAAATGATTACCAACAATACTCCTGGTTGGGAAGATGAATTACCAAAAGGTATCGCTGAACTTATTAAACAAAAAGATTTATTTCAAAATAAGGCCAAAGCGTTACAAGCATAGAGTCTTTATTTTAAAACTCCATTTTCACAGCGTTAAAAATATATTGACTTTGTATTAAAATTTAAAGGCCAGAGTGTTTCATAAACATTGGCCTTTTATAAGGCTACAATGCCAATATTTGTGCAGCGTGTTCTTTTGTTTTAACCTTATCAATAACGTGTGAGACCGATCCTTTTTCTACTACAAATGTCATTCTATGAATGCCATCGTATTCTCTTCCCATAAATTTTTTTGGACCCCATACCCCAAAAGCGTTAATCACAGATTTATCAGTATCTGCTAGTAAAGGAAATGGAAAACTGTATTTATCTCTAAACTTAGTTTGCTTATTTGTATCATCTGCACTGACACCTACAATGCTGTAGCCCTTCTCATTGAGCACTTCATAATGGTCTCTTAAATCACAAGCCTCTGCAGTACATCCAGGCGTACTTGCCTTAGGGTAGAAAAAAACTACTAATTTAGTATCTTGATAATCTGATAAGTTGAATGGGCTTCCATCTTGAGTAACCGCAGTAAATGAGGGAACTTTGTCTCCTACTTGTAGTGTTTTCATATTAGCAATTTTAGCTTTTAACGCTTGTTGTAAAAAAACAAACGAAAATTATTGTTATTTTTTTAAAATTACTCATTAATGACCAAACTAGAAAAAGTAAATTTCACCATTAATACCTTAAGGGATTTATACCCTGAAATACCAATCCCTTTGGATCATAAAGATCCATATACCCTTCTAATAGCTGTATTATTGTCTGCCCAAAGCACAGATATAAGGGTAAATAAAATTACACCACTACTATTTAAAAAAGCAGATAATCCATTTGATATGGTAAAACTAAGCGTCAAAGAGATTCAGGACATTATTAGACCTGTAGGGCTCTCCCCCATGAAAGCAAAGGGTATTCATGGACTTTCTAAAATTCTCGTAGAGGCACACAACGGGATAGTGCCTCAGGATATAGAAATACTGGAGACATTCCCTGCTGTAGGACATAAAACCGCCAGTGTAGTAGTGGCACAAGCTTTTGGAATTCCAGCATTTCCAGTAGACACACATATTCACAGATTAATGTATCGGTGGGGGTTTACTAATGGAAAAAATGTAGTACAAACAGAGAAGGACGCTAAGCGATTATTTCCAAAAGCGCTTTGGAACGACCTTCACTTACAAATTATTTGGTACGGAAGAGAATACTCCCCAGCTCGAGGCTGGGATCTTGAAAAAGATATTATCACAAAAACAATTGGTCGCAAGACAGTGATTGATCAATATTTTAAGAAAAAGCGATAAGTATTCACATAAAGTTTTAAAAAGATGGGCTTGCTTCAGTAAGATACGCTAAGACGCCATGAGGTCTATGTGATTTTCTGAGACTATTTTTCTAATATTTATCAATGCATACCTCATTCTACCAAGTGCCGTATTAATACTTACGCCAGTTTGTTCCGATATTTCTTTAAAACTAAGTTCCTTAAATATTCTCAGAGAAACCACCTCCAATTGGTCTTCTGGCAAAGAATTTATGATCTGGTGTAAATTAGACTCTATATGCTCCTGAATCATCTTTTCTTCCTTTGTTTTAGCAGAATCTGTTAAGAAAGAAAAGACAGAATAATCGGACCTTTCATACTGCATAGGCATTTTCTTTTGACGTCTAAAATGGTCAATTACTAGGTTATGGGCAATTCTCATGACCCATGATACAAATTTACCTTCATCTCTATACCCCCCTTTATCTAGGGTTTTGATTACTTTTAAAAACGTATCTTGAACAATATCAGAAGCGAGCTCTGCATCTTGAACCTTAGTATATATAAACCTATAGGTCTTTGCCCTATGTCTTTCTACTAAAAGAGATAAAGCATGACGGTTTCCGAGCAAATAGTCTGAAACTAATTGGCTGTCAGAGAGAACTGTAGCGTTAAAATTATTGGATTGTGAATTATTTAAAGTGGCACGCATAGGATACAAATTATACATAAATCAAAAGTGACCCTAAACAATTAGGGGACAAAAAAAATTCATGATGGTTAAAAGTATCCGTGTTTTATAGGCTAACATTTAAATATTACAATCAAATATATTAAAAAAATATAGTAAATCACTTATCTTTAATTCTTAATTGTTTTTGAGAAATTCTCCTATACTTCCTATGACCCTGCACTCCAAATTACCTTACAAAAACCTTAATGAAATAGATTCTAAAAAGAATATCATCATTAAGGGGGCTAAATTGCACAACTTAAAAAACATAGATGTTGTGCTACCGAGAAACAAATTTATTGTGATAACTGGCCTTTCAGGATCAGGAAAATCTTCTCTTGCCTTTGACACCTTATACGCCGAGGGACAAAGAAGGTATATAGAAAGTCTGTCTGCCTATGCAAGACAATTTTTGGGTAAATTAGACAAACCTCAGGTAGACTACATTAAGGGAATTGCACCAGCAATTGCCATAGAACAAAAAGTGAATACTAGTAATCCTAGGTCTACAGTAGGGACTTCTACAGAAATTTATGATTACTTAAAGCTATTATACGCTAGAATAGGGAAAACTTATTCGCCTATCAGTGGAAAGGAAGTAAAAAAACATTTGGTTTCAGATGTTGTCAATCATATAAAAACATTTCCCCTAAAGCATAAATTACTGCTTTTGGCACCCATTGAAGTACCCAAAGACAAAGACCCTGTTAAAATGGTTCAATTGTTTTCAAAACAAGGCTTTGCAAGGATAGAGGTCAATGGGGAAGTGACCCGAATTTCAGCAGAAATTACTAGCCTTCCAAACAATTTTAACCTAGTGGTAGACAGAATAGTTACCGCAGATGACGAGGATTTTTACAATAGGCTCGCTTCCGCTATTGAAGCTGCATTTTTTGAAGGAAAAGGGCACTGTATTGTCAGAGATTTAAGCACTAAAGAAACGGTAGATTTCAGTAATCTTTTTGCTCTAGACGGACTAGAATTCACCATACCTTCTCTACACCTATTCAGTTTTAACAATCCCTACGGAGCATGTGATGCCTGTGAAGGATATGGAGATATTATGGGCATAGATCCAGATTTGGTCATTCCCAACACAGGCTTATCTATCTATGAAAATGCCATTGCACCATGGAGGGGAGAGAGTATGAGTAAATACAAAGACAAACTTATTGAAAAAGCAGCAGCATCAAATATACCCATTCACAAACCTTGGTTTGAATTAACTGAAGCTCAAAAAGAATTGGTTTGGAATGGCAATAAAGCCTTTAAGGGAATTCATTCTTTTTTCCAGATACTAGAAGAAAAAAGCTATAAAATTCAAAATAGGGTCATGCTCTCTAGGTATAGAGGCAAAACCATTTGTAATAAATGCCAAGGTGCTAGACTAAAAAAAGAATCTTTTTATGTACAAGTTGGTGGAAAAAATATTGGCGAATTGGTGGCAATGCCAATAGATAAGCTGCAATTGTTTTTTAATCAATTAATGCTAAGTGAAACAGATACAAACATTTCTAAAAGAATTTTAGCAGAGATACATAGTAGGCTTTCTTTCTTGAGCCAGGTAGGATTAAACTACCTCACTTTAAATAGAAAATCCAATACATTGTCTGGAGGAGAAAGTCAGCGAATTAACCTAGCAACCTCTTTAGGGAGTAGTTTGGTAGGGTCCATGTATATTTTGGATGAACCTAGTATAGGCTTGCATCCGAAAGACACCACAAACTTAATCGAAGTGCTCAAACGCTTAAGAGATCTTGGGAATACAGTTATAGTGGTGGAGCACGATGAAGATATTATGAAAGCTGCAGACCTTGTTTTTGACATTGGTCCTGAGGCTGGAACACTAGGAGGAGAATTGGTGGCTCAAGGCACCCTTAAGGAACTATTAAAAACAAATACCCTAACTGCCCAATATTTAGATGGTAGAATGAAAATTCCATTACCAAAAAAAAGAAGAGGTTCTGATCAGTACGTCAAAATTAAAGGCGGTAGAGAACATAACCTTCAAAACATAGACCTTACTATTCCATTAGGAATGCTAACCATCATTACAGGGGTTTCAGGATCGGGAAAATCTACCTTAGTTAAAAAATTACTCTATCCAATTGTTCAAAAGGAACTTGGAGGATTTGGAATGAAAATTGGTCAGCATAGCAGTTATGAGATGCATCATAAAAATCTTAAAAATGTGGAGTATATAGACCAAAACCCCATTGGAAGATCTTCTAGATCTAACCCGGTAACCTATTTAAAGGCTTATGACGACATTAGGGCTATTTTTTCAAAAGCACCTATGAGCAAGCTCAGGGGTTTCCTACCCAAACACTTTTCTTTCAATGTGGAGGGAGGGCGCTGTGAAAAATGTAAGGGTGAAGGAGAAATCACTGTTGAAATGCAGTTTATGGCAGATGTGCACCTAGGGTGCGATGCCTGTGAGGGTAAAAGATTCAAAAAAGAAGTCTTAGAAGTAAAATTTCACGACAAGTCCATTTTTGATGTACTGGAAATGACTGTCTCAGATGCTCTTGCATTCTTTAAACTTCATGGAGAAAGCAAACTCTGTCAAAAGATTCAAGCACTTGAAGACGTAGGACTGGGTTACGTTGCTTTGGGCCAATCCTCCTCTACCCTATCAGGTGGAGAAGCACAACGTATAAAATTGGCTTCATTTTTAGTGAAGGGTAATACCAAAGACAAGACCTTATTTATATTTGACGAGCCTACAACCGGACTTCATTTTCATGACATTAATCGCTTGCTAGGGGCCTTTAACGCCCTTTTAGACAAAGGGCATTCCATGGTGGTTATTGAACATAATATAGATTTGATCAAGTGTGCAGATCATATTATTGACCTAGGTCCTGGTGGTGGAATCCATGGAGGGCAAGTCATTGCCCAAGGCCCCCCAGAAGTTTTGGCCAAAGATAAGAACTCTGTAACCGCTATTTATTTGAAAGAGAAATTGTAATGAAAATTTTTAAAACAGTCTCTTTTTAACTCTGTTCACAAGACTGTTAAAAGTGACTGATATGTTGGAGAAATACAGTAATCCAACGTATACAATTGCAGTTAAAAGGGTATTTACCCCAATAGACATGTACCTATTTTCTAGGTTTGGGATAAATTGGGCCAATGTAAAAGAAGCTGTAATAATTATCAATAAGTAAGCAGTTCCTTTACTAAAAGGGTGCATATTATACTTGATATTCACATAAATTACTTTGGCGGTGTCGTATAAGCTAATTGCTAAAAAAGAAGCTATTGCAGCGCCCATTATACCAAACTTTGGAATAAATAAATAATTTAAAACTACCGTCATAAATGCTAGAAATATCCCAAATCGCAAAATACTTTTATAATAGGGAGAGTTAAATAAAATGGCATTATTATTCCCTAGCAATGCGTCACAAAATTTACTGGAACCAATTAACAACACCAAGACCGTGGTACCCCCATATGCTTGAGGAATAAACTTATAAATAGTCTCCAAGTTAACGGCTAAAAGTAATAAAACACCCCCTGCTGCCATTGCTAAATTCAAGGAACTTTGCTTGTAGAGTGATTGTAAACCATTAAAGTCTTTGTCATGAAGTAATCTGGCCGTAATAGGCGCCGTTATTTGATACATAGACCGAGCTGGAACACCAACTATGGTGGCCATAAAAACAGCTACTGTATAAAAAGCCACTTGATCAATATTGACAAAAGTATAAATCATAAGCTTGTCTATTTCCAAAATGACTACAGCCGCAGTACCCCCTAAAAACATAAACAGACTGTAATTTAAATAAGACTTTAACTTCTCTGGACGTCTAAAAGAAAAGGAAATGTCGCAATTGCGCCAGAGGTAAACATACATCACTAATGCCCTTAAAAAATGAATTCCAACCAAAAACACGAAGAATTGCTCTAGCGTTAGCCAATCAAAATAAAGACCTGTAAGTCCCAATGCAATACAAAACCTGTGAAATATTTCTTTAAGGATATTACCAAAAGCAGTCTTTAAGACCACCCTTGCCTGAGCATAACCAATCTCGAAATAAGTCATGCCAACACCTATTCCAAGAATATGCCAAGAATAAGGAGCCACATAAGCGTATTTTTGAAGTAAAAATGGAAATATACCAGACCTAAAAAAAAGCACAAAAACAAAAGCTATAAAAATGAAAAACAAAGGGAAATACAATGAAAAAGCGTTGAGTCTAGCTGACTCTTCAGCAGACGCATTTTTATTATAGAATTTAATGATCGTATTCGGGAGTCCAAAAAGAAACAATGGCAATAGCAAAGTAGCTATAGACAGCTGAATGGATAAAAGACCATAAGAGGATACCGGTAGAATACGAGTGTACAATACCAAGGTATTTATTGCCCCTAGTCCAAAGCCCAAATAAGTGCTTATGGTATTTTGGATGGATTGCCTTACCACTACCCCCATATTAAGATCGCTTCAAATTTTTTATAATTTTCGATAGGGCTTCAGTTAAATTTTTGCGCTCATATTTGCTTAAAGTTGGATCAATTTCAGCAGAAATTCCTTTCCCTGCATTAAATCTAGTCTCTATAAAAGATTTGACCATGGCCTTGTCATGATAAGTCCCAAGGGCATTAAAATTATTTTCAGGAAGTAGTCTTGCTACATCCCAATCCTTTGGACCAATTGCTAGTATAGGTCGCAATGATTGGAGGTATTCGAAAATTTTACCTGGTATAATCCCTTTATGCGCTTCAGAGTCAATTTCTATAAGGAGCAATAAATGGGCAGTATATTGGTGCTTTCTCGCTTCTTCATGAGAAATATACCCGTGAAAATTACAATAAGAGGCTAAGCCATGAGCGGTAATAGTTGCTTTTACTTCATCGCTCACTAGGCCTACAAAATCTATACTAAGTTGGGCTGCAAATAATTGATTTTCTGTAACCAATTCCCCTATGGCCTCCCATAATATTTTTGGGTTTCTTTTAGATAGTAAAGACCCAATATGAACCAGGCTAAATTTATTTTCCTCGGGACTTGTAAGCGAAGAGTTCTCAAATGGCTCAAATCCATTGGTAATGACCTCTATTGGAGTCGCTGTCTTTTTTGAAAAAAGGGCTTTAGTGGTGTAACTAGTTGTTAAAATCGTGTGTGCAGATTGTAAAACGGTTCTTTCTAGCTTTAAATGCTTCTTCTGAGCCCAGTGCGTCATATATAAATCATTGTGATAGCCTATGGTGGTCCATGGATCTCTAAAGTCAGCAATCCATTTAAGTCTGGTATGAATCTTAACCAATTCATTGGCAATAAGATGCATGCTATGTGGTGGACCCGTAGAAATGATTGTCTCTATACCGTGCTCATTAATATACTGTGACAAAAAGGCTACAGAAGGAGCCACCCAAGAAACTCTTGCATCTGGGATAAAGAAATTACCCCTTACAAACCGCATAAAACGCTCAATTAAACTCGGTTTGTTTTCTTGAATCAAACCTTGGCTCAATTGTTGAGTCTTTTTTTTAAACAACCAAGAAATCCATTTATAAGGTTCGGAAATGGATCTTTTAATGATAACTACTTCTTTGGGTAAATCTTCTGTCAAAGTCTCATCTACAATAGGATATTGCGGGTTTTTAGGAACATAAACCACTGGAGTTATACCAAATAAAGGCAAATGCCTTACAAAATGAAACCACCGCTGTACCCCTGGACCACCAGCTGGAGGCCAGTAATAGGCTATCAACAATACCTTAGGATTGGGATTGGTATTGATGTTTACTTGATTGTTCCTCTTTTCTTCCATTGGGTTGATTCTTAAACAATAAGTAACTATTGAATAGACTTTGCTTTAATTCTGAAATAAATCCCTAAGCCAATCAAGAGTATAAATATTACATAACTTGATAGAGCTATGCTGCTGCCTTTGTACACTACCTCAGGCTTATATTCAAAAACAATTTTATGTAACCCTTTAGGCACCTCTATACCCCTTAAAGCATAGTTCACTTTTTTTATGGGCACCAATTCCCCATCTATACTTGCAGTCCAACCAGATGGATAGTGCATTTCCGAGAAAACAGCAAAGCCCCTATCAGAATGATTGGATTGGTAAAGCATTCGATTGGGACTGTAGGAAATTAAATTAATAGACGGTATTATATCTTGATCATTTAATGAATTATTGGGTAAATTATCTTCTTTTGAAGCGCCTATAACATAGGCTCCATTAATGGTATTAGACTGAATGAGACCATTTTCTTTAAAAGTTTCTAAATCACTTAAAAGTAAGCTTGCCTGAGACTTTGTATTTAAATCATTCAGTCCAAATAACCAATCGTTGTGGTCTTTAGCTCCCACCAATTCTTTTACAAACCAAGCATTCCCATTTGCATTTTGATTAATTGCCAAACTTGGGGTGCCAGTTTCAGAAGGCTGAATGACGTATTTTACATTTAACATGTGTAAAATTTCCAAATGACTTTGGTAAATATGAAATTCAAATAGATCTTCTATTGCGCTAGGTTTGGCCGCATGGTAACCCCCTATTGATTTGTGAAAATAGGAAGTTCTAGCACCGTTAATACCTTCTGACATGTCGTATACTCTGTAAATAGTCGTGTCTTTTAAAATCTCTTTATCTATGGCATTAGCTGTAAATGGTTGATTCACTTTTCTTGGAGAAACAAAATTATCTGCATTTACATAACGTTTAGCTACACCTACTAGATCAATGAGAATAACAATACTAACTAAAGCAAGTGTTTTGAGTAGATTCCAATGCTTTTTAATTCCCCACCATAAACCACCGAGGAGTAATGAGAGTAACAGAAAGGATCTAATCAGGTCTGACCTTAAGGCAAAAGCCCTATCTTTTTGAATGACCTCTAAAAGTGCATCGCCATACATGGCGGCTAATTGGGCATCCGAGTTACCTTGATAATCTAGTATAAAACTCACTCCAAAAATAAGTACTAATACTACAGAAATGACAATTGCAACAAGTCTGATCACTTTTAATTTATCTAACTCCTTAAGGTCTTTTTTGACCAATAAGTAGTTTAAACCAATACTAGCTAAAGCAGGTACACAAAGTGCCACAATTACTTGAATAGATGAAACTGCTCTAAATTTATCGTACAAAGGGAAATAATCAATCATTAGATCCGTGAGTGGCATAAAAAATTTACCCCAAGAAAGCATGAGGGTGAATAATGCCCCAATTAAAAAAACCCAACGCAGCTTATTTTTATACAATAAAAAACCAATGAAAAATAAGGCAACAACGCTAATACCCAAGTAAGCAGGACCAGATGTCGGGGGCTGTGGACCCCAATAAAGCGGTAGATTACTAGAAAAATCCAATGCATTGCTAGCAGAGACACCCTGGGCTATTAAAAATTCATAGGTATTTGACTCTTTCCCTAAAGATTCATTAAATGAGCCCCCTGTAAGTCTTGGAATCATCAAATTTAATGACTCTAACGGACCATAGGAATAATAGGTAATATAGTCTTTATCCAGTCCGGAACTAAGGTCTTTTTGACTACCATCTGGTGCAATTGTCACAGGAGAGGGACCTCTGGTACTCCAATCTGCATATTCCTTGGTAGAGAGTAACATGGAGGCATTCATCCCAATACCGAGGAGTACTGCAAAGAGTAATATGCCCACTGTTTTAAAAAATGATTTGAGCTGTTTTTCTTTAAAAGCAAACCATAAGAAAACAATTCCTAAAATGATCACCAACAGCATAAAGTAAAAAGTCATTTGAACATGGTTGGCTACAATTTCTAAACCCATAGCAAGGGCTGTTACACCAAATCCCAACCAATATTTTTTATCAAATGCCCATAAAATTCCAGCCAAAACCATGGGCATATAACCTAATGCATGGGCTTTGGCGTTGTGACCTACCCCTAATATTATAATGAAATATGTGGAAAAACCATAAGCTAAAGCACCTAACACAGCGATTTTGTAGTCAATTTTAAGGCTATAGAGCAGTAAATAAAAACCTAAAAAGTACAAGAATAAATAATCTGCCGGACGGGGAAGAAAACGAATTGCCCTGTCTAGGGATTTTATCAAATTATTAGGAAATTGGGCCCCTAATTGAAAGGTAGGCATACCCCCAAAAGCACTGTTTGTCCAATAAGGCTCCGCTCCATTTTGTGACCTAAAGTCATTTTGTTCTTTGGCCATTCCTGTGTATTGAACTATATCTGATTGTTCAATTTGTTTGTCTTGCAACACAGGGTAAAAAAAAGAAACAGATACAACTGCAAAAAGGAAAATCACCCCAAATCCTTTCAAGATGCTATGTAATATGGCTTTATCAATAAAATTATTCATGCCCTAAGTTATTCAATTTCTTCAAAATCTATATACTCCCCAACGGGTGTTTTTTCTTTGGCAATAGTGGACTTTTTTGAAGTTTCCTGCTGCGGTGCTGCTCCTTGGTTTTCTGTAAAACCAGCGAAAGAATCATTCATTTTTTTCTGTAATCTTTTTAAAACAAATGCCATGATTTTAGGGGCAAATAGTCTCAAAAGCCATTTAAAAACATAAAACCCCATCAGTATATAGAGAAGTGTACTTAAAAAACCCATTATCTTTATTAAATTTATCCAAAAATACAATTCTACAACCGCACAAAAGCTTGTGTGGGATTAAAATAATCTTAAAATGCATAAAAAACCCATATTTCAAAGCCCATCAATACTTAAAATGAGCTTATTTACCCTTGGGTTCCTAATCAGTATTTGTGGTTTTTCACAGTACACAGATATTATAAACTCCAACAATCCAGGTAATAGTACAGGGGCATATAGTGTGGGTAAAAGGGTGTATCAGATAGAAAGTGGTTTTAGTGTAGATCGGTTAAGAGGTGAAGCCTTCAAATCCGAATCCCTTTTTAATAATGGAAACTTGGCATTGAGAGTAGGGTTATTTTCAGAAGCCTTAGAGCTCATATACGAAGGATCCTACAGTATGGAATTTTCTACCAGCCCAATTCCAGGAGGTAAAATTGGCATTGACCAAGGATTCACCTCAAATAGAATTGGCGCAAAAATCATGTTGTTCGATCCATTTAAAAACCCAGACAATAGACCCATTAATGTGTATAGTTGGAAAAAAAATAACGGATTTAGGTGGCGAAATATCTTACCTGCTATAGCCCTTTATGCTGGTGCAAATATAAGTCTTCAAAGCAGTATTTACTTGAAAGAGAATCCCTCTATAGCGCCCAGAGTTATGGTAGTTACTCAAAGCCATTTAACTCCAAAAATGGTGGTCATACTCAATGGGATTTATGACTTTATTGGCACCGAATCTTTAGAAGAAAAAACAGTCATTGCGTCGCTTTCCTATGCTATTAAAAGAAAATGGAGTGTATTTGTAGAAGGTCAATACAGCATATTTGCTAACTCAGAAGAGCAAATTATCCGCACAGGTGGTGCTTTCTTGTTTAGAAAGAACCTTCAATTTGATCTTTATACCGGAATAAATTTTCAAAATGAACCCTCTCGGGAAATCATTGGTCTTGGATTTTCTTACAGATTAGACAGGCATTAACACCATAAGATTCCAAAAATTAATAAAAAACATACATGATAGAAATTAAAGAAGCTATTGGAAAGAAAGGAATCAAAGATTTTGTTTGTTTTCCATTCTCTTTATACAAAGACAATCCATATTGGGTGCCTCCTATTATTAAAGATGAAATGGAGGTTTTTGATCCTTCGATTAATCCAGTTTTTAAAACAGCTCAAGCACGTTTTTTCTTAGCCTATAGGAATGGTGAAATTGTAGGCAGGGTGGCGGCTATGATCAACTGGATTGAGGTGAAAGAACAAAAAATAAAGAAAATGCGCTTTGGTTGGATGGATTTTATAGACAACAAAGAAGTCTCTAAAGCACTCATCGAAAAAGTAGCCCTGATTGGTCGTGAACACGATTTAACCTATATGGAGGGTCCAGTAGGTTTTTCTAATCTAGATAAGGTTGGTTGTCTTATTGAAGGTTTTGATCATATTGGTACTATGATAACCTGGTATAACCACCCGTATTACGCATCACATTTTGAATCATTAGGATTTGTCAAGGAAAAGGAATATATGGAAAATATCTTTCCATTTAGCAATATAGATCCAAGCCTTTTTAATAAGGCGCAGGAACTCATTAAGAGACGTTATAAGCTCAGAGCGCTTAATTTCACAAAGACTAAAGATATTTTACCTTATGCAGATAAAATGTTCGATTTGTTCAATGAAAGCTACGCAAATTTATCTTCATTTGTGCCAATCACAGAGGTGCAAAAGTCATTTTTCACTAAGAGATACTTGTCTTTCATTAATCCAGAATTTATAAAATTTGTGTTTGATGAGGCAGACAACTTAGTGGCTTTTGCCATTCTAATGCCTTCCTTTTCAAAAGCCTTACAAAAAGCCAATGGACGTTTATATCCCTTTGGATTGTTTCACCTACTGAGAGCGAGAAAAAAATCTAAAGACATTATTTTTTACCTCATTGGAGTGCACCCTAAATATCAAAACAAAGGACTTACAGCCATTCTATTTCATGAATGTTGGCTTGCCTGTAATAAGAGAGGCATTGAAAAATGTATCAGAACCCCTGAGCTAGAAGAAAATATAGCTATAAAGAATTTATGGAGTGCTTTTGATCCGAAAGTACATAAGCGCAGAAGGACCTATAAAAAAGCCTTGTAAAAAAACCTATTAAAAAAAGCCTGATAGAAAAACTATCAGGCTTTTTTTTTAGTGCTCATCTTCTTAAAAAGATACCTATTCTCCCATAGCAGCACTTACTGCTGCAGAAAGTCTTTTATAAGTACCATTTTCTAAACGCTCTCTAATCGCTGAAAAAGCGGTTAAAGTGAGGTCTATATCTTCTTGTGTATGAGTTGCTGTTGGTATTAATCTTAACAAAATCAATCCTTTAGGAATTACAGGATATACAACAATAGAACAAAAAATACCGTGATTTTCTCGTAGATCCTTCACTAATGCCATAGCTTCTGGGATACTTCCATTTAAATAAACTGGAGTAACACAACTAGTTGTAGTTCCTATATCAAAACCTTGTGCCTTTAAACCAGATTGTAATGCATTCACATTACGCCAAAGGTTTTCTTTGAGCTCGGGCTGTGTTCTAAGCATGTCTAAACGCTTCAAGGCTCCTTTAACATAAACCATTGGAAGTGACTTTGCGAACATTTGAGAACGCAAATTGTATTTCAAGTAGTCAATAATTTCCTTATCTGCTGCAATAAATGCTCCAATACCTGCCATAGACTTTGCAAAAGTGGCAAAATAAACGTCTATGTCTGCTTGTATGCCTTGCTCCTCACCTGCTCCAGCACCTGTCTTACCAAGTGTTCCAAAACCGTGGGCGTCGTCTACTAATAATCTAAAGTTAAATTTTTGTTTAAGGGCAACAATCTCTTTTAACTTACCTTGCTCTCCCCTCATGCCAAACACGCCTTCTGAAATCACTAGGATTCCTCCGCCGGTTTGCTCTGCCATTTTTGTAGCTCGTTCAAGATTTTTTTCTAAACTCTCTATGTCGTTGTGTTTAAAGGTAAATCGTTTACCCATATGCAAACGAACTCCATCTATAATGCAAGCGTGTGCGTCTACATCATAAACGATAATGTCATCCTTAGAAACCAATGCGTCTATGGTAGACATTATCCCCTGATAACCGAAGTTTAAAAGGTAAGAGGCCTCTTTTTCTACAAATTCAGCCAATTCATTTTGTAATTGCTCATGAAAATCAGTGTGACCACTCATCATTCTAGCCCCCATAGGATAAGCAGCACCATGTTCTAAAGCAGCTGCACCGTCTACCGCTTTTATCTCGGGTAAATTAGCCAATCCTAAGTAATCATTAATACTCCAGGTAATCACTTCTTTTCCCCTAAAAGACATTCTATTAGATATAGGTCCTTCTAATTTAGGGAATACAAAATAACCTTCTGCCTGTGAGGCCCATTTTCCTAATGGTCCTTTATTTTCTTTAATTCTTTCGAAAAGATCTCTCATGCGTGTTTTGAATATGCTACAAAAGTAATTAATTTTTAACAAGACACCTCAATTATTTAGTGTCTGTATCTGTAGTTATTGAATTATTAATAGCGCTTTAAAAGACTATGTTGACGCCTTTTGTGTATCTAATACTTTAGACTCCTCAAGGAAACCTTGCGCAGACATCCACTCGTCAGAGTAAATTTTACTCATGTATTTTGAACCATGATCAGGAAAAATTACAACCACTTTTGCGTTTTTATCAAATACTCCTGAGGCACTAAGTTGTTTTACGCCTTGTAATGCTGCTCCTGAGGTATAACCTGCAAAAATACCTTCGGATTTAGAAATCTCCCTTGCAGTATGCGCACTTTCGTGGTCGGTCACTTTTATAAAATAATCAATCGCATTAAAATCAGTCGCTGTTGGCACTAGATTTTTTCCTAAACCTTCTATTCTGTAGGGGAAAATATCTTCTGGGTTAATTTCACCTGTTTCGTGATACCCCTTTAAAATAGATCCATAAGCGTCTATTCCTATGACTTTAATTTCTGGATTCTGTTCTTTTAAGAATTGTGCTGCACCTGAAATAGTTCCTCCAGTACCACTACAGGCTACCAAATGGGTAATTTGACCATTGGTGTCTTCCCATATTTCTGGACCAGTACTACGATAGTGAGCCTCGGTATTAAGACTGTTAAAATACTGATTAATATAAATAGAATTTGGGGTGTTTTTATGAATATTCTTAGCCACCTCGTAATAAGACCTTGGATCATCTGCACTCACGTGGGCAGGGCAAACATGAACCTCAGCACCCATGGCTCTTAACATATCTATTTTATCTGGAGAAGATTTAGAACTCACTGCCAAAATACATTTATACCCTTTTATAGCACTTACCATAGCAACACTAAAACCAGTATTCCCAGAGGTAGTTTCCACGATAGTGTCTCCTGGTTTTAATATACCTTTTTCTTCTGCTATAGTAATAATATGCTGCGCAATTCTGTCTTTAGCAGAATGGCCAGGGTTGAAAGCTTCTAATTTTGCGTAAAATTCACCCTCAAAACCATGAACGGTCTTTTGAAGTTGTACAAGCGGTGTTTTTCCTATAAGGGGTAGGATACTGTTGTGAGCATGTATCTTTTTATGCATGTAACTATTTTTGTTTTAAATATTCTCTAAAGAATACTCTGCAAATTTAATTGTTTTTTTTTAAACCCCTATTTTCTGAGCTAAATCTAAAATAAAGGCATATTCTTTGGCAATTTCCTTTAAAGCCTCGAACCTACCCGAAGCACCTGAATGTCCTGCTTCCATATTTATATTGAATAACAAAGTATTTTGATCGGCCTTTAAGTCCCTCAATTTAGCCACCCATTTGGCAGGCTCCCAATACTGTACTTGAGAATCGTGATAACCCGTTATAATCAATGTATTTGGATAGTCTTGGGCGCTAACATTGTCATAGGGAGAATAAGACATCATATAGTTGTAATAATCCACTTCATTTGGATTACCCCATTCGTCATACTCCCCTGTAGTAAGTGGAATACTACTGTCTAACATGGTCGTAACTACATCTACAAATGGCACACTGGCTATAATCCCTTTATATAAATGTGGGGCCATATTCATGACTGCTCCCATTAAAAGTCCACCAGCAGATCCACCATAGGCAAACAAACCGTTAGCGGAAGTGAATTTTTCAGAGATTAAAAATTCTGAACAGGCTATAAAATCTGTAAAAGTATTGCGCTTACAAAGCAATTTACCATCTTCATACCATGGTCTTCCCAAGTATTCACCTCCGCGAATATGTGCAATAGCATAAATAAAACCTCTGTCTAATAAACTCAGCCTTACTGTAGAAAAATAAGGATCTGAAGTATGCCCATAAGAACCGTAGCCATATTGGAGCAATGGACTGCTTCCATCTAAAGAAGTGTCTTTGTGATACACTAATGAGATTGGTATCTTTACACCGTCTTTAGCAGTAGCCCAAACCCTCTGAGAAGTATAGTTTTCCTCTTTAAAGGTGCCACCTAAGACTTCTTGCTGCTTCAAAAGCTCTTTGGATTTGGTAGCCATATTGTAATCGTATACACTGGCAGGCGTAGTCATACTATTATAGCCAAAACGAAGCACATCTGTGTCAAATTCAGGGTTTGTACCTACATATGCGGTATAAGTTTCATTGTCAAAAGGTAAGTAATGAGACGGTGTATTAGTGTCCCATGGAACGATTTGAATACAACTTAAACCATTTGTTCTCTCTGAGAGCACATAATAGTCTTTAAAAATGGTAATATCTTCAAGTAAAACTTTAGGTCTATGAGGTATAAAATCTTCCCAATGAGTTACATGGGTGTTAGACTCATGAACTTTCATAACCTTAAAATTAACGGCTTCATCTTTATTTGTGAGTACATAAAAATGGTCTCCATAATGGTTTAAATCATACTCTAAACCTCTCGTCCTATGGCTAAAAACAACTGGGGTAGCTTCTGGCTCGTCTGCTGGAAATATGCTGTATTCCGTTGTTAAGGTACTAGAAGATCCAATGACAATATATTTCTTACTCTTGGTTTTAAAAACATATGCGTTAAAGGTTTCGTCCAACTCTTCATAAATCTTCACATCTTCACTGTCCTGACCTATCTTATGTCTATAGATTGCCTCTGATCTAAGAGTTTGATCGTTTTTTGAAGTGTAAAAAAAGGTCTGATTATCCGAAGCCCAACAAGCGCTTCCAGTCGTATTCTCTATTCTATCCGATAATAACTCACCGGTAATGATATTTTTAACGTGTAAGGTGTATTGTCTCCTAGAAACCGTGTCAGTAGAAAAAATACATAAAGTATTGTCAGGACTCACGGAGAAACCTCCCAAACTAAAATACTCGTAGTTTTCTGCCAAAACATTACAATCTAACAACAATTCTTCTTCAGCAGACAAATGTTCTTTTTTACGAGTATAAATAGGGTATTCTTTTCCAAGTTCATACTTGGTAATATACCAATAACCGTTGTGTTTGTAGGGTACAGAACTGTCGTCTTCCTTAATTCTAGACTTCATTTCTTCAAAAAGAATAGCTTGAAATTCTTTTGTATGAGCTGTAGCCTGATTGTAATAATCATTTTCTGCTTTAAGGTACTCCATCACTTCTGGAGCATCTCTCTCATTCATCCAGAAATATGGATCTACTCTTTCGTGACCTAAATGTGATAATATTTTATTTTTCTTTGCTGCCTGAGGCGTATTAGGAAAAGTCATATAATTTTGTTTAAAAGCCACAAAAATACCTAATAAATAAGAGGACTTACTTAGATTTTACGTTAAAAACGATTTAAAATTGACAATAAACGGCTGTGCATCTCATCGGTGTAATTTAGATGGGTCACCAATCGCAATTTCCCTGATCCCATTGAAATTAGCCTAATGCTATTTTCATCCATTTTATGCATAAACGCCTCAGTATCTAGTACAGACTCATTGAGCTCAAAAATAATGATGTTAGTGTCTACAGGAGAAACGGAAGAAATAAAGGCTTTTTCAGATAAGATTGCTTCAATCTCCTTAGCTTTCTTGTGGTCTTCTTTGAGCCTTTCCCTTTGATGATCCAAGGCATAAATACCTGCAGCAGCTAAAAAACCTGCTTGCCTCATACCGCCCCCAAATACCTTTCTGACCCTAAGTGCCTTGGCTATAAAATCTTTAGATCCTAATAATACAGAACCTACAGGGCAACCTAGACCTTTGGACAAACAAACACTTATGGAATCGAATAAATCACCGTAAATTTTTGGATCTTCTCCAGTTACAGCTAATGCATTCCAAAGTCTAGCCCCATCTAAATGAAATTTAAGTCCGTTAGCGATACAAACCTGTTTAATCGCTTTCATTTCTTCAAAATCCCAAATAGCACCGCCTCCTTTATTGGTAGTGTTTTCCAGACTTACCAAAGTAGTCAGAGGGCTATGGTAAAAGTCCGGAGGATTAATGGCCGCACTCACTTGTTTTGCAGTGATCATACCCCTGTGTCCTTCAATTAATTTACAAGATACACCAGAATTAAAACTCACTCCACCCCCTTCATAATTAAAAATATGGGCATAATGATCACATATAAGCTGTTCTCCTGGCTGCGTGTGCACTTTAATTGCCGTTTGGTTGGCCATAGTCCCTGAGGGAAAAAATAAGGCAGATTCCATACCAAATAGTGCTGCAGTTTTTTCTTCTAGGGCATTTACTGTTGCGTCTTCTTTAAATACGTCGTCTCCTACTTTAGCAGACATCATGGCCGCTAACATCCCTTTGGTGGGCGTAGTAACCGTATCGCTTATTAAGTTAATTTCCATTAATCCAGAATTAAAATGAGCAATTCATCCCAATGGGAGATCCATCTGGAACCGTTGGCACAGGAATTACCTTAAAATTCTCAGGAGATTTTAAGAATATGCTATACCTTCTGTATAATTCTTGCTCATACAGATCTTTGGAGGCAGACAATCTACTCATCTTTTCTTTTAAAAAAGCGTGTGTTATGGCATTTACTTGAGGGTGAACCATTTCTTGCTGAGCCAAATTCAACAAATGCGTAAACACCCTAAAATTAATATTCCACTGCACATTATTCATATAGTCATCCTTGTGTTTGAGACCTAAAGTAGCCTGCCACAAATCAGACAAAACCCCTTCTAAGTCTAGCTGGTTTTTGTCTAGCGCCTTCTGTTGAATTAATCTAGTAGCCCGCTGAGGGTGCAATAAAAAACCTAAAGTCATGTCTGCAGAAGTTTCTGGTGCAGATAATGGATCAAAGGTCACTCCCGTTTTTCCTTTAAAGGATTCTCTACCACTATTGTAGGAGGGAGATCTCGGAGGAAAAAGTGATAATTTTTCTTCAGGAATAGCCATTTCAGCAGCGTCTAAAGTGCGTAACAACATCCTTAACGCTTCTTTTTGCTCCTTGGCTGCAATGGAATAAGCATCTTGCTGGTTACTACCTTTTACTTGATAGCTATAATCTATTCCACCGATGACTTTAGCGGTAGCCTCTGCCTGATAGCGGTGAAAAAAATACAATGGTACAAACACGTCTTCTAATACAGAAAGTGGTTCTCCTTGGCGAATATTATGAATACCAAACTGATCAATCGCCTTGGAACGCACCGCCAAAACATCTTTAAGTCCCTGTGCTGCTGTAGCACCATTGTCCCAAAGGTGGGCAAAAGCACTAGCACTTCCAGCGGGTCTTGCATCTGAATCTGATAGGTATTTTTGACCTTCGGCCGATGCCGCTTCTAAAATAGCATTCAAAGCAACTTGCTCATCTTTTACACTATCAGGAAAATCGCTGTAGGAATAAGCCACACTGACTTTATCCCAAGACCCAATACCTGTTTCATATGCATTAGAAAAAGATACCTCGCCTTCTTTGAGCTCAAATTGAGGGTGTGGGTAATCCATCACAGACGCTTTTTGGTGTGCACTTGCAGCAAAATTATGCATGAAACCTAAGGTATGGCCAATTTCATGGGCAGACAATTGTCTGATTCTCGATACGGCCATATCCAACATATCTTGGTGGTTGTTATCTCCATTTTTAAAAGGTTCTTTACTCAGGGCTTGGGCAATCATAAAGTCTTGTCTTATTCTTAAACTTCCCAGACTTACATGTCCTTTTAAAATTTCTCCAGTACGCGGATCAGAGACGTTACTACCATAACTCCAACCTCTAGTAGACCTGTGTATCCATTGAATGACATTATATCTTACATCTAGAGGATCTGCATCTTCAGGCAACATTTTAACTTGAAAAGCGTCTTTGTAACCAATGGCTTCAAAAGCTTGGTTCCACCATCTACCACCTTCTAAAAGCGCAGACCTAACTGGTTCTGGAGTCCCGTTGTCTAAATAATAAATAATAGGCTCCACTGCTTCACTCACAGCGGCATTGGGGTCTTTTTTCTCTAATCTATGTCTGGCTATATACCTTTTTTCAATAGGGCTACTCACTGGAGTGGCGTAATCTAAATAAGAAAAGGAATAGGCTCCTGACCTTGGATCATAGATTCTTTTCTCAAAATCTAATTCAGGTAAGGCCACAAATGAATGGTGTTGTGCTACAGTCACTAGATTTGGACTAGGCACTACAGACCTTAAATATCTTCCTTTGGCTTTTCCCTTAAAAGTGAGCAATACATCTATTTCAATGTTTTTAGGAAAAGCTTTTGTACGTGCCATATTCATAGCACTCTTGGATTTATCTAAAGTAAAACTTCCCTGGTTCGATTGTTGCAAACGATCGCTCACTCCATGGGCGTCTTGCATTAAAAAATCTGTAATATCAATGATGTAGTTGCCGTTAGACATGGTTTCAATAGGAAATCCGAATAAAACGGAAGAAGAAAATGCCTGCTTAACAGATTCCTTTTCCAGTGCATTGTCTGTAAGGGCTCTATATTGAAGGTTGGGCTGAATGAGCATGAGCTTATGCCCCATTTTTTTAAAAGACACCACTCGTTCCCCTCCCAATTGGCCCCGATCTAATCCAATATCATTGCTTCCAATACCACTACTCAGGGAATTAATATAAAGAAACTCTTTGTCTAATTCTGCTACCTCTAGATAAATTTTATCTGAGTCATTGTCATAATAAAAGGGGAAATAGCCATCGAATTTTTGAAATTGAGTCTTGTTTAAATTGAGTTGACCAAAAACAAAACTGCTCATAGCAAAGCAGCAAAAGGAAAGGAAAACACGCATAAGATTGGTTTTTAAGGCGGTTAATAAAAGAGACATCGGCCTGAAAGGCCAAAAATTAACTAAAAACTAAATTTACTAAAATTGATGGTACAACCAAGGGTAAATAGTATTTTTGCTTAAAATGATTACTATGCTCACAACAGATCAATACAAAGATCTTTTAGATCGCCTTGGTGCGTTAAGGAGGTATCTTTGACGTAGATGCTAAGCGCATTGAAATAGAGAACGAGGAAGAAAAAACCCTCGCACCTGACTTTTGGGACCAACCACAAAAAGCACAAGCACACCTCAAATTCATACAATCAAAGAAAATTTGGGTACAAGGCTATGAAAAAGCCAAATCACTCATTGAAGACTTGGCTGTGATGATGGAATTTGCAGATGCTGGTGAAATTACTGAAGAAGAACTTAAGACAGCCTATCAAAACACATTGGATGTTTTAGAAGACTTGGAATTCAGAAATATGCTTTCTGAAGAGGGAGACAATCTCTCTGCTGTCCTACAGATTACAGCTGGTGCTGGTGGAACAGAAAGTTGTGACTGGGCTGCCATGCTCATGCGTATGTATATGATGTGGAGCCAAAAAGCAGGGTTTAAAATTAAAGAACTCAATTATCAAGAGGGAGATGTTGCTGGAGTTAAGACGGTTACCCTAGGGATTGAAGGCGATTTTGCTTTTGGTTGGCTTAAAGGAGAGAATGGGGTTCATAGGTTGGTCCGTATTTCTCCTTTTGACAGCAATGCGAAGAGACACACTTCTTTTGCCTCTGTGTATGTGTATCCGCTTATTGACGACACTATTGAAATTGTCATTAACCCTGCAGACATTTCTTGGGCCTTTGCTAGGTCTGGAGGTGCAGGTGGTCAAAATGTCAACAAAGTAGAAACTAAGGTGATCCTAACACACCACCCTACTGGAATTATTATTCACAATTCGGAAACCCGTTCTCAGTTAGACAATAGGGAAAATGCTATGAAACTCCTCAAATCTCAGTTGTATGAAATTGAGCTAAGAAAAAGGCAGGAAGCTAGGTCTGAGATTGAATCTTCCAAAATGAAAATTGAATGGGGGTCTCAGATTAGAAATTATGTGCTTCACCCTTATAAATTAGTAAAAGACGTAAGGTCCGGCACAGAAACTGGAGATGTAGACGCTGTTTTAGATGGCCATTTAGATCCTTTTTTAAAAGGGTTTTTAATGCTTATGGGACAAAACGAGGAAACAGATTAAATTGTTTTAACAAACCTTTAACTTTTAGAGACTAAACCAAAGCCAAATATTAAAATCTAACAACAATCACTATGAAAGCTATTAAATTTCTCTTATTGATTTTACTCACTTCATTGAGTACTGAAACCTTTGCACAATTTGGCATGGGAGGCATGGGAATGGGTAGAAATCCTCAAACCGGCAGGAGACAATCTCTAGCTCCTCAAGCGCCACAAAGGCAAGAAAAACCAGAAAACCTTACAGCTGAGCAAATTGTAGACCTTCAGATGGACGCTTTTAAAGAGGCTTTAGATCTCAGTGCATTTGAAGTAGCTGTTTTGAGAACCATTCTGGTTAATTCGGTACAAAAGAGAATTGAATTACAACTGCTTAAACTAACGGATGTAGACCAAATAAGGGCTGCGGTAGAAAAAATTGACAAGGAACAAGAAGAGGCACTGAAATCTGGTTTACCTGCTGAGAAGTATGACGCTTTCATAGCCCTACAAGAGGAAGGTTTCAAGAAAACCAAGAAAAAGAAGAAAAAACGAAAGAAAAATAAATCTTAATGAAACATTACTCCCTATTCCTACTAATATTTATTAGTACTACAATTGCTTGGTCTCAAGCCAACCCATCTTTAAATAAAACCATTACTATTTCAGGTAAAGTATTAGATAAAGATACCGGCGAACCATTAGAATACGCAACGCTTGTATTGCAATCTGTAGAAAATTCCAGTCAAGTAACCGGTGGAATCACAAATGAAAAGGGATTGTTCTCTGTGGAAGCGAAAGCTGGTAAATACAACATTAGTATAGAATATATTTCCTACAAAACCTACACACTTAACAACCAAACTTTAAATTCTGACACTAATTTAGGTACTATTGCTATTGGATTAGATGTGTCGCAATTAGATGAAGTAGAATTAGTTGCAGAACGAACTACTGTTGAGCTTAGGTTAGACAAAAAAGTATACAACGTAGGACAAGACCTTACTGTTAAAGGAGGTTCGGTAACCGATGTTTTAGACAATGTACCCTCTGTATCTGTAGACGTAGAAGGAAACATTAGTTTAAGAGGAAACAGTAGTGTAAGAATCCTGATCAATGGAAAGCCTTCAGCACTTTCTGGATTGAGTCCAGACGCCTTACAACAATTACCGGCAGACGCCATTCAAAAAGTAGAAGTGATTACAAATCCATCTGCTAGATATGACGCGGAAGGAACCGCTGGAATATTA
Source organism: Sediminicola sp. (assembly GCA_024643325.1). Classification (GTDB taxonomy): domain Bacteria; phylum Bacteroidota; class Bacteroidia; order Flavobacteriales; family Flavobacteriaceae; genus MAG-120531. The sequence goes on from JAHEND010000002.1 coordinate 183,027, forward strand.
AATATTGTACTTAAACAAAATAAAACAGTGGGTCTTAACGGGGCTTTAAATGCCACTGTAGGAACGCCAAAAAACAATGCGGGTACTTTAAATCTAAATTTAAGAAGGGATAAATTTAACCTTTTTACCACCACTACCTTTAGAAACAATGAAGGACCTGGGAATGGGTTTAACAATCAAGAGAACTTTGATCAGAATGGTCAAACCTTGAGTTTTCAGGATGAAAAAAGACTGTATAAAAGGAATAACAATAACTTTAACACCAACTTAGGGCTAGAGTTTTTCATTGATGAAAATACGAGTATTACCAATTCAATAGTCTTTCGAAATTCTACAGGAGGAACTAGAACGGAGGTGGACTTTAACAATTATAATGCAGAACGCATCTTGAGTTTATCTAGAGAGCGAATTAGTCAAGAAAGTCAAACGGATGACAATTTTCAGTATTCCATGAATTTTCAAAAGAAATTTAAAAAAGACGGTCATCTCTTAACAGCAGATTATCAATATTCCACTGGTGACGAGGTAGAAGACACCGATATTTCTGAAACCATTCTTCAGGACAACTCTTTTTTACCTTCAGAACAAACAATTACCACTGAAAATCAAAAAAACCAATTGTTTCAGATAGATTACGTACTGCCTTTTGGTAGTGAAAATCAATCACAATTTGAACTGGGATACAGAGGAACTTTCAATGAGTTTACGACTGCTTTTGACTTTAGTGTAGAAAACACTTCAGGTAATTTTATTTCAGATCCAAATTTTAGTAACACCTTATTCTACAAAGAATATGTTCAAGCTGCTTACACACAATTAGGCTCCAAATGGGACTCTTTTAGCTTACTCACTGGACTGAGAATGGAGCACTCCAATATAGATGTAAACCTTATAGAAACGAATGACCTTCAGAACAAAACCTATGTCAATTGGTTTCCATCGGTGTTTTTAGGCTATGAAACGGGTGAAAATACCCAACTTACTTTAAGTTTCAGCAGAAGACTTAGACGGCCAAGAAACAGGTTTATTAATCCTTTTGTATCTAGATCTAGTAACACCAACCTCAGACAGGGAAATGCAGATCTAGACCCCACCTTTACCAATGCCTTTGATTTGGGATACATTACCAGGCTAGATAAACTCACCTTCACAACTTCCGGGTATTTTAATCATTCTACTGGTGTATTTCAATACATTAGACAAGAGACAGGAGATGTTGTGACTATTGAAAACCCAAATGACTTATCTAATCCAGTAACGGTACCCATTATTCTTTCTAGACCTATTAATTTGGCTAATGAAAAAAGAGTGGGAATGGAATTTACCACTACCTATACTCCAAAGAGAAATTGGCGTTTCACTTGGAATGTCAATATGTTTCAAAGGGCCCTGAGAGGAGACTACTCTTATATAAATAGTAATGCTGCAACTATCATTCAAAATTTTGACGCAGATAATTTTAGCTGGTTTACTAGATTGAGCGCTAAAGTGGTACTACCCTATGCCATTGACTTTCAATCAAACGCTTTTTACCAAGGTCCCTCAAGGGACGCACAAAGTCGTAGCAAAGGAATGTTAAGTGCAAATTTAGCCTTTAGCAAAGAAATTTTAAAAGACAAAGGGACCCTCTCTTTAAATGTGAGTGATCTTTTTAACTCCAGAAAAAGAATGAGTGAGATAAGAACGCCTAATGTATATTCTGACAGTGAATTCCAATGGAGAGAAAGACAAATAAATCTAACCTTTGCCTATAGATTTAATCAAAAGAAAAATTTTAGCAGAGATCGCTCAAGAGGTGGTCAAGGAGATATGGGTGGTGATATGGAATTTCAAGGCACCCCTTAAAATTATTTTAATAGAGGAATTAATTTCCTTAGAATAATGATATATCGAAAACAAAAAAAGCACCTCTAGAGGTGCTTTTTTATATATAGTAATAAGTCAGTTAATCTGTTTTTGCTTTTTTAGCATCACGCTTCTCTTTCAAAAATTCTAGAAGAGAACCGCCCAACCAATAAGGAATAACAAAAGTCAATAAAAAAATCATCAACCAGAAACCAATGGTTAAAATGGTTAAAAAAGCGATAAATCCTAGATATTGGTCAAACTCAAACATATGATATAAATTTTACAATACAAAGATAGGTTAGATTTTACAATTCTCACAAATCTGAACTAAAAAAAATGGCAAAAAAGAAGCAGGTAGTGTACCTTTGTAAGCAGAAAACAATTTTATTATTTATCATACCAACAACCTAGTAATATGAGCTTTAGAATAGAGAAAGACACTATGGGAAACGTAGAGGTTCCCGCAGACAAATATTGGGGCGCACAAACCGAACGCTCAAGAAATAATTTTAAAATTGGTGCAGCTGCATCTATGCCTTTAGATATTATATATGGCTTTGCTTATCTTAAAAAGGCAGCTGCATATGCAAATTGCGACTTAGGTGTCTTAAGTACTGAAAAAAGGGATCTTATAGCAGCTGTATGTGATGAAATTCTTGCTGGAAAGCACGACGATCAATTTCCATTGGTTATATGGCAGACTGGATCTGGGACCCAAAGTAATATGAATGTTAATGAAGTGATTGCCAATAGAGCTCAAGAATTAGCTGGCAGTAAGATTGGTGAAGGTGAAAAAGTGATTCAACCCAATGATGACGTAAACAAATCCCAATCTTCTAATGACACCTTTCCTACAGGCATGCATATAGCTGCCTATAAGAAAATTGTTGAGGTTACTATTCCTGGAGTAGAAAAACTCAGAGATACTTTAGAAAAAAAATCAAAGGAGTTTAAAGATGTGGTTAAAATTGGACGTACCCATTTAATGGATGCCACTCCCCTCACCCTTGGCCAAGAGTTTTCTGGCTATGTTTCACAACTAAATCACGGCCTAAAAGCCCTTAGAAATACTTTGCCTCATTTGTCGGAAATGGCCTTAGGGGGTACTGCTGTTGGAACAGGATTAAACACGCCTAAAGGCTACGATGTGTTAGTGGCTAAATACATGGCATCTTTCACTGGAATGCCATTCATTACTGCAGAAAACAAATTTGAGGCATTAGCAGCACATGACGCGATCGTTGAAAGTCACGGTGCTTTAAAGCAATTGGCTGTTTCACTTAATAAGATAGCCAACGATATTCGCTTACTAGCTTCAGGCCCTAGATCTGGAATAGGAGAAATTATTATCCCTGCCAATGAACCTGGAAGTTCTATTATGCCCGGAAAAGTGAACCCTACTCAAGCAGAAGCCCTAACAATGGTATGTGCTCAAGTGATGGGCAACGACGTTGCGATCACTATTGGAGGCACCCAAGGACATTATGAATTAAATGTATTTAAGCCACTGATGGCTGCTAATATTTTAATGTCTGCCCAGTTATTGGGAGACGCCTGTGTGTCTTTTAACAACCACTGTGCTCAAGGAATTGAGCCAAACCACCCAGTCATTGAGAAAATGCTCCATAACTCACTAATGTTAGTGACTGCTTTAAATACTAAAATAGGCTACTATAAAGCTGCAGAGATCGCTAATACAGCCCACCAAAATGGAACAACACTGAAAGAAGAAGCGGTTAATTTAGGGTATGTAACTCCTGAGGAATACGACCAATGGGTGAAACCTGAAGATATGGTTGGCGGTTTATAAGCACAAACTTCAAGTAAATCTTTTAATTACAAAAAAGGCCCGCTAAAAGCGGGCCTTTTATATTTTATATAACTGAGCTTACTTTAATGTAAAAGTAGACGTTCCTAATAATTGTAATTTAGCATCGTAAACATTCACCATGTAATTTCCTTTGGCAAAATCACCTCCAGCACTTACATAATCACATACGTCAATAGAAGCATTTTCATATAAGAACTCGGTAGATTTACTGTAACTTAATGTAGCGCCACCATCTACTGAAGTAGTTTGAGCATTTCCCATAACATTTCCTTGAGGGTCTAATACTTCAATATAAAAGTTAGTATCTCCTGCTGGGGTTAAAACGTTTTTCGCTACGGTATAACAAACTTTAAAAGCATCTGCTCTTCTAGCTCTTCTAGTATCAGTGAATTTACCAGAATTTCTTTCTTTTACTGCTTGCACTGTAAAAGTTTCTAAAATCAAAGAAGAACCTCTTTCAACAGCGTCTGCCAGTTTAGTGTTCTGTGCTACCAAAGTTTGGTTTTCAGCAGTTTGAGCCTCTAATGCTTCAAAAGTTTTGTTTCTCTCTTCTGTTAATTTAGCATTGTTTGCCGTTAAAGTAGCTACTTGCTCTAATAAAGCGGTACGCTCTTTTCTAAGTCTATACACCTGATTTCTGTATTTTCTTAAACTTGCAATATCTGCATTCAAAACAGTTACTGAATCTATGAAAGCAGTAATCTCTGCCTTGGCAGCTGCTAATTCTTGATTTATAGCAGTGTTTTGAGAACTTACTTTTTCGTAATCAGATTTTAAGCTGTTTAGGTCTTCAATAACAATAGCTTTTTCTTCTGTAAGTGCTGCTTCTGTATTTTGTTTATCTACAAAAAGTGCAATTGAAAAAATTAAAGTAGCGGCAAATAATACCCCTAAGGCAATGGTAATTCTCTTTAAAGAGTTGTTTTCTTGATTTGACATAATAAAGTTATAATTAAGTTTTAAAATTATATATACGGCAAAGCAGGTCGTTTGGATTTTATTTTTATATATTTTTATATAAAAATTGTTTGTTTTATTAAATACGTCCCACTCATGTTAGCCTCCCTTGAAATTGTTCCTTTTGAAAAATATCACGCCATTGCTTTTAAAGCACTAAATATAAGGTGGTTAAAAGAATTTTTCAAGGTTGAGCCTATTGATGAAAAGGTGTTATCTAACGTGGATGAGTACATTCTTAAAAAGGGTGGATTTATTTTTATGGGACGTGTACAAGAAGAAATTGTGGGATGTTTTGCGATTATACCTTTAAAAAATGGTGATTTTGAATTGAGTAAAATGGCTGTAGATCCAAAGTTTCAAGAAAAAAAAATAGGCGAGACACTTTTGACCTTTGCCATTGAATTTTCAAAAAAACAAGCTTGGCCTAAAATCGTGCTTTACTCAAGCAGGAAATTAGAAAATGCCATACACCTCTACAAAAAAAAGGGTTTTGTAGAGATTCCTGTAGAAAAAGAAGTACATTATGAAAGATGTGACATAAAAATGGAATTAATATTCTAAGATTAGATACTATGAAAAATATCCTGCTTACCAGAAAATTAGTTGTTCTGATATCATTTGGATTTATTTGCCTTTGGAACAATATCGCAAACGCTCAAGAGGTTGAGGTTATTCCAATAGAGCATGCCTCCACCCTATTACTCCATGGTAACACTACTATTTATGTAGATCCAGTAGGGGAAGCAGAATGGTATACCAATTATCCTACACCAGACCTGGTGCTCATAACAGATATACATTGGGACCATTTTAATCCAAAAACATTGGGGGCTTTTATTCAAGAGAGTACTAAAATAATTGCTCCCCAAGCCGTAGCAGATAAAATGACGCCCGCATTATTGGCTAAAACTAGCATATTGGCCAATGGTGCTGTAATGAATAGCAACGGAATGAGCATTGAAGCCATTCCTATGTATAACTTAAGAGAAGAAGCCATTGACTTTCACACCAAAGGAAGGGGAAATGGCTATGTCATTACTATAGATCAAAAAAGGATCTATTTCTCTGGCGATACTGAAGATATTGAAGAAATGAGAAATCTAAAAAATATAGACATGGCTTTTGTGTGTATGAACTTACCATACACCATGACAGAAGCCTCAGCGGCAGACGCAGTGATCGCTTTTGCTCCAAAAAAGGTCTATCCTTATCATTATCGTGGAAAACCAAATGTTAGTGATGTTGCGCGTTTTAAGAATCTTATTAAAAAAAGCAATGCAGAGATTGAAGTTATTCAATTAGATTGGTACCCTAGAGATCAGTTTTAATTTACGGATAAAATGAGTGGTATACTTTGTGGAGGCACCGTCATTTAAACCATCTTCAAATAAAAAGCCCCTAGTTAGTCTAGGGGCTTTTTAAATATTTGCAAATCAATATTATCTGATCAATTTTTTATACTTAATACGCTTAGGCATAAGATCACCTCCAAGGCGTTTTTTCTTATTTTCTTCATAATCAGAGAAAGAACCTTCAAAGAAATACACCTGAGAGTCCCCTTCAAAAGCAAGAATATGAGTGCAAATTCTATCTAAGAACCAACGGTCGTGAGAAATCACTACCGCACATCCTGCAAAATTCTCAAGACCTTCTTCCAAAGCCCTTAAGGTGTTCACATCTAAATCATTGGTAGGTTCGTCTAAAAGCAATACGTTACCCTCTTCTTTTAAGGTCATGGCCAGGTGCAAACGGTTGCGTTCACCACCAGATAACATATTTACTTTTTTATTTTGTTCAGATCCTGAAAAATTAAATCTACTTAAATAAGCCCTAGAATTCACTTGCTTATCTCCCATCATGATGAGTTCTTGACCGTCTGAAAAATTTTCCCAGATGCTCTTGTCTGGATCTATATTACTGTGACTTTGATCTACATAGGCAATCTTAGCAGTATCACCAACTTTAAAAGATCCCTTATCTGGAGTTTCCTCTCCCATGATCATTCTAAAAATAGTTGTTTTTCCTGCTCCGTTTGGACCAATAATACCGACAATACCTGCCTGTGGTAAATTAAAATTTAAGGATTCATAAAGAAGTTTGTCATCATAACCCTTAGAGATGTCTGTAGCTTCAAGAACATTCGTGCCAAGTCTAGGACCATTAGGAATAAATATCTCCAATTTTTCATCTAATTGCTTCTGGTCTTGACTCAATAATTTATCGTAATTATTTAACCTAGCCTTTTGCTTGGTTTGCCTTCCCTTTGCGCCTTGTTTTACCCACTCTAACTCACGTTCTAGTGTTTTTTGACGCTTGGAAGCTGTTTTGCTTTCTTGGGCCATTCGCTTAGATTTCTGATCTAACCAGCTAGAATAATTACCCTTCCAAGGAATACCTTCTCCCCTGTCCAACTCAAGAATCCATCCGGCTACATTATCTAAAAAATACCTATCGTGTGTTACTGCAATTACTGTGCCTTTATAAGTGGCCAGATGGTGCTCTAACCAATGAACAGATTCTGCGTCTAAGTGGTTGGTTGGTTCATCTAACAATAAAATCTCTGGCTCTTGAAGTAACAACCTACAAAGCGCCACACGTCGTTTTTCTCCACCAGATAACACCCCAATTTTCTTTTCAGAATCTGGGGTCCTTAAAGCGTCCATCGCAATATTTAATTTGGTGTCTAATTCCCAAGCATTGGAAGCGTCTATTTGATCTTGTAAAACAGCCTGCTTATCCATGAGTTTCTGCATTTTATCTGCATCTTCATAGACTTCAGGAAGCCCGAACATATCGTTAATTTTATTGTATTCATCTAGTAGTGCTACGGTCTCTGCAACGCCTTCTTTAACCACTTCTAAAACTGTTTTTTCTGGATCTAATTGAGGTTCTTGTTCTAAATAACCCACTTTGTATCCTGGAGAGAAAACTACATCTCCTTGAAAGTTTTTATCTACCCCTGCTATGATTTTTAACAGGGTAGATTTACCAGAGCCATTGAGTCCTAAAATTCCAATCTTAGCCCCATAAAAAAAACTCAGGTATATATTTTTTAAAACGGGTGTATTGGCTGTTTTATAAGTTTTAGTCACTCCTGACATTGAAAAAATGACTTTCTTATCGTCTGACATATTGTGCAGTAATTTTGTTAAACCCTTCCTTTTAAAGCATTAAATACCCAAGCATTGGCAAAAAAACCAATACCCACTGCGGCAAATCCCCATCCTGCAACATCGTCATATCTAAAAGCGCCAAGGGCTATGAGTAAAACACCCATAAAACACATAATAAATGTAGCCCAGGCTAAAACGGTATTCTTATTCATAATTATAGTTCTAATTAGTAAACCACAAATATCGTAAAAATTGGCTTTATGTTACGTTATTGTTAAGAAGAACACGACTAAATAGCCTAATTTATTAATTTTTGGCAGCTAATTGAACCGCATCTAGTAATTCAGAGAGGTTTAAGCTATCTTGATGGGTCCATTTTGGATGTTCCATCCAATCCTGTAATAATGCCTCGTGTACTGCTTTAATTTCATAGCTATATCCCCTTCCTAGTGTTGGCAGAGAAACTCTTTCAATGTCATTATCATTCTCTTTTTCTACTTTAAAGCCTTGGCATTCATGCCATCTTGAATCAATAGTAATCAGCCCCTCACGACCGCTAATTTGCGCCACCATAGAAGATTTAGAAGTAAAACCGCTATACAATACCGCTTTGGCTTTTTTGTAGTTGAAAATCATCGCTGTTTGTAACTCTGTACCGGTCTCGTTATAATTAGATGTAGCCATAATACTTTCAGGCATACCCAAAAGCAAATAGCTCAGAAAAATAGGGTAAATACCTATATCTAGAAGAGACCCTCCACCAAGGATTGGGTTTAAGACCCTACTTTGAGGGTCTCTGTCCATAGCGTAAAAACCAAAATCAGCTTGAAGATATTGAATTGAACCAATTTCATTGGTGTTAACTCTATTTAAAACAGCTTCTATACTAGGATTAAATCTGGTCCAAAGGGCCTCCATAAAAAACACCCCTGAGGATTTAGCTTGGGAAATCATTTCCTTGACTTCTCTAGAATCTAAACCTAATGGTTTCTCACAAAGCACATGCTTTCCCGCTTTCATGGCTTTTATAGCCCACTCTCTGTGGCTGCTGTGTGGTGTAGCAATATACACGACAGACACCAAAGGATCTTTTAATAATTCCTCATAGGAGCCAAAAGCTTTCTCTGCGAAATATTCCCTTGCAAAACTATTGGCTTTCTCCAATGATCTTGAGGCAACTCCATATAACTTGGCCTCTGGCACCAAAGCCAAATCCTTCACAAAATGGTTTGCAATACTTCCCAATCCAATAATTCCCCAATACGTCATTTTCTTATAAAATTTGATTAGAATATAGATTCTTCTACAAAGTTAATCAATATTACAACGTATATTTATGGTTGAATTTGCTAATAAAAAGACTTTTTAGCCCTATGAGCATCAAAAATAAAACCAATTTAAGTCACCACAATGAAAGTGTAAAAACTTTAGAGAATACTTTAGAAAAAGTGATGTTAGGTGGTGGTGAATCCAAACTAAAAAAAGAAGCTAAAAAGGGCAAACTTTCTGCCAGAGAGCGCATTGCTTATTTATTAGATAAATCGCCTCAGATTGAAATTGGTGCACTCACCGCTTTAGATATGTATTCAGAACACGGAGGCTGCCCTAGTGCTGGAGTAGTGGTTGTGATGGGATATATTGGTGGCAAACAATGTATTGTAGTCGCTAATGATGCCACTGTAAAAGCAGGTGCTTGGTTCCCTTCTACTGCCAAAAAAAATTTAAGAGCCCAAGAAATAGCCATGGAAAATAACATTCCAATTATTTACTTGGTAGATTCAGCAGGGGTTTATTTGCCTTTGCAGGACGAAATTTTCCCTGATAAAGAACATTTTGGTCGGATTTTCAGAAACAATGCTAAAATGAGTAGTATGGGTATTGTTCAAATAGCTGCTATTATGGGAAGTTGTGTGGCTGGAGGCGCCTACTTACCTATAATGAGTGATGAAGCTATTATAGTAGACAAAACCGCTAGTATATTTCTGGCTGGCAGCTATTTAGTCAAAGCAGCCATTGGCGAAACTATTGATAATGAAACTTTAGGGGGAGCAACAACGCATTGTGAAATTAGTGGCGTAACAGACTACAAAGCTAAAAATGACAAAGACGCTTTAGATAAAATTAAAAACCTAGTAGACAAACTCGGTGAAACAACACTGGCAGGATATAATAAAATCGCTTCTAAAAAACCGGTTGTTTCCCATATAGAAATGCTTTCAAGCCTACCTATTTCCAGAACAGACCAATACGATATGATGGAAATAATCAAAGGACTGGTAGACAATTCTGCCTTTGAACCTTACAAAGAAGACTATGGTAAAACCATATTGACTGGCTATGCGAGAATAGACGGTTGGGCGGTTGGAATTGTAGCCAATCAGAGAACGGTCGTTAAAAATGCAAAAGGTGAAATGCAGTTAGGTGGAGTTATATACTCTGACGCAGCAGACAAAGCAACCCGCTTTATAGCCAATTGCAATCAGAAGAAAATTCCCTTAGTATTTCTTCAAGATGTGAGTGGCTTTATGGTGGGAAGTAAAAGTGAGCATGGCGGTATTATAAAAGATGGAGCTAAAATGGTCAATGCAGTGAGTAATTCTGTGGTGCCTAAATTCACCGTAATTATTGGAAATAGCTATGGTGCTGGAAATTACGCCATGTGTGGAAAAGCTTATGATCCAAGACTTATAGTCGCTTGGCCATCTGCGAATTTAGCAGTCATGAGTGGGAATTCTGCATCTCAGGTACTTTTACAAATTGAAAAAGCCAAATTAAAAAAAGAAGGTAAGGAAATAAATCCCCAAGAAGAACAAGAGCTCTTGACTAACATTAAAGAAAAATACAACAAACAAATATCGCCTTATTACGCTGCTGCAAGACTATGGACAGATGCTATTATTGACCCTAAAGATACTAGAAAATGGATTTCAATGGGAATAGATGCTGCTAATAACGCACCACAAAAAGAAAAATTTAACATGGGGGTCCTTCAAGTTTAAACTCTTACAAGTCAGGTGCTTTTGTAATCTTCAAATATATGCTTCTACAAGTCAGGTAGTCTGTAAATCCTTCCAGTAGTTAATTACTGCGCATGATCACTAAGAATTCATGAGGTGTAATTTCTTATTATTAGAGGCTACTTAGAAAAAATATTAGTTTCCTAATTGAGGGGAAACCCTTGGAATTAAAAGAAAACTAGTTTGTCTTCCATTCACATACCTAAAACCGTTCTCTCCAACAAAACCTGCCTCTTCAAACATAATTCTGATGTCTCTTTTCCACTCTGGGATATAAACGGTATTGTTTAACTCAATAGCATAAACTGTATTAGGATTTAATGGGTAAGCATTTCCGTCTGCTTTATCAATACCATTCTGTGAATCCCACATTCCTATAGTTGTACCGGCCGAGTGACCGAATAAACCCAAGGGATGCGTGTAGATCGCTGGTCTTAGTCCATTGCTCTTAGCTTCGCTTAAGGCATTGGATAATATGGTGTTCCCTACTAAACCAAGCTTCATGTTTTTAGTGAGGTAATCTTGAACTTTATTTCCAGATGCTAGCGCCGATACTAGAAAATCAGGTGCTTTTAACTCTTCTGGCTTAAGAACATATGCCAATTCCTGACAATCCGTATTGAGTCTCAAATAAGTAATTCCAAAATCACAATGCAGCAAATCTCCAGGTAAAATAACTTCTTTTTCGGGCCTTCCTGAAAAAGAGTACAAATGAGATACTAAAACTTCTTCACTTCTTTGAATATCTACTGTGGGGTGAAACCAAGTTTTTAACCCTAAATCGGATACCTTTTGACGCATCCACCATTCTACATCTGTTGTAGTAGTTACTCCAGGAGTGATTACTTTTTCTGAAAACGCTTCCGCTATTATTTCATGGGTAATGGAAACCAACTGGTTGTATATTACCATTTCTTTTTCAGTTCTAGTCTCTATCCAACCTACGGCTAATTGCTCAGCAGAAACAACCTTAGCATCCATATTTTTTGGTAAATATGCCATGAACTCATCGTAATCCGTCTTGTCCAACCCATCTGCTATGTTGTGGTCTTTAGAGAAGTTTAAGCCAATTTTTTTGGGGTTGCGTTCTTTTATAAGTGCAACAATTCTGTCCCATTGATCTGGTGTTTTTTCTTTATCCCAAGCACTTATAATTTGCTTTCCTACATTATAGCGTGCAACAGCTAATTTTTCAATAGTATTATTTTTTTTATCCCTATAGAAGAGTAAAATTGTTCTTCTCCTAGCATTGAGCCAAGTGGCTGGGAGCATGGTCTTGATCACAGGATCTTCATTATATTCTCTCGAAATAACAACCCACATATCAATCTCAGCTTGATCCATTAATTTAGGTAGTAATTGATCAAAGCGTTCCTCTAAAATTTCATCAATTACTGTGGCCTGTTCCCTAACCGATAAAATGGCCTGTGCGTGATTAGAAGTAATTGTAAAAAAAACAAATATGGCTAAAAGATATTTCATAAGTCAAAAGTGAATGGTTATATATTATTGGTTTGGTTGATTGTTTATGGCAGATTGGTTATGACTATCATTGATTGCTTAAACTTGATTTTGTTTTTGGATGTTTGGTTCAATAAACTCATTTAGTTAACTCATTAACCATTACAAATTAAGCATTTTATCTAAAAGTATGATTGAAACACAGTCGTCAATATTTCATTCAAAACGTTAGCTGAAAAAGAGATCTCAAATATTCAAAAATAAATATATCAAAAAAACATAGGAAAGTGTTAGAGGTTGTGCAAATGATATCCTAAGGCAAGAGTATCTTTTCTACGAAGCTTTAAGCTGTTGGTATATAAAAATTGAGGAACAGTTAATATCCCTTTAGGCTTATGAAATTTCTGGTCAAAACTTATTTTTGTCAAATTTGCTAGCACATTTACTAAGTCTTCGTTTAATACTACTAACACCAATTGTTCTCCAAGTGAGTCATGTGGAATTCCGGAATAAAAAAAAGGAAAGGAAAAATATCTTCCATAGGCTTTCTCCAGAAATTCTGGGTGGATCTTCACGCCACCAGAATTAATCACAAAATCTAGGCGACCCATCCATTCAAAATGCGAAGCATCTAAAATTCGCACAACATCTTTAGTGTCAATGGGGTCAGGACCAATATAAGGTGCTATTACCCTTAAACAGCCACGCGCATTCTCCTCAATAGTAATCTGGGGCAAAACTGAAAATATCACTTGATCTTCTGGCTTTAGCTTTGCTATGGCAATGTGACTTAAGGTCTCTGTCATTCCATAACTCAAAAACAATTTAGTAGATTGGTCTTGAATGGCTGCGATTGCTTTTCTTTTAAGATTTTTATTTAAAGGTGCTCCGCCAATTAGAATTTTTCTACAATAGCTGAGAAGAGATATACTCCCCTCTATTTGTGTCGGAACCATTGCCACAAAATCAAAAGTAGTCTTAAAAAAATCAAGTGGGCTGTTAGAAGGAGGGCATACCCATAAATCCAAACCCAATGAAAGCGCACGTACAACTATCATTTTCCCTGCAATAAATTGCATAGGGAGACATAGAAGTATTCTATTTCCTGGAATTAAATTAAAAAACTGACCAGTGAGTTGGGCATGAGCTTGCATGGCTCTTTTTTTAAAACTCAATGATTTTGGAGTTCCCGTTGAACCAGAAGTAAACACGCTAATTTCATCCCCTTCACTCAACCACTCTAATAAAAAAGTCCCTAGTTGCTCTAGATAGGTTTTTTTACTTAATAAAAGCGATGTTGCATAAATTCTCAGGTCTTTTTCATTAAATGACTTTCCTTGGATAGAAAAATTTGGATGCAAGCAAAAAAAGGATTTATTCATAGACTGATTAGGGCGTTTTAACGGAACCAAATAATTTATTAACCCAACCTTTCCATTGGTACTTCTTAGCAAAGAACAATAAGAATAATGGGTAAAAAACACCTAAAACTAGGTATATATCATTTCCAATGGTCGGTGTAGCCACATCTATATATATAGAGTCTGTTTGAAATGCAGTCCAATTAGAAGTCATTAACAAAGCCGCTACAAGGTTATTTGCAGCATGAAATCCAAGGGCTAGCTCTAAACCTTCATCCATTAAAGTAATTATACCTAGAAAAAATCCTGTACCCACATAATAGGCTAAAATACCATATCCTAAAGTTTCCACCTCTGGATTACCAATATGCATGAGCCCAAAAGTAAATGATGTAAAAATGAATGGCACCGCTTTAGATTTAAAAAAAGCTCCTAAACCCTGCATCATATAAGCCCTAAAAAGATATTCTTCAAAACTAGTTTGTAGCGGGATGAGCAAAATAGCTACTGCTGCTAATTTTAAAAATGACACCAAATTAAAATTATATACATAATCTTCAGGGCTAAAATATACCCCAATTAATGTAGTAACAGTTACGATAAATCCCCAAATGGAAAATGACGTAAACACCCTAGACCAATCAATGGAACTCCTAGAGGTGGTAAGACTTGTTAGAGACTGCCTATGCACCCATTTCACCCATCCTAAAATCATGAGCAAGCCTACGGCAAATTGAAGTAAGTTTTCCATTAAAAAGGGGGTAGATCCCTTTTCTGCAACAGCGGCTTGCATTAATGCTGTCACATCTATATCCATAGAAGTAATCACAGCATAACTCAGTCCCATCATGGCAAAAAATGAGACTGGAATTGGAAGGTATTTCCAAAAACCCAATTGTCCCTTAAAAGCTTGTGCTACATACATAAATCATCTATTATTTTAGTGTTCCAAAACGCCTTTTGGTCATAGGCTAAGGTGCCTTTTTGGACCCTCAGTGGAGCAGGGATATTGTTGGTGTATAAACTCCCAGTTCCAAGACCTTGTGGCAATATAGTGTTTTTTAAAAAGACCCATTGAGCAATAGCGTTTAGGCCTATATTGCTCTCCAAAGCAGAGGTAGCCCACCACCCTATTCCTCTAGAATTTGCCAATTGAATCCATTGGTCACTTCCTTTAAACCCTCCAATAAAACTTGGTTTTAATATAATATACTGAGGCTTAACAGTGTCCAAAAGATGTTCTTTTTGGGCAATAGTCAAGCAGCCAATAAGGGATTCATCTAAGGCCACTGGAATAGGAGCGTCTGCGCATAAGGTAGCCAAATCATTGATCGATTGTACTGGAAGAGGCTGTTCTATAGAATGCACGCCTATTTCCTGAAGAGACTCCATCACTTTATAAGCTGTTTTAAGATCAAAGGCCCCATTAGCGTCTACGCGAAGCTCAATGACTTCCTCTGGATATTGATGTCTTATAGACCTCAGTAATTCCAATTCCTGATCCACATCTATGGCCCCTATTTTCATTTTCACACAATTAAAACCATTATTTAAAATAACCCCAATCTGTTGAGACATAAAATTTTGATCGCCCATCCAAATAAGACCATTAATAGGAATAGGTGTTTTCGCTGAAATAAATGGGGAAGGAAATAGGATAAAAGGATGGTGAGACTGCAAGGATAAAAATGCTTGCTCCAAACCAAATTGAATGCTAGGGAAATGCAAAAGATCCTTCCAAAGTGATTCCAGGCCTAAATGAATATGGTTACAAGCCCAAGAGAGTTTGTTTTCATAATCTGGAACGTCGTCATAACTTAAACCTTTTAAAAGACCACACTCACCATAACCAACCCTATTGTTTGCAGTAATTTTTATAAAATAGGATGTTTTAGTTTTTAGGATCCCCCTAGACGTTCCGCTAGCTTGTTTAAAAATTAAATCGTATTTACAATAAGTGGCCATCATTTTCATAGCTTATAAAAATAACCAAAATCTACTTAAATACGCATTTAACTATTCATAGTATTGATTAAAAAATCTTTAAAATCTTTTGTGATAGGAATTTTCTTTTGACCTATAATAACATCTTTGGCATTTATAGAATTAATATGCTCAATATTCACGATATAAGATTTATGCGCCTTATAAAAAAGCTTTGAAGGTAACTTAGTGAGATACTCTTTTAAGGAAGAACGAACCACAAAAATTTTATGTATAGTATAGACCTCTAAATAAACATTATCTGCTTTAATATATAAGATTTCAGAAAAGGATATTCTATGGTAAATATGCTGTTTTTTGATGAAAATACTGTCAGAAAGTATGGCTGTTGTATCAGTATCTGAATCCAAGACAGTACTCTCTTTTGAAGTTGACAGTTGCTCTCTAAAATTAAAAAGCTATTTCAATCGCTGTAAAAAGGTCTTCTCTGTCAAATGGTTTCACCAAATACCCATTAGGAGTCACTTTCTTAGCTTCTGCCACAGTAACCCTATCTGAATTGGAAGTAATAAAAATAAATGGAATATTTTTATTTTCCCTTATGTGTCCCCCTAATTCTATGCCGGTTTCTTTACCAGATAATAAAATGTCTATCAATACTAGGTGTATCTTTTTTAGACTTAAAATTTGCACTGCTGCATTGTAATCAGATACAGATTCTACCTTATTATACCCTAATTTAGAAAGCATCCTAATCACACTGTCTACAACAACTAAATTATCTTCTACTAATAAAATTTCAGGATCATTATGCAATAGCATGCAGTGATTTATGCTTCTAATTTACAACAAATTATTATAACCTATTAAAAAACAGATGGACCATAAAAAAGTAAGTAATGCTACTTTTTTAAGCTCTGGATCCAATAATGAAGGTGAAGTAGTTTTAAAAACTTTAATCGCATGAAAAAGCAATGGTATAAAAACCAATAATGGTAAAAAGTTTAAATAACTATCAAAAGAAAAATAGGTTGCTCCAAGACTGGCTAGAAAAGCCAAAATCAAAAGTAATAAATGATATATTTTACCCCATTTATACCCGAATTTAACCACTAAGGTATTCTTATTACTAAAACGGTCGTTTTCATGATCTCTCAAATTATTGAGGTTAAGCACAGAAACACTTAAAGAACCTAGGACAACAGCTGGTAATAAATCTGATGGAGAAATGTGAAAGGTGTATAAAAATTTACTTCCTAAAACGGAGACTAAACCAAAAAATAAAAAAACAAATAAGTCTCCAAAACCATTATAACCGTAGGCGTTTCCCCCTACAGTATACCTAATTGCAGACCAGATACTGGCTATTCCCAAAATAAAAAACAGCACAAAATAAGGCCAGTTAGACATACCGAAAGAAACCAACAACAATAATAAAACCGAAAAAAGGGCTACTACAGACAAGATCACTATGCCTCTTTTTAATTGAGAAGAAGTTAAAAGCCCTGATTGCAATACCCTTTTAGGACCAAGCCTTTGATCATTATCTGTTCCTTTTAAACCATCCCCATAGTCATTAGCAAAATTAGAAATGACCTGAAATAATAAGGTACACCACAGCGAAAGAACGCCTATATAACCATTAAACGCCCCCTCACCTATGGCTAGAGCAGCACCTGCTATTATTCCAGAAAAGGATAAGGGTAGGGTTCTTAGCCTAGCTGCTTGCAACCATATTTTAAGTGAATTTGTTTCAAACGACATGCGCAATTTATATGGCTTTAAGCCTCTAGAAGGTATATTCCCTCTGAGGTTATTTTAATCGTTCTGTTTTTATAAAGAGTCCCTATGGCTTTTTTAAAAACCTTTTTACTCATTTCTAAATAAGCTTTTATTTCTTCCGGAGCAGATTTATCGTGAAGGGGTAAAAAACCCTTGAGAGCAGTGAGCAAGTCCAATACTTGTTTTGCAGCAGGTTCTAATACAGCTACACCCAGAGGTTGTAAACTAATGTCTAATTTAAAATCTTCTCGCTGTAATTTCACATAGGCAGTCAAAGTGTCTCCCACTGAGATAGGCTTAAAGACTTCATTATGGTATACCATGCCTTTGTGTTTATTTTCTACAATAACATCCCATCCAATATCTGATTGTCTGGTAACTAATATAGAAACAGCGTCACCTTGCTCATATTTGGCCGTACTATTGTCTAGAAATTTATCTAATTTATTAGATCCTACAAGTCTAAAAGTAACTGGATCTAAATAGCAATACACTACATAAGATTGACCCGCAACCATTTTTGACCTTTGCTCCTTAAAAGGTACCAATAGGTGTTTTTCTAAACCCCATTGTAGAAATGCACCAATAGCATTAACTTCCTCTACCCTTAAAAGCGCAAATGAATTTCTTTCTATATAAGGAACCAGGTTTGTAGCAACTGGTCTTTCATCATAATCTAAATAGCAAAAAACAGATAATTTATCTCCAATTTCCCAATCCTGAGGAACATACTTATTGGGTAGCAAAATATCTGTGCCTTCGTTATCTCCAAGAAATAAACCTACAGAAGTATCTCTTAGAATCTCTAATTCATTGAATTTTCCGAGTACAATCATAATTATATAAAACGCAAAAATACAGTTAAAATAGCGGAAACCGGTTTTTAACGTAGTTTAATTTAATAGATAAACCAAGATTAATAATACGCTTTAAGCGTCTTAAAGAAGTTCATTAAAACGCCTTCATTTTTTGTTCTAGGGGTTTTTACTTCCAAAAGGCTAGGTCCATTGTTTTGTTGAAAAAAAGTAGTTAATTCATTTGTTAAACTGTCTTTGTCTTGAGCGCTATAATATTTAAATCCGTGTAAGCTACAAAGGGCCTGAGCACTGAGGTCGTGAACCGTTTCAAAATAAGTCTTAAAATCTTCACTATCCGACTTACCTGGCAATACTCTAAAAATACCTCCACCTTGATTGTTGATCAGAATAATCTTAAAATCCTTTGGAATGTACTTATTCCACAAACCATTGCTGTCGTAAAAGAATCCCAAATCGCCTGTAATCAATGTTGTTTGCACTAGGGAAGCCACACTAGCACCTATAGCTGTAGCAGTGCTCCCATCAATCCCAGAAGTTCCTCTGTTACAGTATACGGTTACAGAAGATTTCACAGAAAATAATTGTGCATACCTTATGGTGGCGCTATTGGCTAAATGTAATACCGTTTTGTTAGGTATAGCTTTTAGTAAATGATAAAACGCATAAAAATCCGAAAAAGGACAAGAGGCAGTATAGGTGTCAATGTGGGCCTTATAACTATCTTTGTAGCGAAGTGCACGTTTTTTTGGCGTGTCAATTGAGGGTATTTCGTGAGAAATAGGCTTGTGGAAAGCTGGACTAAAAAATGCATCGGCCGTAGGCCTAAAACAAGTGAAATTGGTGAAAAATGGATTCACAACGATCTCATTTTGTATCTGCCAATGTAGTTTTGGGGTGTAATGGTTTAAGAAATTTTTTATTTTTTTTGAAACTACTGCCCCACCTATAGTCACCAAAAGATCTGGCGATAATGCATGCCCAATAGCTTCCGCGTCCAAGTGAGTTTCCATTGGGGCAATAATATTATCTATACTGTCAATAAATTCTGGATGGTGTACATTAGAGGTGGTTTCTGTAAAAACCAATACTCTAGGATCTTTAGAAAACCATTGCACCAATTCATTGGATAAATAATCCGGTGCATTTGGATACAAAACACCTACAATAATCATAATTCGTTCTGCACTATCCCATTCAGCCTTTAATTCAGGGTCAGAGAGTGTTTTATTAACGGCTTCATGGCTTGAATGAGACACATAAGTTTCTGAAACCAGAGGCGCTAAAGCACTTTCACACAAAGGAGCTTCTTGATATAGTGGCTCTTCGAAAGGGGTATTTAAATGAATGGGTCTATTGGTAGCTTTCAACTGAGTAAATGCTGTAGCTAATAAAGCATGATTTTTGTGGCTAATGACTTCTTGAGTATATTGTAAGTCCTTAGGCATAAAGCGATTGTAACGTTCGGTGGCATGAGAAGCATCTTGAATTAATGGGGTAGAAAACACTACGTGCTTGCCATAAACACCCTCTTGCTTAATGGTTTGTCCATAGCCCTTGTCTATGAGATATGAGGGCCTGTCTGCAGAAATTACGATCAGTGGAATTCCTGAATAATAGGCCTCCGAAACCGCGGGATAATAATTCAATAACGCACTTCCTGAGGTACACACTAATACGGTGGGTTCCTGATTTCTTTGCGCTAAGCCCAAGGCAAAAAATCCAGCAGCGCGTTCATCTACAATACTATAGCAATCAAAAAAGGGGTCTGCTAGAAAACTGATGGTCAATGGAGCGTTTCTAGATCCGGGAGAAATAACTATCCTAGAAATACCCTGTGCTTTACAGTGTAAAACAACGGTTTGCGCTAAAGGAATACTAGAATATTGCATGGTAACAAAAGTAGGTGCTAATCATTAAATTAAAAAAAATAGGCGGTGTATTAAATGACTTTTTTTATGGTTTGGGCTTTTAATATGGTCTCTTCCCATTCCTTCTCTGCATGGGAGCCAGAAGTAATTCCTGAGCCCACGAAAACAGTGGCTAGTCCAGATAGGTATTCCATACACCTTAGATTGACATATAAATCTGCCTCAATAGCATGGAGCCCCTTAAAACCCAAAGAAGGTTGAGCCAAATGGCTGTATACAAGCCCTAAGTATCCCGCGTAAAATTTGCGGTCTACAGTTTCATTTTGCTGAATAAAATCATGCGCTTGATCTCTAGGAAGGCCACATATTGCTGGTGAAGGGTGTAAAGCGTCTATTAATTCAGTTAATGATATAGGACCTATTTGAGCTACATTAATATCTGTTTTAAGATGAGATACTTGGCCAGCATTCACCTGATAAGTGTTGGTTTTATTTACCTCAAGGCCTAAGGCGGTGAGGCGTGTCTCAATGTCTTGGGCAACCATGGCTTGCTCCTCTATCTCTTTTGAAGTCCATTTTTCAGAAAACAAGTCAGCAGAGGTAGCATCTCTTTTAATAGTTCCTGCTAAAGCAGCTGTTTGTAAGGACTTATTTTCTATTTGCAACAAACGCTCAGGAGTGGCCCCTATCCAAGTGCCTAAAGCGGGGTGATGCCATAAATAACAAAAAGCACTGTCATAACTGGACAACAAGCCCTCAAATATGGCTACAGGAGTTTTGGTTGTTTCAAAAGAAGCGGCACGCGCTAATACTACTTTTTTAAATTGATTACGCCCAATCTCATCTAAGGCGCTTTGTACCAAATTCACATGGGCTATTCTCAAAGTGTCCGAATGCTCAGATGTATTAGTAAGCACTTTTTTATGCAACTCTAAAGGGACTTTTTTTTGGCTTGCAGAAGTAAATATTGGCTTAAAAGTAGCACTCATATAGCCATCAGGCTTTAATAAGTAGGGCGCTTTTTCATGAGAATATGTGGCCATGACAAAACCAAAAGTGGCATTAGAGGTTAAATGATGTAGTGCGTCCGTCTCTTGCCACAGCAAATGAACCTGAGCCTCATTTGGAGATTTAAAAGCTACAAAAGGTAATCCCTTATTAAAAAAACCCGCTATATTATCTAATAGATCCTCTATTGCGTAGGTCATACCAACTAGTTTCTTGGAAGGGCAATAGTGGTTAGCTTATTAACAGATATTAATTGACCTGCCTCATCAGTAATTTTTATATCCCATAATTGCGTTGTTCTCCCTTTGTGAAGCACCGTGGCTTTTGCGTAAACAAAACCAGAGGCAATACTTTTCACGTGGTTTGCCGCAATTTCTATGCCCCTAACTTTATAATTTTTAGCATCTAAAAATAAAAAGGATGCCGCACTGCCTACACTCTCTGCAAGAGCCACCATGGCGCCACCATGCAATACACCGTCTGGTTGGTGTACCTTTGGCCCTACTGGCATTTTAGCCGTTAAAAAATCTTCTCCAACGTCTACATAAGAAATCTCAAGTGTTTCCATTAAAGTATTGGGACACCTGTCATTACACGCTTTAAGAATGGTTTCTTTGTCCATGTTTTTTTTAGTAAAATTAAACAATAATAAAGGACTGACACAATTGTATATCTTTGATTTAACTAATATTTATGTTCATGTTACCATTAGAAAACCATTGGGTTCGTTTGGACCCCTTAAGCACAAGTCACACAGACGAGCTTTGGGAGGTTGTAAAAGATTTAGATATTTATAAATACAGTCCAAACGACCTGAGTACAAAAGATCAATTAGCCGCTTATATAGCCTTAGCTGTAGCGAATGAAGCGGCTGGAAAAGACATTCCCTTTGCCATTTTCAACAAATTATCTCAAAAATATGTAGGTAGCACTAGATTTGGATACATAGACCTATACAACAAAACACTTCATATAGGATGGACATGGTTGGCAAAAGAAGTTCAAGGCACAGGACTCAATAGTGCCTTAAAACACCTCATGCTTTCGCATGCATTTGAGGTCATGAAAGTGCGGAAAGTTATTTTTAGGGTAGACGCGCTCAATATAAGATCCAGAAAGGCGGTAGAGAAACTTGGGGCAACACTAGAGGGAATTCTTAAAGAAGATGTGTTTGTAGCCCAAAAAAGAATTAGAGACACCTGTTGTTATGCTATATTCTCACGAGATTACTCTTCAAAATAAATAATCTTTCTGGTCGTGTAAGTATTGTCTGGGGTAGTAATTTTTTTAATCCAATTTTTAAAAGGACTTCCATCTAATTGGTACAAATTTTTCTTTGTTTGACGCACTACTCCCCTTTCAAAAATCTGTTCAATTGGATGGTTATTATTGTTGTATTTTGTCCTTAAGGACGATGCCTTCTTTGGGACATACAAACTGTCTTTTTCTATATAAATGGTGTTGTGAAGTTCAATTTCTAAGCCCTTTTTATTGAACATTCGTTGTTCCATGGAGCTGGGTATTCCGTTGTCAAATTCTTTTATATTCAACTGGGTCAAAGTTCCACCAGCCTTAAAAAAAATAGAATCTATTTGCTTTAAAGGCACGCTGTCTTGCCAATAAGCAGTAGATTTTATGGTGCGTAAAGAATCCCACTCATGGCTAATTAAAGTAATAAAACGACCCTGTGTATTTGTTCTCACCACTCTGTTTAACTGCCCAATGCTATCATAATTATAGATAAATTGCGCTACAAAAGTTCTGTCATAACCAATGATTTTTTCTTTGATTTTAATTTGTGGCACGCTGTCATAACTGTAAAAATTTGCCATTGAAGTGGCTTTATCCAACACCCCATTAACATAATTTTCTATCCTTCGCTCTACTAGCTTGTTTTTTTCATATTTGTAGTAGGTGGTTTCACTGTCATTTTCTCCAAAAACGGTTGCCGCTTCTATGAGCTGGCCAGTTTTGTTAAACTGGTATTGCTCTTGTCCGTATTTTGTAAACACAAAACACGATTTCACAGGGCCTTTTAAATCAAAATCTGACCGGTCATAAGTGATTATTTCTTGAGACCACACCATTATATGGATGAAAAGAAACCCTATAAAGAGAGACATTCTAAAATGAGATTGCATGATGTAAAGGTAATGTATTGAACAAAAAAAGGCAGCCGTTTGGCTACCTTTTTATAGTGTGAATGGAAAGTAATTATTTTACTTCTTCAAAATCTACATCTTCTACATTATCTGTATCTGCACTCGCATTAGGCTGAGAACCAGCAGCACCAGCATCTCCACCTGAAGCACCAGCTTCTGCCTGAGCTTTATACATTTCTTCAGAAGCAGCTTTCCAAGCCTCGTTAATTTTGTCTAAAGCTGGCGTGATTTGTGCCAAGTCTTTAGTTTCAAAAGCTTTTTTAAGCTCCTCTAAAGCAGCCTCAATTGGAGCTTTTTTATCTTCTGAAAGTTTTTCCCCAAATTCTTTGAGTTGCTTCTCAGTTTGGAAAATCATTCCATCTGCCTCATTGAGTTTGTCTACTGTTTCTTTTGCTTTCTTATCAGACTCTGCATTGGCCTCTGCCTCTGCTTTCATCTTCTTAATTTCCTCTTCTGTTAAACCAGAAGAAGCTTCTATTCTAATGTCTTGAGTCTTGTTAGTGGCTTTATCTGTAGCAGATACTTTAATAATACCATTTGCGTCAATATCGAAGGTTACTTCAATTTGAGGTGTACCACGTTGTGCAGGTGGAATACCATCTAAATGGAATCTACCGATAGTTTTATTGTCTGTAGCCATAGGTCTTTCTCCTTGTAATACATGTATTTCAACCGATGGCTGATTGTCTGCAGCAGTAGAGAAAACCTGTGACTTCTTAGTAGGAATGGTTGTATTAGATTCTATAAGCTTAGTCATGACACCCCCCATAGTTTCAATACCTAATGAGAGTGGCGTTACGTCTAACAACAATACATCTTTAACATCTCCAGTTAATACACCCCCTTGAATAGCTGCTCCAACGGCAACTACTTCATCAGGGTTTACCCCTTTAGAAGGCTTCTTACCAAAAAATGCCTCAACAGCATCTTGAACAGCAGGAATTCTTGTAGAACCTCCCACTAATATAATTTCATCTATATCACTTTTAGATAAACCAGCAGATTTAAGCGCAGACTCACAAGGTGCTATAGTTCTTTTTACCAAATCTTCAATTAATTGATCAAACTTCGCTTTGGTAAGGGTTCTCACTAAGTGCTTAGGTCCTGAAGCAGTAGCAGTTACATAAGGAAGATTAATTTCTGTCTGAGCAGAAGAAGACAATTCAATCTTCGCTTTCTCAGCAGCCTCTCTCAATCTTTGAAGCGCCATAGCGTCTTTTCTTAGGTCTATATCTTCTTCAGATTTAAACTCGTCTGCCATCCAATCAATGATTTTCTGGTCTACGTCATCTCCACCTAAGTGAGTATCTCCATCAGTCGCTAAAACTTCAAAAACACCATCTCCTAATTCTAGGATAGAAACATCATGAGTTCCTCCACCGAAATCGAAAACAACTATTTTTTGTTCCACATCTTTTTTATCCAATCCGTAAGCCAAAGAGGCTGCAGTAGGCTCATTAATAATACGCTCAACGGTTAAACCTGCGATTTCACCTGCTTCTTTGGTCGCTTGCCTTTGGGCGTCATTAAAATATGCTGGAACTGTAATGACAGCTCTAGACACAGACTGACCAAGGTAATCCTCAGCGGTCTTTTTCATTTTTTGAAGGATCATTGCAGACAATTCTTGCGGCGTGTATAAACGTCCGTCAATGTCTACTCTAGGCGTGTCGTTGTCTCCTTTCAATACTTTATAAGGCACACGTCCAGCTTCTTTGCTAGATTCTGAGAATTTATTTCCCATAAATCTCTTAATAGAATAGATGGTTTTGTGAGGGTTGGTCACTGCTTGTCTTTTAGCAGGATCTCCCACTTTAATTTCACCACCTTCTACAAAGGCTATTACAGAAGGAGTTGTTCTTTTTCCCTCAGCGTTTGGAATTACAACAGGCTCATTACCCTCCATTACTGAAACACAAGAGTTTGTTGTTCCTAAATCTATTCCGATAATTTTACTCATGTCAATATATTTATTTTGTTTGCAATCCTTTTAAGGTTCCCCAACCCTATTTCAAGTATTATGCCATGATAAAATTGCTGACAAGCTGACAGTTTTATGTTTGTAAACCATTATAAATGGTAACTTATTGACATAAAAACCCATAGAAATCTGTCAAAAAGGGTGGGATTGAATTATACTTTTTACGGAAGGGTTATGTTATACCAATTACAATATGAATCTGTAGCATCCTAAAAAATACTTAAGGATCCTGCAGATTCATTTACACTTTGGCTAAAAAATCATTGAAACAAAACATATCTTTGTAATGTTCAAAAGACAGTGAACCAATTGAATGTATGCCTATGGAGTGCATCAGTATTTTTGATATGTTAAAAATTGGCGTGGGGCCTTCTAGTTCTCATACCTTAGGTCCATGGCGTGCTGCCGAAAGGTGGCTTTCTGAGTTATCAGAAAAGACTAACCTTTCACAAATAACCCATATAAGGGTATCCATATATGGTTCACTCTCACTGACCGGTAAGGGCCATGCTACAGATTACGCTCTAATGCTAGGCCTATCTGGTTATGATCCTGTGCACATTCCCACGGAAGAAATTCCAGCTGCTATAGCAGCTATAAAGGCAAATAAATCTCTCCTCCTCAAAGGGATGTTTCCAATTAATTTTAATCCAGAAACGGATTTGGTGTTCGAAAAAAATTTTTTGCCTTTTCATGCCAATGGCATGGAATTTCATGCCACCACAACTAATGGAACAATTCATTCAGAAATCTACTACTCTATTGGTGGTGGTTTTGTAGTAAAAGAAGCCCAAGAAAATGCCAAAGAGAATAAAGTTCAATTCAATAGTTTCCCCTATCCAGTAGAAAAAGGAAAGGCATTATTGGCATATTGTAAAGACACCAATCTCTCTATTTCTTCATTGGTCCTAGAAAATGAAAGATCTTTGAGGTCGGACAGTGAAATTGACCAAGGGATTCATGATATATGGAACGTCATGTTGGCTTGTATGTACGAGGGTTGCCACACTGAGGGTAAGCTACCAGGGGGCTTAAACGTGAGAAGAAGGGCTTTTGACCTTCATTTAACCCTCATAGGACAAAGGACATATAATAACAAGGAAAGCTGGCTGAATGAAATTAGAAAAACAGACGTTAAATTTAGAGAAATCTTAAAATGGGTAAGCTGTTTTGCACTAGCAGTGAATGAGGTAAATGCAGCTTTAGGAAGAGTTGTTACGGCCCCTACAAACGGTAGTTCGGGAGTAATACCTGCGGTACTCATGTATTATTTGACTATTGAAAATCACGAAGGATCTTTTGATGAAATTAAACGTTTCTTGTTGGTTGCTGGAGAAATTGGCAGCATTTTCAAAAAAGGAGCTACTATTTCTGCTGCCATGGGAGGCTGCCAAGCAGAAATTGGTGTTTCCTCTGCCATGGCAGCAGCTGGACTTACTGAATTATTAGGAGGAACTCCTGAGCAAGTGCTTATAGCTGCTGAAATAGCCATGGAGCATCACTTAGGAATGACCTGTGATCCCATTGGTGGTTTGGTTCAAATTCCTTGTATTGAAAGAAATTCTATGGGTGCCATTAAAGCTATCAATGCTGCGGAACTCGCTTTAAACTCCAATCCTGAAAACGCTAAAATTCCTCTGGATAAAGTAGTAGAAACTATGTGGGAAACAGCCAAAGACATGAGCAGTAAATACAAAGAAACCTCTACTGGAGGTTTGGCTGTTGGTGTATTTTTGAGTGATTGCTAATTAATGATCCTTACCCAGATATAATAATGATCATTTAATGGGATTTTGTAGAAAACAACTTACTTTTATAGCATAAAACTTTAAAAATGTCTGTAGCTAAAAAAGACTATAAGAAAATTACGGTCCAATCTCTCACGGAGATGAAGTCTAATAGAGAAAAAATATCTATGCTTACTGCATACGATTTTACCATGGCTCGTATTGTAGATCAATCCAAAGTAGACGTAATATTAGTAGGTGATTCTGCCAGCAATGTCATGGCAGGACATGAAACCACACTTCCCATTACGTTAGATCAAATGATTTATCACGCTTCTTCAGTAGTTAGAGCTGTTTCAAGAGCTTTAGTTGTTGTAGACATCCCTTTTGGAAGCTATCAGAGTGACCCTAAAGAGGCCTTGAGATCTGCCATTAGAATCATGAAAGAAAGTGGGGGTCATGCAGTTAAATTAGAAGGTGGGGAAGAAATTAAAGAATCCGTAAAAAGAATTCTAAATGCGGGTATTCCAGTCATGGGTCACCTGGGTTTAACCCCACAATCCATCTATAAATTCGGCACATACACGGTTAGAGCAAAGGAGGAAGAGGAAGCAAAAAAATTAATTGAAGACGCCTTACTGCTTGAAAGACTCGGTTGCTTTGCAATTGTTTTAGAAAAAATACCCGCCACCCTTGCAGCAAAAATAGCTGCTCAATTAACTATTCCGGTTATTGGTATTGGCGCTGGTGGTGAGGTAGACGGACAGGTCTTAGTTATTCATGATTTATTGGGAATGACAAAGGAATTTTCTCCAAGATTTTTAAGGAGATATATGGACTTATACCATGGAATGACTGAGGCCATTGGATCCTATGTAAATGACGTAAAGAGTCGTGATTTCCCGAACAAGCAAGAGCAATATTAAGGCAACATCAATATTTTTCTTGCCAAGGAATATAATTATTCTAGTTAAATATTGACTTAGACCATTCTAGAACAATTATGACTAAGATTATTCTAATTGAATAAATAGTATGTCTTTTGGAACTAAATTAAATCAGTTAAGCGTTATACTCTTCTAGAGCAAAAAATAATGTGCCTTTTGTGGCAATTTATTTTCAGGTATATTTTACTGTTTCAACCCATTTAAACCTTTTTTTTTGAATTCTTTAGATATATTATACGAAGACAACCATCTGATCGCTATTAACAAAAAAGCGGGAGAGTTGGTACAAGGAGATAAAACAGGAGACACTCCCTTAAGTGAAACGGTAAAAGCTTTTATAAAACAACGAGACCAAAAGCCTGGAAATGTTTATCTAGGGGTGCCCCACCGATTAGATAGACCCACTTCTGGAGTTGTAATTTTCGCGAAAACTTCGAAAATACTTCCTAGAATGAATGCGCTTTTTGCTAGTCAAGATGCGCACAAAACATATTGGGCTTTGGTACAACCTTCCCCGAAAAATAAATCTGAAATATTAACACATTGGATGGTTCGAAATACAAAACAGAATAAATCTTATGCCCACAAAAAAGAAGTCCCTAATGCTAAATTGGCTAAACTTAAATACAGTCTTATCAAAGAGCTAGACAGATATACCCTTTTAGAAATACAATTATACACGGGTAGACACCACCAAATTAGGGCACAACTATCTGCTATTGGTTGTTGTATAAAAGGAGATTTAAAATATGGCGCTTCAAGATCTAACCCTGACGGAAGTATTCACCTGCATGCTAGGCATTTATTCTTTGAACATCCTGTTAAAAAAATAGCTATTTCCATCATTGCACCAACCCCAAAGGAAGCTCTTTGGGCAGCCTGTGAGAGTTAGTTGAGCTTGTTTTGTATTATAAAAGCCAGGCCTATCTTATTTTTAACAAGGCTTTTTCTCTCATAATATCGGCCACAGGCCTACCACTTAAATGACTTTCTAACCAGGATAGAATATCTAAATATAAAAAAGCCCTTTTCTCATAAGGATGGTCTTCGTAAACTTTAAGTTTGGTGTGCAATTTTTTAAATGCATCTTGTAAATCAGATGGGAATATTTGGTCCAAATTTCTCAAAAATACAATCATTTCTTTTTGCACTGCATGAAGGTCATTCATCTTTAATAGAAACTTGTAAGTACTTTTAAGTTGAATTTCCAAATGATAATCCATCCCTGATTCATAATGAGCCACAAGGCTCAATACCCTTGCAAAACACATAAGGTCTTCTCGCATTTTAAGATGTTTGTTTTGAATTATTTTTTTTAAATAAACAATACAATTCTTGTGATCCCCTACCCCAAAATACAAACAGGCAATTTTATAATACAACAACATAATGTGATGTTGGTCCAACCTGTCTTGGTGTTTGTTTATCCCATAATTAATAGCTTGGACTAAATATAAACCTTGTTTAAAAGTGCCTTCCAGAAAATGAAGGTTCAATTTATTTGAATTCAAATACAAAAATGACAGCGCGCTTATATTGTCATTTTTAGGAAAAAAGTCACTCTGCAATACCGCCTCCATATGGTCAAGTGTCTCTTTAAACTGAGAACTGTACTTGACATAGAAAAGTGATTCTAACAAATAGTTATTTCCTTTAATGTAAAAGACAGGGTGTAACTGTATCATGTCTTTTTGTTCCGTGAATAACTGCACCCATTTACTAGCAAATTTGTAACTAGAGAGGAAGTCTTGAGTGAGAAAACTATACCAAAGATGTGCTTTATACAACCATAGTTTCTCTCTAAAACCCAATTGGTCTATTTGGTGTTCTGGTAAATTTTCACGAAAATAAGAAGTGATTTTACTCAAGTCTTCATCTGACCTAGCATAGCCCACCTTAAGCATCATAGCATATAATTCTAAGGACAAATTAGACAATTTGCTAGCCATACTGTTTTCAAAAGATAACCGGCTAGACTGTGTGACCAATTCTTGTGCTCTGTCTGGAATACTCCTGGTAATATATTGGGTTTCTATAACTTTTTCTAACTCAACTATCTCATATGCGATATTTTTTTCTTGTTGTTCAATAGCGAGTGTCTTGGCTTTCTCTAATATTTTTAGGCTTTGTTTGTACAAGCCTTTTTGATACAAAATGGTCGCGAAATCCAGTTGTTCTCTTAGCTGAACCCTAATATTTTGATTAACTGGATTAAGTCTTAGCGATACTAATATTTGCTTGTATAAATGCGCTTTTAAATTAGATAATTGGGTTTTTTTGACAATACCATTCTCTAGAATTACAGCTTCTTCATATTGCTTTGCGCGATCTAAAAGATTAAATAAAGCCAAAAATTTCGCATCTGTGTTTACACCCAATCTACCTACATAAAGTTTGAATTGTCTTTTTTCAGATTTTGAAAGTGATTTAACTAAAACAAATAAAGGGTCTTTATGTAGATTTGTCATCGTATTATTAAAGTACTAATATATTGAATACAAGTAACTTAACAAAGGTCTATAGGTGCTGTGTATTGTAAAACAAATACTAAAATTCGGTTTACTCACTAGCAATTATTATCTTCGTTAGTAAGACCAAATTACGGAAATATAATGAGTAAAGACAAGGTATTTATTTTTGACACCACTTTGAGAGATGGCGAACAGGTTCCTGGTTGTAAATTAGACACCCCTCAAAAACTAGAAATAGCTGCGAGACTAGACGAATTAGGTGTAGATATTATTGAAGCCGGCTTCCCTGTGTCTTCACCTGGTGATTTTAATTCAGTTAATTTAATATCAAAATTAGTAAAAAATGCATCTGTCTGTGGATTGACTAGAGCTGTTAGAAAAGATATTGAAGTAGCTGCTGAAGCGCTTAAATATGCTAAAAAGCCTAGAATTCATACCGGTATTGGGACGTCTGATTCACACATAAAATTTAAATTCAATTCCAATAAAGATGCTATCATTGAAAGGGCTGTTGCCGCAGTTTCTTATGCCAAAACTTTTGTTGAGGATGTTGAGTTTTATGCTGAGGATGCTGGTAGAACAGAAAATGAGTTTTTGGCTAGGGTATGTGAAGCTGTCATAAAAGCTGGTGCTACAGTACTTAATATTCCCGACACCACCGGATATTGTTTACCTGAGGAATACGGTGCTAAAATTAAATATTTAAAAGAAAATGTAACAGGTGTTCATAAAGCAGTTTTGTCTTGCCATTGTCACAATGACCTTGGGTTGGCTACTGCAAATGCAATTGCGGGAATCCAAAATGGGGCAAGACAGATTGAGTGTACTATAAATGGCATTGGAGAAAGAGCTGGAAATACTGCGCTAGAAGAAGTTGTGATGATTATGAGACAGCACCCCAATTTAATGTTAGACACTAATGTTAACAGCCGGTTACTCAATGATACCAGTATTATGGTTTCTAGAAATATGGGGATGATGGTTCAGCCTAATAAGGCTATTGTTGGTGCAAATGCGTTTGCTCACAGTTCTGGTATTCATCAAGATGGTGTCATTAAAAACAGGGAGACTTACGAAATTATTGACCCTGCTGAAGTAGGCGTTACAGAATCTTCCATTGTTTTAACTGCCAGAAGTGGCAGGGCTGCTTTGGCATATAGATCAAAAAATGTGGGTTATGAGCTTACTAAGACACAATTAGATAAAATTTATGCGTTGTTTTTGGATTATGCAGATTCTCATAAAGAGGTTACAGATGAAGGAATTCACGAAATAATGGCTCAATCAGGATTTGAATTTTAATGTGTTGCTAAATATTGAAAATTTATGAACTTAAAGGTAGCGCTTTTAACACGTCAAGGAGAGGAAAACACCGCCATGGATCAGGTTGTTAAATGTATTCGCGCTATTGAAGAAAACTACAACCATCTTTTTACAATACAAACTTTTACACCTGAGTTTAGAAATAATTTGACTCTATTGGACCAAGCAACCATCAATAGTTGTAAAAATTCAGATGCTATATTAAGTGCATTTCCTGTTTCAAAAAATGCATATCACATTTCAAAAGAAGGTATTAAAACTAATATGCTTGATATTTTTGATTGTTATGCAAGTGTTTTACCTACTCTCCCCTTCCCAAAGCAAGTTAATTTAGGGGAATATGCTTCGGATAAAAATGTAGATATTGTAGTTTTTTCTGCACTTAAAGCAGGAAAATATGATGCTATAGAAATGGCCACTAAGTCTGGTGTAGATACCTTTCACTCCAATATTCAAAGTGTTAATCAACTGTTTCATTTAGCTTTTAAGACCGCAAAAAATAGAAAACAAAAATTACATATTGCTATACCTGAAGGGCCGTATAAAAAATCTATTTGGGCAAAATCTGTGGCTGAAATCGCCCCAAGTTACCCCATGGTTAAGACATTTATGTGTGATATTTCTGTTATCATACAAACTGTATTGAAATCCCCTGAAAACTTAGATTGTATTTTTACTGATCGAGCTCATGGGAAAATCTTAAACAGTTTAAATAATAATTTATTTGGACTAGATAAACTACTTCCCAATGGTCATATGGGAATTGGCGTAAATCTTTTTGAACCATTAGAGGAAATAAACAGTTCACTTAAAAATAGAAGTAATCCTATCCCTCTAATCTATTCTTTGGCATTACTCCTCTCTAGATTTGGGCTGCAAGAAGAAGCTGGAGCCATTCAAATGGCTGTTAATAGTGCTGGTGAAAGGGCTATGTTCACTTGCTCAGACACGTTGCCAAATGGCATTAACTGTGACCAATTAGGTGACTATTTGGCTGCTGCTATTATTGATTCAGAAGACATAGGAGTGTTGAATGACGAGAATATAGATCTAGGAAAATCTACCATTATTTAGATCAGTCTTTTTCCAAATTAAATGACCCCATAGTTGGTTGCTTACAAAAAAAGCTTAGTCTTAGATGCAACAAATTCTTACATTTTATAGACTTACATAGGACCCCTATAAGTTGCAATGTTTATATTTGTTGCTTTATTATTACACTACTATGAAAATATCATACAACTGGCTTAAAGAATTTATTGCAACTGATTGGAATGTAGAAAAAACATCACAATTATTGACAGATTTAGGCCTTGAAGTAGAGGGCGTAGTACCTTTTGAATCTATCAAAGGAGGCTTACAAGGAGTTGTAGTTGGACATGTACTGAGTTGTGAAAAGCATCCTAACGCAGATAAATTACAATTGACTAAAGTATCTATAGGAAACGACACTACCTTACAAATTGTATGTGGCGCTCCTAACGTTACTAAGGGAATTAAAGTTGCTGTAGCCACAATTGGAACTACATTATATACTCCTGAAGGAGAAGCTTGGGTTATAAAAAAAGGTAAAATTCGAGGAGAGGAAAGCCATGGTATGCTTTGTTCTGAAAATGAGCTTGGATTAGGACAAAATCATGATGGTATTTTAATTTTGGAAAACGACCTCAAAGAAGGTACCCCATGTAGTAGTGTATTTAATGTAGTGAGGGATGAGGTTATTGAAATTGGATTAACACCTAATCGGGCAGACGCCATGAGTCATTTTGGTGTAGCTAGAGATTTAAAAGCTGGTTTAAAACAACAAGGTATATCTAAAGAACTTATCACTCCTTCAGTGATGCAGTTTTCTGTTGACAATAGGCTTTCTACTATTCAAGTTAAGGTAGACACACCAGAATTAGC
This sequence comes from Sediminicola sp., assembly GCA_024643325.1. Lineage (GTDB taxonomy): Bacteria > Bacteroidota > Bacteroidia > Flavobacteriales > Flavobacteriaceae > MAG-120531. Next base: position 216,554 of record JAHEND010000002.1, read on the forward strand.
TCCACGATATTCTGGTATTACTATTAGTAATTTAACAGTAAAGGAAAGTCCTGATTGGATAAAAAACAGGCTTAAGGCTATTGGGCTTAATCCTATTAACAATGTTGTGGATGCAACAAATTATGTAATGCATGAATTAGGTCAACCATTACACGCTTTTGATTTAGATAAAATTGAAGGAAAAAAAATAATCGTTAAAACACTTAAGGAAGGGACTAATTTTACTACACTAGACGGGATTGAAAGACAGTTATCTTCTGAAGATTTAATGATTTGTGACGCAAAAAAACCCATGTGTTTAGCGGGTGTTTTTGGAGGGCAAGACTCAGGAGTTAGTGAAAAAACATCAGCTATTTTCCTAGAATCTGCCTATTTCAATCCAGTTTCTATTAGAAAATCAGCCAAGAGGCATGGGCTGAGCACAGATGCCTCTTTTAGGTTTGAACGAGGTATTGATATTAACCTTGTAGAAGAAGCTTTAAAAAGAGCAGCGCTACTCATTAAAGAATTAGCAGGGGGACAAATCAGTTCGGATATTGTAGATCTATACCCAAAAAAAGAGGAAAATTACCAGGTTTTTTTGACCTTTAAGAGAATATATTCACTCATAGGAGAAGAAATCCCTACAGACACTATTAAGAGTATTTTAAGTTCATTAGAGATTCGTGTAAATAATGTGACAGAATCTGGACTAGGGTTAACCATCCCTTTTTATAGAGTAGATGTTCAAAGAGAAGTAGACGTTATTGAAGAAATTTTGAGGGTTTATGGCTACAACAATATTCATTTCTCAAAAAAAATAAATGCTTCTATCGCTTTTACAGATCCAAAATCAGATCATATTATTCAAAATAAAATTGGTGATTCATTAGCAGCTCAAGGATTTCATGAGATTTTAACCAACTCCCTCACTTCTCCTAAGCCACTACAATATACTCAAGATATTGACCTACAACAGTCAGTAAATATATTAAATCCATTGAGTAATGACTTAAGTATATTAAAAACTTCAATGTTGTTTACGGGCTTAGAAACTGTTTCCTATAATATTAATAGAAAAACAAATCGTTTAAAACTATTTGAATTTGGTAAGACTTACCACCAAATCGAAGAAAATAGAATAGAACATAAGCATTTAAGCATCTTAATGACGGGAAAAAAAGCTACTGAGAATTGGTTAAGTTCAGGTGAAAAGTTTAGCTTCTTTGACCTTAAATCTATTGTAGAAAACATATTGGAAAGGTTAGGTATTCAAAAATGGAAAATCTCAAAAGCCTCTTCTGACCTTTTTTCAGAAGGTATAAGTTACAATGGCAGAAAGGAAACTCTTGTTACCTTTGGGGTACTCTCCAATAAGCTTCTTAAAAAATTAGACATAAAACAGGAAGTTCTTTATGCTGATTTTAATTGGGATTCAATTCTTAAATCTCTTACAAAAGAAGCAATGAAATTTAAAGAAATTCCTAAGTTTCCTGAAGTATCTAGAGATTTCGCCCTATTGATCAAAAACAATGTAACTTTTGAACAGGTAGCTAAAACTGCTAAAAACACTGAAAAAAAATATTTAAAAGAGGTAGGGTTATTCGATGTATATACAGGAAATAATTTACCCGAAGGCACTAAGTCTTATGGTGTTAATTTTATACTCCAAGACCCAAATGCTACACTAGAAGAAAAGCAAATAGACAAAATAATGCAAAAGCTCCAATCTGCTTTTGAAAAAGACTTGGAAGCTACGCTTAGATAAAAAAAACGCCTTCTTAAAGAAGGCTTTTTTTTACTAAGACTATAGCTGATACATTTTCTCTCGTTGCACCTTAATGTCTTTATCTGACATATAATCGTCAAAACTCAGGTACCTATCTATGACCCCTTTAGGGGTTATTTCAACTACCCTATTGGCTACTGTTTGTGCAAATTCATGATCATGAGTGGTCATTAATAAAGTTCCTTTAAAAGCTTTTAAAGAGTTGTTAAATGCGGTAATACTCTCTAAATCTAAATGATTTGTTGGCTCGTCTAACATAAGTACATTTGCGCGAAGCATCATCATTCTACTAAGCATACACCTTACTTTTTCTCCTCCAGACAAAACAGTGGCTTTTTTTAATGCCTCTTCTCCACTGAATAGCATTTTCCCTAGAAACCCCCTTATGTGTACTTCTTCTCTTTCCTCTTCGGTTTTAGCCCACTGTCTCAACCAATCTACCAAATTACTTTCTTTTTTAAAAAACTCAGAATTATCTGCTGGTAAATAGGATTGATTGGTTGTAACACCCCATTGGTAGTGGCCACTTTCTGCTTTTTTATTTCCGTTTATAATTTCATAAAAAGCAGAGGTAGCTCTGGCATCTTTAGAAAAAACAACCACCTTATCTCCCTTTGCGAGGTTAAGATCTACTCCTTTAAACAACAAATCGCCATCTTCAGAAAATGCACTCAAATTTTCCACATTTAAGATTTGGTCTCCTGCCTCTCTTTCTCTCTCAAAAATTATTGCAGGGTACCTTCTCGAAGAGGGTTTAATGTCGTCTACTTTTAATTTTGAAAGCATTTTTTTTCTAGAGGTAGCTTGCTTACTTTTAGCAACGTTAGCGCTAAACCTCATAATAAACTCTTGAAGCTCTTTGGCCTTTTCTTCTGCTTTTTTGTTTTGTTGTGCCCTTTGTCTTAAAGCCAACTGGCTACTCTCATACCAAAAAGTGTAATTACCTGAATAAAGGTTTAATTTTCCGAAATCAATATCTGCAATATGGGTGCAGACTGCATCTAAAAAGTGTCTGTCGTGAGATACAACTATAACCGTGTTTTCATAATCTGCAAGAAAATTTTCTAACCATGAGATGGTTTCATAATCTAAATCGTTAGTAGGCTCATCCATGATCAATACATCTGGATTTCCAAATAAGGCTTGTGCCAACAATACCCTTACTTTTAATTTGGGGTCTAAATCTGACATTAAAGTATAATGAAAAGACTCATTAATACCAAGATTAGAGAGCATTGCAGCAGCGTCACTGTCTGCATTCCAACCATTCATCTCTTCAAATTGAACTTGCAACTCCCCTATTCTATCTGCGTTTTTGTCATCATAATCAGCATATAGGCTGTCAATTTCATTCTTAATATCGAATAAAGGCTTATTTCCTTTTACCACAGTTTCAAGAACGGTATTACTGTCATAAGCGTTATGATTCTGCTCTAAGATAGACATGCGTTTCCCTGGCTCTAAGTGAACGTGACCCGAGCTTGGCTCTAACTGTTTGGATAAGAACTTCAAAAAAGTAGATTTTCCGGCACCATTTGCGCCAATAATCCCGTAGCAATTGCCCTGAAGAAAGGCTACGTTCACCTCGTCAAATAATACGCGTTTCCCAAATTGAATGGATAAATTAGATACTGATAACATAGAAGTATTTAAAGTTTTTGCAAAAGTATTAATTTATATTTTGCTGGGCTTTGTTTATGGCTACTAATAAATAAGAATAGTCATAAAGCGGGGTCATATTAAGAAGCTAGCATTAGGTTTTTTAACTTGACCTTAACAATATTGGCTATCGTCCATTTGTACCTTTGTGTCATAGGATTATTTATGAAAAAAGGATTCTTAATATTAGTCTGCGTGTTAGCATACAGTTGTGGTGTTATTGATAAGCGCCCCTCTCCCGTATATTTTGGGGGAGAAATTGTCAATCCTACTAATCCTTATGTGGTGTTGTTTAAAGACGACCAAGTCATTGATTCTGCCAAATTAGACAGAAGCAATCGCTTTAAAATTAATTTTATAGCCGAATCTGAGGGACTTTACCACTTTGATCACAGTCCTCAGTTTCATTATGTATATTTAGAAAAAGGAGATAGTCTTAATCTGAGACTTAATACTTTAGAATTTGATGAATCTATTGTGTTTTCTGGTAAAGGAGAAGAAATTAACAATTTTATTGTAGAATTATTCCTTGCAAATGAGGAAGACAATCGAATTGTAGATCTATATTTTCAATTAGAACCAGTTGTGTTCAATGAAAAAATTGAATCCATAAGACATGAGAAACTGCAACAACTATCCTCACTTCTCAAAGAGGTATCTCTATCTCCTAGAGCTACTGCATTAATTAATGCAACTATAGATTACAATGCATTTATCTACAAAGAAAAATATCCTTTTTACCACAAGAGAGCGACACATGAGGAAAACCTACACAATATTCCTTCCAAATTTTATTCCTACAGAAAAGAGCTGAGTCTAAATAACAAAGACCTCATTTACTTTAGGCCTTATTATAACTTCATGAAATACCATTTAGGTAATTTGGCCTTTATGGAATGTAAAGAAATTTGTACAAACAACTCAGATACCAAAGGGGCCATTCATTTTAACGAGCACAAGCTAAAACTTATAGACAGTTTAATTCAGGAGAAAAAATTAAAAGACAATCTTTACAGAAATGTAGTGATGCACTATTTACTTAAGGTAAGAGATACTCCAGAAAACACTTTGAGTTTTATGGAGACATTTAAAGCATACAGCCCGGGTAATACACATATGGATGAAATTGACCAATTGTATAATGATATTAATAACCTACAGCCCAATAATAGCATTCCTAATCTTATGGTCCAAAATTCAGATGGAAAGTCTATAGGATTGAATGACATTTCTAAAGATAAAAAAGTGATTTTTTACTTCTGGAGTGCCAAACATGAAAACCATTTTAAGAATGTTCAAGCAAGACTAAACTCTATAGCCTCTCAATATCCGGAACATACTTTTATAGGCATTAATAGAGGCACAAACTATAATGAATGGCAAAGCATGATGGAGCAATACAAACTAAACAAAGCGAATCAATACAGGTCGGAAGATTATGAAATGCTCAAAACGAGTTTGGTTATTGACCACATGAACAAAAGCATTATCATTGAAAACGGACGTATTGTAAATGGTTTTGCTGATATTTTAAATCTGAACTACTAATTACCTTTTTTGTAGTCTGCTAAAAATTGAGCCAAACCTATATCTGTTAATGGGTGCTTTAACAAACCTTCTATCGAAGACAATGGTCCGGTCATAACGTCTGCTCCAAGCTTGGCGCAATCAATGACATGCATGGTATGTCTTACAGATGCTGCTAATATTTGAGTCTCAAAAGTATAATTGTCATACACCTGTCTTATTTCAGCTATGAGATTTAAACCATCTGTAGCAATGTCGTCCAAACGACCGATAAATGGAGAGACATAAGTTGCTCCAGCTTTTGCAGCTAATAGCGCCTGACCAACAGAAAAGACCAAAGTACAGTTGGTTTTAATTCCTTTGTCTGAAAAATATTTAATCGCTTTTATACCTTCTTTGATCATGGGCACTTTTACTACAATTTGTGGATGTAACGCTGCTAAAGCTTCTCCTTCTTTAACCATGCCATCAAAATCTGTTGCAATAACTTCTGCAGAAACATCTCCTGATACAATATCACATATAGCCACATAATGCTTTAAAATATTGTCATTCCCTGTAATGCCTTCTTTAGCCATTAAAGAAGGATTGGTGGTTACACCGTCTAAAATACCTAAGTCTTGAGCTTCTTTAATCTGATCTAAATTGGCCGTGTCTATAAAAAATTTCATGTGATTTGTTTTAAAGGAAAGGGTTAATGAATGTTATAAAGATTAAATATAAGTCATTGTATTTAATCAAAAAATAATTTACAAGTTATAATGTTTTGAAAGCATCTTTTCGAATACTTTGCTAGGTAGAAGTTTTTTGAGTACTAAAGAAAATTTCTGCAATGGACTCCCTACCACATAATGAACTTTTGGCTGCTTGGTATTCATTATTTTGTATACAGATTTCGCAACTTCAATTGGATCTGAGCCTTCGGAAACATCTGTATTCATCTGATCGAGATTCTGCTGGTAGAAAGGATGGTATGGGGATGTTTTTTTAGCGGCTACGTGGTATCGGCCAGCGGCAATATTAGTAGCAAAGTCACCTGGGGCTAAAGTACAGCAGTGAACACCAAAAGGCTTGAGTTCCATGCTATAAGTCTCTGTAATAATACTCAAAGAAGCTTTTGAAGCGGAGTAAATACCTCTATATGGTAATCCCATCGCTCCAGCAATGGATGTAATATTAATAATCAATCCAGATTGCTGCTTTCTCATAGCAGGCAATACTGCTTCAATGACCCGCATTGGTCCTTTGAAATTTGTATCGTAACAATGGTCAATAGCCTCGTATGGAGTCTCTTCTAAGGGACCTGTGATACCCACTCCAGCATTATTTATCAGAACATCTATACGTCCAGAAAGGGATAAGACTTCATTCACAGCAGACTGTATTGTATCTGGTTTAGAAACATCTAAGGCGAGTAAACTAAAATGGTTAAAATCTTTGTATTGGTCTGGATTTCTTGCAGTTCCATATACTTTGCAACCTTTTTCAGTGAGGTAAATACCAATGGATTTTCCAATTCCTGAAGAAGCACCTGTGATAAAAATTATGGAGAGGGGTTTCATATCTGTTTATGTAAACAAAGAAACAAAAAAAAGGGCAAGCTACCTACATCGCACCGCTACAACCACATACCCTTGCTGTGTTCCCACCCTGGGGGATTCTGTAGGAGCTGGTCGTATAGGACTTGCCCATGCAAATATAATTAAACCTTAAAGCTTTCCGAATTTTTTAGGGATCATTTTAACATCTAATTTATATTAAATACCTTGTGAATTATAAATATACTATAATGAAAATACCTAAAATATTAAGCCTCAGTTTTTTAAGCATTCTTATGTTTGCTTGTAGTGGGACTCAAAAAAAATTACTTCCCTACAGTTTAAAATTATCTAATAAAGACAAGCGCTATAAGCATGGAGATTGGGCTGGTTTTAAAGTAATATCTAATGTAGATAAGGCCCCCGAAACCCTAAAGTTTTTTCTAGATGGAAATGCTTTAGAGACTAAAGGAGATAGTGTTAAACTCATAGCAAATAGCCTGGGAAACAAAACTTTAGAGTTGAGGATTAGCGGAGAGAACAATACCTATAAGCTTTCTGAAAAAATTAAAATTTTTGCAGAAAAAGGACCGGATCTTTACACTTATACTATACTAAACACTTTCCCTCACGACATAAACGCCTACACTCAAGGTCTAGAGTTTTACAAAGACACTTTATATGAAAGCACAGGACTTAGGGGATTCTCTAGCCTCAGAAAAGTAGATTTTAAAACAGGTAAAATACTCAAGAAATTAGATCTTCCAGAAGCTATATTTGGGGAAGGAATTACCATTTTGAACGACCGTATTTATATGCTGTCCTGGCAAAGTGGAAAAGGCTTTGTATTCGATCCCGCAACTTTTAAAGAGCTGTCTCAATTCTCTTACGGCCAAAGCAAAGAAGGATGGGGACTCTGTAACGACGGTGAAAAACTCTTTAAGAGTGATGGCTCTCAAAAAATTTGGTTTTTAGACCCTCAAAACCTTAGTGAGGTGAGTCATATTGAATTAGCTACCAACAAAAGCTTTTTTAAGAACACCAATGAGTTGGAATATGTCAATGGTCTTATTTATGCTAATGTATACTTAAAGGAAAGTGTCATGGTAATTAACGCTACATCAGGTGCCATAGAAGGCGTGGTTAATTTTGCTGGATTAAAAAAACTAGTCACCTCCCACCCTGAGCTAGATGTTCTCAATGGAATTGCTTACCATCCGAAAAGAGGCACTTTTTTTGTCACGGGAAAAAAATGGGACAAAATGTTTGAAGTACGTATAGAGAAGAAATAATGTTTGAAAAAAAAATAAGGGTACAACAATGTGATTTGGACGAATTAGAGCATGTAAACAATGTTAAGTATGTAGGCTGGGTTCAAGATATTGCTTTAGAACATTGGAATGAAAAGGCGCCTCTTGAAATGCGGAAAGCATGGGTTTGGGTTATGACAAAACATTGTATAGAATACAGAAAAGCAAGTTTTTTAGGAAATAACATTATTATAAAAACTTATTTGAAATCCTCTAATGGAGCTATAGCTACTAGAATAGTTGCGTTTTATAATGAAAATGATACCAAAGCCTCAGTGACCTCAACCACCTCCTGGTGCCTCTTAGATGCTAGCACATTTAAACCCAAAAGAATTCCTGAAAATGTGTCGGCTGTTTTTATGAAATAGCAGAATGCTTGTAGCTAAAATGGTCTGGAAATTTATTTGTGCATTGAATAAAACAAAAAAGGGGCTGTCATAAACGACAGCCCCTTTTTTATAATATATATACTAGAAAAATTAAGCATTAAATAAAGCCCTATGCCCCATTAACGCATTCACTTCATCCTTAACCTCTGCTATAGCTGTTTCATTATCTATATTAGATAAAACCCTGTCTATAAGGTCTACTACTGTTTTCATATCTGATTCATTTAATCCTCTTGTTGTTATTGCTGCAGTTCCGAATCTAATTCCAGAGGTAACAAAAGGAGATTTGTCGTCAAAAGGAACCATATTTTTATTAGCAGTAATGTCAGCTTGAACTAGGGCAAATTCTGCTTGCTTGCCGTTAATTCCTTTATTTCTGAGGTCTATTAACATCATATGATTGTCAGTGCCGCCAGAAATAATATCATAACCCTTAGCTACAAAAGCTGCTGCCATAGCTGCTGCGTTTTTCTTGACCTGCAACATATAATTTAGAAAATTATCCGTTAAAGCTTCTCCAAAAGCAATAGCTTTAGCCGCAATAATATGCTCTAAAGGACCACCTTGGTTTCCTGGAAATACGGCTAAATCTAACAAAGAGGACATTTTTCTTAAAGAACCGTCTTTTAAAGTAATCCCAAAAGGATTGTCAAAATCATTACCCATAAGTATTAGTCCACCTCTTGGACCTCTCAAAGTTTTATGTGTTGTAGTAGTTACTACATGGCAATGTGGGATTGGATCGTTTAATATACCCTTTGCAATGAGTCCAGATGGATGTGAAATATCTGCTAAAAGTAACGCACCAACTTTATCTGCAATAGCTCTAAATCTTTTAAAATCTATATCTCTTGAGTAAGCAGAAGCCCCTGCAATAATTAATTTAGGCTGCTCTTTAATTGCAATGGCTTCAATATTGTCATAGTTTAATAATCCCGTTTCTTTTTCTACCCCGTAAAAAGTTGGGTTATAAAGGCGTCCTGAAAAATTAACTGGAGAACCGTGGGTTAAATGCCCTCCGTGAGACAAGTCAAAGCCTAAAATAGTGTCTCCAGGTTTTAAACAGGCGTGAAAAACAGCTGCATTAGCTTGAGAACCTGAATGTGGCTGAACATTAGCATAAACAGCTCCAAAGAGCTCTTTTGCACGGTCTATAGCAATTTGCTCCACCTCATCTACTATTTCACACCCTCCATAATATCTTTTACCAGGATAGCCTTCAGCATATTTATTGGTTAATACAGAACCTGCAGCTTCCATTACTTGTGGGCTAGTAAAATTTTCAGATGCTATTAGTTCAATGCCTTCTATCTGTCTGGCCTCTTCTTCTTTTATTAAATCAAAAATTAGGGTGTCGCGTTGCATAATGAGCAGTTTATAATTTAAGCCACAAAAATACGAATAGAAGGGCTATAAATGGATGTGTTAGAGAATAAAAATGATCAATTTTATTAAATGATATCAACAATTTAGAGGTTAATTAAATATACTTTTCAATAGATAATTGTAGTAAATCGTAATGTGAATCGTGGGCAACAACAGTTTCATTTTTCAACAAAATTAGTTGTGGTGATTGGTGTAGTACCTGAAATCTACTGGCAACTTCATTAGAAACATCCCTAAAAGACAATAAGTCCAAAAAGTGAAAATCTGCTCTACTATTAAATTCTATTAGGGATTTTTCTAGTTGTCTGAGTACCATACTACTGATTCCACAGCTAGAAGAGTGTTTGTAAATAATCTGTAACCTCACATTTGATTGCACTTTAATATCTTCCAATTGTGCTTCACTTTGTAATGATTTCCAAGACAAAGCAGTTACGTTTTTAATCTCTTTATCTGAATCATTTGTTTTAAAAAAATTTTTAAACATAGGGCATATTTTTCTATGGGTGATTTACAAGACAAAATTACAGTAAAAATTGAAATTTAACTGACTAAATGTCTTGTTTTTAAAGGAGTTAAGTGACCTTTTGTCTGTTTTAACGCTTTGGACCTAACATTGCAGTATTTGAATTAATTAACCCTTAAAACAACACTATATGCAACTTAATAACTTTACCATCAAAGCCCAAGAGGCACTCGGGGAAGCCCAACAAATTGCTATGGGATATTCACATGCAGAAATTGATGTAGCGCATTTATTTAAGGCCTTATTAAAAGCAGACCAACATCTTATGCCTTTTCTATTAAAGAAAATGGAGGTAAATGTACCCATGCTACAACAGATATTAGATAAAATGTTGGTTCAAAAAGCTACTGTACAAGGAACGGAAATTGGTTGGTCTAGAGAAGCGAGCGCTGTATTACAACAAGCCATTCAGGAATCAAAAAAAATGAATGACGACTATGTGACCCTAGAACATATATTTTTAGCCATTTTCAATACAAAAAATCAAATGGCTCAAGTATTAAAAGACCAAGGAGGAAACTCAAAAAATTTAGAAGCAGCGATTCAAGAATTAAGAAAAGGAAATAGAGTAGCTTCAAATGACGCAGAAGCCACTTATAATGCGCTTGAAAAATATGCTAAAAATTTAAATGCACTTGCAGAAAGCGGGAAATTAGACCCTGTGATTGGACGAGATGAAGAGATTAGAAGGGTCTTACAAATTTTATCCAGAAGAACAAAAAACAACCCCATGCTCGTTGGGGAGCCCGGTGTGGGTAAAACAGCCATTGCAGAAGGGTTAGCACATAGGATTGTTCAAGGTGATGTTCCAGAAAATTTAAAAGGAAAAACCTTATATGCCTTAGATATGGGTTCCCTAATTGCTGGAGCCAAATACAAAGGAGAATTTGAAGAGCGACTTAAATCAGTTATAAAAGAAGTTACAGATGCCAATGGAGAGGTGCTATTGTTTATAGATGAAATTCACACCTTGGTTGGTGCTGGTGGTGGAGAAGGTGCAATGGATGCAGCCAATATATTAAAGCCCGCATTGGCAAGAGGTGAGCTCAGGGCTATAGGCGCCACTACTTTAGATGAATTTCAGAAATACTTTGAAAAAGACAAAGCCCTTGAAAGAAGGTTTCAAAAAGTGCTCGTAGATGAGCCAAACACAGAGAGTGCTATCTCTATTCTAAGAGGTATAAAAGATAAATACGAAGCGCATCATAAAGTACAAATTAAAGATGAGGCTATTATTAGCGCTGTTCAGTTGTCTCAACGCTATATTACCAATAGATTTTTACCAGATAAAGCCATCGATTTAATGGACGAAGCGGCATCAAAACTCAGAATGGAAATTAATTCTAAACCAGAGGAATTAGATCAATTGGATCGAAAAGTACTTCAATTAGAGATTGAATTAGCCGCCATTAGGAGAGAAAAAAGCAAAGAGGCTGTGAAAACTTTAGAAATGGATTTAGCCAATCTAAAGGAATCAAGGAATGAGATATTCACTAAATGGGAAGCAGAAAAAAACGAGATTGAAGCGATCCAAAAAATTAAACAATCATTAGAGGATTTAAAACTAGAAGCAGAACGTGCAGAGCGAAATGGAGATTTTGCTAAAGTAGCCGAAATTAGGTATGGTCAAACCAAAAGCTTAGAGGATCAGCTGGCAGTGCTGCAAGAAAAGTTGAATAATCAAAACAATGAAGACAACTTGATCAAAGAAGAAGTTACCAGTGAAGACATTGCAGAAGTAGTTTCTAAATGGACCGGTATACCCGTGACTAAAATGTTGCAGACAGAGGTAGAAAAACTATTAAGTTTAGAAGAAGTACTTCACAAAAATGTAGTGGGTCAACAGGAAGCTATTATTGCCGTATCTGATGCTATTAGGAGAAGTAAAGCAGGCTTACAAGACACAGATAAGCCATTGGGATCTTTCTTATTTTTGGGAACTACAGGGGTAGGAAAGACTGAATTGGCTAAAACATTGGCCCAATTCTTATTCAATGATCCCAATGCCATGACCCGAATAGACATGAGTGAGTATCAAGAAAAGCATGCCGTTAGTAGGTTGGTAGGAGCTCCTCCAGGTTATGTAGGATATGAAGAAGGCGGACAGTTAACAGAAGCCATTAGAAGAAAACCTTATTCAGTTGTTTTATTAGATGAAATTGAAAAAGCCCATCCAGATACTTTTAATATACTTCTTCAGGTGTTAGATGAGGGAAGATTAACAGACAATAAAGGAAGGGTAGCAGATTTTAAAAATGCGATCATAATAATGACTAGTAATATTGGAAGTAGTTTCATTCAAGATGCTTTTAATCATGAAACAGACATTGAAAAGGCTACAGAACTTGCTAAAGAAGGCGTTTTAAACGCTTTAAAACAACAAGTAAAGCCTGAGTTTATAAATAGAATAGACGACATAGTCATGTTTAGCCCTCTTACACAAGACAATATTAAAGAGATTGTACAAATTCAAATAAAACAATTACAGAAACAGTTAAGTGATAAACAAATTACTATTGATATTAGTCCAGAAGGTATAACAACACTTGCTCTTAAAGGCTATGATCCTCAATACGGCGCTAGACCCCTTAAAAGAGTGATTCAAAAAGAAGTGTTAAACAAACTTTCTAAAGCCATATTAGGTGGTGAAATTCATACCGATAGTGTGGTATTAATAGATAGTTTTGAGGGAGAAATTATTTTTAGATCCCCTGAAAAGATCCAAATATAATACAGTTTATTTGTGCTATTATTTGAAAAAAAGGCCATCTTGATGGCCTTTTTTTTATATTTATAAAAAAATAATAATGCCTACAAAAGCAGACAGGACCAAGCAATTCATCATTGAAAAGGTGGCTCCATTATTTAATAAACACGGTTATGCAGCTACAAGTCTTTTCCATATCACTGAGGCTACTGGACTGACCAAGGGAGCAATCTATGGAAATTTTACCAACAAAGAATCCTTAGCGCTTGCAGCTTATCAGTACAACAGTCATAACTTAATCCATCAATTAGAAAAAGTCATACAATCAAAGACGCATCCATTAGAAAAATTGAGTGCTTTTACCAATTTTTATAAAAATTACCGACAATTCACAACGCCTATTGGCGGATGCCCAATTCTTAATGTCGGTGTTGACGCTCTAGAAAATAATAGTGCTTTATCCGATTCTGTTAAAGAGACCATTAAATCACTAGAAAAAATGGTTACTAAGGTACTCAACAATGGAATTGAAAATGAAATTATTCATGTAAGGGTTTTACCTGCTCAATTTTCAAAACAATTAATTACTATGCTTCAGGGAGCTGTAAGTATGTCTAGTATCACTGGAGATTATAAATACCTCACTAATACTGTAATGTATTTGGATCAATTAATCATAAGGGAAATTAAACTTGTTAAAAACTTTTAAAATGAAAAAATACATTAGCCTATTTTCCTTGTTGCTCATTTCTCTATTCAATGTAACAAACCTTAATGCTCAGCAAAAAAGCGAGCAAACCACAACTGTCTATTTTATTAGACATGCAGAAAAAGACCGATCCAATCCAGATGAAAGAAACCCTCACTTAACAGGACAAGGGATGCAAAGAGCTGAAAAATGGGCCCGCTTTTTTGAAGATGTCCCTATAGATGCAATTTATAGTACAAATTACCACAGAACACAAGAAACAGCTGCCCCAACGGCCAAACAAAAAGGATTAGAAGTAATCTCCTATGATCCTAGAAAATTAGACCCAACTCCTTTAGTTGCTAAACATAAAGGACATACCATTTTGATTGTAGGACATAGCAATACAACACCTGCATTTGTCAATGCTTTTTTGGGAGAGAAAAAACATGAAGATTTGTCTGATTCAGATAATGGCAGTGTATTTTTAGTGCGTTATAGCGATACAGAGAAAATCGCAGTACAATACCATGTAGATTAAGCTACTTAAATGTATTTTTGCACTTATGCAACCTAAGATTAATATTAGAAATAAAAGAGCCAGATTTGAATACGAACTCCTAGATCAATATAATGCTGGTATTGTTCTTGGTGGTACTGAAATTAAATCTATTCGGCTGGGGAAAGCCAATATTACGGAGAGTTTTTGTGAATTTAACGATCGTGGTGAGTTGTTTATTGTCAATATGCAAGTGGAGGAATACAGTCATGGAACACATTACAACCATAAGCCAAAGGCACTGAGAAAACTCCTACTTCAAAAAAGAGAATTAATCAAATTACAAAAAGAAGTTAAAAACTCTGGTCTAACTATTGTTCCCCTACAGCTTTACCTTACAGATAAAGGTTTGGCTAAACTAAATATTGCCCTAGCTAAAGGGAAAAAACTTTACGACAAAAGAGAAGCGATCAAAGAAAGAGATACAAAGAAAGACCTGGCTAGAATTAAGAAGAGTTTCAATGCTTAATGTCTTACTTAAAATTTATTTAGTTCATCTTAGAGTTTCAATTTTTTGTTTTTTCTTTTGTGCCGTTATAATGAAAGGCTATGGCCAAAAACTAGCCAAAACTTTAGCTCCACAATACCAATGGGAATATAGTTACAGTGCCGCTCTACCTTCCTCCCCATTTGATAGTTTACGCCCCAGAACACCCTTTAAAAACTGGGCATTAGGATATGCTTGGGAAAAACCTTTTCCAGATAGAAGTAATAAAAAGTTTTATCTGAGTCCTATACTTCCACAGATAAACCTAAACCGTGTTCAAGGATTTGAGGCCAGCCTTATGGCTTATTATAAAATAGCCCATCATGCTATTTTTAAGGTAAAATTAAATTATGGATTTTCGGACCGTATTTTCAGACCAACTTTAGCCATGAGAAAGGACTTTAACCCTCAACTCACTTTAATTTTAAAAGCTGGAAATGAATTGCGTCAATTCAATCAATCTCCTGCTATTGTCCCAAGAGCGAACAGTATTAATAATTTATTCTTCGGAAATAATTACGCTAAGTTATACGCATCTCGTTTTTTATCGCTATCCCATTACTACACAGGGAAAAAACAATATAATTTTAAGCTGAAAAACAAAGTGAGTTTGGTTGCAAATTCAGCCGCTTACAATAGTCCAAGCACTTATTTATTTAAAAGTAATGAAATAGCAGAAAAGGAGATTAATACCGTATCTCCATCTGGCATTTCTTTTGGAGGGTTTAATTCGATTAGTCAAATTGAACATGAGCTTGTGGTTCAATTCGGAAGAGAAAACACCTCTAAAACCTATTTTAGCCACCTTGGCATAGCTATAAAAAATAGCGTTCCATTGAATAATCCTGAGTTACTTCACATTAATGAAAGTAGTGTTAATGATATTAGAAAAATATATAAGCCCTATACTCATTGGTCGTTACAACACAAACAATTGATTGTATTTAGTGACTTAGGTCATTTCAAAAGTTTTGTACAATTAGGTGGCTTTATTAAAAACTCATCACTCCCTTTTACAGATCTAAAACATTTTAATGGAAATGAAACATCTGTAATGAGGGGATCATACTTAGAGGTGTTTGGCCTATTACCATACTATGAGTTCAGTACAAATGGAAAATACCTTCAAGGGCATTTAGAGCATAATTTCAAAGGATTCCTATGGCAAAAATTACCTTTAATAAAAGTGCTGAATCTTCATACTATAGTATCCTTAAAAACACTCTATACTCAAGGTAGAAACCCTTACAAAGAATTAGCTATTGGGCTTGGTAATATTGGAATAGGAAAGACCAAAATATTGCGGGTAGACTTTTTCAAATCATTGCGCAAACAAGAGGTGAATACTGCTATTAGGTTTGGATTGGTTTACTAATTCTTATTTTCTAATAAAGGAACAAACTTAAAGGATCCAAAAGTTTTACGTTCAAATTTTAGCTCACTTAGTCTAGTGTAACGAGTCATTTCTTGCTCTTTGTCTCCCACAGGTATGACTAGATTTCCTCCAACTTTTAACTGTTCTAAAAGAGGTTTGGGAACAAAGGGTGCTCCTGCTGTCACAACAATACCATCAAAAGGTGCCTCTGTTTCTAACCCAATATAGCCATCTCCAAAAAGATGCTGCTTTGGTCTATAGCCGGCTTTTTTAAAAAACAATTGAGCCTTTTTAAACAGCTCAAGCTGTCTCTCAATGGTGTAGACCTGAACCCCCAACGCTAGTAAGATGGCTGTTTGGTAACCACTACCTGTTCCTATTTCTAAAATTTTATCTCCTTTTTTAACTTGTAATAACTCTGTTTGAAAAGCCACAGTATATGGATGTGAAATAGTCTGGTCTGCCCCTATTGGAAATGCTTTATTCAAATAGGCATGAGATTCAAAACTTGAATCTAAGAACAAATGCCTAGGTACTTGCCTAATCGCATCTAATACCTTGACATCTACAATTCCTTTTTCTTGAAGTGTTTTTGCTAAAATATTTCTTAAACCCTGATGTTTAGGTGAGTTGAGCAAGTCTTTGTAATTTAGTGTCGAAGATAAGAAATCTATAAAAATGATTAATTACAAAATCTACAAAAAGAATGGGTTCATATCCTTATTTTTGTAGATAAAACTAAAACAATATGCTCAAAATTGGCGTTCTTGGTGCAGGACATCTCGGTAAAATACACTTAAAATTAGCACAAGAATCTTCTAAATATCTTTTAGTGGGTTTTTATGATCCAGATGTTAAAGCAAGTAAACTGCTCAGTGAACAAATGGGATACCATTATTTCCAATCCATTGAATCCCTGATAGATGCAGTAGACGTGATAGATATAGTAACGCCTACCCTGTCCCATTTTAATGTGGCGCAAAAAGCGATTACCAAAGGAAAACATGTATTTATTGAAAAACCTATTACGACAACCATAGAAGAAGCCAATACGTTAATAGCTTTGGCTAAAAAACACGGTGTAAAAGGACAGGTAGGGCATGTAGAGCGTTTTAATCCTGCGTTCAAAGCTGCAAAAGAGCACATTGTAAATCCAATGTTTATTGAAACACACCGTTTGGCTGAGTTTAACCCAAGGGGTACAGATGTACCCGTTGTTTTAGATTTAATGATACATGACATAGATATTATACTCAGTGTAGTTCCATCTGAAGTGAAGGAAATTCACGCTAGTGGTATTGCTGTTATTAGTCAATCTCCAGATATAGCCAATGCAAGAATTCTTTTTGAAAATGGATGTGTAGCTAACCTCACTGCAAGTAGAATATCCATGAAGAATATGAGAAAATCTAGGTTTTTTCAAAAAGACGCTTACATATCTGTAGATTTTCTCGAAAAAACCTCCGAAGTAGTTAGAATGAAAGATGCTCCTAAAGATATTGGGCCTTTTGATATGGTGCTACAAAATGCTGAAGGAGATCAGAAACAAATCTATTTTGAAAAACCTGGTATAAAACCCAATAATGCTATTTTAGAGGAATTAGATTCATTTGCTTTGGCAATATCTAATAATAGTACTCCAGTGGTCTCATTACAACAAGGTGGAAAAGCACTTGAAATTGCGCAAAGAATTATAAATTGCTTTTAATGAATAAAATAAAACACATTGCAGTAATTGGTGCTGGAACTATGGGGAATGGAATTGCTCATGTTTTTGCACAATACGGTTTTAAAGTTTCGCTTATTGACAGAGAAACATCTATCCTAAAAAATGCCCTTGAGATCATTGAGGAAAATCTCACTAGACAAGCTAAAAAAAATCAAATTAAAAGTGCTGAAATACCTCAGATATTATCCAGCATTAGCTTGCATAGTAAGCTAGAAGAAGGAATTATAAATGCCGATTTAGTTATTGAAGCAATTGTTGAGGACTTGGAGGTTAAAAAGCAATTATTCAGAAATTTATCTGAAATAACAGCTGCAGATACTATTCTTGCTTCCAATACCTCCTCTATCAGTATTACCCAATTAGCACAGGTCACTTCTAAGCCTGAAAAAGTGATTGGAATGCACTTTATGAACCCTGTTCCTTTAATGACTTTAGTTGAGGTTATTTATGGTCAAAATAGCAGTAAAGAGACCATTGACACTGTTGAATCACTGACTCAAAAAATTGGCAAAACCGCCGTTCACGCAAAGGATTATCCTGGGTTTATTGCCAATAGAATTTTAATGCCTATGATCAATGAGGCCATTGAGACCCTCTTTCAAGGGATAGGCAGTATTGAAGGTATTGACGCAATTATGAAAGGGGGTATGAGACACCCTATGGGGCCGTTACAACTAGCAGATTTTATTGGTTTAGATGTGTGTTTGTCTATTCTGAATGTATTGTACGATGGTTTTAAAAACCCCAAATACGCCCCCTCCCCTCTACTGGTTAATATGGTGAACTCTGGATTACTAGGCGTGAAATCTAAAGCCGGATTCTATCTTTATGAAGATCCAAAAAATCCTATTGTAAATCCTAGTGTTAAAATATAAGTATGTCTATTTCAGAAAACCTAAAGTTTTTTAAAAATGAGCTCCCAGAAACGGTTAGCCTAGTCGCGGTATCTAAAACAAAACCATTAGAAGACTTAGAAGAGGCTTACGGATTTGGACAGCGAATTTTCGGGGAGAACAAGATCCAGGAAATGACAGAAAAGTGGCAGCTTTTACCTAAAGATATTGAATGGCATATGATAGGTCATGTCCAAACAAACAAGGTGAAATACATGGCGCCATACGTCTCTTTAGTACACGGTGTAGACAGGATTAAAGTTTGGAGTGAAATACAAAAACAAGGGCTTAAAAACGATAGAATAATTCACTGTCTCCTCCAAGTTCATATTGCAGAAGAAGAAACCAAATTTGGGTTTTCATCAGAAGAAATAAAAGAAATTATTGCCCGTAAAACACTTTTAGAATTTCCTAATGCCAAAGTTGTTGGATTAATGGGAATGGCCAGCAATTCAGATGATAAAGACAAGATTAGGGGTGAATTTAAGGAACTTCGAAAATTATTTGACTTAGCTAATGAATTGGGATGTGAATTTGAAATACTCTCTATGGGTATGAGTGGAGATTATACTATTGCAATTGAAGAAGGAAGCAATATGGTCAGAGTAGGTAGTAAAATTTTTGGCCATAGGAATTATTAATATGAAGTATGCCATTCTCGACATAGAAACAACTGGTGGAAAATACAATGAGGAGGGAATTACTGAGGTTGCCATTTATCAATTTGATGGGAATGACATTACAGACCAATTTATTAGCCTTGTAAATCCAGAAAAAAGCATTCAGGCCTTTGTTGTAAAACTGACTGGTATTTCTGATAAAATGGTCATAGGTGCCCCTAAATTTCATGAAATAGCCAAAAGAATCATTGAAATTACAGAAGATTGTATTCTCATTGCGCACAATGCACAGTTCGACTATAGAATTCTAAAAACTGAATTTAATCGATTGGGTTACGATTATCAAAGAAAAACACTTTGTACGGTAGATTTATCCAAAAAACTCATTCCAAATATGGAATCTTATAGCTTGGGTAAATTAGTAAGAGCTTTAGGAATTCCTGTATCTGACAGGCATAGAGCCAATGGAGACGCTTTAGCTACACTTAAATTGTTTAAACTGCTTTTATCTAAAGAAGAGGACAACCAAAGTATTTCAGAACTTACCCGATCTGAAAACACAGGTATATTGACGAACAAACAAATAGATTTATTAGATCAAATACCTAATGAAACTGGTTTAGTTAGTTTTCTTGACAAGGAGGATCAAGTCATATATGTCTTGGCCAGTGATCAATTAAAAAAAGACATTACTCAGCTATTTACAAAACAATCTAGTTTAGCTAAAAGTGTAAACAAAAAAATGAGGCAAGTAAAAGTTACCCTAACAGGAAGTCTTTTAATGGCTCAAATGAAATATCAATTGGCATTGACAAAGTTTAGACCCAAATACAATAGAATGCCTACAAAGAAATCTGTACAAACAGCTGTGGACATGGACTATCCTTTTCAAGATGGTTTAATGATTGACCGTGGCAGAAACGAAGGGGAAAAGAGTGTTTATAGGATAAAAAATAACAAATTACACTCTCTGGGATATGTTGAATTAAATTACCAACTTAACAATGAGGCTATTTTAGATCAATTACTCAATACGGTAATAGAAAACAATCCATTGAAAAAGATACTTCTCAGTAGCCATTTAAAAAAACCACTGAAATTACATTCCTTAGAAGTCAAATAATTAAATTATCTTATAAGAGCAATAAGTTAATCTATTATAGCCTATATTCTATTACCTTATAATAAAAAACTGATTTTGAAATCGAATACTTTAAAAAAAATCAAAATAAAAGTTCACGAAATCATTTACGAAGCAGACACCCCTATGGGGAAAGCTTTTGATGTGCTGTTGGCAGCTTTAATTCTTTTTAGTGTACTTATTGTTATGCTGGAAAGCGTGCCTAGTATAGATTTAAAATACCACAAACTACTCTTGGGGTTTGAGTGGGGAATAACCCTATTTTTTACTTTGGAATACTTTGCTAGGGTTTTTTCCATTGAGAAGCCTAAAAAATACATATTTAGTTTCTATGGGATCATTGACCTTTTAGCCACAATACCCCTGTATCTATCCTATATTTTGGCAGGATCACAAGTCCTATTAGCTTTAAGAGCATTTAGGTTATTAAGAATATTTAGAATTCTAAAGCTAGTGAGTTTTTTAGGAGAAGCTTCTGTATTAAAGCAAGCGCTTATAGACTCTAGGAATAAGATTTTAGTGTTTATTTACGCGGTACTTATACTTTGTGTGATTATGGGTACTTTCATGTATTTGATCGAAGGCAGTGAAAGTGGCTTCACTAGTATACCCAGAAGTATTTATTGGACTATAGTAACCTTAACAACTGTTGGCTATGGAGACATAGCGCCACAAACACCGCTAGGTCAATTTGTAGCTTCCATTATTATGATTCTAGGTTATGGAATTATAGCAGTGCCTACGGGTATAGTTACGGTAGCATTTAATAAGAATAAAAATGCTGCTGTAATAACAAACACGAAATCATGTCAGCAATGTGGTGCAGAGGATCATAAAGATGGTGCGGTATTCTGCTTTAATTGTGGGGCTAAATTATGAATAATACCAAGCATTTAATTTCAATTATTGGACCTACTGCTATTGGAAAAACCAGTTTAGCTATTGCGCTTTCTAAAAAGTACAGTGCACCTATTTTATCGTCAGATTCTCGTCAATTTTATAAAGAAATGCATATTGGTACTGCGGTACCTTCAGAAGAAGAGCTTTCTGCTGCACCACACTTTTTTATTCAACATAAAAGCATTGAAGACAACTATAGTGTTGGTGATTTTGAAAGAGAAGCCATGGCCTTTTTAAATAATCATTTCTTAAAAAATGACGTAGCTATTATGGTTGGAGGTAGTGGCTTATATACAGATGCTGTTTGCAAGGGT
Source organism: Sediminicola sp. (assembly GCA_024643325.1). Classification (GTDB taxonomy): domain Bacteria; phylum Bacteroidota; class Bacteroidia; order Flavobacteriales; family Flavobacteriaceae; genus MAG-120531. Next base: position 238,070 of record JAHEND010000002.1, read on the forward strand.
TTAGATAAATTTCCAGAAGTACCAAATCACATAAGAGCTGATTTAAATGAATCACTAGCTCATTTTGGACTTGAAAAACTTACTAATAAGCTTAAAGAACTAGACCCAAAAACATTTCACCAAATTGCTATAGACAATCCAGTTAGGGTTATAAGAGCACTTGAAGTTTGTTTGGCATCCGGAAAACCCTACAGTAGCTTTTTAAACCAACCAAAAAAGAAGAGACTATTTTTAGTTCATACTATTAACATTTCTGCACCAAGAGATACTTTATATGAAAGAATAAATCTAAGGGTAGACCTAATGATTAAAAACGGACTTGAAGAGGAAGTTAGGGGCTTATTTGATCAAAAAAAATTGAATGCACTTAACACAGTTGGCTACAAAGAGCTCTTTAATTATATGGAAGGCAAAATAACAAGAGAAACAGCTATAGAAGAAATTAAGAAAAACACTAGACGTTTTGCAAAAAGACAATTGACTTGGAACCGAAAGAATACAGAAGCTTTAGTGGTAAACTATCAAAATGCATTGGAAGAAAGCATGACTTATCTGGATAAAGTCATACCCACTTCACAGAATACAACAAATAGTTAAATTGGTCTAGGCCTCTTTGTTTACAACCAATCTAAAGCCTTCTCCATGTATGTTTATAATTTCTACATTAGGATCTTGTTTTAAATATTTACGCAACTTGGCTATATACACATCCATACTTCTAGAGGTGAAATAATTGTCGTCTCTCCATATTTTGGTTAAAGCCAATTCTCTGGGCATTAAATCATTTTCATGAAGTGCTAACATGCGAAGAAGCTCATTTTCTTTAGGAGAAAGTTTTACTGGATCCTCCGTGTTAAATTGTAAAAATCTCAACTTAGAATTTAAATGAAAATTTCCAATGGAAAATTCAAATTGTTTACTATCTGCAGAAGTAGCAACAGATTTTCTCTGGAGAATTGCTTTTAATTTTAAAAGGAGCACTTCAGAGTCAAAAGGCTTGTTCAAATAATCATCTGCTCCAGCTTTATATCCAGCTAGAACGTCTTCTTTCATAGTCTTAGCTGTCAAGAATACGATTGGAATTTGCTCATTTTTTTCTCTAATTTCTCTCGCTAATGTGAATCCATCCTTGTAAGGCATCATGACATCTAAAATACACACATCAAAATCTTCTTTTTTAAATTTTTCAAAACCTTCCATACCATTTTTAGCTAGAACAACGTCAAAATCATTCATTACTAAATAGTCTTTGAGAATACTTCCAAAGTTTGGATCATCCTCTACCAATAAAATTTTTTTATTTACTATTTCCATAAGTCATTATTTTATTTATTAATGGGGAGCTCAACAAAAAACGAACTACCCTTACCTTTTTCACTTTTAGCATACACTTTACCACCATGGTTGTCTACAATTTTTTTAACATACGCCAAGCCTAAACCATGTCCTTTCACATTATGAATGTTTCCTGTATGCTCTCTATAAAATTTCTCAAATACTTGCTTTAAAACTGCAGGACTCATCCCTGCTCCTTTGTCTTTGATTTCAACTATGACAAATGATCCTTTAGTAGTAGTAAGTACATCCAATTCAGGTGCTCCTGGAGAGTATTTAATCGCATTGTCTAGTATATTAACAAATACATTGGTCAAATGCATTTCGTTGGACATAACATTGACTGATTCTGTCTCAAAATGAGTATTTACATAACCTTTTCTGTCAGAAACAATTAGACTAATGTGTGTTATAGCGTCCTCTAATATTTCGTGAATTAAATGAGGGGCTTTTTGAATTTCCAACTGATTTTTATCTAGCTTAGATATTCGTAATACATTTTCTACCTGAGCATGCATACGCTTATTTTCCTCTTTGATCATAGTAGCGTAACGAATTACCTTTTCATGATCATCTATAATTTTAGGGTTTTTTATTGCTTCTACAGCTAAATTAATTGTAGCTATTGGAGTCTTAAATTCATGGGTCATATTATTAATGAAATCAGACTTTATCTCTGAAATTTTCTTTTGCTTAATCAATTGGTACATTACTGAAATAAATGCAACAATAATCACTAGTGTAAAAACAACCGAGAGTAAGGCCATTCCAAAAATTGAACCTAATAAAAAAGTGTTCTTCTTAGGAAAACTTAGGTGTAAGGAAAAGTTACTATTACCTAAACCATCTTCAAAAAGAGGTGCTTTATAAGGAGAATTTGGATCGTACTTAAACCTATTAGATTTAATCCTTGTAGGCAAATCCTGGCTATAAACACCATATTCAAATGGTATATCTAACCCCCTGTTTCTTAGCTCTTTATCTAATTGTAATGCTATTTCTTGCTTAGTAACCCTATTATGAATAGGAATTTTACTGGCACTTTCTTTATATACGTTGTCAAATACAGCTCGATCTGTTTCAGAGAGTCCTTCATTAATAATCAACTTTTCTATTGGAGTAATAGTGTAAGTACTTCCGTCTAAGCCATAGTTTTCTTTAAATCTAATTCTTGACCTTTGACTAGTATAACCTTTTAATAAAGTGCTATCAATCCCTGTTATATTGTCAAAAAAACTTGAGGCAATATTGTAATCTTCTTCTAAAATACCATGAGAATAAACCATGGTTTCATTAGTGTTTAAGTTCCTATCAAAAAAGAAAAAGTTTTTTAAATGCGAACTCTTAGGCGTACCCAAACTGTCCTTTAACTTTAGAAAATTATCGTAATAAGAAGAAATTTCTCTTTTGGCAATTTTGTCTGTCACTTTAACGAGAACCTCTACGACGATGGTTTTAAATTCTTCCTCTTTAAAATCTACAGATTTTTTAATCCAATACCCCTGTATAAAAATAATGCCTAATAAGGCAACACTCATAAACACCATTAAGGGAATTAGAATACGTTTTTTCATCTCAATTTAATATGTTAACAAAATTAATTATTACTATTTAATTAAGACATTTAATAAACATAATATTAACATTTAAGTTAATATTTTATAAGTTTATATCTAAATAACTAATTTATTGTGAATTTCTTTAGTTTTTAACAGTGTTTTTGCTAAGTCTTGATTTTGAATGACAAAATCTGCTTTTTTCACATTTTCATTATCAGATAATTGCGCATTCATAATATCCGAAACCTGTGACATAGTCTTTGAATCTCTTTTAATGACCCTTTTAATTCTATCACCTACAGGCGCAGTAACCAAAATCAATGCGTCAAAAGCAGCTTCCTTTTTATTTTCAAAAACCAAGGCTGATTCATAGACTACATAGGGTGGTTTATTATTTTTATTTGACACGCTTAATAACCACTTTTCAAAGTCTGCATTCACTGCAGGGTGTACAAGTTCATTCAGTGCATTTCTTTTTATTGGATCACCAAATATCTGAGAAGAAATGTAAGATTTATTCAGACCTCCATCAGTTAAATAAGCCTCTTTACCTAGGAGAGACTCAATAGCATCTTTTAAAACTAAATCAGCTACCATAAGCTGTTTAGCAGTTACATCTGAATGGTATACTGGTATGCCAAATGATTTAAAAAAATCACATACAGTAGTTTTACCCACCCCAATACCTCCAGTAATAGCAACTACTTTCATGCTAATTATTATTCGTTAATATATATTCAACGCCTATTGATTCCGCTAAATATGCCTTAATAATACCCTTATTCTTTATTTCTATTTTAGGCATTAAAACATTTGTGATCTGATTCTTTTCAAAAGGATATTCAACATACAACTCCACATCCGTATCACTAATATTTCTAAGCAACTCTATGGGAGCAGCAACAATCACAGACAATTGACTGGGGAAAAATTTAACCCTATATTGAGCAGGAAGTCCAATAGCCTTTACATTTAATTCAAAAGAAAGTTCTGAAAAAGAAGCTGTCTCTATAGAAACTTTTGCTCGGCTAGGAATAAAGTTTAATTGCCCACTTTCTGAAATATTTTTCAAAGGTATTAAGGTATCTAAAGACCTGTTTAACTGGCTAATCATTAATTTTTCTGTCGCGACAATATCCAGGACAGAAATATCAGTAAAAGCTCCAAGCACTGTGACACTGTCTGTTTCTAATGAAACTGTTTTTAAATAGTAATTAGGCGCAGTCTTAATGTCACTTTCCAAACGAATGGCTATTTTTCTTTTAGATAATTTTACAAAATCAGCTATTATAGGCGTACCCGATTCAAAACCGATCACTTCAATTCCTTCCTCAATTTGTGATTTAAATTGAGCCAACTGCATGGACTCATTTAAAACATATGTTCCTTTGCTAGACAAAACAGCATTATTGACGTCCAACACTAAAAGCGGCTTAAACAGTGTTAATGACAATAGTCTAAATCCACTTGAGCGCACTAATAAGTTTACTTTTTTAGGCAACTCATTAGACAATTGATAGTTGTGATTAGAATTTTCAAAATTTAAATTAAATGGGACAGCCTTGAGATAGGTTTCGTTTAAATTTTTCAAAAACCACACAAAAGAGGCTGCAAGTAAAAACAGGACAAATCGCCTGACTTGATTTTTTTTTAAAAAAGCAAAATTAAATTTACTCATCCCCTCTTTTAAAGTACAAGTTAGGAAAGATTTCTTCAAAAGGTTTATCCGAAAGTTTAAGACGAATTTTAGTTTTTAAAAAACCCCATCCGTATCCAAACATTTGAATAAAGAGCGCTGGAATTACACTAAGCGCTACCAGAAAACTTCCTTCCTTAATAAAGGCAGCAATAAATAACAACCCAATATATAATCCCACTAATACTAAAGGCCATTTATAGCCTAGTATACCTAAAATCACAACCGTTAAAATGAATAAAATAAATAAGGTTGGTAGCCAAAATGTGGATTTAGAATACTTTGGATATTGCTTCATTAAAATGGGACGAACACTACCAAATGCATGAACTTGCTTAAAAAACAAACGCCAACTAATTCTTCGCTTATGAAACACAAATGCCGTTTCAATAAAAGATGAAACATACCCTAATTCCCATAATCTTATAGATAAATCAGGATCTTCTCCAGGATGAATTCTTCCAAAACCTCCACTACTCAAAAAAGCTTCTTTAGAAATACCCATATTAAAACTTCTAGGCTCAAATTTTTGTATGGATTTAGCACTCCCCCTTATACCTCCAGTTGTTAAGAAAGAAGTCATGGAGAAATTAATTGCTTTTTGCAGTGCAGAAAAAGTATGATCTGCAGCATCAGGGCCACCAAAAAAATCCACTTTATGAATGGATAAAAAAGACTTCACCGCGCTTAAGTACCCAACAGGCAAAACACAATCAGAGTCTAGAATGATAAAATAATCTCCTTTAGCCCTTATCATTCCAAAATTTCTTGACGCGCCAGGACCTGAATTAGGTTTAAAAAAATAAGAAATAGGCAATCTATTTTTAAATGAGGCTACAACCGCTTCACTCGTTATTGTTGAGCCGTCTTCTATGACTAAAACCTCAAAAACTTCCGTGTCCTGATCACATAAGCTTTGTAAAAGCTCTTTAATTTCCTCAGGGCGGTTGTAAACAGGGATAACAAAACTAAATGTTTTATTCATAGTCATTACTTTAAACAAAGAAGCCATCTAAGTAGATGGCTTCTTTGCAAAATACTAGTGTTTATTTTGAAAAGTACTCTATCACTTCCTGACTCACTCCTGTATTAGAAAAACCACCATCATGAAACAGGTTCTGCATGGTTACTTTTCTAGTTAGGTCTGAAAACAAACTCACTGTATAATCTGCGCAGTCTGCTGCTGTTGCATTTCCTAGAGGAGACATTTTTTCTGCATAAGAAATAAAACCATCAAAGCCTTTAACCCCTTGACCTGCAGTAGTTGGTGTTGGAGATTGAGAAATTGTATTTACACGTACTTTTTTTTCTTTACCAAAAAAGTATCCAAAACTTCTACCTACAGATTCTAAATAAGCCTTATTGTCTGCCATATCGTTGTAATCTGGAAAAGTACGCTGCGCAGCCATATAAGTTAAGGCTACTATACTACCCCATTCATTCATTGCATCTGCATGATAAAGTGACTTCATTACCTTATGAAATGACAAGGCAGAAACATCCCATCCTTTAGTCGTAAAGTCATAATTCTCATCTGTATAAGCCTTTCCTTTTCTCACATTTACAGACATACCTATGGAATGTAATACAAAATCTAACTTACCTCCTAATATTTCAGTAGCCTGAGCAACTAAATTAGCCAAATCTTCCTCATTTGTAGCATCTGCAGGAATAATTTGTGCACCAGTTTTGTCTGCAAGATCTTTTATTTGTCCCATCCTCATAGCAATTGGTGCATTCGTTAAAACAAAAGAACCCCCTTCTTCATGAACTCTCTCTGCTGTTTTCCAAGCAATTGAATTTGGATCTAATGCACCAAAAATAATTCCTCTTTTCCCTTTAAGTAAATTGTAAGCCATATGTATATATTTGTTTAATGCGTGTAAAGATATTAAAAATAGTTATGCTAATAGCTGCTTTGCATGAGCAATAGCTGAGTCGCTCAAGGCCTTTCCTCCTAGCATTTCAGCTATAACAACTACTCTTTGCTCTTTATCTAATAAGGTTAATTGGGTTTCAGTTTTTAAACCATCGTCTGATTTAAAAACCATTAAATGATTGTCCCCCTTGGCGGCAACCTGGGGTAAATGTGTGATAGAAATTAACTGTATATCTTTTCCCATTTCTTTCATAATCTCTGCTATTTTAGTAGCAACCTCTCCAGAAACACCTGTATCTATTTCGTCAAAAATTATGGTAGGAAGTGAAACATGGGCAGACAATATTGCTTTAATACCCATCATAATTCGAGATAATTCTCCTCCAGAAGCCACCTTTTTAAGTGATCCAAAGTTTTGTCCCGAATTAGCAGAAAACATAAAAGAAATTAAATCCATTCCTGACGGCGAGAAGTCTTCTATTTCCTCCAAATGCACCTTAAATACTGCTTTGGGCATTTCTAATAAACGCAATTTATCGGTAAGCTTAACAATAAAATCTGGAATTGTTTTTTGCCTATTTGACCTAATCTTATAAGCTTTGGCTAACAATTTATCTTTTAAATTTAAAACCTTTTCTTTTTGAAGTTTAATTTTATCTTCCCCAGATACTACATGATCTACTTTAATTTTTAAATCAGAACGAATCTTCATTAAATCTACCACGCTATCTACTTGATGCTTTCTAAACAAATCATAAATTTTCTGCAATTTTAAATTCACTTCTTCTAACAACTGAGGATCTTCTTGAGTAGATTCTAATGCATTAGACTGTAATTCCTCAGAAAAATCTAGTAGCTCAATTTGAATAGCCTTAAGCCTTCTCACTAAATCACTATAATTACTACCATATCCGCTGAGCTTTTGAATATGCTGATTTAGGAATTGTAATTGATCTACAATACCAGTATTTTCAGTCGTTAAAAGCTGTACCGATCGAGACAAGTAATCAGAAATATCAGAAGCGTTTTCTAATTGTAGTTGCTGGTTCTCTAGGTCTTCTAAAACGCCCTCTTTCCAAGAAAATGACTCAATCTCTTCTAATAAAAATGCATTGTAATCTAATTGTTTAAGCGCTTGAGCATGATTGTTCTCTAAAATATTGAGTTCATTTATCGCTTGCTGGTAGTCCAAAAAAATGTTCTTGTACTCCTCCAAAAGACCAAAGTGACCAGCTAGACCGTCAATTACTCCCAATTGATATTGAGCATTGAATATGTCTAGGGTCTGATGTTGAGAATGAATATCTATTAAAAAGGAAGACACTTTTGAAATGACTTCTAAGGTTACTAGAGAATCATTTACAAAAGCCCGGGATTTTCCACTGGGCAACAATTCTCTTCTAAGTATACATTGATCAGTATAATCTATTTCATTTTCTAAGAAAAATTCTTTTAAAGCAGGATATTTAACTACATCAAAAACAGCTTCAATAATACATTTTTTAGTTGAGTCTCTCAACAAAGCTGTTTCTGCTCTTTTCCCCAAAACAAGAGATAACGCACCTAATAAAATAGATTTCCCAGCACCTGTTTCGCCAGTAATAACGGAAAAACCTGGTCGAAAATCTATCTCTAAATGATCTATAAGCGTAAAATTATGTATCTGGAGTGATTGTAACAAGGGTCAATATAGAATTAATAAATGTATTGAAAAACACTAAGTAAATATACACTTAAAACAAAAGATGGAAAAGAGATTATTTAATATCTGACCAATAATTACCAAATAAAGGCGCAAGTGTTTGTAAAGATTTAACCAAGCCTTTGGTGTCAACATTTGGACCGGCAACAAAGAGTTCTTGAATTTCTTTTGCCTTAGCATCAAAAAAACCTTGAACCAATGTTCTGTGTGTTCCATTGTTGCCAAAAGACTGGATATAGGATATGGCTTTAATTATTTCTATTTTAGCTTTTAAAGGATCTACATGCATTTTATCTAAGCCGTTTAAATGATATTCGTACAGTGCTTTCTTAAACATTAATGACTCACTTGAGACCAATAAGTTTAAAAACAAAGGTTTATTAAATGCCTTGTTATTAAGAGTCCATCCAGAAAAACCATTTGCTTGTGCCATTCCCAATACATTCTGAGCTTTTCTATAGTAATAGTCTCCTCCATTGAAGGCATAAGTGTCTGCGTCTAGTGCAATCAAAACCCAAGCATAAAATGAAAAAACAGCCACCAAATTACTATCTACCCTATTTTCATTCAGAACCAATGGCGTAAATTCTTGAAAATTAAACGCAATTGCAGGATCCCTTAATAGTACCAAAGGAGACTCATAGTTGGTTCGATAAATGGGCCTTGAACTCTGAATTTGCAAAGAGCCCTCAAAGCTATTGTCTTGATAATTACTAATATTAAGGTATATATTAATAGCTATACGCTCTGAAGCAGCCATTTTCCTTCCTGAAAAAGAAGTGCTGTTCATAAACTCAGTTAACTGATTTTCGAGATTTTGAAAAATTTCAGTATTAGATTGATTAATCCTCGATGCATCTACTTGGATATTGGCTTTGAAATCTTGAGAAAATGAAAAAAGTAATCCACTGAGGAACATAAAATTAAAAAGAAAAAAAGTCTTCTTTACGTCTCTCATAATTCCTTTAAAATTTCAGCCCAAATATCAGTTGCAACTGCGCTCTTTGACTTTAACGGGAATGACTTTAAACCATTTTTTTTAGATAAAAATTGAATTTTATTGGTATTATGTCCAAAACCAGCTCCAGGATCTTCTAAAGAATTTAAAACTATCGCATCTAGATTTTTAGTCTTAAGTTTTTTAGTGCCGTTTTTTAAAACATCTTGAGTTTCTAGAGCAAAACCTAAGACAAACTGATGTTTTTTAATTTTAGCTAAACCAGCAATAATATCTGGGTTTTTAACTAACTCAATATGAGGGTTTGCAAAAGATTCTTTCTTGATTTTCTGGTCATGTACATGTGCTGGTCTATAATCAGCTACTGCAGCTGCTCCAATAAATATATCTGAGTCCTGAAAATACTCTAATACAGCCTTGTTCATTTCTACAGCCGTTCGAATGCGAATCACTTTTATTGTTTCGTCCTCAATGTCAAGCGATGTTGGCCCGCTAATCAATATTACTTCTGCCCCTAATTTTAAGGCCCGCTTTGCGAGTTCATACCCCATCAAACCACTGGAATGATTTCCAATAAATCTTACTGGATCAATAGGTTCATAAGTAGGACCTGCTGTGACAATGACTTGCTTTCCAAATAAAGGCTGTCCTTCCCTAAGGTGATTGACTATAAAGGACATAATGTGCTCAGGTTCCGCCATTCTACCTGCACCACTTAATCCGCTAGCCAGAAGCCCATCTTCTGCAGGAATAATAGCATGGCCAAAAGACACTAATCTATCTAAGCTCTCTTTGGTGCTTTTGTGCTTATACATATCTAGATCCATAGCAGGGGCTATAAAAACAGGACATTTAGCAGATAAATAAGTAACTAAAAGCAAATTATCTGACTGACCATGAGCCATTTTAGAGAGGGTATTGGCTGTGGCTGGTGCCACTACCATAATATCTGCCCAAAGTGCGAGAGCAACATGATTATTCCAGCTCACACTGCCCTGGTCATCTTCATTAACAAAAGAAGAGGGCACAGCATTTTCACTCAGTGTAGCTAGTGTAAGTGGAGAAACAAATTGGCTAGCACTGTCTGTTAGAATAACCTTAACAGAGGCGCCAGCCAATTTAAAAAGCCTTACTAAATAAGGGGTCTTGTAAGCAGCTATTCCACCACTAATCCCAATCAGGATATTTTTCCCCTTAAGCATAATGCTTATATTTCTTTAGAAGTATCTCTGTAGTAAATTTTACCTTCCAACCACTCTAAAACAGCCATAGCATGCGCTTTAGGTAATTTTTCGTAAAATTTAGACACTTCAATCTGTTCTTTATTTTCAAAAACCTCTTCTAAACTATCACTGTAAGTAGCAAACTCCTCTAATTTTTCTAGAAGCTCCTTCTTAATTTCAGCATTAATTTGAATGGCACGCTTTGCAGTAATAGAAATAGCTTCGTAGATATTTCCTGTAGGTGCGTCAAACTTGTCTCGGTTAACGGTCACTGTAGATGCTGCTGCTTTTGAATTTTTTAAATCATTCATGGTGTTTGTCTAATAAATTATTTGGTGATCTCTAAGAGCTCTTTTTCTAGTTTCTCTGAAACTTGATTCGCTTCTTCGAGGTATTTTGAGTTAGGATAATATTTAATCAAAGTTGCATAAGCTTCTTTAGCATTCTTGATACGGTCTTCCTTCTTATCAGCAACGCTGTAAAAAGCAATACTGTTTGCAGTAGCTAATTGATAGTACATTACGTCTTCTCTGTAAGGAGAACCAGGAAAATCTACTAAAAAATTATTCAAAGCCTCTTCAGCCGCAAACAAAATAGTATAGTCAAATCCTACAGCAATTTTGTAGTATTGTTTGGCAATCTCATAGGCTTTTTGTTCTTTCTTTATCCTGAGCTCTTTAGCCAATATATTAGCCTCTTCTACATAGGGAGATTCCCCGTATGCATTGATGAAATTTTGAAGTTTTGAGAGCGCTTTGTCTGTATCTGTTTGATCTAAAGAATATTTTGGAGACAACTCGTAATAACTCTTTGCACTAAAAAAAGCCGCTTCTATTGACTTGTCACTATTGGGATACGATTTCAAAAATCTTTCGAACTGATACCCTGCTGTATTGTAATCTTTAATCTTAAAATAACTATCTGCGAAAAAAAACAATACGCGCTCTCCCTGAGGCTTGCCTATATACTTTGGCGCAATTTGCTCAAAGAGACGATTTGCTTGTCTGTAATCACCCTCTTTATAAAAACGCTCCGCAGCGTCGTATTTAACCTTTGTGTCTGTAGATTTTAGCGCCTTTTGATATTCATTACATGAAACCAAACTCAGGCTAGTACAGAGTGTTATGAGGGCTAATTTTTTATTTAAAAACATCTTGCAAAATTAAGGAATCCAATTGGATATAAAAAACAATTTTTCACAAGGCTACAAAGCGCTTTAAGCGCTGATATGCTTGAGTAACAAAAATGCAAAATTATACATGATTTTACAGATGTTCTCAACCTAAACTTAAGTTAAAATTAAGACACCGAAGAACCTAGCATACTAAGAGATTTTTTTAACTTATTTTGCAATTCCACTGATGCTGAAACCAAAGGCAACCTCACTTGTAATGGAAAGGAATCCAAAATATTCATTAAGGCTTTTACCCCACAAGGGTTGCCTTCTTCAAAAATTGCTTCAATCAGGTCTTGCAATTGCTCATTTAAACGATTCGCCTCTGAAGAGTGTCCATTAAGAGCACTATGTATAAGATCTGAAAATTGGGCGGGTATTGCTTGTCCTATTACTGAAATTACCCCAGAACCTCCAGCTAGAGTGGTTTGATAAGCAGTGGAGTCGTCTCCAGAGATTATTAAAAAACCCTCTGGCTTGCTAGATAACAGCTGTGCTATCTGTTCCATATCTCCTTTAGCTTCTTTAATTCCAATTACATTTGGATTAGAATGAGCAATTTCTAAAGTAGTTTTTGGCAGCATATTTACCCCTGTCCTAGAGGGAACATTATACAGTATTACAGGGATTGGCGCTGCATTTGCAACCTCTGAGAAATGTGCTTTCAAGCCTTCCTGGGTAGGTTTATTGTAATAGGGTGTTACCGACAATATAGCGTCAAAATGAGTAAAGTCTGTAGCTTTAATTTTTTGAACTAGCGCATGGGTATTGCTCCCTCCCATTCCTAAAACTAGGGGAACTCTTGAATTGTTCTCTGCCACTACCGTATCAATAACCAGTTGCTGCTCTTGGTCACTCAGTGTAATAGTTTCTGCTGTAGTCCCTAGTACGACCAAATAGTTAATACCAGAATTGATATTATGATTTACTAATTTTTTTAACGCAACTACATCTACCTCATTTTGAGCGTTAAAAGGAGTCACTAAAGCAGTTCCAGTTCCAATAAATTTAGTCATTATCTACAGTTAACTTTTGAATATAATTATGGAGTACTTTGAACAATGATGGCGTATTCTCTGGCAATTGATTTATGATTAAATCTGCTGTCTTATCTTCTTGAAAACCAATCCTGATAAGTGCTGCAGTTTTTAAACTCACAAAGGAAACACTAGGCTCGTTATGTGTATGAAAATTAATTAAATGAGTATATTGTGATTCACAAAAAGCGCTTACACAAGGTTGCACAACACCTTCAAACCAACTTAAATTTTCGTTGATCTTAAAATAAGCATATTGGCTTTTTGTAGGATTCTTTGAAAAACCCAATACATTAAGCTGCTGCTGTTTCAAATCAAAATTACTTAAGAGATTTTGCACTAAGGTGTCTGCGTCATACATATCTAAATCAATGATAAGACCAAAATTTGTAAGTCTATTTCCTTCAATAGGTCTGATTAGATCCTGATGCAACATTCTTGAGCACTTTCGTTTTAATAACAAAAGCTTTAGAGATTTTACCAATTGATCAAAGAACATATACCACTGTTTGAGTGATTACAGAACAAAGATACTTATAAGTATGTTTATTTTTTTGCAACATTATGTTATATATATAACAATTAAGAAGTCATTTTTAATAAGTCTCCTACTGAAATAAGTGGAATATTAAGAGATATTGCTTTTGCTTTTTTGCTTGGTCCCATTTGATCTCCAGCCAATAAATAGTTTGTTTTTGAAGACAGTGAACCAACGACCTTTCCGCCGTTTACTTCGATAAGATCCTTTAGCTCAGGTCTGGAATAAGTTTCAAAAACACCTGATATTACAAAATTAAGCCCCGAGAGTTTATGTCCCTGCATTTTAAACTCATTAGAAAGTTCCATCTGTAAACCATATGACACAAGTCTATTGACCAGTTCATTATTATAGGAATCTTCAAAAAACGCCAATACACTTTTTGCTATTACATCTCCTATTTCATCTACTGCAATAAGGGACTCATAATTTGCCGCTCTTAGTGCAGAGATAGAACCAAAGCTACGCGCAAGTTTTTTGGCAACAGTTTCTCCTACAAACCTTATACCCAATCCAAAAAGGACTTTTTCAAAAGGTATCTGCTTGGAAGCTTCTATTCCATTTAACATATTATCTACAGATTTTTGAGCCATTCTATCCAACTTAATTAACTGGATTGGATTAAGTATAAATAAATCTGCATATGATTGAATGAGTTTGCTTTCATACAGGAGTGAAACTGTTTCTTCTCCTAAACCATCAATATCTAAAGCTTTTCTAGATATAAAATGACTGATTTTTCCAATAATTTGTGGGGGACAATCACGTTCATTCAAGCAAAAATGCTTTGCGTCTCCCGCTACTCGATGAAGGAGGCTACTACATTTAGGGCAGTGGGTTATGTACTTTAGGCTCACAGCATTTAAGGGTCGTTTAGAGAGATTTACACCTGTTATTTTTGGAATAATCTCCCCCCCCTTTTCAACAAATACCGTATCTCCTATTCTAATGTCTAGCTTTTCTATCTGATCTGCATTGTGTAATGAAGCTCTCTTTACCACTGTTCCTGCGAGTAGCACAGGGCTTAAGTTTGCTACTGGTGTAATTGCACCTGTCCGACCTACCTGATAATCAATGGATTCTAATTCACTCTCTACTGAATCTGCTTTGAATTTATAGGCCATTGCCCATCTTGGACTTTTTGCAGTGTAACCTAATTTTGCTTGAAACTCTAAGGAGTTTACTTTGACCACCACGCCATCTGTTTCATATGGTAACTCATGTCTAGCGGTGTCGTAAAACGAAATAAACTCTAAGACCTCCTCTATACTACCACACTCTCTGGCTGTATTTGGTATTTTAAACCCCCAAGAGGCCGCTTTTTCTAAAAATTCGGACTGGGTCTTTATATGAGGAAAATTCCCTGCCAATTGATACAACAAACAATCCAAACCCCTTTGTGATACTATAGAAGGATCTTGAATTTTTAAACTTCCAGAAGCAGTATTTCTAGGATTCATAAAAGGTTCTTCTCCATTAGAAACCCTCAAATCATTTAATCTTTTGAAATTTTCAAAAGGCAAAACAACTTCTCCCCTTATTTCGAAAAAACTGGGATAATCACCCTTTAATGTCAATGGAATTGATTTTATAGTTCTGATGTTTGTAGTAACATTATCCCCTTGAGTTCCATCTCCCCTGGTAAGGGCTTTTATTAATTGACCATTTTCATAGGTAAGACTAATGGAAGCTCCATCATACTTGAGTTCACAAGTATATTCTATTGGCACTTCGCCTATGACCTTTTTTAACCTAGACACCCATTCTAATAAATCTTCTTTGTTATAGGAGTTGTCTAATGAATACATTCTTTGAGAATGCAGCTCTGTGTTGAATCCTTTAACAATACTCCCTACGCGCTGGGTAGGAGAATGAGATAGTTTTTTATCTGGATGACTAAGCTCTAATTCTTCTAATTCCTTGTAAAGCATGTCGTACTCGTAGTCAGAAATATCTGGAGAATTCAATACATAATACGAGTGGTTGTGCTTTTCAATAATATGGATTAGCGCTTTTATTCTTTCTTCGGGATTCATGCGGTTACTTTTGCCATAATTATTCTATCTTTCATATAAATATCCTGTTTTAGGACAACTTTTTCGAAGCCAATCTCTTTAATGAGCGCAGATGTTTCTTTTCCAAGATATTCATTTATCTCGAAAAACAAAAGACCATCTTCTGATAAAAAATGAAAGGCAAGTTCACTGATTTTTTCATAAAAGATAAGCGGGTCAGTATTTGTCACAAATAAGGCATGTTCAGGCTCATACTCCAGAACATTTTTAGACATCTCTTTTTTTTCAAGAGCTCTAACATAGGGTGGATTAGATACGATTAAGTCATACTTCTGATCTAAAGATTTTTCAGAAAGTATATTTTTTAGCGACCATTTTATAGTGCTATTGTATTGTTGTGCGTTTTCACGGGCAATCGCTATAGCCTTTTCACTAACATCTATAGCTGTTATTTTAGCCTCAGGAAATAATTGGGAAAGGGCTATTGGGATACAACCACTTCCTGTACCAATATCTAAAATCGTTTTAGGTGGAGCGAACTTAAACTGCTCTTTTATATAAGCTATTAGTTCTAATGTTTCTGGTCTCGGTATAAGCACCGATTCGTTTACCTTTAGTATTAAGTCTCCAAAATGAGCTAAACCAGTTATATATTGTATGGGTCTATGCTTCTTTAAGTCATTTAAGGCCTGTTCAAAAATATTTAAATCATGGGCAGAAAGCTTATAATCTGGCTTGAAAGTCAAAACAAACCTATTTTCATCTAATAAATCTTCTATGAGAATATAAAAGAAGTGTCGCACTTCTTCTAAAGTAAATAAGTCACTTAACTCCCTTTCAAAATATATTTTAAATTCTTTCAGTAGCACTATAAATCTAAAATCATATGAACTGGACAAGAAAAATGTCCTGTATTACCCATAGGGCCATCTAGGTATTTAAAGCCTGTTTTGGTGTATAATTTTTGCGCTGCTTCCATATAGGGCATAGTCTCTAAATAACACTGTTCAAAACCAAAGATCTTGGCTTGTTCAACACATTTTTCAATCATTTTCTTCCCCAAGCCTTTTCCTCTAATCTCTGACAAAAAATACATTTTCTGAAGCTCACAAACTGGTCCTTTATAATCCTGTAATGGCGCTACACCTGCTCCACCTAAAATAACCCCCTGATCTTCAACCACAAAATAGGCATGTTTTTCAGATTGGTAATTTTCATACATTGAATCCAATGCTTTGTCTGCGTAGGCGGTACCAACTTTAGGAACTCCTAAATCTACTAAAACTGTTCTAATCACTTGAGCCAGAGCAGTATTATCTGAGGGCTTAATAAATCTTATTTTCATTGAACAATTGTACTAAAATAATCTATTTTAATTATAGTATTTTTGTTGTGTGAAGATACATGAAAAATACATGTCCCGAGCCATTTTAATGGCAAAAAATGGATTGAAATCTCATTTTCCAAACCCGATGGTTGGCTGTGTTATTGTTCATAAAAACAAAGTCATCTCCCAAGGTATTACAAGTCCATATACCGGACCACACGCAGAGGTAAATGCCATTAACAACTTGAAAGATAAAAGTGTTTTATCTCAGTGCACCCTATATGTAACTTTAGAACCCTGCGCACATTATGGAAATACGCCACCTTGTGCCAATTTAATCACTTCGCACAACATTCCATTAGTTGTAATTGGTGTATTAGACCCTAATCCTAAGGTTGCAGGTAATGGCATTCAAATTCTTAAAAAAGCAGGAACAAAAGTAATTACTCATGTGCTTGAAAAAGATTGCATGGAGCTTCACAAAAGATTCTTGATAAATCAAATAGCTAAACGCCCTTATTTTATCTTAAAATGGGCACAAACTACAAATGGTTTTATTGCTCCACCTATTAAAAACAGGACAAACTATTGGATTTCCTCTTTACTTGCTAAACAAAGATCCCATCAATGGAGAAGTGAAGAACATGCTATTTTAATTGGTGCAAATACGCTTTTACATGACAATCCTAAATTAAACATCAGACTTTGGAAAGGAGAAAACCCCATACCCATATATATAGACAAGGATTTAAGTATTCCAACAAATAAAAGTTTGTTTGGGATTCATGAAAAAATATATTGCATTGTAGACTTCAAATACGCACCATCCAATCTAAATCAAAATAACATTCAATACCTACCTGTTAATTTTAACAATGAATTAGCAAAACAAATCGCTACAGCGCTTTTTGAGCAAAAAATCAGTAGTGTCATTGTAGAAGGAGGCGCTAAAACTTTGAATCTATTTTTAAAAACGGGTCTTTGGGACGAAATAAGGTTATTTAAGACCAAAGGAAATATAAATAAGGGAGTAAAAGCACCTAATTTTAATGCAACTTCGAGTAGTATAGAGTCTTTAGACAACACTGTATTGAGCATTTTCAAGCAGAATAATCTCATAGATATAAAAATTTGAGTCAATTTTTTAAAACCATATTAAAACCTAATGAAGCTTATCTCTACAAAGAGAAGAAAAGTAAATTTTACGGACATGCATTTCCTTTACCAAATAAGGAGGCATTCGAGGAGAAAATAGCATTATTGAAAGAACAATATCCTAATGCCAATCATTTTTGCTATGCCTGGCAAATAGGTGTTAATCAACCTATTTATAAATTAAATGATGATGGAGAGCCAAATAATACAGGGGGTGCACCCATCTATGGACAGATACAATCATTTGAACTCACCAATGTTGCAGTTGTAGTTGTACGAATTTTTGGTGGCGTAAAATTAGGTCCAGGAGGTCTTATAACAGCCTATAAAGCTTCAGCGAGAGGAGCTTTGGAGCATGCTAAAATAATCACATCTGAAATCAAAGATCTGTATTCCCTTGAGTTTCCTTATTCTAAAATGCATATAGTTATTAGAATTGTTCAATCTCAAAAGGGAATTATCTTGGAAAAATTTGTTGAAAACACCTGTAAAATGAAAATTTCTTTATCTAAAACTAAAAGCAACAGTTTTGAAGAAAAAATCATAGAATCAAGGATCTGTCACTTTAAAAAACTTGAAATTACTGACTAAGTAATTTGACATTTAATTTATGTAAAAAACATGGGGTGCACTTAAAGATTAGATTGAATTACTTTTAAAAGATTTTCAGGACAAGCTATAGGCTTATTATATTTGGAGTCTAGAAAAGCTAATGTTGTTGCTGCAGTTCCCACAAGTAAATCTTGATCATTAAAGAGCTTGTACTCAAAATTAATTTTAACTTTTGGAACAGCTATTAAACTTGTTTCTAGTTTTAAAATCTCCCCGAAGAACAGCGACCTTTTGAAATTTATAGCCAAAGAGATTACAGGCAATATAAAACCGTTTTTTTCCATCGTTGCATAAGAAAAACCCATCTGCTTTAACCAATCAATCCTACCTATTTCTAGAAAAGCAGGATAACTTCCATGATACACTACACCCATCTGGTCTGTTTCCCCATATCTAATTTCAATATTTTTTTTTGTAGTTATAGCCATGAATATTTAAAATTAAATTCTATATTTAGTACCCTAAATTTTAGGATTACATTATGAACAAAAAAAACTGAATAATCAACCCAATTTCGTTTTTTTTTTAAGTTTTTTGTTCACATATTTGTGATTCTTAAATCTTACTAGTGATTCTTACTCAAGAGTCACTTTTAAGCTAAACAAATAACCTAAATACCTAAACAAAATAATGAATACTGATGCTAACGCTGTATGGAACGAATGCCTTTCCTTTATAAAGGACAACATACAACCTCAGGCGTTTAAAACTTGGTTTGAACCAATAAAACCAATTAAGCTAGCAGACAATTCATTGAGTGTTCAAGTACCCAGTAAATTCTTTTACGAATGGTTAGAAGAACATTATGTAAAACTACTTAAGGTTGCTTTAACAAAGTCTTTAGGAGAGGGAGCTAAACTGGTGTATATCATCAGAATGGAAAATACTTATGGAAACAAGGAACCATTCACTGAGAAAATTCCAAGTTCAAATAGGACCTACCATGCCCCTCAGGAAATTGATGTTCCTATTAAATCTAAAAACCCTGAGCTCAAAAATCCATTTGTGATTCCTGGTATTAGAAATATAAAAATTGAATCTCAATTAAATCCTAATTATAGTTTTGATAATTTCTTAGAGGGAGATTCTAATAGATTAGCAAGGTCTGCAGGAATGGCTGTTGCAAACAAGCCTGGAGGAACTTCGTTTAACCCACTTTTAATTTTTGGTGGTGTCGGATTAGGAAAAACACATTTGGCACATGCTATTGGGGTTGAAATAAAAGACAAATATCCTGAGAGAACTGTCCTGTATATTTCCGCAGAAAAATTTACACAACAATATATTGAGTCCGTTAAGAAAAACACTAGAAATGATTTCATTCATTTTTACCAGTTAATTGACGTATTAATCATAGACGACGTTCAATTCCTATCTGGTAAATCTGGAACTCAAGATGTATTCTTTCATATCTTTAATCATTTACATCAAAACGGGAAGCAAGTGATACTCACCTCAGATAAAGCACCTGTGGACATGCAAGACATTGAGCAGCGATTGCTTTCTCGATTCAAATGGGGATTATCTGCTGAATTGCAAACACCTGACTTTGAGACAAGGGTTTCAATATTAAAAAACAAGCTCTACAAAGATGGTGTTGAAATGTCTGAGGACATTATAGATTATGTAGCTAAAAACATTAAAACAAATGTCCGAGAACTAGAAGGTGCCATTATCTCTCTAATCGCTCAATCTTCTTTTAACAAAAAAGAAGTAACCATAGATTTAGCACAACAAATTGTAGAAAAATTTGTCAAGAATACAAAACGAGAGGTTTCAATAGATTATATCCAAAAAGTAGTCTCTGACTATTTTGAAATGGATGTCACTACCTTACAATCTAAAACTAGAAAGAGGCACATTGTCCAAGCTAGGCAATTAGCCATGTTTTTTGCAAAGAAATTCACTAAAGCATCTTTAGCCAGTATTGGAACTCAAATTGGAAAAAGAGACCACGCTACTGTACTTCATGCATGTAAAACTGTTGACAATTTAGCGGAAACAGACAAGCAATTCAAAAAATACATTGAAGACTTGACTAAGAAATTTTCATAATTTCTCAATTTAATTCACGCCTAATTACGTACCATGCTTGCATCTAATGACATGTCAAACAAAGGAACTTTATACCTTATTCCTACCACTTTAGGAGAAAATGAGCCTTTGGAAGTGCTTCCATTATCTGTAAAAAAAGTCATAGAAGACACATCGTATTTTATTGTAGAAAATGAAAAAACAGCCCGAAGGTTTATAAAGAAAATTTGCCCCAAAAAGGTTCAGGGAGATTTAAAAATAAAAACCCTAAATAAGTTTACAGACATTGCAATACTTCCAACTTTTTTAAATCCATGTCTAGAAGGTGAAAAAGTAGGTGTTATCTCAGAAGCAGGTTGCCCTGGCATTGCAGATCCAGGAGCAGATATTGTCTCTATTGCACACAAAAAAGGAATTACAGTAACACCATTAGTAGGCCCATCTTCCATTTTAATGTCTTTAATGGCTAGTGGATTTAATGGACAAAGTTTTGCGTTTAACGGATACTTACCTATTGACAATCAAGAGAGAAATAAGTCTATTAAACAACTTGAACAGTTGGCTTTACAAAATGATCAAACGCAACTTTTTATAGAAACCCCTTATAGAAATAATGCCATGTTTGACAGCTTAGTAAAGCAACTTCAAAGCAGTACAAATTTATGCATTGCATGTGACATAAGTTTGGCTAATGCTTTTATAAAAACTGCTTCAATTTCATTTTGGAGAAAAAACAAACCAGAATTACACAAGAGACCTTGTATGTTTATCATAGGAAAATAGTCAGGCCTTTCCAACAGATTAAAACCTATTGGAATTGAACTTTTTGTCTAGCTATAACTTCAGTGAGATTAAAACCAGAAAATTTAGATAAATAATCTTCAATATCTGTACCATAAGAATCCGAAAAGTTCAAATCTCCCCAAGAGCGTAAATACTTTTTTACATTTCCTGCCCCTGCTAAGTGAGCTGCAGCAAGAATTCCTGACTCTGTAATAGCTATATCGTTAATCTTTAATCCTACATATCGTTTAATATCTCTTCTAAGAATCCACTTATTCCTAGCGGTGTTGTGATAAAAAATCTTTTCCTGTAAAGCAGCGTCTTGCATAAAACACTGGATATTAAATTGACCAAAGAAGGCTAAGGTATTTTTACCAAACTGATATTTTCCAAGATAACCTAGGGTGTTTACTGAATGGTACTTGCCTTGGGATTCTTTAAAAGCCAATGCCTCTTTAAAACCCACATAATTATTTCCTGTAAAAGGAATCATGACATTAGAAAAATCAATGGCATAGCCTGTTACATTATAATCTAAAACACCCTCTACTAAATTGGATTTAGGAATGGGCTTGATCAATGGAGCTACATTTCGAAATCCTGAAAACACTAGGATTATTGATAAAGAAATAAACGCTCTAAAACCTTTTTGCATAAAATAATTTAAAACAGCCAGTAGTGTTAAATTTCGTGCAAATATAAGCTTTTTTAATTTCACATAATTAATTAACTCATAATTAACAGTTTACATTTACCTGCTAATACTTTTTCTGTTTAACCAATTAACATATTGCTTTTTGTTCTTGTTGTGTTGTTGGAGTGTTTTTGCAAAAACATGGAATCCAAAATTTTGAGTGTCTGCCACAAAATACAGAAAGTCATGAGATTCTGGATTCAAAACTGCCTCAATAGCAGAAATATCAGGCATAAATATTGGACCAGGTGGAATTCCAGAATACAAATAAGTATTAAAAGGTGTGTCTATCTTTAAGTCTTTATATAAAACCCTTTTAATCACTTGAGTAAAATCTCCCGATTGATATTTAATAGAAAATATTACCGTAGGGTCTGCTTGCAACTTCATGCCTTTTTTAATTCTATTCAGATAAACACCAGCGACTCTTGGCCTCTCAGAACTTTTAACTGATTCTTTATGAACTATAGCGGCTAAATGAATTACCTCTAAAGGAGACAAACCTAAATTCTCTGCTTTAGCAAGTCGCTGTGGAGTCCAAAATTTATGGTACTCTTTTAACATTCTGTCTCTGAATTTTTCTGCAGAAGTATTCCAGAAAAAGTCATAGGTGTTTGGTAAATACATGGACAAAGCATTTTCAACATTAAATCCATTCTTACTAAGAAATATAGAGTCTTTAAAGGCCAACAACAGACTTTCTGCGTCAGCTTCTATTTGATCTGCTACCCTAATGGCTAAATCTTCAAGACGCTCTTGATTGTTAAAAGACAATGAAATAGTACTTGGCTTTGAACGTAATACATTTATTATCTCATTATTATTCATCCCTTTAGATAATACAAATTTCCCACCTCTTACGGAATTGAGATACCCCTTTTGTATGGCTACTTTAAAAAAACTGTCTTCATTTAAAAGATGAGGAGACAATGTGTTTTTAAGGTTGTCATAATTTGTGCTGCTAGGAATATAAACAGAAACCGTAGGTGTTTCAAATGATGTATTAGGTGAAAATATAGCCCAATACACGTATCCACTAAAGGCAGCTCCAATAAAAAACACTACTAATACTATCGCTATAACTATTTTTTTTCTATAGGTCATTTAATTATTTTTTCTAAAATCAATGTGGTTTTAATGTGCCCTTTACAATCCTTTTCCAACGATTTTTTAACTACCCCATAACCCATTTTTTCAAACAGTGAAATGCTTATTACATTATCAAAAAAAACTTTGGCCCTTAATATTTTTATTCCCCACTTATTGAAAACCTCTCGTTCTAAAAGCATCAATGCATTTTTAGCCAATGCTTGCCCCCTGAAAGCCAAGTCTAGAATAATACCTACAAATGCGCTTTCATCTTGAGCATTGTACTCAAACAAATCTAAAAACCCAACGGCTATTTCATCATTATCTATGACATACCTATGTTGGTGACTAATATGTAAAGGAATTGAAGCGTTAGCAATATATTCTTGAAGAATATCCATTGAATAGGGTTCGTGATAATCTCCATAGATCATATTTTCTTGATTATTCTCAATGTTGTAAAGAAAATCAAGATCTTTATATTTTATATCTCTAATTATAAGCACCTTAAATACTTATTTCTCCTTTGAATACAAATTCAGCTGGCCCTTCAAGAAAAATTTTTGAATATCCCTGACCAACTTTAGTAAAATGAACTTTAAGCAAACCTCCTTTAGTATGTAATGAAATAGGAGATGTATAAGCTTCATTTTGCTGGTGAATAGCAATAGCTGCTGCAGTAACACCTGTTCCGCAAGACAAAGTTTCTCCCTCCACTCCTCTTTCGTATGTCCTTATACTATGCAATCCTGTTGAATCTAAGGACACAAAGTTAATGTTAGCACCCTGCGCTCCATAAATCCCAAACCTCAATTTAGCCCCTTGATCATTTACATTTACTTTTTCTGTATCAGAAACAAACTGAACATGGTGAGGAGACCCCGTATCTAAAAAAAAATACTTTTCTTTATTTTGAACTTCATCTACTTTTTTCATTCCCAAAATAACCTGATCTTCTTTTATCAATACTTTATGTGAACCATCCACGGCATTAAACAAACCCTCATTGTCAATTACTCCTATTGATTTAGCAAAAGCAGCCAAGCACCTTCCTCCGTTGCCACACATAGTGCTTTGGGCTCCATCCGAATTAAAATAAACCATTTTAAAATCAAAATTGGTCTCAGTTTCCAAAAGCATGAGACCGTCTGCACCTATACCAAACTTTCTGTCACAAAGTTTCGCGACAAGATTATGATTGTTTTTAGGAAATTGACCAGACCTATTGTCTAAAATAATAAAATCATTTCCGGTACCTTGGTATTTATAAAAAGTAAGTGTCATTAAAATGGGTTTTCACCTTCAAATATACTCAATTTATTAAGGTTTCTTTAGCAGTTAAAGCTCCGTTAAAATAAAAATCAACTAAAGGTAATTTTATAATTTTGACCTGTAATCTTAAAATATTGTAACAATATGAAAAAAATAATTCCATTTTTAATAGCTGCACTTATAGGTGGCTTTTCAGGTAATTTTATTCAAAATAGATTATTGCCAAAAGAGATTGCTCCTTTAGCAACAGACAATTTATCTCCCTTTAAACATACAAATTATAATTATTTAAGCACCAATGAGTCCCTTTCAGATTTTAGTATAGCAGCTGAAAAAACAATTCATTCAGTAGTTCATGTTAAAAACTTGAAAGAAGGAAATTTATCTAATAATAAAGCATTTGAATACTTCTTTGGATACCAATACAAATCTGCCCCTCAGCTGGGTTCGGGATCTGGAGTAATCATATCTTCCGATGGCTATATTGTAACAAACCACCATGTCATTGATAATGCTTCAGAATTATCGGTAACACTAAACAATAACAGTACTTACGAAGCGAAAATCATAGGCTCAGATCCACTAACTGATATTGCGTTAATTAAAATTGAAACAGATGAATCTCTTCCTTACCTATCGTTTGGAGATTCAGATATGGCTAAAATAGGGGAATGGGTATTGGCAGTTGGAAACCCGTTTAATCTCACCTCTACTGTTACAGCGGGGATAATAAGCGCTAAAGCCAGAGAATTTGGAAAAAATCAATCTTTTATTCAAACAGATGCTGCTGTGAATCCTGGAAATAGTGGTGGCGCATTGGTGAATACCAATGGAGATTTAATAGGTATAAATACCGCTATAAGTTCACAAACTGGCTCTTATATAGGTTATTCATTTGCAGTACCTAGTAATACAGCAAGAAAAGTAGTACAAGATATTATGGAATACGGCACCGTAAAAAAAGCAGTACTTGGAATTTCTGCAATAACATCGCCTGAATTACTATCCTCTAATTATGGGGTTAATGATTTAGAAGGAGTATATATCTCCGGGGTAGAAGAAGGATCTTCAGCAAAAGAATCTGGCTTAAAAGAGGGAGATATTATTAAGCAAATAGATTATTTAGAAATAAAGAAGTTTTCTGATCTCACTGGTTATTTGGCCTCAAAAAGACCTCAAGATCAAGTTATCATTAAGGTTTCCAGAGATGGAAAACTAAATGATTTTAAGGTGACATTAAAGGAAAAACAAACGGCGATACTTCCAAACATAGGCTTTACTGTTAAGAATTTAACTCAGGAAGATCAAAAACGATTCAAAATAAAAAATGGTGTAAAAATCGTTGGTGTACCAGTAGCTTATAAAAACTATGATCTTATAGGCAAAGTGGTTGTTTCTATAGACAACAATACCATTGTAAATATTGATAATGCTATTGAATTATTTCAAAATATTAACAAATTCAACCGAACAAGTATTAGCATGATTAATGAAAATGGAGAGCGAGAGCGACTTATCTTTCAATAGAGATTAAGTCTTTAATAATCAAGGGTTTTTATAAAATGAAATTTAGGTTTATATTTACAAAAACCTACTTTTTTATGAAAACCCTTTTTAGTCTTATATTGGTACTTTTCATCCATCATGAAACACATTCTCAAACCCAAAGGGAGATTTCCAGGTCAAAAAAAGAACTCAATAATAATCTAGAAAATCAATTTGAGTTAATATTAAACATCGGAAAAGACTATACCACAGACAGCATTCCATTTGAAGTTATTAAGAAAAGATACCTGATCGCTTTTAAAGAAAACCTAAAAGACAGTTTAATATCCCAAAGCACTAAATTAAAAAGTCACAAGTCAAAATTAAACTCCATTCAAAAAGCGTTTCAAGATATTGAGAATGAAAACACAGAACTCAAAAAAGAATTATCAGAAATTAGCACAAAAGAGAACAGTGTCAATTTTATCGGGGGCAATATTAACAAAACACTATTTTTTGCGATAAATTACATCATAATTATTGCTTTAATTTTAAGCGTTATATCTCTTTACAAACACTATTTATCCAGTTCGAAAATTCAAGCAAATCTAATTGAAGCATTAAAAGTCTCAGAGGAAACCATAAATTCTAATAAAAAAAAGGGATTAAACCGAGAATTAAAATTAAAAAGGGAAATTCTTGAATTAGAAAAGCAGCTTCCAAAAAAATGAGCGATGCCATAAAAATAAAAAAAGCAGCTCTAGATTCATTAAAAGAACTCTCTCTTATTTTAGATCAATACAGAGTTTTTTACCAACAAGAGCCCGATCCTATTAAGGCGTATGAATTTTTAAAGGATAGATATCTAAAAAAACAAAGCATTATCTATCTAGCACTTTTAAACAAAAAAATAGTGGGCTTTACACAACTCTACCCTACTTACTCAACAGTTAGTTTAGAAAAATTCATGATACTAAATGATTTGTTTGTGACAAAAGAATACAGAGAAAATGGAATTGCCACCAAACTCTTACGTAAAGCAAAAAAATATTGTGTTAAAAACGGGTACAAAGGACTGGCTTTAGAAACTGCCAAAAACAACCCGGCTAGAAAACTTTACGAAAGAGAACATTGGGTCTCAGATAGCAATTTTATTCACTACTTTTGGGCCAGAAAATAAGCCGACATAAATAGCACATCATCTCCAATGAGAATAGATATAATCACAGTACTTCCAGAATTATTAAAAAGTCCATTTGAAGCCTCAATTCTTAAAAGAGCCATTGAAAAAGAACTTGTAGCTGTACATTTTCATAATCTTAGAGATTATACTGACCTGTCCTACAACCAAATAGACGACTATCAATACGGTGGGGGTGCTGGAATGGTCATGATGGTAGAGCCTATTGATAAATGTATTAGCAATCTGCAATCACAGAGATCATATGACCATGTTATTTATATGACTCCAGATGGAGAAACACTCAATCAGAAAACAGCCAATACCCTATCGCTTAGTGGTAATATCATTATTCTGTGTGGCCATTACAAAGGAGTAGACCAAAGGGTTAGGGATATGTTTGTTACCAAAGAAATTTCCGTTGGAGATTATGTACTCTCTGGAGGGGAACTTGCAGCAGCCATACTTTGTGATAGCATTATAAGACTTATACCAGGTGTTTTAAACAATGAAACTTCTGCCTTAACAGATAGTTTTCAGGACAATCTTTTAGCCCCTGCAGTTTACACAAGACCTGCAGAATATAAAGGGCATAAGGTTCCCGAGGTTCTTATGAGTGGAGACTTTGGCAAAATTGAAAAATGGAGGGAACAATCTGCCCTAGAGAGAACTCAAAAACTCAGACCAGACTTATTGTAAATGATCAAAATGAGAGATCAAATTAATTAAAAAAAACACGATTTTTTAATTGGTTGATTGTTAGAATAATATTATTTTTGCAGTCCATTAAATCCAACCTCTGACGAAAAACGTGAATGTTGTTTTTAATTCATTAATAAAGTATTTCATTACTATGGAAGCATTAGTAAAATTTGTTCAAGAAGAATTTGTAGAAAAAAAGGACTTTCCTAAATTTTCAGCTGGAGACACCATCACTGTGTACTATGAAATTAAGGAAGGTGAAAAAACAAGGACTCAGTTCTTTAGAGGAGTTGTTATTCAAAGAAGAGGAAACGGTTCTACCGAAACCTTTACAATCAGAAAAATGTCAGGTACTATTGGAGTAGAAAGAATATTTCCAGTGAACATGCCGGCCTTGCAAAAAGTTGAAGTAAATAAAAAAGGTAAAGTTCGTAGATCTAGAATTTTCTACTTTAGAGAACTTACAGGTAAAAAAGCACGTATTAAAGAAGTTCGTTCTTAACCCCTTATTTTATCATAAAACACCAACACCCATAGCATTTGTTGTGGGTGTTTTTTTGAATTATAGTGTCCTAATAATGTATATTTGACACCTAAAATGTTATCTGAATATGTCTAAGATTATTTATACTCAAACAGATGAGGCACCTGCCTTAGCTACACAATCCTTTTTGCCAATTGTTAAAGCATTTACTCACAATGCAGGCATTGAAATTGAAACCAGGGATATTTCTTTAGCCGGTAGAATTATTGCAGCATTTCCTGAAAAATTAAAGGAAAGCCAACGTGTTCCCGATCATCTAGCAGCATTAGGCAAATTAGTCAAAGAACCAGATACCAACATTATAAAATTACCCAATATAAGCGCGTCCATCCCTCAGTTAAAGGAGGCTATAAAAGAGTTACAAGAAAAAGGCTATAACTTACCCAATTATCCTGATCAGCCAAAAAACCCTATAGAACAAGATATAAAAGCTGCATACGACAAAATCAAAGGATCTGCAGTAAATCCCGTATTAAGAGAAGGGAATTCAGATAGAAGGGCCCCAAAAGCAATAAAAAACTTTGCCAAACAAAACCCGCACAGTATGGGTGATTGGTCAAAAGATTCAAAGACATCTGTGGCAACAATGAGTCATGGTGATTTTAAATCTAATGAGAAATCTATTACATTTTCTAAAGCAACTACCTTAAAAGTAGTACTTAAAGGAGCTTCAGAAACTAAAGTCCTGAAAGAATCCATTGGTGTTCTTGAAGGAGAGATTGTAGATGCTACCTTAATGCAAAAAGAAGCTTTAGTAACATTTCTCAAAAAAGAAATAGCAAAAGCAAAAACAAAAGGTGTACTATTATCCCTTCACATGAAAGCAACCATGATGAAAGTATCTGATCCTATTATCTTTGGATTAGCCGTAGAAGTATTTTTTGAAAATGTGTTCAACCAATTTGGTCCCTTATTAAAGAATGCTGGAGCAAACGTAAACAATGGTCTTGAAAGTGTATTAACAACCATTTCTCAACTACCTGAAAAAGATAGAAAAACCATTGAAAATGCAATAGAGGAAGCTTTTCAAAATGGCCCATCACTCGCTATGGTAAACTCGGACAAAGGAATCACAAACCTTCATGTTCCAAGTGATGTAATTATAGACGCCTCTATGCCCGCCATGATCAGAAATGGAGGTAAAATGTGGGATAAAGAAGGTAAAGCCCAAGACACCTTAGCAATTATCCCAGACAGTAGTTATGCCAGTATTTATGAGGCAACCATAGATTTCTGCAAAAAAAATGGTGCTTTTAATCCTGCCACCATGGGTACAGTTCCCAATGTAGGGTTAATGGCTCAAAAAGCAGAAGAGTATGGTTCTCATGATAAAACATTTCAAATTGAGACAGAAGGGACTGTTCAAGTCATAGACACTGCAACAAACAAGGTAGTCATGAGTCACGAAGCAAAAGCTGGAGATATCTGGAGAATGTGCCAGGTAAAAGACGCCCCTATTCAAGACTGGATTAAGTTGGCCGTTTCAAGAGCAGCAGCTACAAAGACACCAACAATCTTTTGGTTAGACAGTCAAAGAGCTCATGATGCAGAATTAATCAAAAAAGTAGAAAAATACTTACCCGAATTTCAAACAGAGGAATTAGAAATTTCAATAGCCACACCTTATGAAGCAACCTTAACAACACTTAAAAGGATTGCAGCGGGTCAAGACACTATTTCAGTAACGGGTAATGTTCTCAGGGATTACCTTACAGACTTATTTCCTATTTTAGAAGTGGGTACAAGTGCTAAAATGCTGTCTATTGTTCCTTTGATGAATGGTGGTGGCTTATTCGAAACAGGCGCAGGTGGTTCAGCGCCAAAACATGTAGAGCAATTTATAACGGAAGGACATTTGAGATGGGATTCTCTTGGAGAGTTTCTAGCACTTGGAGTTTCTTTAGAATACGTTGCAGAAAAAGAACAAAATAAAAAGGCCAAAATTTTGGCCGATGCTTTAGACACAGCGACTGAAAAGTTTCTAATCAACGACAAGTCACCCTCTAGAAAGACAGGTGAGTTAGACAATAGAGGATCACATTACTTTTTAGCACAATATTGGGCAGAGGCTTTAGCTACACAAGAAAAAGACAAGGTGTTGGCTGAAATATTTACCCCAGTAGCCAACGCATTAAAGGAAAATGAAGCTTTAATTGTAAGCGAATTAAACAACACTCAAAATAGCAAACAAAATATTGGAGGATATTACAAACCAGATGAGAAACTGGTACAAAAAGCCATGAGACCAAGTCATACTTTTAATGAAATATTAAAAACATTGAACTAGGTGTCTAAAACCAATAGAGATATTTTATATTTAGGAGTACGGTATTTAGGAATTACCGTACTCTTAATGTTTATAGCACCTTTTAGCATTTACGAAGCATTCAAAAATGCCACACATCCACTGTATATACCTGTGCTAATTTTTGGTGTTCTATCTGCCATAGCAGCAATTGCAATGGCATTTATTAGTGTAAAAACAATTGTAGATGCTTTTTTCAACAAAGAATAACACCATAGCTACTATTGTAATAAAGCATATAACACCAACACAGTAGCAATACCAGTAATGCCCTGAAACAAAGTAGCTAAACTAAAACTAGTAATCCCTTGCCTTACATTCAAACCAAGGCTCTTAATCACTACCCAAAAATAACTATCATTTACGTGTGAAAGCGTCATTGCTCCTGAGCCAATAGCTAACACAGTAAACAATCTACCTATAGAATCCCCAATACCAAAACTATTTAGCAAGGGTAAAACAAATGAAGCAGTGGTGAGTATTGCTACTGTAGAAGATCCCTGAGCAGACTTAATCAATGCTGCGAAAAGAAAAGACAACAGTAAACCTAAATAAGGATTTGCGGAATTAAAATTAATAATTGCACTCAAATCTATAGATTTCAAAACTGCTCCAAAAGAACCTCCTGCACCTGTAATAAGAATAATGACTCCTGCTTGCTTTAAAGCCTCACTTACCCATCCGTTTTTCTGCTCTTTTGGAGTAGACCAGGATAGTAAATAAGAAATAAACACCCCTAAAAGTGTTGCAATTATAGGGTTTCCTAAAAATAAAAATACACTCTTTAAAATAGAAACACTGCTTTCCTTAATACTAAAAAAAGAAGCCACTCCAATGAGTAGTATAGGTACTAAAATAGGTAAAAAATAAGCCCATTTAAATTTCAAATCCTTGTCATTAGTTTCCATCAGACTTTCAACTTCTAAACCTGAAATATTATCTTGTGAAACAGCCGTATTTGACTTAAAAAAAGAAGCAGAAACAAAACCTACAAAAGATACCGGTATAGCTACCAAAAAACTATATTTCAATAGGTCCGATAAAGGAACTTTTAAAATAGCAGCAGCTGCCAATGGACCCGGAGTTGGGGGGATAAAAACATGAGCCGCATATAATCCAGTTGCCAAACTTACCCCATAAAAAATAACATGAGAGCCTGTTTTTTTAGATAAAGCTTTTGGTATAGCGCTCAATATTACAAAGGCTGCATCACAAAAAACTGGAATAGCAGTAAAAAAGCCAGTTACATTTAAAGCCAGGCCTGCGTTTTTGTTTCCAAAAACTGATAAAATAGTAGTAACAATATGACGTATGCCGTTAGATTTTTCCAAAAACACACCAATAACAGCCCCTAAGACAATAACAATACCTATACTAGATAGGGTTTGTCCAAATCCTGTAGTAATTAAAACAACAAGATCAGAAGGGGAAACACCAAAACACAGACCGGAAAATATAGCCGCGATAAGCAACATTAAGAAAGGGTCTATTTTTAATTTAAGTGTCCCTGTTATAATAAGCAAAACTGCCAAACAAATAATTAATAAGCTTATCATGAAAGAGATTTAAAAAAATGAGACACTTTATTTTCTATCAGTGGAAATGGATCAGTAAGACATTGTATCATAGAGGTCTCCCCGTCTAGCAATTCAACAACCTGAGTATTTGTTATAGCAGATGCGTCATAATGACTTTGTCCACAGACCAGCAAAAGAGGCAAATCATGCTCATCCGTAAGACCAACAAGTCTACCAATTAATTTACCATCAAAGGAAGTGTTGTCTAAACTACCTTCGCCAGATATAACACAATCAAATTTTTCTACAACCAATAAGTCCTCTAAGCAGGCTATATTGGATAAAAAATCAAAACCATTTATAAATTGAGCATTCAAAAAAACTTTTAATCCATAGGCAGTCCCTCCTGCAGATCCGCCACCATCAAGCGAAATATCATGTGAATATGGGAAATTAAAACGAGTTGTAAATTCTTTAAAACTAATATCTAACCGATTTACTATTTCTTTTGTTCCTCCCTTCTGCGGCCCATAAGTATTGGCAGCACCTGTTGGTCCAAATAATGGATTTAAAACATCATTTACCGCGTAAAAAGAGCAATGATTAATTTTATCTTTAAGAAAGTCCGTTAATGTAAACGAATGAATTTGAGAAAGCTGGTCAAAAGTATAAGAAATTCTTCGCTGTTGAGCGTCTAAAAAAATAACACCTAAAGCTTCTAACAAGCCTAAACCCATATCGTTAGAAGCACTACCTCCCAAGCCAATATAAATAGAGCTTACTCCTTCTGCTAATGCATGCGCTATCTGTAACCCAACACCGTGCGTAGTTGCCTTAAGTATATTTAATTCAGGTACTTTTAAATGTCTTATTCCTACTGTATTCGACAATTCAATATAAGCGGTATTTGTTTCTGTATCTAACAAATAATAAGAATCTATAGGAACCTGAAAAGCATTTAAAGACCTCACAGAAACTTTTTCCATAGGTTTAAAATTGAAAATAGTATCTAGAAAACCATCCCCACCGTCAGATGCTGGTATGGTGATAGATGTAAATTCAGTTCCATATACCTTAGCGAGGCCATTTTTAATAGCTTTAGAAACTTGAATAGCATCTATACTTCCTTTAAACTTATCGGGTATAATCAAAAAATTCTTCACTTTTTAAATATACTACAACGCAAAGAATATTCCCTTTTGAATAGGACAAAAAAAATCCCGAACACATTACTGTATTCGGGATTCAAAAAAAGGCAACGACCTACTCTCCCACTTGGTATAGCAGTACCATCGGCGCTGATGAGCTTAACTTCCTTGTT
>JAHEND010000003.1 GCA_024643325.1 Sediminicola sp.
CGGTCTTTTTTATGGACCGACGCCTCCAAACTACTCACCCATAAATCTTCAGGCAATCCGTTAGAAATTTTTGTCCAAGAGGCGCCACCGTCTGTGGTGCGGTGCAAGAGACCGTCATCGGAACCGGTGTATAATAAGTCAAAATCAAAGGCCGACGCCCCAATGACCGTTAGCGTACCAAAGGCCACATTCCCCTTCTTGCCCCCCTGAGTGAGGTCTCCAGAAATGGTCTCCCAAGTAGTTCCCTGATCCATAGAACGGTGCAGGCGGTTAGAGCCTAAATACAGCACATCTTGGTTGTGAGAAGACAATAAAATAGGGGTTTGCCAATTAAAACGAAAGGGCGCGTCTCCCAATTCGTGTTTGGGCTGAATATAGGTTTGTTTCCCACTACTGAGGTCCAATCTAAAGTAGTTTCCAAACTGGAATCCGGTGTAGACAATGTCTGAATTTCTGTTATCTATCTGCACCTGCATGCCGTCTCCGCCCATAATAGATTCCCAAGGGTTTTGCCCCGTAGCATGCCAGCGGGTGTTTAATGGTGCGTTGTTTGCCGCCTTCCAAACCCCGTTGTCTTGCAAGCCACCATAGACATTATAAGGGGTTTCGTTATCTGTGTTTATATAGTAAAACTGCCCTACAGTAGGCGTATTATTCTTGATCCAATGGGCCCCACCGTCGTAGGTGATATTAATCCCACCGTCGTTCCCATTGATCATATGGTTTTGATCTGCGGGGTTTATCCATACATGGTGGTGGTCTGAGTGCACATTGTCTCCCCCTATATTTTTAAAAGTTTTCCCGCCGTTGGCCGATGCCAATAAAGGGACTCCTGAAAGTACTATATAGTCTTTATTCTGCGCCGCCACCGATATTTGTGCAAAATAGTAACCGTAGCTGAAAAACAAGCCTTCAATAGGCTGCTCGTTTTGTTTGGTCCAAGTGCTCCCACCGTTGCTGCTGAGGTACACCTCAGCACCGGTCACGGGTGTGTT
Source organism: Sediminicola sp. (assembly GCA_024643325.1). Classification (GTDB taxonomy): domain Bacteria; phylum Bacteroidota; class Bacteroidia; order Flavobacteriales; family Flavobacteriaceae; genus MAG-120531. Next base: position 996 of record JAHEND010000003.1, read on the forward strand.
AAACAAAAGCGCGTTGGCGTCTTCCAAATAGGTGGCCAAATCTGCGGGCTTCACCGTACCAGCCTGCACCAATTGCTTCACATTCTGGGCGCGGTATTTTTCTTGAAATCCATTGGATTTTAAATATTGGTTTAATTTACCGTCGGAAAGCTTCATAAAGGCTTTGGTGTCCATGGCTTTAAAATCTTCTTTGGTAAGCGCCTCAGATTTTCTGGCATTGGAATCTTTTTCTGTCTCGATTCTAAACTGGCTGTCGTGCACGGCGTAAACAGTATTAGCGTCGTAAACAGCCAAGCCAATACGGCCTACTCCAGCGCCTGTTGGAAAGCCACTATCCTGGGTTGAGATTAGGGTCCATGTACTTCCTGCGTCGGTACTTTTATAGAGGGCAGAGCCTGTCCCTGAGCCCTCAAAATGCCAGGCCTTACGGTCTTTTTCCCAGCTGGCCGCATAAAGGGTATTAAAGTCTTCTGGTGCTGCCGCCACTTCTATAATTCCGGCATTGTCTGATACGTGTAATGTTTTGGTCCAGCTATTACCACCATCTGTGGTCTTGTACAGACCCCTGTTTGCATTAGGGGTATATAAATGTCCTAAAACCCCTACCACTACTTCTTGTGGATCATTATGATTAATCAAGATACGGCCAATGTGGTGGCTGTCTTCCAGACCCATATGCTGCCATGTCTTCCCCTGATCTGTAGATTTCAGGAGCCCAATTCCGGCATAGGAGGAACGAGAAGAATTGTTTTCTCCGGTCCCTACCCAAATAGTGCCAGAAGCCCAATCTACCGCAATATCTCCCACATTCTGTGTGGGCGCGTTGTCCATTAAAGGGCTAAAAGAAGTCCCATTATTATTGGTATACCAAAGGCCTCCTGAGGCATAGCCCACATAAAACTCAGACGGTTTGTCTGGGTTCACGGCCACGTCTACCACACGGCCGCTCATTACAGTAGGGCCTATTTGAGTAAAGGGAATATTTTTAACCAGCGAGCGGGCCTTCATGGCGGCCTGTTGCTGTAAACTGGCCTGCATCTCAGCGCCAGTAGTAGGGCTTATATCCTGAGCAATTCCGCTCCATCCAGCGGCTAAAAGGGCAACAAAAAGTAGTTTTTTCATGGGGTTGAGGTTATTTTTCACCCCCTAAGATAAGTACTTTTTGGCAATAAAATGCTGGGCTAGGCCTCCCCGTTCATCAGGGCCTCTATTTCCGCTATTTCAATAGGAATATGAGCCATGAGGTTGAGCGGTTCTCCTTGTTCTTGAATCACTACATTGTCTTCTAAGCGAATGCCCATACCTTCTTCAGGAATATAAATTCCGGGTTCTACGGTAAAGACCATCCCTGCTTTCATAGGAGTTTTGAGTGCGCCGTAGTCATGGGTGTCTAGACCAATGTGGTGGCTGGTGCCGTGCATGAAGTATTTTTTGTAGGCGGGTTTCTGGGGATCTTGGTTTTTAACATCGGCCGGGGCTAAAAGATCCAGGCCTAGTAATTCTTCTATCATAATCTCCCCTACTGCTTGGTGGTATTCCGCCCATAACGTTCCGGGTACTAGAAGTTTGGTAGCGGCATTTTTAACGCGCAAAACCGCATTGTACACCGCTGCCTGACGCTCGGTAAAACGGCCACTGACCGGAAAAGTTCTGGTGAGATCTGAGCGGTAATTGGCGTATTCTGCCGCCACATCCATCAGGATTAGGTCTCCGTCCTTACATTGTTGGTTGTTTTCTATATAATGTAACACATTGGCATTGGTACCAGAGGCAATAATAGGGGTGTAAGCAAAGCCTTTGGAACGGTTGCGAACGAATTCATGTAATAATTCTGCTTCTATTTCATATTCCCAAACGCCCGGTTTTATAAACCCTAAAATTCTGCGAATGCCTTTACCTGTAATGTTACAAGCAGTCTGCATTTGGGCAATTTCCTCTGGTTCTTTAACCCCTCTGATCTCTTGTAAAATAGGCTGGCTTTTTTGCCATTGGTGGGCGGGAAACTGCGCCTTGCATTTGGCTATAAAACGATCTTCACGGGTCTGGGTTTCTACTGCCTGACGGTAGTGCTCATTGGTGTTAAAATAGATGGTGTGGGCCTCTGTCATAAGGTCAAAAAAGACCTTGTCAAATTCCGACAACCACATGATGCTCTGTATCCCTGAAAGCTCAGTGGCTTTCTCTTTGGTGTACTTGGCGCCTTCCCAAACGGCAATGTGCTCATTGGTCTCCCGAACAAAAAGAATCTCTTTATGGGCCGGATTCAGTGCATCTGGAAAGAGCAATAAGATGGTTTCTTCCTGATCTGCCCCTGACAAATACAAGATATCTGAATGCTGCGCAAAGGGCAGGGTGCTGTCTGCAGACACCGGATAAATATCGTTAGAATTAAAGACCGCCAGACTCCCTGGAATCATTTGAGCGGTAAACTTTTGGCGATTTTTTATAAAAAGGGTATTGGGGATAGCTTGGTATTTCATGGAAATATAAGGTGTTATTTAAAGACGGGTTTTTGGTGTTTTAAACCTGCTGGGGTAAAGATAATTAAATTTGTCTACTCCATTCCGTAATCTAAAGGCAGCATAGCTGCTATACGTTTAGACCCCATATAACCGCCAAAAGACAGGCGGTTGGCGGGTGCAAAATTTCCCAAACCGTCTAAGTAAAAGGGGCCATTTACAGCTTCTAAAACAGATTGCTTCTTTTTGTGCAAAATGGTGATTCTGGGTACTTCCTGTGTTACCTTTAAGAAATCTTCTTCCTGATTCAGGCTAAAGACTACTTCCCAAGGCACTTCTTTTTGGCCGTAAAAAAACCTGAAACCCTTTTCCTTAAGCTGCCCTAGTAAGAGTGTGCGCATAAAGAAAAGGGTAGATCCGTCATAGGCTTTGGCCCTATTTTTAGCATATTTGCTCTTGGTCTGCAAGGCTAAAGGAGTGAAAAAAGAGGTGCCTGCATAATATGAAATGTACTCCTGGGGCCATTCGTTTTGAACAGTGTCTTTGAAAAAAGAGAGTTCAAAATCTATCAGGGCATAGCGCACCAAATACCCCAGGTGTCTGTTTTGTATATTTAACGGAGCAGAGGCATAAGCGTAGAGCGTTGCAGTTTGTTTGTTGTAATAAAATCGCAGCACCTCTGGGTTGAGAATTTTGGTGCGCTGGGCTGCAGTATCTTCTCCTAAAAAGGCGCGTTTAAACAATCGGTACTTGCGTTCTCTGGACCAGGTGTCTGGCTCCAGTACCACCTCATCTAAAGACACAACGGCTTCTTCTAAAAATATTTTAGCCGTAAATCCCTTGGATAAGTTTTGCAAATCTGCAATAGAACGGGTTTCATAGCCCAAATAACTCACTACGAGAGTGGCATTTATTTTTTGAGCGAGGGGCAGTTCAAAAAACCCTGCTTCGTTGGTAATGGTACCAAGGGAAGTTCCGTCAAAATACACCGACACTCCCTCTAGTGCAGACTGGTCTAGCGCGTCTAATACTTGGCCCTTGATAAGCGTTTGGGCTTGGACCCAGCTAGTCGCAAAAACACTGAACAATAACAACAGTGGTAGGCTTGCAAAAAACTTGTAGCAACAAGAACGCTGGTCAGCGTATGGCGGTAAAATGAAGCGGTGCATTATTTTTTTATTAAAAATACACCAAAAATCTTTAGACCCACCACGCTTAATATTACGGGTAAAACCCAGGCCAATCCTTGGGATGTGAGCGGCATAAATGCAGTGGCCTCTTGCAAGGCGGGGTAGCCTAAACTGTCTAAAAAAGCGGGTGTATTGGCTACAAAACACACCAACACTGCTGCCTTAAAGGCCTTTGAAGTGGCCCAGGAGGCGGGTAGGACATGCAAAGCCATAAGAATGATTGTAGTGGGGTAAATAAACACTAAGGCAGGCACGGCAATAGCAATAATATACACCACGGGGAATTGCCCCATGAGCACCCCTAAAATAGCGCCAGCAAGGGCCACACCTACAAATACTCTTCTGGCGGTTCCAGGGGAATAGCCGGGGCCTTCAAAATAGCTGGCCACAAAATCTGCCGTTCCCGTAACAATTCCTGTAGCGGTAGTAAAACAGGCTAAGGCTACTAAAATACCGAGGCCCAAGGGGGCTGTATTTCCTAAAAATAACTGGGCCACGCCCTGTAAAATAACACTACGACTGCTCTCTGCATCAAAATTCCCTTGGGCCTGCGCACCCGCATAAATGAGGCCCACATAAATGGCAGACAACGCAATAGCAGAAAAGATCGCGGCAAAACGCACCGTGTTTTTTTGTTGGAGGTATGAATTGTTGTCTGGTTGGGATTGATTTACATTAGTAGTTTGAGCTGCGTTTACATTTGCGACACCATCTGCATTCGCAGTTTGATTAACATTTGTTGCTTGAGATGCATTTCCAGGAGTTGCTTTACCAGGAGTTACTTTTTCCTTAAACTGCATTTTTTGAATAGAGACCAGTAGTACCCCACCAATCACCACAGCGGCAATGGCGTCAAAAGTCTGATAGCCTTCTAACAAACTGCTTCCAAAAGGATTTTCCATGGTGGTTGGAGCCAAGGCCACTTCTGGTGCAAAAACCGCCATACCAATTAAGGCAGTGAGTACGATTAAAATTCCAGGAGTGGTAATTTTACCAAATAGGTCTAATAACTTGGAGCGGTTTAGGGCCGCAAGCAATACCAAACTGAAATACACTAGGCTGGTGAGCCAATAAGGACTGTCTACAAATGGCATTATAGCCATTTCATGGGTTACTGAGGCGGTACGGGGCGCTGGAAGCGCCAGCGCAATGCCATAAATCAGGGCCGCGTAGGTTAGGGAAAAGCCTTTTCCCAATGGGGCCCCAAAATCATATATAGTACCCTGTAATTTGGCATGTGCGAATATTCCCAAAATGGGAATAAGCACCGCAGAGATCACAAAACCAAACGCCACAAGGGCCCAGTCTGCACCTGCCTGTACCCCTAAATAAGGGGGTAAAATAAGATTTCCTGCCCCAAAAAAGAGCGAAAATAAAGCAAAGGCAGCGAGGAGTTTCTTCATTAAAACGAATTCCAGCCCTGGGCTTGTAGGGCTATTTTAGTGTTGGCTCTGGTGACTAGATGAGCACCGCTTTCTTTGGCGGTCATATGGCCTATGACCGTAAAGTGTGGGTTTCCTTTAATTTTGTCAAAATCTTTTTGAGCAATAGTAAAGAGCAGTTCATAGTCTTCTCCACCGGAGAGGGCTACCGTGGTGGAATCTATATTAAATTCCTCGCAGGCAGCTATGACGGTAGGGTCTAAAGGAATCTTGTCTTCATATAAATCACATCCTAAGCCGCTGGCCTTGCAGAGGTGTAGGACCTCTGAAGAGAGGCCGTCTGAAATGTCAATCATAGCGGTAGGCAGCACGTCCAATGCTTCCAATAAATTGGGGATGTCTTTTCTGGCCTCCGGTTTTAACTGTCGCTGTACAATATAATGGTAGGGCTCTAAATCTGGCTGGCTGTTAGGGTTTACCTCATAAACAGCCTTCTCTCTTTCCAAGACCTGAAGCCCCATATAAGCGCCACCTAAATCTCCAGAAACCACCAAAAGATCGTTTTCTTTAGCACCAGAGCGTTTGGTGATTTTAGCAGGCGCCACAGTGCCCAAAGCGGTAATAGAAATAATCATGCCCTTGGTGCTAGAAGTAGTGTCTCCACCTACCACGTCTACCCCATAGTGGGTGGCAGCATGGCGCACGCCATCGTAAAAAGATTCCAGCGCTTCTAAAGGAAAGCGATTGGACACCGCCAAGGATACCGTAATTTGGGTGGCAGTAGCGTTCATGGCATAAACATCTGACAAATTCACCACCACGGCTTTGTAACCCAAATGCTGCAAAGGCATATAGGACAAATCAAAATGCACCCCCTCAACAAGCATGTCTGTGGTGAGCACGGTCTGGTAACCTTGGTGGTCTAGTATGGCGGCGTCGTCTCCAATGGAGAGGGCTGTACTGGACTGGGTTTGTGGCAAGTCCTTGGTTAAATGGTCAATAAGTCCAAACTCCCCTAGTTTTTCTAGGTCAGTCTTCTGAGGGTTTTTTGCTTCTAACATGCCGCAAAAATACAATCTTTACGTATATTTGTGTCTAATTTAGAATTAATCTATCTAAGAATGATAAGCGTATCTGAAACAGCAAAGAAAAAAGTCATGTCCCTTATGGAGGAAGAAGGCTTTAATGCCCAGGCAGATTTTGTTAGAGTAGGCGTTGAAAGTGGTGGCTGTAGCGGCCTCTCTTATGCACTATCGTTTGACAAAACTGTAGGCGAAACAGACAAAGTTTTTGAAGACAATGAGGTGCGTATCCTAGTAGATAAGAAGAGTTTTTTATATCTCGTGGGTACCGTCTTAGAATACTCAGGTGGCCTGAACGGCAAAGGGTTTGTGTTTAACAACCCCAATGCCCAACGCACCTGTGGTTGTGGAGAGAGTTTCTCTCTGTAACCAACTCCCTAAAAAAAAGAAAATGGCATACACGGAAGAAGAATTAAAAAAAGAACTAGAGACCAAGGAGTATGAGTACGGCTTTTATACAGACATAGAATCCGATACTTTTCCCATAGGGCTTAGCGAAGAGATTGTCGTAGCCATCTCCAAGAAAAAAGAAGAACCAGACTGGATGACCCAGTGGCGTTTAGACGCCTACAGGTCATGGCTAGAAATGGAAGAACCGGAATGGGCGAACGTGCATTACACCAAGCCAGATTTTCAGGCCATCTCCTATTATTCTGCGCCCAATAAAAAACCCAAATACGATTCTATTGACGAGGTAGATCCGGAGTTGTTAGACACTTTTAAGCGTTTGGGGATTTCTCTAGACGAGCAAAAGAAATTGGCTGGGGTAGCGGTAGATATTGTCATGGACTCGGTCTCTGTGGCCACCACTTTTAAAAAGACCCTAGCAGAAAAAGGGATTATTTTCTGTTCTATTTCAGAGGCTATTAAAGAGCATCCTGAATTGGTCAAAAAATACATTGGCTCAGTAGTGCCTCAAAAAGACAACTATTACGCGGCTTTAAATTCTGCGGTATTCTCAGATGGGTCTTTCTGTTATATTCCAAAAGGCGTTCGTTGCCCTATGGAACTCTCTACTTACTTTAGAATTAATCAGGCAGGTACAGGACAATTCGAGCGCACCTTAGTGGTTGCAGATGAGGGATCTTATGTGAGTTATTTAGAAGGATGTACGGCGCCCTCTAGAGATGAAAATCAATTACATGCTGCCGTGGTAGAGCTTGTAGCTTTAGATCATGCAGAGATAAAATACTCCACCGTTCAAAACTGGTTTCCAGGAGACAAGGAAGGAAAAGGCGGGGTGTACAATTTTGTGACCAAAAGGGGTATTTGTGAAAACCACGCTAAAATTTCTTGGACACAGGTAGAAACGGGTTCTGCAGTGACTTGGAAATATCCCTCTTGCGTGCTTAAAGGAGACCATTCTATTGGAGAATTTTACTCCATTGCAGTCACCAATAATTTCCAACAAGCAGACACAGGTACTAAGATGATACATCTGGGGAAAAACACCAGAAGCACCATTATTTCTAAGGGTATTTCTGCAGGTAAATCGCAGAATTCTTATCGTGGATTAGTGCAGGTAGGTCCAAGAGCTGAGAATGCTAGAAACTTCTCTCAATGTGACTCTCTTCTGATGGGAGACCAATGTGGCGCCCATACCTTCCCTTATATTGAGGCCAAAAACAAAACGGCTCAAATTGAGCACGAAGCCACCACTTCTAAAATTGGAGAAGACCAAATTTTCTATTGCAACCAACGCGGTATAGACACTGAAAAAGCCATTGCCTTAATTGTAAACGGCTTTAGTAAAGAAGTTTTAAACAAGCTGCCAATGGAATTTGCAGTAGAAGCACAAAAATTATTAGAAATTAGTTTAGAAGGCTCAGTAGGATAAGCACTGCGCCCCACCACCCTATAGAATAAAAAAAATGTTAGAGATTAAGAACTTACACGCTAGTGTAGACAACAAAGAGATATTAAAGGGCATTAACCTTGTGGTAAAACCAGGAGAAGTTCATGCGATTATGGGTCCTAATGGTGCTGGTAAAAGTACTTTGGCTTCTGTAGTCGCTGGGAAAGATGAATTTGAAGTCACCAAAGGAGAAGTGTTGTTAGAGGGCCAAGACTTGGCAGACGATGCTCCTGAAGAACGCGCTCATAAAGGAATCTTCTTATCTTTTCAATACCCTGTAGAAATTCCAGGCGTGACGGTAACCAACTTTATGAAAACCGCCATCAATGAATCTCGCAAAGCAAGAGGCCAGGAAGACATGCCTGCCAATGAGATGCTTAAAATGATCAAGGAAAAGGCGGAATTGTTAGAAATAGACCGCAAATTCTTGTCCAGATCCCTCAATGAAGGCTTCTCTGGAGGAGAGAAGAAGCGTAACGAAATTTTCCAAATGGCCATGTTGGAACCCAAAGTAGCCATACTAGATGAAACCGATTCTGGATTGGACATTGACGCCCTTAGAATTGTAGCCGGTGGGGTAAACAAATTACGCTCTAAAGACAATGCGGTGGTGGTCATTACACACTACCAGCGTTTGCTAGACTATATAGTACCAGACTTTGTACACGTATTATACGACGGTAAGATTGTAAAATCTGGAGACGCGAGTTTGGCCCTTGAATTGGAAGAAAAAGGATACGACTGGATCAAACAAGAAATGGCGCTATAAATGGAACTAAAAGACAAACTAGTAAACGCCTTTATGGCCTTTGAAAATCAGGTGGACTTAGATCACCCGGTGCATGATGTTCGCTCTGCTGCCATTAAAGTCTTTGAAAACCGAGGCTTTCCTAACAAGAAAATGGAGGCCTGGAAGTATACTTCTCTAAAATCTTTAGAGAAACTAGACTTTAGTATTTTTCCAAAGGAAGCAGCCACTTTAGAGTATAAGGATGTTAAAAAATACTTTTTACACGAGGTAGACACCTATAAAATTGTCTTTGTAGACGGGGTGTACAGTTCTTTTTTATCGGAGACCACCCACCAAGGCATAGATGTATGTCTCATGTCTGCAGCCCTTACAAAAGACATGTACAAGCCTATTATTGAGGCATATTTTAATAAGGTAGCTTCCAAAGAAGAAAACCTCACCGCCTTAAATACGGCCTTTAGTAGAGAGGGCGCCTATATTCGAATTCCTAAGAATACTCAGGCCACGAAGCCTATTGAGATCATTCACTTTGCCACGGGTAGAGAGCAAGCACTCTTACTACAGCCCAGAAACTTGGTGGTGGTAGAAGAAAATGCGGAGGTGCAAATTTTAGAACGCCACCAGTCACTCAGTGAAAATGCGGTGTTTACCAATGCAGTAACAGAAATTTTTGCTGCAAAAAGTGCTATGGTAGACTTTTACAAGGTTCAAAATGACAACAGTACCGCCAGTCTGGTAGACAACACCTATATAGACCAGCACAGTCAGTCTGTGGTGACACTACACACGTTCTCTTTTGGGGGTAAAATGACCAGAAACAATTTAAATTTCTACCAAAATGGGGAGCACATAGACTCTACCATGAAAGGAGTGACTATTATTGGAGACGGACAGCATGTAGACCACCATACCCTAGTACACCATATTCAACCGAACTGTGAGAGCCATCAAGATTACAAAGGGATTTACGACGGTAATAGTACCGGCGTATTTAACGGTAAAATTATGGTGGATCGTTTGGCGCAAAAAACCAATGCATTCCAACAAAACAACAACCTGCTGATCTCTAATAAGTCCAGTATAAACACCAAGCCACAACTGGAAATTTTTGCAGACGACGTAAAGTGTTCTCACGGCTGTACCATTGGTCAATTAGACCATGATGCCTTGTTTTACTTACAGTCAAGGGGAATTGGAAAAAAAGAAGCCCAGGCGCTACTTATGTATGCCTTTGCCAACAATGTATTGGAGAGTGTACGTATTCCAGAACTCAAGAAAAGGGTAAACGCCTTAATCGCAGAAAAATTAGGGGTAAACCTTGGATTTGAACTATAAAAACATGCCTACATTAGACGTTGCAGCCATTAGAAAAGACTTTCCCATTCTTTCTAGAAAAGTACATGGGCAAGACTTGGTATATTTGGACAATGCTGCTACGTCTCAGACGCCTTTGGCGGTCATTGAGGCCATTACCCATTACTACAGTTATTACAACGCGAATATTCACCGTGGGGTGCACAGCCTATCTCAAGAAGCCACAGACGCTTATGAGCAGGCCAGAATTAAGGTGCAAAAGCACTTTAATGCAGTCCATGCCTATGAAGTTATTCTCACGGCGGGAACCACCCACAGTATCAATATTGTAGCCAGCGGTTTTGAGGCCCTTTTAAAAGCGGGCGACGAACTATTGGTCTCCGCATTAGAACACCACTCCAACATTGTGCCTTGGCAAATGGCGGCAGAAAAAACCGGTGCAGTGCTCAAGGTGATCCCTATGTTAATAGATGGAACGCTGGACATGGCAGCTTTTCACGCCATGATTTCTCCAGCCACTAAATTGGTGTTTTGCAACCATGTATCCAATGCATTGGGCACAGTAAATCCTATTCAAGAAATCATTGGCGCGGCCCACGCAGTGGGTGCGGCCGTCCTGATAGACGGCGCGCAAGCCGCCCCACATATCCAAGCAGACGTTCAGGCCTTAGACGTAGATTTCTATGTGGTCTCTGCCCATAAAATATGCGGCCCTACCGGAGTAGGTATGCTCTATGGAAAAGAGAAGTGGCTGGAAAAACTACCCCCTTACCAAGGTGGTGGCGAAATGATAGCGACCGTGAGTTTTGAAAAAACCACCTATGCCGGACTGCCCCATAAATTTGAGGCTGGTACCCCAAATATCTCTGGAGGGATTGCCTTTGGAGCGGCGCTAGATTATATGCACAGCATTGGTTTTGACAAGATAGCTGCCTACGAGCAAGAATTATTGGTGTACGCCACCAAAGCATTGCTCGGAATTGAAGGCCTAGAAATATATGGTACAGCAGCAGAAAAAACGGCCGTAGTCTCTTTTAACATCAAAGGACTGCACCCTTATGACATTGGAAGCATTTTAGACCAGATGGGTATTGCCGTGAGAACGGGACACCACTGCGCACAACCCATCATGGATTATTACAGTATACCAGGAACGGTTCGCGCAAGTTTTAGTTTTTACAATACCTTTGAAGAAATAGACCGCCTGGTAGCAGGGGTTCAAAAAGCAAAAGACATGTTATGTTAGCAAATATCAAAGACATTCAAGACGAGATTGTAGAAGAATTTGCCTTTTTTGAAGATTGGATGCAGCGTTATGAGCATATGATCTCTTTAGGAAAATCCCTTCCGCTCATAGCTCCCGAGTATAAAAATGACGACCACATTATTAAAGGATGTCAGTCTAAAGTATGGGTGCATGCGGCGCTAGAAGACAACAAATTGGTGTTTACTGCAGACTCTGACGCTATTATTACCAAGGGAATTATTGCTATACTCATACGCGCCTTCTCCAATCAAAAACCAATGGACATCTTAAACGCTAGCACGGATTTTATAGACCAGATTGGCCTTAAAGAACATTTATCTGCCACAAGAGCCAACGGACTTGTGAGCATGATCAAACAAATAAAATTATACGCGGTGGCGTATCAAACACAAGTAAAAGACGCCTAAAAAATAGCAGTTATGGAAGAATCAAAAGATTTGGCATTAGGGGAACAAATTGTAGGGGTAATCAAAACCATTTACGATCCTGAAATTCCGGTAGACATATACGAATTAGGACTCATCTACGACGTCCTAGTCAATGAAGACAACGAAGTGAAGATCCTCATGACCCTCACCTCCCCCAACTGCCCTGTGGCAGAAACCCTTCCGGCAGAAGTGGAAGAGAAAGTGAAATCTATAGACGCGGTAAAAGACGCAGAAGTAGAAATTACCTTTGACCCGCCATGGACCCAAGAACTTATGAGTGAAGCAGCCAAGCTGGAGCTTGGTATGCTATAAGAAGCACGGGCCTCAAGACCTAAAGCGCTATATACCATGCAATCAGAAGACTTTTCTATTGAAAATAGGGTAGCCAAAAGCGCCCTAGAAACCTTTAATTTAGAAGACCATTACCCTAACGGCCAAAGGACTACTTTGGACCTAAGCCAATGGTTGTTCGAGGGTTTTATACTCAGAGAAAAAGACTTTAGGGCCGCCCTAAAAGCCCATGATTGGTCCCAATACCAAGACCAACACTTGGCCCTATTTTGCAGTACAGACGCCATAATCCCAGCTTGGGCCTACATACTGGTTACAGCACAGTTAGGTGCCTATGTAAAAACCGTAATTGTAGGAGATCTAGAGGCGCTAGAAAGCCACCTCTACCAGACCGCCATGGCCCAAATAGACTGGACTCCCTATCAAGACAAAGCGGTCATTATTAAAGGCTGCAGCCAAAAACCCGTACCCAAAAATGCCTACCTCTGGGCCATGACCGCCCTACAAAAAGTAGCCAAAAGCGTCATGTATGGAGAAGCCTGCTCCGCAGTTCCTTTGTATAAAAGGGGGAAATAAATACACCCTAACCCACTAAAGCCTGGTTATTGTATCACGTATTAAAAGCTTGTGATTTTTTAGCGACTACTCCTCCAAAACCTCCGGATAAAGAAAGCTATTGTAAGGGAAACGGGTCACGTGAATGTCTCTCACTGCGTCGTAAACTTTTTGCCTAAACTGATCGAGATTTTCTTTATTTAAGGCCGATATAAAAAGAGCATTTCCGTCCATTTTTTGCATCCAAGTACGCTCCCACTCTTCCATGGTGAAGTGTTTGCTGGTACGCTCAGTGACAAGGTCGTCTTCATCCAAGCGCTCTGGCTTGTATTGGTCAATTTTATTAAACACCATAATGGTGGGCTTGGCTGCCGCTTTAATGTCTGCCATAATAGCGTTTACAGCCGCAATCTGATCTTCGAAATCTGAGTGAGAAATATCTACAATATGCAGCAGTAAATCTGCTTCGCGCACCTCATCCAAGGTGCCTTTAAAACTCTCTACCAGTTGGGTGGGCAGTTTTCTAATAAACCCCACCGTGTCTGTCATAAGGAAAGGTAAATTCCCTATCACTACTTTTCTAACCGTAGTATCTAGGGTGGCGAAAAGCTTGTTTTCTGCAAAAACCTCGGACTTGCTCACCACATTCATGAGAGTAGATTTCCCCACATTGGTATAGCCCACTAAGGCCACACGAACTAGGGCGCCACGATTGCCACGTTGGGTTTCCATCTGACGGTCTATCTTTTGAAGTTGCTTCTTTAACAGTGTAATTCTATCGCGAACAATACGGCGGTCTGTTTCAATCTCTGTCTCACCTGGTCCACGCATTCCTATACCCCCCTTTTGACGTTCTAAGTGAGTCCAAAGACCCGCTAGCCTGGGCAATAAATATTGGTATTGGGCCAATTCTACCTGAGTTCTGGCATAAGAAGTTTGGGCCCTTTGGGCAAAAATATCCAAGATTAGAGAGGTCCTGTCTACAATCTTACATTTCAGCTCACGCTCAATGTTTTTTTGTTGTGCAGGAGAAAGTTCGTCGTCAAAAATAACGGCACCAATCTCGTGCTCCTTTACAAATTCTGCGACTTCTAATATTTTTCCTGTACCAATATAAGTTTTGGGGTTGGGCACGTCTATACGCTGTACAAAACGTTTCAATACTTCCCCTCCAGCGGTGAAAGTTAAAAACTCTAGCTCGTCTAAATACTCCTTCATTTTCTCCTCTGGCTGCTCCCTGGTAATAACACCAATGAGCACCGACTTCTCATAATTTAGATCCTGGGATTCAATCATATATTTGTAGCTATTTAAGGTGTAAAGATACCGAAAGTTCAGATCATTTTAGAGAATAAGACCTCCCGAGTTTAGAGATATTTTAAATTCCCAGCCCTTTGTAAATAGCCTCTTGAACCGTCTCTCTAATATTGGTAGTGTAAATACCTCTTTGTGTTCTCGATGGGTACACCCTATTAGATAAGAAAATATAGATGAGTTCGTGGGTGGGATCTACCCAGACAAAAGTGCCCGTAAATCCAGAGTGCCCATAGCTCTCTGGGCTCACGGAAGGAGCCGGATATGATTCTGAAGCAGGAAGACTATTATTGCCCAATAGGGGTTTGTCAAAACCAAGCCCACGTCTGTTGTTGTTTTCAGGGTATTGCACTGCAGTAAAAGTGGAGATGGTTTCAGCAGAAAGATACTTGCGCCCCCCAACACTTCCCCCTTGCAGCCACATATTGAGTATTTTATACACCGAGGCAGCATTGGAAAACAAACCTGCATTTCCAGAAACCCCTCCAAAGAGTGCTGCATTCTCGTCATGGACATAATTTTGGGTAAGGGCTTTTCTAAAAAGAGAGTCCCTTTCCGTAGGCACCACTCTTTTGTTTGGAAGTCTTTGGGCAGGCAAATACCCTAAATTGTGTGCACCCAAGGGGTCATAAAAATGACTGCGCATATAGCTGCGATAATCTTCGCCTGTGAGTTGCTCAATGAGACTAGGAAACAATAAAAAAGCCAAACCAGAATAATTGTATTTTTTTTCAGTGCTTGGAGCGGCCCTATTGATTTTTCTGTACATTTTTTGAGGAAAACGGCGGTGTATATACTTGTTTTCGTAAGCCATTAAAGTAAACCGATTGGAGGGGCGCTCTCGTACAAAGCGCTTTTTTAATTTGGACGCACCCCTTTTAGGATAGGCAATGACCTCATTTAAAAAAACAATATATGGTGTCAGTCCCGCCTGATGGGCTAGAATCTCCCTGAGGGTGAGGTCTTTTTTATCTCGGTACTTTTTCCAAGGGGTCCAATAAGTACTAAAGGGAGCGTCCAGTTCTAATACCCCTTGTTCTACCAAAGCCATGATGGCAGCCAGTGGGCCCAAAATTTTTGTAACCGACGCCAGGTCATAGAGGTCAGTAGTTTGCACAGGAACCAAGGAGTCGTACGTATGAAAACCGTAGGCCTTCTCTAATAAGATTTCACCCTGAAAGGCCACCAATACCTGAGCCCCCGGAAAGGCCTTTTGAGCTATGGCGTCTTTGATTAGGCTGTCTACTTTTGTTTGCCATTGGGCTACACTGACTTCAATCGTGAATATTGTGGCCAGTAAGGCTAAAAAAAATGTTTTATAAAAAGTTATTTCTAATGATTTCACCTCTAAATATACCCATTTTTAAAATACCGCCCTTTAAAAAATAGTTGCGGTACTACCCCATTAACTTCACCACATCTTTGGCAAAGTATGAGGCAATGATGTTGGCGCCAGCGCGTTTTATGGCGAGGAGCTGTTCCATCATGACGGCGTCGTGGTCCAACCAGCCTTTTTCTGCTGCGGCTTTCACCATGGCGTATTCTCCTGAAACCTGATACACGGCAATAGGCACGTCTATCTCGTTCTTTATTTCGCGCACAATGTCTAGATAGCAAATACCTGGTTTTACCATAATAATGTCTGCACCCTCATCTACGTCTGCCTGGGCTTCTTCTACCGCTTCAAAACGGTTGGCTGGATCCATTTGGTAGCTGGTTTTGTCACCAAATCCTGGAGCAGAATCTAGAGCATCTCTGAAAGGACCATAGAATGCAGAGGCGTATTTGGCACTGTAACTCATAATGCCTGTGTCTGTGTAACCCGCTTCTTCTAAAGCTTCTCGAATGGTAAGAATGCGGCCGTCCATCATGTCTGAAGGGGCTACAAAATCTGCGCCGGCTTCTGCATGGGACAAGGCCATTTCTGCCAAGACCTCAACCGTCTCGTCATTAAGAATTTTTTGATCTTCCACAATCCCATCGTGTCCATAAGAGGAGTAGGGATCTAAGGCCACATCTGTCATAACCAGCATGTCTGGACAGGCGTCTTTGATTGTTTTTACCGCACGCTGCATAAGACCCTTGGGGTTTAAAGCCTCCTTTCCTTCATTGTCTTTTAAAGCGTCTGGTACTTTTACAAATACCAAGACCCCACAAAGGCCCATTTGCCACAATTCTTTGACCTCCTTAGCCAATAGATCTAAAGAGTATCTGTAATAATTGGGCATAGAAGGAATTTCTTCTTTGACGCCTTTTCCTTCTACCACAAATAGCGGTACTAAAAAGTCAGAAGGCGTTATAATAGTCTCTCTCACCAAATGGCGAATAGCTTGTGATTGTCTGAGGCGTCTGTTTCTTCTCAATGGATACATAGGGTCTTCTTTTAGGTTATTGGGCCCATTCTCTGGGGGTGGCTAAAACGTCTAACAAGGCTGCTTCCGCAGAGCCCTCTAGGGGTTGGTGGTCATACACCCACTGCACATGGGGGGGCAAACTCATCAATATACTTTCTATACGGCCATTGGTTTTAAGGCCAAATAAGGTCCCTTTGTCGTGAACCAAATTAAATTCTACATAACGGCCCCTTCTAATTTCCTGCCAATCCCTTTGGGCTGGGCTGTACGGAAGGTCTTTTCTCTTGCTAACAATCGGCAGGTAGGCGTCTAAAAAAGAGTTGCCTACTTGAGTCACAAACTGGTACCATTCTTCCAAACTTCTTTCAGGGGTGGCCTTGCAATAATCAAAAAACAAACCGCCTACTCCCCTCGCCTCCTGACGGTGTTCGTTCCAAAAATAATCGTCACAACGGGCCTTAAATTTAGGGTAAAAAGCGGGGTCATGTGCGTCACAGGCCGTTTTACAAGTCTCATGAAAGTGCTGAGCGTCTTGTTCGAATAAATAATAAGGGGTCAGGTCTTGCCCGCCACCAAACCAGGCGTCTATGCGTTTTCCCTCTAAGTCATAGAGTTCAAAATAACGCCAATTGGCATGTACTGTGGGCACCATGGGATTTTTGGGATGTAATACCAAGGAAAGGCCACAGGCAAAAAAATTAGATTCCCCCACCCCAAAATAGGCTTGCATACTCTTGGGTAGTGGGCCGTGAACGGCCGACGTATTCACGCCTCCCTTTTCAAACACTGCGCCCTCTTGAATCACTCTGGTCCGGCCACCACCCCCTTCTGGACGCTCCCACAGGTCTTCCTGAAATTGAGCACTCCCTTCTATCTCTTCTAGGCCTTTACAAATACGGTCTTGAAGGTCTCTGATATAGGTGGTGAATAGTTCTTTCATGCTTTTAGTGCTATAAAGGATCAATTAAGCGTGTTTTAAAACACACTTTAAATCCTTTTAATCTCTGGGTTTGTATTCTTTAACGGCTTCTATAAATGCGCCTGCATTTTCTAGTGGAATATTTGGCAATATACCGTGTCCTAAGTTCACAATATAGCGGTCTTTTCCAAAAGCGTCTATCATTTCATTTACCATTTTTTTGATGGTCTTGGGCGGAGACATGAGTCTTGAAGGATCAAAATTTCCTTGAAGGGTAATCTTACCACCAGATAAGTATCTCGCGTTTTGTGCAGAGCAGGTCCAATCTACCCCTAGGGCAGAAGCGCCAGATTGAGACATTTCTCTCAGGGCAAACCAGCAGCCTTTTCCAAAGGCAATCACGGGTGCCTCTTCTTTTAAGGCGTCTATTATTTGTTGGATGTATTGCCATGAAAATTCCTGATAATCGGTGGGAGACAACATACCGCCCCAAGAGTCAAATACCTGAACGGCATTAACCCCTGCAGCCACTTTTGCTTTTAAATAGGCTATAGTTGTATCCGTAATTTTCTGTAATAAAGTATGTGCGGCTATAGGCTGGGTAAAACAAAACTCTTTGGCTTTGTCAAAGTTTTTACTTCCTTGGCCTTGTACGCAATAACATAGAATGGTCCATGGAGAGCCTGCAAAGCCAATGAGTGGCACCTCATCGTTGAGCTTTTCCTTGGTCATTTTAATGGCTTCCATCACATAGCCCAAGCTTTCTTGAATGTCTGGAACAATCACCTGATCTACCCCTTTTTGATCGCGAATAGGGTGGGGTAAATAGGGCCCAAAGTTGGGCTTCATTTCTACCTCAATATTCATGGCCTGTGGGATCACTAAAATGTCTGAAAACAAAATAGCGGCATCCATCCCGTAACGCCTAATAGGCTGTACGGTAATTTCAGAAGCCAACTCAGGGGTTTGGCAACGGGTAAAAAAATCGTATTTTTCCTTGAGTTCCATAAACTCTGGAAGGTACCTTCCTGCCTGACGCATCATCCAGACCGGTGGTCTAGTTACGGTTTCACCTCTGAGGGCTTTTAAGAATAAGTCATTCTTTATCATGGGGTCTATTTTATGGCAATTAATATCGCTATTTCTGTGTTGCTTGCTATTTAGGTTGTTTTTTGCTTTTCTCTGTACTGATTTAAAGGCCCATTGATCGGGCTTAGCACTTGTCTTTTTTGGGATAATGTGCCCGAAGCGCACTTAACATATGGGCAAAACTCGGCTTCTTAGCCACAGCATACTGCTTGGTATATTCCGCTATTGCCTGAGCCGTAGTAGGGCCAATAGCCACCACAAAGGCGTCTCCTATTTTATTTTTATTGGTAAAAGCGGCTACACCACTGGGACTGTAAAAGAAGAGGGCTTCAAAAGGACGGTCAAAAGCCTTTTCTACTCCATTTGTTTCATATACAATACGAATGTTTAAAGGCAGTTTTGCTGCCGCAAAAGCTTCTGGTAAAGTAGGTAAATGTAAATTACCGCAGAAGTAATACATGGGAACCTTATCCTGTTCAGAAACCACTTCCTTGAGCCCCTTAGCTGTAGAAAAAAGCAGTTCTTTTAGAGCCATTGCACTGTCTGCTACTGCGAGTACCACTATCCCTTTTTTTCTGAGTTTTTGGGCAGAGCGCTCACCTACACAATACACCCCTTCTAGCATAGGCAAAGCCGTAGAAAGGTGTTCGTGAGACAGGAAAGCTGCTACTGCATTTTGGCTGGTAAAAATTCCTTTGAATGGCGCCGCTGGCATGTCAAAACGAAGAGGTTCTGCCACCACTGCATTGTAAGACTGCACCGAAAATCCAGCTGCGAGCAGTCTAGACCGCTGGGCGGGCTGCAAGACTTTTGTGCTGAGTAGGGTCGGTGTGGTCATGGTCATTAATTCGTTCCTAGAGTCTTTTTTATATCTGCCATAAGGGCTTTGCCGCCTTGGCTTAGTATTTTTTGGGCCATTTTTCTGCCGTATCCTGGCGCCTGGTCTAAGGGTACGAAAGTGTTGGTTTCTATATGCTGCTTACCGTCTAAACTGTGTAATACGCCTATAAAGTGCAGTTGGTCCTGGGTGGTGGTGGCCAACGCGCCTATGGGCGCGGTGCAACCGCCTTCTAGTTCGTTTAAAAATTCGCGTTCTATTTGGGTGCAAAGGGCCGTCTGAGGATCGTTTAAAACCGAGAGCTCTTCTAGAAGGGCGCTGTGAGCGCTTTGCGCTACCACCACCATGGCACCCTGCGCGGGGGCAGGAACCATCCAATCCAAACGCATAGCGTTTTCAGGCAATAGGTCTAGTCGGGCCAATCCAGCGGCTGCAAAAATGGCGCCACCCCAAGAATTGTTCGCTAATTTTTCTAATCGAGTTTGTACATTTCCCCTAATATCTACCAATTCATGCTGGGGATATTTGGCGAGCCATTGGGCTTTGCGTCTTAAACTACTGGTGGCTATTTGGAGTCCTGGGGTAGTGAAATCTGGAGTTTTGTGCACTAGGACGTCGGCCGTGGAGGCCCGCTTTAATACGGCAGCCTTAGAAATTCCCTTGGCCAATACCGTGGGAACATCTTTATAAGAATGTACCGCTAAGTCTATTTCGTCTGCCAAAAGGGTCGCATCTAAAGTCTTGGTGAACACCCCTGAAACACCCAATTCATAAAGGGGCTTGTCTAGTTTTAAATCTCCCAAGGATTTTACCGGGATGAGCTCGCTTTGAATACCATGAACGGCCAATTGAGATTGAACTGTCTCTGCCTGCCACATGGCAAGGGCAGAATCTCTAGTGCCTATGCGAAGGGGCTTAGCCATGCGTAGTGGGTTCTTTTAATTGAAACACCGCTTCAATCAGGGCCACACTCTCTTCGGGTTGGTCTTGCACCTCTTTGAGGTGTTCTGCAAATTGTTTGGTGATTTTTTGGATCATTCTATCCGTGAGCTGCTGGGCCGTCGCGGCGTCAAATTGGGCTGTTTTCTTTTGCATGAAATCCAACTCTTCTGCTTGCATACGCTGCAATTTATTTTTGAGGGCTTTAATAACCGGAGAGAATTTTCTGGTCTCTAACCAGGCGTTAAACTCTCCTTCAATATGGGCAATAATGGCTTTAGCTGCAGGGATGTGTGCGCGTCTTTTTTCTAGGGTACCGTCTGTGATTTGAGATAGCTCATCCAAATGTACTAATGTAACGTTTTCCAGTTCTTGCACATCTGGATCTACGTTTTGTGGAATGGACAAATCTAAGATTAACAACGGCCTATTGTGGTGTATGAGGGCCTTTGAAACTGTGGGTTTTGAAGCGCCTGTAGCCACTACCAAAATATCTGATTTGCGAATTTCAGCAGGCAAGTCTCCGTAGTCTTTTACAAGAAGGTTAAATTTACCCGCTACTTTTTCTGCGGTATCCTTGGTCCTATTAATGAGTGTAATATGACTGTTTTTGGTGTGTTTTACCAAATTCTCACAGGTATTGCGCCCTATCTTTCCGGTCCCGAACAACAAGATATTCTTCTCGGATACGTCTGCGACTTGTTTTAAAATATATTGTACGGAGGCAAACGCTACAGAAGTAGCCCCTGTGGAAATGTCTGTTTCGTTTTTAATACGTTTGCTCGCCTGAATGACCGAATTGGTTAAACGCTCCATAAATGGATTGGCAACCCCTAATTTTTTGGCGGCTGTAAAGCCTTTCTTAATTTGAGCAATAATTTCAAAATCACCCAAAATCTGACTGTCTAAACCAGTCCCCACACAAAATAAATGGTGAATGGCTTCTTTGTTTTTGTGAATATAGGCAACCTCCTGGAACGCTTCTATACTTCCGTGAGTGGTGTCGCACAACAAAGATATCAGGGTGAATGGGTCTTGGGCAAAGCCGTATAGCTCTGTTCTATTACAAGTACTTACCACCATGAGTGCGTCTAAACCAAGGGTCTTGGCTTCAGAGAGTATTTCTCCCACCTGATGCTCCTGCAGGCTGAATAAACCTCTTGTAGCAGCGTCTGCTTTCTGGTAGTTTAAGCCTACACAAAAAAAAGATTGGTGTTTAGAAATGTGGTAATCCTTCATGCTTTCGCCCAACTTCTTGATTTTCAAACGGAGTACAAAAGTAAGCTCACAATAAAGATAAAAATAACGCTAGAGGAACTATTAGTGTCGCCTTAGAATTTTTTCTAGGTATTTTTATTTAAAATACGCCTAGTTTCTTATTTTTGTTGGGCTAAGCCTAAGGGTATTGCTTTTTTATTTAGAACTATTCTAAATAAAATAACGTTTAAAAAACAGGAATGGAAGATAAAAACAACGCGCTAAGTCCCTTTGAAGAGATCTATTTAGAAGAAGGTTTTTATGTGCTTAAAATACAGAATAACAGTCCTTTACCTCAAAATCTTACCAAGGCCATAGACAGCACATACATTCAGTTTCACTTCTGTCTCAAAGGCAGTGCAGAATTTCTTTTCAATGAGAGTTCCTATAGCCTTCCGGTGTCTGAGGAACAGTCTTTACTGTTGTACAACACCCAAAAAGACCTGCCGCTCAACGTGGTGCTTCAGCCCAATGCTTGGATGTTTTCCGTGGTCATGACCCTCAGAAAATTTCACACCCTATTTTCCAGAGAGGCCCATATTATTCCTTTTTTAAGTAACGAAAACAAAGACAAGAAATATTACGCACAAGAAGCGGTTTCGCCATCCATTGCCGTGGTGATTAGCCAACTCATGTACAACAGTTTGCATTCGAGTATTAAAGATCTCTACATAAAAGCCAAGGTATATGAGCTTATGGCTTTATACTTTAATGTCTCCGAAGAAGCAGATACTGCCCAATGTCCTTTCTTGGTAGATGAAGACAATTTAAAACGCATTAGAAAGGCCAAAGAAATTGTTGTGGCTAGAATGGCGGAACCTCCAACCCTAAATGAATTGTCTCAGGAAATTGGCCTCAGCCTCAAAAAACTCAAAGAAGGATTTAAACAAGTGTACGGAGACTCCGTGTACAGTTTTCTATTTGACTATAAAATGGAGTACGGGAGAAAATTATTAGTTTCTGGAGCCTATAATGTCAATGAAGTAGGGCTTAAGATTGGTTATTCAACGGCCAGTCATTACATAGCCGCTTTTAAAAAAAAATACGGCACTACTCCTAAAAAATATCTTACTGCAGCAGCTGCAAGCGCAGTCTAATCTGGTTACATTTTACATCTATTAACATGAAAACCACCATGACTCATCAAAGAATCCTGAACCTTTTTCGCCTATTAAAAACATTACTTATCGCATGCTTTTTCCTTGGCTCCATTGGAACATTTGCACAAGAAAACAACGCATTAGAGCCTGCGCAGATCCTGGTTTTTACCAAAACAACAGGCTGGAGACACAGCAGTATTGAAGCAGGAGTAAAAGCCCTAAAAAAATTGGGAGAGAAGGATGGTTTTGAAGTGACCCAAACAGAAGATGCCTTCTCTTTTCATCCAGATAATTTAATAAAATACCAAATGGTATTATTCCTGAGCACTACGCTAGAAGTCCTTAATGATACGCAGCAAAAAACATTTGAAAATTATATGAGACAAGGTGGTGCGTTTATGGGTATTCACGCAGCAGCAGACACCGAATACGAATGGCCATTTTATGGAAAATTAGTGGGGGCATATTTTGAGAGTCACCCCAATAATCCAAATGTGCTTACTGCTCAGATGCGGGTGGTAGATCCTGAGCACCCAGCGACTAAAAACCTCCCCCTCTCATGGACTAGGGCAGATGAATGGTACAATTACAAAAACATTAACCCAGACATAAAGGTGCTCATTAACTTGGAAGAAGATTCTTATAGTGGTGGCACCAATGGTGCAAACCACCCCATTGCCTGGTACCATGAAAGTCTTGGCGGCAGGGCTTTCTATACTGGCGGCGGCCACACAGAGGCTTCATTTGAGGAAGCCACTTTCTTGGATCACCTCAGCGGCGGCATTGCCTATTGTCTGGGGAGGGATTAAAAACTCCTGAGACTTTTTGTTTAGTATTTAAGGGAGATATTAATTTATAATTACAACAATTCAGCGGATGCTATTTTTTTTAGGTATAAATAGCTCATTATCCTACCTTAAAGTTTGTTATAACCGGCACCGTGCTGTAAATTTGCGTGTAAAATTTTTAAGAACATGAGTGGAATACCTTCATCATCCATTGCAAGAAAAATAATTATGGCCCTTTCGGGCTTATTTTTAGTTGTTTTCTTGGGGCAGCATTTCGTGATTAACATCACTTCCGTTATTGCGCCAGACACTTTTAATACCTGGTCTCATTTCATGGGATACAATCCTCTAGTTCAATACGCGCTACAACCTGTGCTTATTGGTGGGGTAATTGTACACTTTGTTATGGGCTTTGTTTTAGAAATTCAAAACAGAAAAGCCCGTGGCGTTCGTTACTTTAAATACAACGGCGGTGCAAACGCCTCTTGGATCTCTAGAAATATGATTATCTCTGGAGCCACTGTATTGGCCTTCTTATTTGTGCATATGTACGACTTCTGGTTTCATGAAATGGTGTACAAATACGTGGAATTTAGCCCAGAAGACCCTACGCGGTACTACACGGAAACCGTAGAGAAATTTCACTCTCCTATTAAAACTGGCTTGTATGTAATTTCTTTTGCGCTTTTAGCCCTTCACTTATTGCACGGTTTCGCTTCTTCCTTCCAAACCATGGGAGTAAACAACAAATACAGCGCTGCTATAAAAACATTTACCAAAGTATATGCCGTTGCTATCCCATTGGGATTTGCCTTTATTGCCATATACCATCATTTAAATCCTATAACGCATTAGCCTTATGAGTGTACTAGATTCGAAAGTGCCAAAAGGTCCTTTAGACCAAAAATGGACGGCACACAAAAACAAGATTAACCTAGTAAACCCAGCCAATAAGCGTAAGATAGACGTGATTGTGGTGGGGACTGGATTGGCCGGTGGAGCCGCTGCGGCATCTCTCGCAGAGCTAGGATACAATGTAAAAACATTTTGCTACCAAGATTCTCCCAGACGTGCGCATTCCATTGCAGCACAAGGAGGGATTAACGCATCTAAAAACTACCAAGGAGACGGAGATTCCAACTACCGTTTGTTTTATGACACTATTAAAGGAGGAGATTACCGCTCTAGAGAGGCCAACGTGTACCGTTTGGCAGAAGTGTCTGGAAATATTATTGACCAGTGTGTGGCACAAGGAGTTCCTTTTGCCCGTGAATACGGCGGTCAATTAGACAACCGTTCTTTTGGAGGGGTATTAGTATCTAGAACCTTCTACGCGAAGGGACAAACAGGACAACAACTTTTGTTGGGTGCTTACTCTGCGATGAACCGTCAGATTAACCGCGGTAAAATAACGCCTTATAACCGCCATGAAATGCTAGACCTAGTCTTAGTAGATGGTAAGGCAAGAGGGATTATTGCCAGAGACTTAGTCACTGGAGCCATTGAGCGTCATTCTGCACATGCTGTAGTGTTGGCTTCTGGAGGATATGGAAACGTTTTCTACCTATCTACCAATGCTATGGGATCTAATGTAATGGCTGCTTGGCGCGCACACAGAAGAGGGGCTTATTTTGCCAACCCTTGTTTTACACAAATTCACCCTACCTGTATTCCTGTCTCTGGAGACCACCAGTCTAAGCTTACGCTCATGTCTGAGTCTCTCAGAAATGACGGACGTATCTGGGTTCCCACTAAAAAAGAAGATGCAGAGGCCATTAGAGCAGGTAAACTAAAGCCTACTCAAATTGCAGAAGCAGACAGGGATTATTTCTTAGAAAGACGTTATCCTGCTTTTGGAAACTTAGTGCCAAGAGATGTAGCTTCCAGAGCAGCCAAAGAGCGTTGTGACGCTGGATTTGGAGTAAATAAAACAGGAGAAGCCGTGTATTTAGACTTTGATGCAGCCATAATGCGTTACGGAAAAGAGAAAGCACTTATCTCAGGACAAAAAGACGCTTCTGATTCAGAAGTAAGGGTGCTTGGAGAAGAAATTATTGCCGCTAAATACGGTAACCTGTTCCAGATGTACGAGAAGATCGTAGATGAGAACCCATACAAAACCCCTATGATGATTTACCCAGCAGTACACTATACTATGGGTGGCCTTTGGGTTGATTATAACTTACAAACCACCATTCCTGGTTGTTTTGCCGCTGGAGAAGCCAACTTTAGTGACCACGGTGCCAACCGACTTGGGGCTTCTGCCCTAATGCAAGGACTGGCAGACGGTTACTTTGTATTGCCTTCTACAATTGGAAACTACTTAGCAGACGACATTGCTACAGGAACTATCCCTACGGACAGCCCTGAATTCGAAGCCGCTGAAAAAGAAGTCATGGATAGAATGGCTAAAATGAAAGCTGGAAAAGGACTGCATTCTGTAGATTACTACCATAAGAAGCTCGGAAAAATCATGTGGAATAAATGTGGGATGTCTAGAAACGAAAAAGAACTCAACGAGGCCATTGAAGAGATAGCCGCTTTAAGAGCAGATTTCTGGGAAAACGTAAAAATCCCTGGAGATATAAACACTAAAAACCAAGAGTTAGAGAAAGCAGGCCGTGTAGCAGACTTTTTAGAACTCGGAGAGTTATTTGCTAAAGATGCCTTAACTAGAAATGAATCTTGTGGTGGGCATTTTAGAGAAGAATATCAAACACCAGAAGGAGAAGCCCTTAGGGACGACGAAAACTTTAAATTTGTCTCTGCTTGGGAGTACAAAGGTGCGCCTAAAGACGCCGTACTTCACAAAGAAGAATTAGTATACGAAAATATAGAAGTTAAGACCAGAAGCTACAAATAAAAAGACCTATGAAGCTCACTTTAAAAATTTGGCGACAAGATAACGCCAACAGCAAAGGAAAAATGCAAACCTACTCTATTGAAGGGATTGAGGGAGACATGTCTTTCTTAGAGATGCTAGATGTCTTAAACGAAGGTTTGATCAACAAAGGAGAAACTCCTGTAGAATTTGACCACGATTGTAGGGAAGGGATCTGCGGATCTTGTTCTTTACAAATCAATGGAGAACCGCACGGTCCAGACCGCATGGTCACTACCTGTCAATTACACATGCGTAGCTTTAAAGATGGCGATACCATCGTTATTGAGCCTTTCAGGGCCAAAGCATTCCCAGTGATCAAAGATCTCATTGTAGACCGCTCTGCCTTTGACCGTATTCAGCAGTCAGGAGGCTATGTGTCTGTAAATACTTCTGGAAACACCTTAGACGCCAACGCCATTCCAATTAACAAACAAGATGCAGACAGCGCCTTTGCCGCAGCGGCTTGTATAGGCTGTGGCGCTTGTGTAGCGGCTTGTAAAAACGCTTCTGCCATGTTGTTCACCTCAGCAAAAGTATCTCAGTACGCACTCCTTCCTCAAGGGCAGGTAGAGGCTACAGAGCGTGTAGAAAACATGGTGCGCCAAATGGACTTAGAAGGTTTTGGAAATTGCACCAACACAGGGGCCTGTGAGATAGAATGTCCTAAAGGTATTTCTCTAGAGAACATCGCCCGTTTAAACCGTGAATTCTTAAGTGCAAACATCAAGGGATAAGATCCTTAGAAATAATTTTGAGCTCCGCCCAGAGCTGTAAAAAACCCCCTTAGCGAGAGCTAAGGGGTTTTTTAATGACTCGTGTTAATTACCACAGCCTCCACTGGGCGAACTGAGAATTGTCTCAAATTCATCTTGGCTAATAAATTGAGGCACATAAGTATCCCCCAGGGATTCTATTTGTCCATTAAAGGACCTAATGTGGTTCTTAGAGCCGCAATTTAAACTTTCATATACAGTAATAATCGTCGGTTCTTGTGTATGGCTTAAAAACTCATTAATATCATATATGTCTAAATCTTCAATGGTAGCTCCTACTTGGAGGGCGTCTTGCAATGAAAGAGCTACTTTGGCGGTAAGAGATTCATAAAGCTCAGATAATTCAGTGTTATTGAAAACACCTCGATCTGAATGGGCAGAATCTTCTAATCCATAGGCATCTAACAAACTGAGAACTTTGTCCATATGGGTCTGTTCACTCTTGGAAATATTATTAAAAATATTTAGCCCGTAAGTATCGTATGCATATAAATAAACATCTCTAGCGAGTTTTTCCTCTTCACGAAGGACGCTTAAATCTGCTATTTCTTGTAAGGTTAATTCAGCAGTTGCAACGGTTTCTAAAGTGTCGTCTTTAGAACAACTTACGCTCAGCATTAAGGCGAAAATTAGGGCTATATGTCTCATAATCTTAGGGTTTTAATTTACCTAAAGGTACGAGGAGCAAATGGGTTCATTTGTAACTAGTGTTACGCTCTACACCGCAATCTCCGGAACTACTTCCGGAATAACAAGATCTCCTTCGGTGGCAGCTGCTATTTCTGCAACAGAAACACCCGGAGCACGTTCTATGAGTTTAAATCCCTCTGGGGTTACTTCTAACACAGCTAGGTTAGTAACTATTTTTTTAACGCAGCCTACACCTGTAAGCGGTAGAGAACAGCGTTTAAGGAGTTTGGAGGCTCCTTTCTTGTTCGTGTGCATCATGGCCACAATAATATTGTCTGCAGAAGCTACTAAATCCATGGCGCCGCCCATGCCTTTGACCATGACTCCTGGGATTTTCCAATTGGCTATGTCACCGTTTTGGGCCACTTCCATAGCTCCTAAAATAGTGAGGTGCACTTGTTTGGCACGGATCATCCCAAAACTCATGGCAGAGTCAAAAAAAGCTGCTCCTGGAAAGGTGGTAATGGTCTGTTTCCCCGCATTAATGAGGTCTGCGTCTTCTGCACCCTCAAAAGGAAAAGGCCCCATACCCAATACGCCGTTCTCAGATTGAAATTCTACCGAAATGTCTTCCCGCACAAAATTGGCTACCAGAGTGGGTATGCCTATCCCTAAGTTTACATAATAACCGTCTTGAACCTCCTGTGCAATGCGTTTTGCAATACCGTTTTTATCTAGCATAATGAGCTGTTTAAACCTTAGTTCTCGTAGTGCGTTGTTCTATTCTCTTTTCGTAATTGGTCCCCTGAAAAATACGTTGTACCATAATTCCTGGAATGTGAATTTGGTTGGGGTCTAAGCTTCCTGCAGGGACCAGCTCTTCTACTTCAGCTACTGTAATAGTGGCGGCCCCAGCCATGCAGGCGTTAAAGTTTCTCGCGGTCCCTTTGAAAATTAAGTTCCCTGCGGTGTCTCCTTTCCAAGCCTTTACAAAAGCAAAGTCTGCTTTATACGCCTTTTCTAAAAGGTGCATTTTGCCGTTGAATTCCCTAATCTCCTTGCCTTCTGCCACTTCTGTGCCATAGCCAGCAGGCGTATAAAAAGCGGGGATACCCGCTTGGGCCGCCCGGCATTTTTCTGCCAATGTGCCCTGAGGCGTCAGGATAACTTCTAAAACACCTGAGAGCATTTGCTGCTCAAAGACGTCGTTCTCTCCCACATAAGAGGCCACCATGGTTTTCACCTGATGCTTCACCAGCATAAGGCCAATACCAAAGTCTGCTACTCCAGCATTGTTAGAAATACACACGAGGTTTTTTACACCACTAGCCACTAATGCTGCTATGGCATTTTCTGGAATACCACAGAGTCCAAAACCACCCAACATAAATGTTTGGCCATCTTGCACCCCTTCTATAGCGACTTGCGCAGAGGAAACTACTTTTTGAATCATAAGTAATGCTTTATAAGTTAAGATACAAAAAAGAACGTTAAGGCATCGGCCTGAAAAGGCCCGAAAAAGCTATTTAAAAATCCAACCCTTCGAGGTCGTCTTCTGCCAAATCTATGCCAGGATCGCCTTCTTCTGTGACAACAGGCTCACAATCTACCACAATGCTCAGGTTTTCAGGACGTTCAAAGGCTTCTGTAGAAATCCCTAATTCAGGTATGGCGTAATTGTCCCGCATATAATTGGCCCAAATAGGCAGGGCCATAGAGGCGCCTTGCCCATAAGCAATAGTTTCAAAATGGGTAGCGCGTTCTTCTCCCCCTACCCAAACTACGGAAACAAGGTTGGGGACCATACCCATAAACCAACCGTCTGACTGGTTTTGTGTGGTCCCTGTTTTTCCAGCAATAGGATTTTTAAAAGCCCAAGGATAACCGGTAACTATTTCTTTATATTCAGGGCGGTATTCCTCTGCCCCCTCTGTGCGAAGTCTAATTCCAGAGCCGTCTTTGGTTACCCCTTCTAATAAATTAGTGACCGTATAGGCCACATCTTGTGACATGACGTCTTTAGTTTCTGGTACATATTCATATAACAAAGTGCCTGCCTTGTCTGTAATAGCTGTGACCATCACTGGTTTCACATACACCCCCTTATTCGCAAAAGTCCCATAGGCTCCCACCATTTCATATACATTTACGTCTGCGGTGCCCAGCGCTATGGAAGGTACGGGAAGTAAGTCGCTTTTAATACCAAGGTTTTTGACCAATTGCACCACCGGATTGGGACCTACCTTATCTATGACCTGAGCAGTCACCGAGTTTACAGACCTGGCAAGTGCTCGTTTGTACGTGAGCATTTCCCCTGTGTAGGTGCCTCCTGAGTTTTTTGGACACCAGCGTTCCATATTTCCATGCTTGCCAGCGGCAATACAAAATTGGGTGTCTGGAAGCGTCTCACAAGGAGATAATCTGAGTTGGTCTATCGCAGTGGCGTATACAAAAGGTTTAAAAATAGAACCTGCTTGCCTGGTCCCTTGAATGACATTGTCATACTGGAAATGACGATAATTTACACCCCCTACCCAAGCGCGTACATGCCCTGTTTGCGGCTCCATGGACATCATAGCGGCACGTAAAAAAGATTTGTAATAACGGATAGAATCCAGTGGAGTCATTAGGGTGTCTTTCTGTTGATTGGGACTGTTCCAATCAAAGACCTTCATAGCGCGTTTTACCTTAAAACTGGCTGCAATCTGGGCTTCTGTAAAGCCTTTCTCTCGCATTTGTCTGCGACGTTCAGAGGTTCTTATGGCGCGTTCTATTATGGCTTGTTCCTGTTCCGGTTCAATATCTCTAAAAGGAGTAGTGGGATTTTTCTTTTGGGTATTTTGTTTAAAAAAGGCCGCCTGAAGGTTTTTCATATGTCCCTTTACGGCGTTTTCTGCATTGGCCTGCATGCGAGAATCTATTGTGGTGTAAACTTTTAATCCATCTAAATACAAATTATATTTACTGCCGTCTTCTTTAGGGTTTTCTGCAATCCATTGCTTTAAAAAGCCTTGAAGGTACATCCTAAAGTAAGTGGCTTTTCCGTCTCTGTGGGTTTGAGGACTAAAATTCAGATCCAAAGGCCTTTCTTGAAGGGAATCTTTGGTAGCGGAATCTAAAAAAGCGTACTTCTCCATTTGGGCTAAGACTGCATTTCTCCTGTTTCTTGTACCCTCTGGATTTCTAGACGGAATGGGGTTGTAAAGACTGGAATTTTTAAGCATACCCACAAGCATAGCAGACTCTTTAGCCTCTAGCTCCATTGGTTCCTTGCCAAAGTAAATATTGGCTGCCGAGCGAATCCCATCTGCGTTGTTTCCGAAATCGTAAATATTGAGGTACATGGCTATGATCTCGTTCTTGGTGTATTGACGTTCCAAGCGTGTAGCAATGACCCATTCTTTGACTTTCTGAAGCAATCTGGCAAATTTATTGGAAGAAGCTCTCTTGGTAAAGAGCAGTTTAGAGAGTTGTTGGGTAATGGTACTGGCACCTCCTCTAGTCCCTAAATAGGCCACTGCCCTTAAGGTACCAATAGCGTCAATACCTGAATGGTCGTAAAAACGAATGTCTTCGGTAGCCAATAAGGCTTGGACCAGGTTTTCAGGAAGCTCCTCAAAAGTAACGGGGTTTCTGTTTTCTTCCAAATAAAAAGTCCCGAGTACTTTCCCGTCTGCACTAATGATTTGAGTGGCCTGATTGGTCTGGGGGTTTTCCAGTCTGTCAAAGGTAGGCATGTCTCCAAAGACGCCTATTGAGGCTAAGTAAAAAAGACTAAAAAAACCAGTGATACCCAAGAAAAATAAGGCCCAAAAAATTCTAGCATAGGTTTTAAAACCTTTAGGCATGGGTTGTCTTCTAGGGGTTTTTGAAGGAGTTTTCGCTTTAGCCACAGAAATTATTTTGGGTTGTAAGTTGATTTTTTTAACAGATAGCCTACAGAGAGTACTCCCGGTAAAAAGGCCATGCCTTCTTGTGCGCCAAGACTCCTAACGGCCTGATAAATGGAAAGTTCATAGGGCTTAGCACTGTCAAAACGCACTCCTTTTTTTAAAGGGAGTTGGTGGGTAATAATACCGTTTCCACTGCCTAGCCACTGGCCGTCTGAAGCAGCCAAATCATAAGACAAAGTGTCTGTGATAACTGAACCATTCGGATGTCTTAAAGTAGTGATTAAAAAAATATTGCTAAAAGGATAGTCTTGGTCGTGCCTCAGGGCAATCCAGAGGGAATGGTCTGACATGCTGTCTTTAACACTCAGACTAAAACGAACAGGCGTCCTGAGCGGCCAACCTGCCTCAGGGAGTTCCTGAAAATCAGATTGTGAGCCGGCACCACTACAAGATTGGAGCAACCAAAGGGCTACCCCACACAAAAAACTATTGCTTAGGAGTGTCTTGCTGGTTCTCATTATTGGGTTTGTTATTGCCTTTGGGCTTAGGGTTTCTCTGCAGTCTTTTCTTGTTAGGTGGCGCCCCGTTTTCGTTGCTTTTTGGGGTGTTATTTCTTTGGGGTTTCCTGCTAGCTTGGGGTTTATTCCCTTCTGCGGGTTTCCCTGCCTTCCTTGGTTTATTGGCTTGTCTGGGCTTGTTGTTGTCGCCCCCATAAACTGCTGCTTTATCCCTAGGTCCTTTATTTTTATTTCTATTCTTATTGTTTTTATTGCGCCTTCCTTTAGGTGTGTCAAAACGGGTGAGACTGTCTTGGCCCACCACATTTTCAAAAACTACCTCAGTCGCCGTATGTTCCTCTTCAATGGCATAAGCCTCCAAACTCGGCACTGGTTCTTTGGCCTTGTTTTTGGCCAGTATTTCGTTTACTTGGTCCTTAGAAAGAGTATGCCAATTATTGGGCTCGTCCCGATAGGTAAACCAGAGTTTTTCTTTAAAAATATCTACTTTCTGGCAAAAAGCCAATCCTTTTTCTGTAAACAATTTGGTGTCTGCGGCAGGGAAATCTTTAAGGGCGTCTACATAAACGTCTAATTCAAAATTGAGACAACACTTTAATTTACCACATTGACCCGCTAATTTTTGGGGGTTTAAAGACAATTGCTGATACCGCGCTGCTGCCGTACCCACAGACCTGAAATCTGTAAGCCAAGTAGAACAACACAATTCACGGCCACAAGACCCAATACCGCCCAATCGCTGGGCTTCTTGTCTGTAACCAATTTGACGCATTTCAATGCGAATTCCAAAGGCCTTAGCCATGTCCTTAATGAGCTGTCTAAAATCTACGCGATCTTCTGCCGTATAGTAAAAAGTAGCCTTAGAACCGTCTCCCTGAAACTCCACATCGGAGAGTTTCATCTGTAAATTCAACGAAATAGCAATCTCTCTAGAGCGCTTCTTAATCTCCTCCTCACGGTCCCTACAACGCTGCCAAATGGCAATGTCTTTTTCCGTGGCTTTACGGTACACCTTAGGAAGGTCGTCATTGGTGAAAGACACCTTTTTCTTCTTCATCTGCACTTTCACTAGTGAACCCGTTAAAGTCACCATACCTAGATCATGTCCAGAAGTGGCTTGTGTGGCCACCAAATCACCAATTTGCAAAGGGAGTCCCTCTGAATTTCTAAAGTATTCTTTTCTGGAATTTTTAAAACGGACTTCCACACAATCAAACGGCGCCTCTCCCGCAGGAAGGCTCATGTTGGAAAGCCAGTCAAAAACCGTTAATTTATTACAACTATCCGTACCGCAAGTGCCATTGCTCTTACAGCCTCGGGGTTGTCCGTCTGCGCCAGTGGCACAACTACTACAGCCCATATATTTTATATTCTCAAAGCCTGGAAAAGATCCCAGACACTAGATTAGTAATGAATGCACGCCCTAATTTGTTTTTGGCCTCCGGCCGATGCCTTATAAGTAGACACCCAAAAAACAGCGCTGATGTAAAGATACTACAAATTATGCTCCCTAAAAAAAGCCCCACATATAAATCTGGGGCCTTGTATCAGTAGCTTTTATCGCCTTGTAGGAAAGAGGAGTCTCAATTCTTGTACTTCAAGACTTCTGAGCGGCCTTTCTTAAATATTTTATTGCTCACCGTTTTGCCTTTTCTAAGGGCTTTCTGCTCCTCAAAAGGTAGGTTGTGCACTTCTTTGCAGGCGTCTGAGCAACAGTCGTCCATAGCATTGGCACAGGTAGGACATTGAATAAATAACAGATGACAAGCCTCATTGGCGCAGTTTACGTGGGTGTCACAAGAATTTCCACACTGGTGGCAGTGTGCAATGACGTCTTCTGAAATACGCTCTGCTCTACGGTGGTCAAAAACAAAGTTTTTACCAATGAATTTGTTTTCCAAGCCTTTGTTTTTTACCTGTCTGGTGTATTCAATAATACCTCCTTCTAACTGAAATACGTTTTTAAATCCTTTGTGCTTGTAATAAGCAGAGGCTTTTTCACAGCGAATACCTCCAGTACAATACATCACTAAATTTTTGTCTTCTTTGTGTGCCCTAAGGTCTTCTTCTATGAGGTCTAAAGAATCTCTGAAGGTGTCTACATCTGGAGTAATGGCATTTTTAAAGTGCCCTATTTCACTTTCGTAGTGATTTCTCATGTCTACTAGCACCGTGTTGGGGTCTTCTATAATGTTATTGAATCGCTCTGCGTCTAAATGAACACCAATATTAGTTACGTCAAAAGTAGCGTCATTTAAACCATCTGCCACAATCTTTTCACGCACTTTTACCTTGAGTTTTAAGAAAGAAAAATTGTCTTGTTCAATGGCGATATTGAGTCGGACATTTTCCAAGAAAGTAATACTGTCTAGGTGGGCTTTAAAAGCGTCAAAATGAACTGCCGGAACAGATAATTGCGCATTAATGCCTTCGTGTGCTACATAGATACGCCCTAGCACCTCTAGGTCATTCCAATGGATAAATAAGTAATCTCTAAATAAGGAAGGGTTTCCAATCTGATGGTAGGCATAAAAAGAGATGGTAAGCCTATCTAGGCCTGCCGCAGCAATTAAAGCTTTTCTCTCCTCAGCGCTTAAAGTATTGTACAGTTGCATGCTATACCAATGTTTTTAAGGGTTAAGATACTGCAAAGATACATATTTTATTATATCCCAATTTGTAGGACTGACTCAGTGGTTGTTTAAAAAGCAGGAAGATTTCCAAAAAAAGTTGGAAAATTTCCAAAAAAAATTTAAAATTTATTGCTAATTGAAAAAAGTTAGCTTACTTTAGCAGTCCTAATAAAAAGATTATGAGTAGCGAACAAGCATCCAAACTAAAAGCCTTACAACTCACACTAGACAAACTAGACAAGACCTACGGTAAAGGTGCCGTCATGAAAATGGGGGACAGCGTTGTCCAAGATGTAGAAGTCATTTCTTCCGGTTCATTGGGATTGGACTTGGCTTTGGGTGTTGGAGGATATCCAAAGGGAAGGGTTATTGAAATTTACGGCCCTGAATCTTCAGGTAAAACCACACTGACGCTTCACGCAATGGCAGAAGCACAGAAAGCTGGTGGTATTGCTGCTTTTATAGATGCAGAGCACGCTTTTGACCGTTTTTACGCTCAAAAGCTCGGTGTAGACATAGACAATCTGATTATATCTCAACCAGACAATGGAGAGCAGGCGCTTGAAATTGCAGATAATTTAATTCGCTCTGGGGCTATTGATATTGTCGTAATTGACTCTGTAGCGGCACTAACGCCAAAGAGTGAAATTGAAGGAGAAATGGGAGACTCTAAAATGGGCCTTCACGCAAGACTTATGTCTCAAGCGCTCAGAAAATTAACAGGTTCCATTAGCAAAACCAATTGTACGGTAATATTCATAAACCAATTGAGGGAAAAAATTGGGGTTATGTTTGGAAATCCAGAAACGACTACTGGGGGTAATGCACTTAAATTCTATGCCTCTGTTCGTTTGGACATCAGAAGATCTACTCAGATAAAAGATACAGATGGAGATGTTCAAGGGAATAAAACAAGGGTTAAAGTGGTGAAAAATAAAGTAGCCCCACCTTTTAAAACGGCTGAATTTGATATCATGTACGGTCAAGGAGTCTCTAAAGTAGGAGAAGTCATTGACCTTGGGGTAGATTTTGAAATCATTAAAAAGAGTGGATCTTGGTTTAGCTATGGAGACACTAAATTAGGACAGGGAAGAGATGCCGTAAAAACACTCTTACTGGACAATCCTGATTTAATGGATGAACTAGAAGGGAAAATTAAAGAAGCGCTTACAGCCTTAGGGAAATAATCTTCATTTTAATATGAAAAAACCAGCCTTAAGGCTGGTTTTTTTATGGTAAAAAATGACTGAAGAACAGCTGTAAAAAATAGCACTAAAAGCGTTTCAACAGTCGCGCTCATTATTAAAGAGGACCGCTAATCTTGAAGGTCTTTGATCATCTGACCCCTAACCCGATCACTAAGTGCTTTAGCCTCTTTGGGCGTCATGTCTTTGGTGTCTATAAATTCACACACCTTTACCTTAGAAGTGCCTGGTCTTCCATGAAAAAACTCAAAAGGGAAAAGCTTTTTATGATCGTAAAAAATGATGGGCACTAAGGGTATTTGATGGAAGATAGCCATCTTAAAAGCACCATCCTTAAAGCGGTCTAAAACAATCTCAGGGGGTGGTACGCCACCCTCAGGAAATATACAAACACTAAGTCCATTTTCTAATCGCTTTTGTGCTTTTCTATACACATCTATTCTGCTCTGGGTATTGTCTCTGTCTACCAAAATACATACCCTTTTATAAAAAAAACCAAAAATAGGAAACTGGGTCAGTTCCTTCTTTCCTACAAAGACAAATGGGTGGGGGCTCAAGGCCAACATAGCCATAATGTCTAACATAGAGGTGTGGTTTGGGGCGAGCATATAGCTTTGATTAGGCTTAAAGCGTTCCGTCCATTGCACTTTTAAGGGAATTCCCATAGCAAATAAGATCGGTTTGGCCCATAAGTTTCTGGCCAGCCAATAAAACTTAGGGTACCAGTCCTTTTTTAGGGTGGTGACAAAAAGTGCTGGAGAGAATATAATAATCAGTGATACGGTGATCAAATAAAACCATATCCTATAAAATGGAATTGCTAGGTAATGAAATAACGTTTGCATGCCTTCAAATATAATGATAATATGCGGGGAGAAAATAGGGTGATAAAAAAGTATATTTCTGTTACCTTTGTGTTTCTGATATGTAACAACTACTATGGCAAGAATTCTCACAGGAGTACAAAGTACAGGCGTGCCTCATTTGGGTAATATTTTAGGGGCTATAAAACCTGCAATAGAGATGGCAAAAGACACAAACAACGATTCTTTCCTATTTATTGCAGACATGCATTCGCTGACCCAAATAAAAGATGGCGCCACGCTAAGGCACAATACTTATGCCACCGCAGCTACTTGGCTGGCATTTGGTCTAGATATTGAAAAGACGGTATTTTACAGGCAAAGCGACGTACCTCAAGTCACTGAGTTGTCCTGGTATTTAAGTTGTTTCTTTCCCTATCAAAGGCTCACCTTAGCCCATTCGTTTAAGGATAAGGCAGACCGCTTAGAAGATGTGAACGCAGGCTTATTCTCATACCCTATGCTCATGGCGGCAGATATTTTAGCCTACGATGCAGAATTTGTCCCCGTAGGCAAAGACCAATTGCAACACTTAGAAATGACCAGAGATGTAGCCGCAAGATTTCATGCAAAATTAGGGGACACTTTTGTACTACCAGAAGCCAAAGTACAAGAATCTAGTATGTATGTTCCAGGAACAGACGGAGGTAAAATGAGTAAGAGCAAAGGCAACACCATTGATCTATTCCAATCAGATAAGGCGCTCAGAAAACAAATTATGGGCATTCAAACAGATTCTACCCCAATGGAAGATCCTAAGGATCCTGATACCGACAATGTATTTGCCCTTTACAAAATACTAGCCACTCCGGAGCAAACAGCTGTAATGAGGGATAATTATACTAAAGGAAATTACGGTTTTGGACATGCCAAACAAGCCCTCTACG
Source organism: Sediminicola sp. (assembly GCA_024643325.1). GTDB lineage: Bacteria > Bacteroidota > Bacteroidia > Flavobacteriales > Flavobacteriaceae > MAG-120531. The sequence goes on from JAHEND010000003.1 coordinate 38,454, forward strand.
AATTAATACTCGATCAGTTTAACCCCGCTAGAGAACGTTTTGAGTATTTCATGAATCACACAGAAGAAATAGACAGGGCTTTGGCTATAGGAGCAGAAAAAGCAAGCCTAGTAGCCAATAATGTGCTCACAAGGGTTAGGGAAAAAGTAGGCTATTAATTTAAATATTATAGGGTCTGATTTTTTCAGTAGTTATGGATTCTGGAGCGCTCATCTTAAATGGCCTCGTAGAATTGGCCAGGCAAATGCCGGACTCCTCCTTTGAGCTCTAAAGTCATTAAGCAAGGATACAACACTTTTATCTCCCATTCTAATAGTCTCGCCAAATGGTCTACATGCATTTTCCCCTTCGAAAAAAGGCATTGATACAAGGTAGATTCTTCTGGGGTGAAATGGGCTGTTTTATCTTTAACGCTATCATTGGTGCTACTAACTAAATCCATATTTAAAACGATCCCAGGCTGATCTTGCCAGTTCATACTATTGATTAGATCTCTAGAATGGGTGAGCATTTGCGCTTTTAAATGTTTAATGAGGTCGTTACAGCCTTCACTAAAAAAGTCTGTACTTCTCCCTGGAACCGCAAAAACAGCACGATCATAGCTATTGGCTAATTGGGCAGTGTGTAAGGAGCCCCCTTTCTTAGCAGATTCCACTACAAGGGTCGCTTGAGAAAGACCTGCTATTATCCTATTTCTACTCACAAAATGACCGGGTAAAGCATGCATTCCAGAAAAAAATTCCGTGTAAAAACCACCTTGCTCCATGACCTCTTTGATATAAGGGCGGTGGAGGGCTGGGTAAATTCTTTTAAATCCATGGGCCAGACATCCAATGGTTTGTAAGCCCTGTTCTGCGGCTGCTCTTTGAATCGTAATGTCTATCCCTTTGGCAAAGCCACTCACTATTACTGGGTCTAATGGCCTTATCTCCTCTATAAATTGCGCACAAAAGTCTTTGCCCATACCTGTCATTTTACGCGTACCTACAATGGCTATAATTTTTTTAGCCCCTGTATTTAAATGGCCTTTTCCAAAGAGAAGAACAGGCGCATCTGGAGCTAAAGAGAGAAAATAAGGGTAATTCGAATCTTCAAAATAAAAGGTTTGGATCTTATTGGCAATTATAAAGTCATACTCTTCAGTAGCCAATTTAAGGTACCATGCATGCAGATAATCCGGTGGTGTTTTTGATTCTTTAACAGAAAGCACCATGCTGTTGTTTCTTGGAGATTCAAAAAAAGCTTGGGCAGAACCATAATGAGAAATGATTTTGCGTGCTGTTTTTGCCCCTACTCCCGGGAGGGCTTGTAGGCGCAAAACTGCAATCATAAATACCTTAGAGCGTTGCACATAACTATTTTCTATAAGTTACGCTTTTAAAATGTTAATAAAAAATAGTCCACTCAATTTTAAAAAGCGCCAAAAAAGGCCATATTTGTAATCATGCAATTAGAGAAGTACATAAGCCCGTTATTATTTAGATACAACTGTGTAGTGATACCTGGTTTTGGTGCTGTTCTAACGCACGAGAAAGGTGCTAGTCACCATGAGAAAACACATACGTTTTATCCGCCAACAAAGGTGGTGTCTTTTAATGCACAGCTACACGTTGGAGACGGCATATTAGTTTCTCATATAGCCGCTGTGCTTTCAATCACATATGAAGCTGCTTTGTCACTTGTAAAGGAAGAGGTACAATTGTGGAAATCAGAATTGAATTCTGGCCATGCGCTCGCTTTAGACGGTTTGGGTGTTTTTACCCAAAACAGCGAAGCTAAAATAAGCTTTAAACCTTTTCACGAATACAACTATTTGCCTGCTTCCTTTGGATTACAGGCGGTTAAAGTAGTTCCTACAGCCGGATTAAATCTAAGTCCCCAACAATCTTCTGAGCCTGTTGTCTTTCAATTAGACCCTCAATACGCCCATAAAAATGTGAGGCAATTTAGAAAGGTTTTATTGAGATATGCTGCAACAGCTCTTATTGGTGTTAGTGGAGCGCTCAGTGTTTACCAATCTTATAATCTTCATACAGAAAACAAAAGAGTGGCCTTTCAAGAGGCAACCAAAGAAGTGGAACACAAAATCCAAGAAGCTACTTTTTTTAACAGCAACCCACTTTCCCTCTCTACTGTAGAAATAAGCTTGGCTAAAAAAGAAATAACCAAACCTTCTTTTTTTATTATTGCAGGTGCCTTCAGAGAGCCTGAAAATGCGTCTAAACGCATTGCCCAACTGAAAAAAAGTGGCTATGAAAAAGCTAGCTACTTGGGCCCTAACAGATATGGCTTACACCAAGTGAGCTTTCAAGGATTTGTAACGGAATCTGAGGCTAGGACATTCCTCAAAGAAGTTCAAGCACAGTTTGCCAAAGACGCTTGGTTGTTGGTGGCAAAAAAATAAGCGTTTCTTGGTTGTTTCGCCAAATCCCACCCTATCTTTGCAAAACATACATGCCTTATGAAAGCAAAGTTACCTTCCGAATCCAGAACCGTGATGACTGATATGGTTTTACCAAGTGAAACCAATCCTTTAAACAACCTTTTTGGCGGTGAATTACTCGCTAGAATGGATCGAGCAGCCAGTATTGCTGCCAGAAGACACTCTAGAAGAATTACGGTAACCGCTTCGGTAAATCATGTTGCCTTTAACAGATCTGTTCCCGTAGGAAGTGTGGTGACTGTAGAGGCACATGTGTCTAGGGCTTTTAACACTTCTATGGAAGTTTTCATAGATGTTTGGATGGAAGATAGGTTTAGTGGTGAAAAGACCAAAGCCAATGAGGCCATCTATACTTTTGTTGCAGTAGACGACACTGGGAAGCCAACTGAGGTGCCCCCACTTAAGCCAGAAACCCCTTTAGAAGAGGAGCGATTTGCCGCAGCACTGAGAAGAAAGCAGCTGTCTTTGGTTTTGGCGGGTAAAATGAAACCTACAGACGCTACAGAATTAAAGGCTTTATTTATGGGAGAAAATGCCTAGTCTAAAGATCTGTCACAGCCTTCATTTTCAATAGCAACTTCCTGTTTGCTCAAAAAATCTATTAAATAATCTGCCGTAGTAAAATCATAGCGCATTAGTAGTTGCTGAAAAGTGTCTGGGTTTGTGTTACTAATGTAGTCGTTCACTGCTATAATCAGTTGGGTAGTATCTGCCAAAACATTACCTCCTGGGGTGTCTCTGATCGTTATATCACTTCCCTCTCTACGAATGTCTAATCCTGCATATGCCAAAGAGTATTGGCTTTGAAAAAAGGTCTTAAGCGCAGAAACTTTCATACTATAAGTCTCTAGGCCATTGCCAAAAGGATCAATAGTATAAATGTCATAAGGTCTAATATTTCCTTCTGCTAAATTGCTCCTGACTCCGCCATAGTTTTGAATAGAAAGATCTGCTCCAGTTTCCTCCAATAAAGCGGTGGTATAAAAACAAGCCGTCTCAGCGCGATTATGGTCGTGAGATGCGGTAGCTATTGTAGTATAAAACTCCGGCCTGTTGTTATAGGTCGCAATTGTATTTGCCACAGTGGGGTCTTCTGGGTGATCTTCGCTTAAATCTATTACAGTATAGGCTTGGTTTACAATTTTACCCGCTGCTACCTGCAACACCAATTTGGTAAGGTACTGCATATGAGCGCCAGACTGAATCATTGGCACCTCTCTATATACCTCATTATACAACTGATGGCTGTGCCCTCCTACGACCAAATCTACAAAAGTTTCACTACCACTAAAAGACTGATCAATGAGTCTTTTATCTGCATCTTTACCGTAATGCGTTAGCGCTACAACCAAGTCTGCTTCTAATATCTGCTTATTATTTCGGTAGCTTGCCACAACATTAGCCCCTTGCTGAAAAGCCAACCCGTCCATGTTTTTTGGATGAGAAAGCGGTAAATCTCCACGAGAACTATTTTCTACCACCCCTATAAAAGCAATACTAAATCCGTCTTTTTCAATAACGGCATAAGGTTCTGGCGTATTTAACACCCCTCCAATATTCTCCACATTAGCACAAATAAAAGGAAAGTCTGCTTGTGCTATTCTGCTATTTAACACTTCTTGTCCATAATCAAACTCATGATTTCCTAGTACAGAAACATCCATGCCAACAGCACTCATAACATCTATTATTGGGCTCCCTTTTTCTGGGTGAAAATCTACAATAGGATTGCCTGAAAAAACATCTCCACCGCTCACAAAAAACACCTTATCACTCGCTTTCTTTGCCTGATCAATAAAAGGTTTCACCTTAGAGAAACGGTCTATTTTACCATGCATATCATTTAAGGCAAACAAGACAATCTCAGTTGTCGCAGTCTTTGTGTCTTTTGTTGGAGAGCTTGTAGTGTCATTATTACCACAAGACCACAATAAAATGATGAATGAGAGGGCGAGGATTTTTTTCATGGTATAAAATTACAATATACCTTTAAAAGGATTTGTACTTAAGCACAAAAAGTGTCTGCTAAATTGGTATCAAAAAAACACGACGGTATAAAAGAGCAGTCAAGTTAAGGCAAAAAAAACCTCCACGGCATAAATGCGGTGGAGGGTAAAGCATATAGTAGGTAAGTTGTTTGGGTATTATGTCTTGCTTTAATTACCAATTCAATACCGCTAAATTAAACAAGTAATCCCTGCTAAAAAATACTCTCAATACAATGAGAATACTTTTTTTACCTTAAATTATACACCCATTCTTGTGGGTTTAGCCTAGTGCTGTTCTGATATAAATAGAATTTTAGTACCGTCTGCCCTTCAGTATCATTAGTGGCAATTTCTCCTAGAGATTGTTTCTCTTTAACAAGGTCTCCTTTTTTTACCCCCAATGTTTTTAAGTTATAATAAGTGCTTATAAAATTTCCGTGTTTGATTTGCACCCCTAAATTCCCGCCGGGTACTGCCATAATAGCAATGACTTCTCCTTCAAAAATAGCCCTAGCCTGTGCGCCTTTTTCAGTGACAATAGTCACCCCGTTATTCTGGTGTTTAATCCCAGGATAAACGGGGTCTGAATATACGCCGTAACCTCTTTTAAGCAATCCTTTCTCCAAAGGCCAAATGAGTTTTCCTTTATTGGCTGTGAAATTATTGGCCACTCTTTTGGCTTCAGGGGTCAGCAAGAAGCTAGCACCCCCTTTAACGCCTTTGGCTTTTTTATTCGCAGCAGCAATAGCCGCCTTGATCAATGCTTCAATTTTGTTCTCTAAATCCTTAGCTTCTTTTTGCTTCTTACGAATGGCAGCAGTATATTTTCTTTCGTTTTGCCTAATGTTTTTTAAGACTTTAGCCTTTTCTTGCTTTTCAGAGAGGAGCTGCTTTTTAGCAGCTTTGTTAGACAAGACCAAAGCCTCTTTGGCTTTGCGCTGTCTATTCAAAGAGCTGATCTTCTCCTCTAGTGCTTTAGTTTGAATAGTAATTCCTTCCCCTTGCCTTTTCCTGTAAGCTTGGTACTGCTTTAGGTATTGCAAGCGCTTGTAGGCCATATAGAAATTCTTAGACGAGAGTAGAAAGAGTAACCTGTTTTCTTGGGCTCTGTGCAAATAGGACTTTTGAATCATTTGCGCGTACTCTTTTTTTAGTGCTGTTAAGGCCTTTTGTTGGTCCTTCACTTCTTTTTGATTGGCGCTAATTTGTCTTGTAAGTAAATTGGCTTGTTGGTTGGTGAGTCTAATGAGTTGTTCTCTAACCTTGATTTTTTTATTGGCAGTCTCTAAATCTTCCAATACTGCACCACGTTCCCGTTTTTTTACAGATAGTAGACGGTTCATTTCTTTTATTTCCTTTTCTAGGGCACTTTTTTTAGCCTCTAATGCTTTTTGATCTTTAGTTTGTCCAAAGACTTTTGGAGCTATAGCTAGAAAGCACAGCGACAAAAGGATGGTTAAAAAAGATTTCTTGTAATGCATTTAAGGAATGGGGGTTTGAACAGCTGCTACAGAATTTGGGTGTGTTATGGGTTTTAAAGATTATTTGGCCTTGTATTTTTGTTTTTAATGGAGTTAGTCTGTGTCCATTTTGAGCTCTAAGGCTTTTAATCCCTTGGGTATTTTAAAGGGAAAAGATAAAGAGCGGTTCACACTAATATTTTTATAACTTATTGCCACTGTTGTTTCTGTTTTAGCCGTTTGTGCAGAGACTGCAATTTCGCTGGGAAGCAAAAGGCCATCCATTTCCGTATAAGAAGGATATTGAATACTGAGGTTGTTTTCTGTACCTCCTTGGCTTATTTGTGTTTGGGCTACTTTAAAATTCTTAGAGTCTATGTCTACAAAAAGCTTAAACAATGCCTGAGCTTTCTGGGGTTTTAAACGGTAAACCTGAGCCGTAGGCTCTACATTAAATCGCTGCTGCTTTAAATCTAAGGCAGCTTCTCCCAACAAAAGACCTTGGAGCATATTAAAATCTAAAGGCGTACCTAAAAAATTGCTCAAATCTGCAAAATCTCCCTCAAAGGAAAGGTTGTTAACACTGGAATAAAAGGCTATTTTATCTGGCGTAATAAGTGCTTTACCCATGCCAAAAAATACCGAAATCCAGAGGGTCTTATCTCGTTCCATCCTAAAAGTGGCTGGAATCCCTTGGCTGGTGGAACCGCTCTTGTAATCAATTTTCATTTTACCACTTAAGGTTTTAAAATTTCCAGAAGCTGCGTAATGGTTTTTAATGACTGATTTAGCACTTAAGTTTTTAAGCCCGCCTGATTCAGAACGCGCTACAAGGCCCCCCTTCTTAGTGCCACAAGCCGTTAAAGCAAGTGTTAAAGCGAAGAAGAAAAACCTTTTGTACAGAGCGATATTCCAAGACATGCCTTTGATTTTTTTTTGAAGTAATACCATGCAAAGATACAATTTTGGTGCCAAGATTACTTCTGTCAGACAACACCAATTAATTGGTTCCTTGTATACATCCAATACAGCGCAATTGCAGGAGCCCTGTTTTAGAAGCGCCACCAATTCGTGTCACGCTTATTTAATTCCAGTACTTCCAAAACCACCAGAACCTCTTTCACTGTCTTCCAAAGTATCTGTCAGTTCCCATTGGGCACGCTCATATTTGGCCAAGACCATTTGGGCAATCCTATCTCCGTCTTCTATGGTGAAAGGATCTGTAGATAGGTTTACAAGAATAACGCCTACATCTCCCCTATAATCTGCATCTATCGTTCCAGGTGCATTCAACACCGTAACCCCGTGTTTGGCAGCCAAACCACTTCTAGGCCTTACTTGTGCCTCTGTGCCTGCTGGCAAAGCTATATGAAGCCCCGTGGGGATTACTTTTCGCTCCATGGGCGCTAACGTGACAGGCCCAGGAAGGTGGGCCCTTAAATCCATTCCAGCAGCCGCTATAGTTTCGTAAGACGGAAGTGCGTGGGCACTTTTATTAATGATCTTAATCTTCATTACTTCTTAATTTTTTTAAATTTTTAAGCTCCAAACCGGCTGTTATTAATAGAAATCCCAATAAAAATAGATTTCCTAAAACCATTTGTCCAGGAAAGACATAGAAGGAAAGACAGCCTAAAAGGACTGCTGTACTCAAATAGCCCATTATTTTACCCAAAGGATAATTTATGGGATACTTTTTACGTCCTATAAAATAAGAGGCGGTGGCCATAGTCCCATAAGCAGCTAAAGTTGCTATAGCGGCCGCATAGTAGCCTATAATTGGAATGCCTATAAAATTCACCACAAGGGTGATGGCAGCCCCTCCTATAGAAATATAAGCCCCGTAATGGGTTTGGTCTGTTACTTTATACCAAACAGATAGGTTGTGGTAAATACCCAGGAATAAACTGGCCAGTAAAATGATGGGTACCACTTCTATCGCTTCCCAATAGCTTGAATTTCTAATAAACAAGGTTTTAATAAGATCTATATACACCATTACCACTAAAAAAATTACACTGCCAAAAATCACAAAATACTGCATAATAACGGCATAAGCCCTTTGGGGATTCTTTGACTTGGCATGGCTAAAGAAAAAGGGTTCAATTCCCATTCTAAAAGCGGTGGCAAAAAGGGTCATGAACAAGGCCAATTTGTAACAAGCGGCGTATTTACCAAGTTCACTGGCGGCCACAGCTTCAGGCAGTAGTTTAGCTAATAAAATCTTATCAAATACCTCATTGATGGTGAAAGCTATTCCAGCAATCATCACAGGAAATGCGTATCTCGTCATGCGGTTGAACAGGGCGGTATCAAAACCAAAACGCAGTCCTTTATACTGACCAGAAAGCCATATAAAAGTACTGGCAGAGGCTATGGTATTAGCTATAAAAATATAGGCAATCTCAAAATTAGGCCTGTAAAAACCCACTAGCCAGTGTCGTATAGATGCGCTATTTTCAAGGGTAGGGTCTGCGGTGAAAGAGGCATCGGCTCCAAGAGCCAAAGAAGCGTTCAAAGAAGCATCTATGGGGGGCTCTAAACCTGCCAAATAAGGCAAGCCTATTAGAAATAAAAGATTGAGTCCTAAATTGAGTCCTACGTTCGCTGTTTTTAAGACCGCGTACTTCGCTGGACGTCCTTCTGCCCTGAGTTTAGCAAAGGGTATGACAACCAAAGCGTCTAAGCCCATAATGGCAATGGCATAGCCTATGTATTCTAGTTTAATGTCTGTCAATGAAGACAAAGTAGGCAAAGCCATAGCGGCTATTAAAACAAAAACAAAGGTGGACGCTGTAATAGACCAAAGCGAAGTAGCCACTACCTTCTGCCTATCAGAAGTGTTGGTGTAAAACCTAAAAAAAGCGGTTTCCATACCATAAGCCAAGAGCACATTAAAAAGGGCAAACCAAGAAAAAATTACAGTCACCTCTCCAAAACCGGCCGTAGCCAAAATATCGGTATAGAGCGGGAGTAGCAAGAAGGACAATATTCTTGGCAAGACAGTCGCTATTCCATAGACAAAGGTCTGGGCAAATAATTTTTTAAACAAGCTGTGTTCGTTTGGGCCTTGTGGCAAATCGTTGGGTTTAAAAATACAAAAACCCCAGCAAGCTGGGGTTTATTTGTGCATTATTTATCGCTAATGCCCTGTAAAAAAAGCATTTAAGACAAGCTAAATATTTAATCATTTAAAGCCTCAGCACCCCCAACAATCTCTAAGATCTCATTGGTAATAGCTGCCTGACGTGCTTTATTGTAGGTTAATTTTAATTGATCTCTAAGAGCTGTAGCGTTGTCTGTAGCCTTGTGCATGGCCGTCATTCTAGCGCCGTGTTCAGAGGCAAAAGAATCTCTGATTCCTTTGAAAAGCTGTGTTTTTAATGCTTTTGGCACCAATTCACTCACGATCTCTGCCTTTCCAGGCTCAAAGATATAATCAGATTCAGCTGCGGCTCCTACCACGGGAACAATGGGTAAAAATTGTTCTGTAGTGACTATTTGAGTCGCTGCATTTTTAAATTTATTGTAGATCAAGACAATTTTGTCGAACTTCTCTGTAGCAAAGTCAACCATTAAGCGGTCTGCAATCTCACTGACGTTTGCGAAAGTAAGGTCATCGTAAATGGTGCTTTCAATAGATGCCAAAGGAAAGTTTTTTCCTAAAATATCTGCAGATTTCTTCCCTACAGCCATAATGGAAACCTCTTTTCCAGCATAGGTCTCTTTAGCTAAATGCTGTACTTGTTTAATCACGTTGGTGTTAAAAGCACCACAAAGACCACGGTTAGAAGTAATGGCCACCAATAGGATTTTGTTTTCCTCACGAACGGCTGCATACTTGCTTGCGTCTGAACTTTCAATACTACCGCTCAAAGACTGTAATAAATCTGTAAGGGTGTCTGAGTAAGGACGCATGGCCGTAATAGCATCTTGTGCTTTTTTTAGCTTCGCCGCAGACACCATCTTCATGGCAGAAGTAATCTGCATGGTAGAAGATACCGAGGCTATTCTATTACGTATTTCTTTTAAGTTTGCCATGTCTGGTTTTCCTTAGTTTGGCTTAGTACTTAGCAGATAATTCCTCACAAACCGCAGCAAGCGTGTCTGTTACCTCATCTGTTAATTTTCCTGCTTTTAATTGGTCTAACACATCTCTGTGTTTCGCATTTAAATACTCAATATAGGCTGTTTCAAACGCTTTGATTTGATCTACAGGTACCTTCTTTAAAAGGTTTTTAGAACCTGCATAAATAATCGCTACCTGATCCTCTACGGTGAAAGGGTCATTTTGAGCCTGCTTTAAGATCTCTACGTTTCTACGTCCTTTTTCAATCACGTTTAAAGTGGCCGCATCTAGGTCAGAACCGAATTTAGCAAAAGCCTCTAGTTCTCTAAACTGCGCCTGGTCCAACTTAAGCGTACCTGCTACTTTTTTCATGGATTTAATCTGTGCGTTACCCCCTACCCTAGATACCGAAATACCTACGTTAATAGCAGGACGAACCCCTTGGTTAAATAAATCTTGCTCCAAGAAGATCTGACCATCCGTAATAGAAATTACGTTTGTTGGAATATAAGCAGAAACATCTCCCGCCTGAGTTTCAATAATTGGCAATGCCGTTAATGAACCCCCTCCTTTAACGATAGGCTTTAAAGAATCTGGCAAATCGTTCATGTCTTTTGCAATGGCGTCGTCTGCAATTACCTTAGCAGCACGCTCTAACAATCTAGAGTGCAAGAAGAATACATCTCCAGGGTATGCCTCACGTCCCGGTGGACGTCTTAATAATAAAGACACCTCACGATATGCAACTGCTTGCTTAGAAAGGTCGTCGTATATAATTAAAGCGGGTCTACCCGTATCTCTGAAATACTCCCCAATAGCAGCGCCCGCAAATGGAGCGTATACTTGCATAGGTGCAGGATCAGACGCATTGGCTGCTACAATAGTGGTGTAAGCTAAAGCCCCTTTATCTTCTAATGTCTGCGCAATGGCAGCTACTGTAGATGCTTTTTGACCAATGGCCACATAGATACAATATACTGGCTCACCAGCGTCATAAAATTCTTTTTGATTTAAGATGGTGTCAATACAAACCGTAGTCTTCCCAGTCTGACGGTCCCCAATCACCAATTCACGTTGTCCTCTACCAACTGGGATCATAGCATCTATCGCTTTAATTCCTGTTTGTAATGGCTCTGTTACTGGCTGACGGAAAATAACCCCTGGTGCCTTACGCTCCAATGGCATTTCATACACCGTTCCTTCTATAGGACCTTTACCGTCAATAGGCTGCCCTAAGGTATCTACCACACGTCCTACAATACCTTCTCCTACTTTAATAGAAGCAATACGCTCGGTACGCTTTACGGTAGTTCCTTCCGTAATGTCTCTAGATGGGCTTAATAATACCACCCCTACATGGTCTTCTTCTAGGTTCAATACAATTCCTTGTACGCCCCCGTCAAATTCTACCAATTCTCCATACTGTACATTAGACAAACCGTATACGCGGGCAATACCATCACCCACTTGTAATACAGTGCCTACCTCGTTCAAAGAGGCTTGTGCATTAAATCCTGCTAATTGATCTTTTAAAATTGCAGATACTTCTGCGGCTTTTACTCCTGCCATGTTCTAGATATTTGTAAATTCTCTTTCTAACTGCTGCAATTGAGCAGCAACACTTGCGTTGTATTGTAAATCTCCCACTCTTAAAATAAACCCTCCTAAAAGGCTTGGGTCTACTAGATTGGTAATGGTCACCTCTTTATTGATTAATTTGGCTACCTTCTCTTTTATTTCTTTTTCTAGGCTTTCGCTTAACGCTACAGCCGACGTCACTATTGCATTGGCCTTACCTTGTGCCGCCTCATATAAGTCTGTAAAAGCTACTGCAACCGCCAAGGTAAGTCCGGAACGTTTGTTGTCTAATAAAGCCTTAAAAGTTTGGGCAACCAGTGGCTGTACTGCCGTAAATACCGCCTCAAATCCTGCTTGCTTTTGCGTAGCAGTCAATGTTGGGTTGGCTAAGAAAGATTTAAAATCTTCGTTGCCGCCAATAATAGTAGCCATTTCTTGCATGTCTGCAGCAACAGCATCCAAAACATTGGTCTCTTGGGCTTGTTGTAACAAAGCTTTTGCATAACGAATGGCAGCTCTAGAGTTGGTCATAATGCTAGTTTAATTTCATATCACCGAGAGCGTCAGAAACTAATTTCTGCTGCTTGTCTCCGTTAGACAATTCGCTTTTGATTACTTTCTCAGCAATCGCTACAGATAAAGTAGCTACTTGCTTCTTAATGTCTGCCACAGCCGCTTTCTTTTCAGATTCAATAGCTTCTTGCGCTTGTTGCAACATTTTATCTCCTTCTGATTTAGCCAATTCCTTAGCGTCAGAAATCATTTTTTCTTTTAATTCACGGGCTTCTTTAAGCATGGCTTCTCTTTCTGCTCTAGCGTCTTTTAATAACTGATCGTTATTTGCCGTTAAGCTTTCCATGTCTTTTTTAGCCTGTGCAGCACTATTTAATGCGTTTTGAATACCTTCTTCACGTTCTTGTAAAGCGTCCAAAATAGGTTTCCAAGCAAATTTTACCATCAGTAAAATAAGGGCTATCAACAAGATAGACGACACTAAAAATAGTCCTGGTGAAAAATCGTTTAATAAAGTTTCCATAAAAAAGGGTTTGCTTTTTTTAATTTAAAAAACACCCGCTACGGCCAATCGCCGCAGCGCGTGAAATCTTTTTCAAAAGTTCTTATTTTCCTAAGAACAATGCACCAAAGGCCAAACCTTCTAAAAGTGCTGCAATGATAATCATGTTAGTTGAAATTTTACCGGCTGCCTCAGGCTGACGCGCAATACCTTCCATTGCTTTTCCTCCGATTTGTCCTAATCCAATTCCAGCTCCAATAACGATTAAACCTGCTCCAATTAAGTTGTACATAGTAAATGATTTATATTAAATTAAAAAAACGCTTTTTACAGCTTTCGTTTTTGTTTTGATTAATGATGGTCATGTTCTGCTACTGCCATTCCAATAAAAAGAGCAGAAAGCATGGTAAAAATATAGGCTTGCAAGAAGGCTACTAGCACTTCTATTAGTGTAATAAAAAAAGACAAGACAAAAGACAAAGAGGTAGCCCCTACTAAACCTAATGTTTCTCTTAGGGTAAACATAATAGCAATTAAACTCATCACTACAATGTGTCCTGCAGATATGTTAGCAAACAAACGCACCAACAAAGAAAAAGGTTTAATTACTAAGGCTCCAGCCAATTCAATAATAGCCAAAACAGGTCTTAACAAATAAGGCACTCCCGGCATCCATAATATATGTAACCAATAATCTTTGTTCCCACTCGCGGTGTAAATCACTAAGGTCAATACCGCTAAAGCAGCAGTCACAGCCAATTGGCCCGTAACATTGAACCCTAAAGGGGTTAGCCCAACTAAGTTTAAACTCCAGATGAAAAAGAATACTGTCAATAGGTATCCTGTAAACTTTCTGTATTTTTTCTCACCAATGTTCGGTCTGGCAATTTCATCTCTTACATAAAGCACCAATGGCTCTAATACCCTACCAAAACCTGTAGGTACTTGCTTTGTTCTGTACTGTCTTGCCAAAGAAGAAAAGGCCAACAACAACAATAATCCTATCATTAGAATTCCCATAACACTTTTTGTGATAGAAAGGTCTAAGGTCTGTGTAGCGTTTATAGGGTGGTGCGCTTCATCAAAAACAATTTCTTGAGCCCCTTGGGACAATTCGTATATTTTACCGTGAAGTTTTACTAGGTTTAGTCCATTTTTTTCAACAAGCACCTGCCCGTTGTCGTCATGATGGAAAGCAGAAGACATAAAAGTGATTATTCCCTGGCTTGTTTTTACAATGACAGGCAAAGGGAAGCCAAAGTGGTGTCTTTCGCCTTCACTATCTGAATATGAAAAGAGGCTAAAGTCATGAGAATCTTTAATGTGGTGTAAAATATACGCTTCCACCTCACTTTTGGTGTCTACAATCCCTCCTTCTTGTGGATCTGTATTGGCATACGAAACAAAAGTAGTCAAGAACGCTAATACCAATATAGCAAAGATGTGGCGGTATTTTGTGGCTTTATTCTTCATGAAAATATAAAAATAGACGCTAAAAAATTTTGCGCAAATGTAAGCATATTCTATAAAAAACAAACCCTATTTACAGATTAAATCTATGAAGAAGGGCTTTGCTTCAGTATTTTTGAAAGAAATAAAACCTCTACCGCTAAAAATAACAAAATAGGTAAAAGAATATTGACTTTTTCTTGAAGGCTAAGGGAGAGCCCCTCTAAAAATAAGAAAGAAAATGATTTGTAAAAAAACACCCCTTTTAACGGGATCCCAAACAGGTACAAAAAACCCACATAGTCTTTGGTTTTGGGGCTTTTAGAAAGCAAATAACATATCCCTACAACCACTGTACTGGCTGTAAGATTAAAAAACAGGTGTTCTTCAAGGAGTATCTGGTTCATGAAATATAGCTGTAAATAATTGTTGTGGGTCTAGAGCGCTGTTACGGTGGCCTAAGGTTTTGGCGGTATTTAAAGCTTTGGGCAACACCTTATTAGGCTTTGGCTTGTTTGATCATGGCGTAAATGGCTAGCGCTATAGACAACAAAGTGAGGCTTATTTCTAAAAAACCCCATTGCATTTTTTGATCCAACCAACTGCCCAATAAGTTTCCACCATAAATGGTCAAACCCATCTGAATACCCATTCCAGACACTTTTGCCAAAGCCTTTAATGGGTTGTCATTGGGCTTTTTTTCTGGAGACATATGGCGGTTTCTAAGGGTGTCTTATCTATTTTAATCAAAACAACTTAGCCGTTATTGGCCATGGAGGTCCCCTGTTGTTGTGACTCTTTTGCGTCTGGGTGGAGTGCAGAAACCCCTTTGGGCCTCATGCTACACTTGGCATTAAACACTGCGCCTGGGCTTATGGCTAATTTTTGCGTATAAATCTGGCCTTCTATTTTAGCGGTTTCTTGTAAATTCAACAACTCAGAGACTTCTAATTCTCCTTCAAAACCCCCAGCAATGTCTGCCTGAACACAAGAGACATTTCCAGTAATTTTACCTGAAGCACCAATAACGACCTTTCCAGTAGTCGTTAGATTTCCTTCTAAAATACCGTCTATTCTAAAGTCTGCTTGAGAAGAAATATCTCCTTTAATATGGGTGTTGGCCTCAATTCTATTAGGCTGACTGCCCTGGTCTTGTGCTTTTTTATTTTCTGAAAACATCTCTTTTTGCTTTAATACACTCCCTATAAATCTGTTTTTAGGGACTCTTTTAAATAGTTGCGATAGCCTGCAATGTTTTTGTAGAGTTGTAAAATTTTATAGTGAGATCCTAAAACTACAAAAATCTCCTGATTTTTTAATGCTTTGCTCTTAAAATAAGGGTGTTTTGCCAAGCTTAAAGCGGCTACCTTGTCTTTTATTTTGGTGATAACGTAAAATGTTTTCCCTGGCGAAAATACTTCCCTGTTCAAAGAAAGCGAAGGAAACAACGACTCGAATTCTTTATGATAGGTGTTCCAGGCCAAAGAATCGTGGGGTGTTTCATGCAGCAAGACCACATAATGCCTGTCTGCCGCGGGCAATTGTTCAAAGCGCGCATTGGGAGGGGTTGCTTCAAACTGATCGAGACGCTTTTGGGCCTCAATGGCTACAGGAGTCTTGGGATATTTAATGGGCAATTCTTTTAGGGCGCTCTTGTAGGCCGAAAGGCCGTACAGGCGTCCAATAGTATTTGCTTGAATTAGCGCAACGGGTGCGCCCTTAGGGTCTTCTAATAACTCAGACAGCCACTGGGTGCTCTCTTGAAGTACCTCACTAAAATCTTGAGCTTCAAAAGAAGTCAATAAAGCCTTGTAGCGACTGTTAAATTCAGCTTCTTTTTGGGCCCCTAAAGTTGGGTTAAGCAACACTTTAGCGTAATCAGAATCTGGATGGTTTCTAATAATCCTGTCCCGCAACACTGCAGCGTTTATATTTCCCGCTTCGCTGTAAAGCATATAAAGGGCGTATAGTGTGGGGACTAGGGTTTTTCGCGAAGCGGGTTTATCTACCAAAGTACCCCAGCGGTCCGCTGCAAGATCGGGTCTTTTAAAAAAGTCTTGGTATAATTTTCCTGACTGATAATGCGCCTCTTCCCAAAGCGCATTTAAAGCTTCAATTGCTTGAGCTCCTTTTGGGATGCTGTCTAAATAAGCTACTTTTAAGGCCGCCCATTCTTCTGATGTCTTGAAAGCAGATGCTTCAGAAGCTTGCTCGGGTAACAATTTTTCTGGCGAATTAGTCCCACCATTGTGTGGCGCTTGAGAAATGGTTTTATCCTCGATGGTTTTTGGGCTAATGATCCAACGCCAATTATCTGCCAATCCCCGGTCTCCCCACTGCTGCTCAAATACTTGCTTCCCTCTGGCCAAACTGGTGGCATTGTAAAAATAAAAATTCGAAGGCCTGACTATGTCTTTTAAGGCCGAATTAGCTGTATTGCTATTAGAAGTTGAATTGGTTTTATTGCTGTTGGAGGGCCTCGACAAACCCGATTCAAGTCCATTTTTTTGTTCAGATAAATACTCTAACTGCAACAATGAATCTCTGTGCTTGGCGGTGTTAATGATATCTTGAACAAAAGCTTCTTGGTCTTTTGGAGACAAGGCGGCGAGCCTTAATAAACTGTCAGATGTCGCAATTTGCCTTTCGTAATAGACCAGATCTTCAATACCCGATAATTTTTTTCTCGTTCTGAAATAATCAATACTGTTTTCTGCTAAGTTTTGAGATAGGGAGTCGAAGTAAAAACCCGCTATTTCAAAACGGTCTTGATTGAAATTTACCTCAGCGATAAGTCGGTAATTCTCTGCATTTCTCTTTGGATCTTGGCGCGTTGCTCGAAGTGATTTATTAGCGTAAACAATAGCTAAAGAGTCCTGATTTCTAGCCCTGAGTAGTTGTGATTTTTCAAAATATATCCGGTCTAAAAAATTCTTGTACTCCCAATTGTACTCCATTTTGCTCAGAGCGCCTATGGCTTCTTTATCTGTATTGCCTACCTTGGCTTTTAAAAATAAAATCTGAAGTTTGGATTGCACTAAAAAAATAGGCGAAATTCTACGGTTGAGCGACACTACATTTTCATAGGCCCAAAGGGCGCTATCTTCTTTTTGTTGTGCCTGATACAACTGCCCCAATAGGTAGCTGTATCTGGCTTTTTTTAAGGGCTTTTTACTAAACGCCTGTGCTTTTTTTAGGTCCCAACAGGCAGAGTCTATCTGTTGAAGGTCTAAGTGTGCTTGGGCTCTTGTGGCGTAGGCATCGGCCAAAATTTGGCCTTTTAATTTGCGATATTTTAAAAGCCTATTGATATTTTCTAAGGCTATGACTTCATTGCCTAGCCTAAGGTTTGTTTTCTCTTTCCACACCCTCACTTCGTTGAGTTTATTACTGGCCGGATACCGCCTGATAATATAATTAAAAGCTTCCAGGGCAGGCACAAATCGTTGGTCGTAATACCTGGCCCTGCCTAAAAGTGAGTATGCCGCAACCATCTGATTATTTTTCTCTTCACCTTTAATGACCATGTCGTGTTTGGCAATAGCTTTGGCGGCCTTTTGTTCCGCAAGCGCAAAGGGGCTTTGGGTGGAGGCTGACGCTACTTGAGTAACGTTTTTTGGGGCAAAGCGTTCTATGGGAAGAGGTTCCCAAAAATTTTCCTGATAACCATCCTGAAGATCATCCCAGGCTTGTTGGAAAGCCATTTCTCCGTTAAAAACAACATTGAATTTGCTATTCAAGGCGTGCCATTCTCGATTTAAAAAACGGTCTTTTTTAGTGGAACAGGCAGTAAGAATCATGCCAAAAAACAACAAAACGGCATAACTAGACCCCCTTTGAATTAAGGGGTGTACCTCTTTTGGGAAATCCTTTGTTTTATGAGTGGTCTTGATCTTCATAAGGTACTTACAAACCTAAAACTAAAAAAGCAAGGTTTTGGTATGTAGCCTCTAAAATTATTTTTCTGGTGTGTCTCTGTTGACCGCGCTGTGGTCTTCTGACGCCTTATCTTCAAACTTGCTTTCTTCTGCAGCCTTGTCTTCTGTCGTGCTAGCTGTTGCTGCCACAGTCTCTATTGGAGAAGGCGCTGCTGCCCCTGAAAAATAATCCTCTAACTCTTTTAAAGTCGCTGGAGCAGTGACAATGTCCTTTACAATCTGTCCTTTTTCCAAGACTACTATTCGTTCACACACTTCGGTCACATGCATGAGATCATGACTAGACACCAAGACTGTAACACCAGATTTTGCCGCCAAATCTTTAATAATACCTTTGAGTCTAATCTGGGTGGTTGGATCTAGGTTGGCAAAAGGCTCGTCTAAAATAACCACTTCTGGAGATCCTATAAAGGTCGCTACAATCCCCACTTTTTTCTGGTTCCCTTTAGAAAGGTCCCTTAGGTATTTCTTTTGCCCAAGGATCTCTCCATGAAAGAAATCTTCAAAATTAGACAGTAAATCAGACACCTCTGCCTTGGATTGGCCCCTGAGTTCGCCAATAAAATAAAAATATTCTTCTGGGGTTAAATAGCCAATCAAAAAGCTCTCATCAATAAAAGCCGCTGTAAAAGGCTTCCAGTCTTCAGAGGTGTTTACCACCACACCATGAGAATCTATATGCCCTGTGCTGGGCTGAATAAGGTCTAACAATAAGCTGAAGAAGGTGGTTTTACCGGCTCCGTTGTTCCCTACAAGGCCAAAGCTCTGTCCTTTTGGAATGTCTAAATGTGGGATGTTTAAGACCGTTTGGTCTTTATAGGTCTTGGAAAGTTCGTGAACAGTGATCATATCTGAGCGATTTATATTGTCTGGTTAAAGCGGTGAGGCCTGTTGTCTTTTGTTGCTTTTTTAAACCCTCTTACGAAGGGAGTGTGATTATTTAAGGGGTCTGCTTGTAAGCGGCTAGGGTTTTGTACTTCTCGTCTTTGTATACTTTTTCTATAATACTAAAAACTTTATTTCTAAATAAATACCCCAATACCCCCGCGAATGCTACGGAAGCAAAAGCCAATGTTTCGGAGGCAAATAGTGCTACTACCCAATAAATCGCTAAGGGAAGTAAAATTTTAGGAACGGTCAATAATAGGGTCTTGGCATTGAAAGACTGTTTGTCTCCAAAGGCTTTCTTTCCTGAAGCCAAATCTATAGGCGTTTTAATATAAGCGCCACCCCAAAGGACCAAGTAACCATTAATACCAATATTGTAAATTCCGCCCACCAATACAGCCAGGTAAGCGTTCAAGCCAAAATACAAATAAGGTATTGCGAGCAACATGCTCGCAGCGGTAGCTATTACAATTAAATACCACTTGGCTTTAATATAGTCTTGGTATTTTATGTTCTGACTCATCATTAATGGATAATATGCGGAATCCCAGCTGGGCACAAATTGGCCAAAATTGAATAAGAAGCCTCCTGAAACAAATATCCCTGCAAAAATTTTCCAAACTGGACCATCATATACTTCAATGTCGCCTGTAAAAAAGAGCAGGCCATAAAATAAAAAGAAAAGCCCGCCATAAAGGGCCATTTTGGAACGTTTATTTCTCAGAATTAAGCGGATGTCATTCTTTAAGAAGGTTCCCAAATTACCAAACCTATTTAAAAAGGCGTACTCCTGAGTACTGGCCTCTTCCTGCTTGGTCGCTAATCCAGCATCTAAATACATGTTTTTTCTAAAATACAAGAAGGCAGCCCTAGACAAAATGCCTAATAAAGCGAGCGGAATAAGACAAGCCAATGGATTACTTCCCAACAAATCAAAGAAAGGGGCGGTGTATAAAGTGACGTCAAACCAGCCAAAGAAATGGGCGGCCCCCAATGCGACAAAAGTGGCTACAAAGGCATAAAATACCCCAGACATATTATTGATCAGTACATTAATATAATTGTTCGCATAAATAAGTGCTGCCATTCCCAAATGCCAAAACAGGACCTCCATAGCGGGGTAGTCTTTGCTAATGAGCACAATGGAAAAAGGCAAGAAGAAAAAGGCATGGGACCAGTTAAAAAAAGACACCACAGTCTTTAACAAAGAAAAACGCACCACCTGATTTTTGGTGAGTGGCACATACAAAAAGGGCTTAATGTTAGTCACTGGCATTTTTTGTAAGGAATACCTAAAAAGCATGTCAAAAGCCAAATAATAAATCATAAACCTATTGACCACTTCAAAAGGATCGCCCAATTCCATGTCTTCAATAATAAAAAACACCCCCACTCCAAGGCCTAAAAAGACCGCCATAAAATACAGTGCACCAAATCCCATCAGGATTTTCATGGCTAAATTGGTCTGGAAGGAGGCTGCCCTAATAAAGGACTTCCATTCTAAAGAAATAAATTGTAACATCATGCTTTAAAATTATTGCTTTTTTTATTGGTAGGCAATGTAGCGCTTTTGTTACAAGAAATGAACGACTGCTTTTTTAAACCCCTTATAATGTGTAATTTTGCTTGAAATTTTTGTTATGACCCATTTTTATCCCCTAAGCGTTTCTCAAGTAGAGAATTTAACCACCCAATCGGTGGCCATTAGCTTTGAGATTCCCACTGATTTACAAAGCAATTTTGCCTTTAAGGCGGGGCAATATATTACTATAAAACACACCATTCACGGAAAAGAAGTACGTAGGGCCTACTCTATTTCTTCTGCCCCTGTGGTATCTGGTCCACAAAATTCTGTGACGGTAGGAATTAAAGAAGTGGCTGGTGGTGCCTTTTCTCCTTACGCAAACCGCTACATTCAAAAAGGCGATGTTTTAGAAGTGATGCCCCCTCAAGGGCGTTTCTTATATGAGCCTACCTCAGCACCCGTACATATTTTAGGCGTGGCTGCAGGGAGTGGGATTACACCCATACTCTCTATTGCAAAAAGTGTCTTAGCCAGTGGCCCTGAGTATAGTTTCACCCTAATTTACGGAAACAAATCTCCACAGGACGTCATGTTCTCCAGTGAAATTGAAGCCCTACAAATCGCCTATCCCAACCAGTTTAAAATACAATGGGTATACTCTCAAGCCAAAGAAGACCAGGCGCTATTTGGAAGAATAGACACCGCTGCCATTAATTATGTACTCAAAAACACAGACACAGCGCCATTTGATGGTGCCTACCTCTGTGGTCCAGAGGGCATGATCAAAACAGCTACAGAAGCCTTAGAAAAATCAGGTTTGGCCACAGACCAAATTTACTATGAATTGTTTACTGTTGCTACAGAAAGCACCTCAGAAGCTGGGGAAGCTACTGAAGGTGCATTGGCCGCAGGTAACATAGCGGTAGAAGTGACTGTAGACGGAGAGACGACCTCGTTAGAAATGAATGCCAAAACCATCTTACTAGACGCTATAATCAAGGCAGACATAGATGCTCCCTACTCTTGTCAGGGAGGGGTTTGCAGCTCTTGTATCTGTAAAGTGACCAAGGGATCTGCCGCTATGATCAAGAATCAAATTCTCACAGACAGCGAGATAGCAGACGGCTTAGTGCTATCTTGTCAAGCGATGGTGACTAGCGCGGAGATTGCGGTAGATTTTGACGACGTTTAAAAACAAGTTCACAATATCCTAATTATAAAAGGCTTGCCTCGTGCAGGTCTTTTTTTTAGAAAACATTCTGGGAGTATTTGACGGCTTTTTAGTAGCTTTAAACAAAAAACAATGAAAACAATTCTTTTCACCCTTTGCATGAGTGTTTCTTTAATGCTCGCTGCGCAAAACACCCCTACTGCTATGAATTTATACGACATTGCCCTTCAGGACATAGACGGAAACGCTATGGACTTATCTGCCTACAAAGGCAAGAAAATCCTTTTTGTAAACGTGGCTTCTAAATGTGGGTTCACCCCACAATACGAAGACTTAGAAAAAATGAGTGCCTTATACAAGGACAAATTGGTCGTAATTGGACTGCCTTGCAACCAATTCATGTCTCAGGAGCCTGGCACCAATGAAGATATTAAGGAGTTTTGTTCGGCCACTTATGGCGTGACCTTCCCTATGACAGACAAAATTGAAGTTAAAGGCCCAGGCCAACACCCATTGTACAAATGGCTGACCAACAAGGCCCTAAACGGCAAGGTGAGCTCTTCTGTAAAGTGGAACTTCCAAAAATATTTGGTCGATGAAAACGGCCAATTGTTAGACTACTTCTACTCTACCACCAAGCCTATGAGTGACAAGATCACTAAGTATTTGTAAGTCAATAAAATCTCAAAGCCATGGACAACAATTATTACGACCCAGCAGACCTTAGGAAATTTGGAAAAATCTCTGAATGGGCTCCTGAATTGGGGGAAAAATTCTTTGATTACTACAATTCTGTATTTAAAGAAGGGGCGCTTTCTGCCCGTGAAAAATCGCTCATTGCGCTAGCGGTAGCTCATGTGGTAAAATGTCCTTATTGTATAGACGCCTACACTAAAGACGGACTTCAAAAAGGGATTACCAAAGAAGAGATGATGGAGGCCGTTCACGCAGGCGCTGCCATTGAAAGTGGCGCCACCCTAGTACATGGTGTGCAAATGATGAACAAGTACAACAAACTCTCTATGTAATAAAGGCCCACCGCCTTCTAAAAAATGCTATGGCAACCAAATCCCTTAAAGCAATAGGCCACCAATTAGCCCAAACCCAAAAGCAGCTAGACCTCTTGCAATCAGGTCCTTTTAAAGAAGGAGAATTGCCGCTCTTTAAAGATAAAATTGCCCAAACAGGACAGTTTCCCTTAAGGGCTAAAACACTGGAAATTCTTCAAATAAACATGGGCTATATGTGCAACCAAGTCTGTGCGCACTGCCATGTAGACGCTGGTCCAGACCGAAAGGAAATCATGAACAGGGAAACCATGCAACAATGCTTGGGTGTGATTGCCCAAACAGGGGCCCACACCTTGGACCTTACAGGGGGTGCCCCGGAAATGAATCCAGATTTTAGGTGGTTTATAGAAGCGGCATCGGCCGCAGGCGTAAAAGACTTTATTGTCCGTTCTAACCTCACTATTATTAGGGCCAACAAAAAATACCACGACCTACCAGAATTCTTTGCCAAACACGGGGTACATGTCGTGTCTTCCATGCCGCATTATACCCAAGGTAAAACAGATAAACAGCGAGGAGATGGAGTGTTTAACGCCTCAATTGAAGCCTTGAAAATGCTCAACAAAGTGGGTTACGGTATGCCTGGAAGCGACTTAAAATTAGACCTGGTGTACAACCCTTCTGGAGCGTATTTACCTGGGGATCAGGCTGCCTTAGAAAAAGACTTCAAAAAAGCGTTGGACGCCGATTTTGGGATTCAATTTAACGCCTTATTTGCCATTACCAACCTGCCCATTTCAAGATTTTTAGACTATTTAGTGGCCTCTGGAAATTTTGAAGACTATATGTATGCCTTGGTAGACGCCTACAATCCTGCGGCGGTGGCGGGCGTGATGTGCACCAACACCCTTTCTGTGAGTTGGGACGGCTACCTTTACGACTGTGATTTCAACCAAATGTTGGGACTTAAAGTAGCTTCAAAAGCACGGCACATAAAAGACTACGACACTTCCTTATTGGAAGGGCGTGAAGTAGTGATTTCTCAACATTGTTACGGCTGCACGGCTGGGGCTGGGAGCAGTTGCCAGGGAACGGTGGCTTAAAAAATTGACTAATTGTTTTTGCCTAACCGGCCCGTGCCACATTTAACAATTCCCTCATTTTATGGGCAACCGTCTTGGGATTTATGCTTTCCATGACCTTTTCATATCCTTTAGGCACTTCTTTTCCAAAGACAGATGTAGGCAATCCTGGGTACTGATTGCGGTCAGATAATAGCTGGTGATTTTCGGGCTGAAAAACAGGCGCAAAACCAGCGTAGGGATGGGTGTTCCCCCATAGGGTCAATGTAGTTACGCCGTACATGGCTGCCAAATGAGCATTCCCAGAATCCATAGCTAGCATCAGATCCAGATGGGCAATAAGGGACAATTCCTGCTCAAAAGAAAGTGACAAACCGTGACTGCTGTTGGGAAATTGTTCACAGAGGGCTTTAATTTTAGGAGACTCTACAGGACCACCACCCAAAAATACAAAACGTATGTCTCTATATTCCTTCTCAGCCAAACGACTAAAAATTTCTAAGGCCTGAACCATGAACTTTAATGGGTATTGCTTGCCTGCATGAGCGGCAAAAGGGGCTATGCCAATAGTTTTATGTGGCTTTTCGGGAATGCTTTGTACCTTATTTGGCGGCTTGGGCAAAACAGCTGTTGCGTCCAAAGTCACAGGATATCCTAATTTTTTGAATACCTCCGCATAGCGAAAACTGCTGTGTGTGAGGGGTGTAAAAACTTTATTCTCCAAGCGGGTTAAGGCTTTTTTCTCTGCTCTACCCTTGTCTATGTGTGCCCATTTGTGCCCACTTAAAGACAGAAAAAAACACAAGAGACGGGAGCGCAGTACATAGTGAAGGTCTGCTACCGCCCTAAAACCTTCTTTTTTTAACGACTGACTGAGCCGCCAAATTCCTGTAAGGCCTTTATGAATACCTTTGGTATGCACCGGGATGGTTTTTAGTCTGGGGATATCTTTAAAGATAGGCGCCCACCTTTCTAAGGTGACTAAGCTTATTTGTAACTGGGGATACTGCCTGAGTAGGGCATTTAAAACAGGTGCCATTATGGCCACATCTCCCATAGCAGAAAGCCGGATCACCAATAAATGGTGATTTGAAGCTTTAGTTATGTTTTCTGAGCTTGACAATGGGGGTAACGGTTTAAATGGAATTCTTATTTCTTGGCCCTTAGTACTGGGTTCAGGTTTGCGTCGTTGTACATTTTCATTTGCTTATAGACTTTCATGTACTTGTTTCCGGCTTCAAAATCTGCCAACAGCTGGTCTATGGCCAAACAAAGGTCTTCCTTTTGAGTGAGCAACACTTTTAATTTTTCTTGACATTGGGCTATGTGATCAGGGCTAGCGTCTTCTCTAAGTACCTCTTCCCGCATATGGTACACTTTCAAAGCCAAGATAGAAAGCCTGTCCACCGCCCATGCAGGACTTTCTGTATTAATAGTGGCATTTGTCCGTGCATTTATCTCTTTGTACTGTTCGTAGAAATAACTGTCTATATGCTCTACCAAATCCGTACGTTCTTGGTTGCTCGCATCTATCTTTCGCTTGAGCTCAAGGGCGCCAACCGGGTCAATCGCTGGGTCGCGAATGAGGTCTTCATAATGCCACTGTACCGTATCTATCCAGTTTTTCTTATAGAGTAAATGGGCAATCTCTTTAGCGTCGTGGGGGTTGTGGAATTCCTGATCTACACGGTCTAAAAGATGGTAATTCTCTATACTTTCATTGAAAATTTTCCAAGCGATGGCAGCAAACATACTCTAGTGATTTTGGGCAAAGGTACCCATTTAATTTTGAATCAAATAAACGATTAAACCCCAAAGAGGTGTACTTAAAAAGCCCCACAATAGGATCTCTTTATGCAAAATCTTGGGGAGTAATTCAGTGGTGTTGCTCCATAAAAAAGCCAGAGGAAAGAAAGAGAATACCAAGGAGCTGTTGTTGTCTGCTGGTGAAAAGAAATATAGGAGCACTCCTATAAACCCGGTCAAGGTCAGTATAGCCAAGCTATTTTTACGACCCAATGAAGCTACTTTCGCACTCGCTTTCCTGCTGTAATTCCACAATAAAGCCAAAGTGCTACTGCCAAAAAAACCAATAATTAACAAGCTTATTTTGGTAGAAAACCCTTCGGGCTTAAAATTAAAAAGATACTGATGGTTGAAAAAAGTATTGGGATTGTCTCTAATAACAAACCCCCAAAGCAGTGCAGCATAGACCAAAATGGCCCAAAGAATTAATCCCCAATACCGCGGGTTGTTTTTGTCATAAATGACTAGGGATACCAATAAAACAATGAGGTATAATAGGGTCCAATCATAAAAATAACTAGCCACCATAAACCACAAACAGGCTTCAAAAACTTTTCTTCTAGAACGTTGTTTGGTCTTTAAACTCAAGATACGCCTGAGCCCTAGAAGGACAAAAAAGTGAGCCAAAAGGAGGTCTGCATGGGAAAAAACAGCAGGAAAGAGACCACAAAAGACCACAAAATAAAAGAGCGTATAGCTGTGAGTGAGTACCAATTTGTTTCTTTTGAGTATAAAGTCTATAAGAAAGAGTACGGGAACAAAAAGCGCCAAGCCCTTTAGGAAAAAACCAATGTTTTGCAGTAAATAGGGCCAAAAACCACGGCTGTCTTGTGAACCAATTCCTATTAAGCCCTCAAAAGAAAGTATAAAAACAGCCAATAAGAAGGTAAGCAGTAAAAAGTTTACAGGCTTTGTTTTGCTAAAAATGTGGCTTATCATGAGAAGATTTTATACTTTTGTATACTGAGAGGATATTTAACTCCCTCCTCTAGGATAAAGTTACGCTAAAAAATAAAAATTTTGTCTTGTTTACCAGGGCGATATAAAATAAATGATCATGATGATTTCTCTTTTTAAAGCCATTGAAAGTCTTTTTGTAGATTTTTTATTCTTGCCTTTTGACGCCTTACGCAGTATGGACAACTGGTGGGGAGCCAACGCGCTTAACTGGGTTTTTATGCTCATTGGTGCTGTCGCCATGGTGTATTGGATGCTTCAATTAAAAAGTTTCAGTGATTCAGGAGAAGAAAATAAAGACGTTTCTGCACACTCTTATATTTAATACTTATGGCTTAGGCCATACAACATATTAAAAAAGCCCGCTGAAAGCGGGCTTTTTTAATGACTTTACAAAAAGTCAGAGGTGTTTTTGGGTCTTAATCTAAATCAAAACCTAAATCTTCTCTATAGTATATGTCTTTAAAAGAAATGCCTTTTAATCGACCGTAAGACCTGGACAAAGCTTCTTTGTAATCGTTTCCAAAACTTGTTACCGCCAGAACCCTTCCTCCATTGGTTACCACCCTGCCGTTTTGAATTGTCGTTCCTGCATGAAAAATCAGAGAATCGCTCGATCTTTCTAGGCCTGATATTTCATGCCCCTTTTCATATGCTTCTGGGTAGCCGCCTGCAACGCTCATCACTGTGGTGGCTGTTCTTGGGTCCATTTCTAATTGAATCTGATCTAATGTTTGCTTGGCTACGGCATTAAACACCGCCACTAAATCTGTTTTTATCCTAGGCAGGACTACCTCTGTTTCTGGATCTCCCAAACGCACATTGTACTCTATGACAAAAGGATCTTCGCCCACTTTAATCAGGCCAATAAAAATAAAGCCTTTATAAGGGAGGCCATCTTTTTCAAGACCTTGAATCGTAGGTTCCACTACCCTTGTATGAATCTTATCCATAAAGGCTTGGTCTGCAAAAGGGACAGGAGAAATAGCGCCCATACCACCGGTATTGAGTCCTGTATCTCCAGCGCCAATTCTTTTATAATCCTTAGCTGTAGGGAGTACTTTATAGTTTTTACCATCTGTTAAGACAAAACAAGATAGTTCAATCCCGTCTAAAAACTCTTCAATCACCACAGTGGTACTCGCTGCGCCAAACTTGGCGTCTACCAACATGTTTTTCAATTCTTCCTTAGCCTTTGCCAAGTCTTCTAAAATAAGTACCCCTTTACCGGCCGCTAAACCGTCTGCCTTTAACACATAGGGAGGCTTCAATGTGTCTAAGAAAGCATAGCCCATTTCTAAGTTTTTAGCAGTAAAAGCTTGGTATGCTGCTGTTGGTATGCTGTGACGCATAAGAAATTGCTTGGCAAAATCTTTACTGCCTTCTAAGGCAGCAGCAGCTTTCTGAGGGCCTATCACTGGAACATCCGCAAGGGCTGGATCTGCTAGAAAAAAGTCGTGTACGCCCAATACTAGCGGGTCTTCTGGCCCAACAACAACCATTTGTATTTCATGGGCTAAGACCGCTTCCTTAATCGCTGGAAAATCGGTAACACCAATCGCTAAATTAGTCGCAATCTGAGCTGTTCCTGCATTTCCAGGAGCTACAAACAACTGGGTAGGGGTTTGGCTTTCTTTGAGCTTCCATGCAATGGTGTGTTCACGCCCTCCGGCGCCTAGAATGAGAATATTCATGAGGGTAAAATTTTTGTAAAAATACACTTTGTAAAAGAAACCCTTTGGCTCTGCGTAAATTTATTTAAAGTCTCTATGTGCCTTGGCGTTTAATTCTTCCAAAGGCAGGGACTTAAAATAGTCAAAAACTTTGGCAATACCCTCTTCCCTAGATACTTTAGGGGTCCAATCCAATACTTTTTTAGCCAGTGAAATATCTGGTTTTCGCTGGAGTGGGTCGTCCTGAGGAAGGGGCTTAAAGACTATTTTCTGATCTGTACCGCTGAGGCGTTGAATTTCCTGTGCAAATTCTAGAATAGTCGTTTCGTGAGGGTTTCCAATATTGACAGGCTCCGCATAATCAGACATAAGCAAGCTGTAAATACCGGCTACCTGATCTGAAATATAACAAAAGGATCTTGTCTGGCTGCCGTCTCCAAATACGGTGAGGTCTTCTCCCCGGAGTACCTGTCCCATAAAAGCAGGGACTACCCTACCGTCATTGAGCCTCATTCTAGGGCCGTAAGTATTAAAGATTCTCACAATACGGGTCTCTAGTCCGTGAAAACGATGGTAGGCCATGGTAATAGATTCCATAAAGCGTTTGGCCTCGTCATAAACACCCCTAGGTCCTACAGGGCTCACGTTCCCGTTGTAGTCTTCTGTTTGTGGGTGTACCAAAGGGTCTCCGTACACTTCTGAGGTAGAAGCCACTAAAATTCTGGCATTTTTCTCCTTGGCCAAGCCTAATAAGTTGTGAGTACCCAAGGCGCCTACCTTTAGGGTTTCTATGGGTATTTTAAGGTAATCTATAGGACTTGCGGGAGAAGCGAAATGTAAGATATAATCCAATGTACCAGGCACATGTACAAAAGTGGTGACGTCGTGGTGGTGAAACTCAAAATTAGGTAAAGAGAACAGGTGGGAAATGTTTTTTAAATCTCCTGTGATTAGGTTGTCCATGCCAATGACATGAAAGTCCTTTGCTATAAAAAAATCACAGAGATGGGACCCTAAAAAGCCCGCAGCTCCAGTGATTAAAATTCTCTTTTTTGTCAGTGTTGTATGCGTCATATAAAACGAACTTTATAAGGGTGTTAAGCGGTCTTTAGTATGCTAAGCGCCTCAGCTAAGGCTTCTTTCCAATGTCTCGCCTTTGGGTCTAGTGTGTTTTCTAATACGCTAAAATGAGGGCGAGGTGCTGGTGCTGCGAAGTCTTCTGTGCTAATGGGTTTTACTGTGATGGGTAAATTACGCTGTTCAAAAATCGCGCCAGCCAACTGAGCCCAATGGGCAGGGCCTGTATTGCTGTAATGATGTATGCCATAAGGAGAAGCCTTTGTAGCTATCAGTAAGATTAAAGCTCTGGCCAAATCTAAGGCAGAGGTAGGGCAGCCAAATTGGTCTGCTACCACAGAAATAGTTGGAGGGTTGCGATCTGACGTTTGCTGATTTTGTTCAGATAAAAAGGAAAGTCTTTCCTGCGCCAGACGCAACATGGTTTTTACAAAGTTGTGCCCAAAGGGACTAAAAACCCAAGAAGTTCTCACAATATAATGAGGTCCTGCAGCGTCTTGTACCGCCTTTTCTCCCGCCGCTTTAGAGCGGGCAT
Organism: Sediminicola sp.; assembly: GCA_024643325.1. Classification (GTDB taxonomy): domain Bacteria; phylum Bacteroidota; class Bacteroidia; order Flavobacteriales; family Flavobacteriaceae; genus MAG-120531. The sequence continues at coordinate 68,118 of JAHEND010000003.1, forward strand.
ATACGCCTTCTGGTGCAATAGGATCTAAGGGTAAAAAGGGTTTTTGATGGATGTTTTTTCCGCCAAATACAAAATCTGTAGAGAGATAAATAAATAGAATGTTTCTAGCGGCGCAGGCTTTGGCTAACAAGTCAGTGGCGGTTTCATTCAGGTGAAAAGCGGCTTGCTCATCTAATTCTGCCGCGTCTACCTGGGTATATGCTGCAGCGTGTATAAAGGCCTTAGGCCTGTGCTCCTCTATAAGCCTGTCAATATCCTGAGAAAGGCTTTCCCTAGGGCTTAAATCTAACTGGTTTCTGTCTAAAAAAACATAGTCATGTCCTGCCGGAAATGTAGCCATTTGCTCATGAATGGGAGTACTGTCTAAAACAACGGAAGTCTTTTGATGGGCAAGCTGCTGCTGTAAAACATACTGCAAAGACTGTCCCAACTGGCCACTAGCGCCTGTGACCAATACAGTTTCTTTTTGTAGCAACCCCCCCATTAAAAAATGTCTTTTAAAAGCGGAAGGGCTTGGTCTTTTTCAGATAATAAAGGGGTTCTGTCTCCAAGGCCCCAGTCAATATTCAAGGAAGGGTCTGCGTAATACACCCCGCCTTCTTGATCCTTTTGATAAGGCGCGTCACAGGAGTACACCACTGTAGCAATTTTACTCAACACAGAAAATCCATGGGCAAAGCCCTTGGGTATATAGAGCTGCTTGAGATTCAAAGCGCTTAATTGTATTCGATGGTGCATGCCGTAGGTAGGAGAACCCGGCCTTAAATCTACCACTACATCTATAATGTCTCCCTCTAATACCCGAACCAATTTGGCTTGTGCGTAGTCCCCTTTTTGGTAATGAAGGGCTCTAATGGTCCCTTTCACAGAAGTAGACTGATTCTCTTGGGCTACCTCAAAAGAAATTCCTGTAGCTGCTTGAAAATGGGCCTTATTAAAAGCCTCAAAAAAAGAACCGCGAGCGTCTTTAAATAGGGTTGGAGTTATTTCAAAACAACCTTTTAAAGGGGTTTCTATATAGGCCATGCCAAAAGGGGTTTTTCCATTAAGGTCGCGTTCATAGTGTTTTTATTCATGATGCTGTTGGAGGTTTCTCAATAAATTTTTCCCGTAGCCACTTTTTTCAAGTGGTTTTGCCAAGGCAATAAAAGCATCTTTGCTTATATAGCCCATTTCATAAGCCGCCAACTCTATGGATCCCACGCTGAGTCCCTGTCTGGTCTCTATGACTTCTACAAATTGAGCAGCGTGTCTTAGAGAGTCAAAGGTGCCTGTATCTAGCCAGGCAATCCCAGCGTCTAGTTTTTGAACATTTAATTTTCCCTCCTTTAAGTAAGCGCTGTTAATATCTGTTATTTCTAACTCTCCCCGTTGACTAGGTTGAATAGACTTTGCAATGGCCACTACCGAGGCATCGTAAAAATAAATACCTGGAACGGCATAATTAGAGGCCGGATGCTCCGGTTTTTCTTCTATGGAAAGGGCTTTTTGTTGGTCGTCAAAAGTCACTACGCCATAACGCTGAGGATCTTGAACAGCATAGGCAAAAATAGTCCCTCCTTGTAGGTTTTTAGCCGCTTGTAAGGTTTTTGACAAACCACTTCCATAAAAAATATTGTCTCCTAAAATCAAGGCCACATCTGAATCTCCAATGAAGGATTCTCCTATAATAAAAGCCTCCGCCAATCCATTTGGTGCCTCTTGAACAGCATAAGAAAACCGACAGCCCAAGGCGCTTCCGTCTCCCAATAACTGTTTAAAAAGCGGTGCATCTGTAGGAGTGGTAATGATTAAGATCTCCTGAATACCCGCATACATCAGGGTAGAAATAGGATAGTAGATCATGGGTTTATTGTAGACAGGCATGAGTTGTTTACTTACCGCCAAAGTAATGGGGTGTAGTCTGCTTCCGCTCCCGCCTGCTAAAATAATACCTTTCATTTTCTTTTTTTAAAAGGGTTTTAAGACGCTTTGTGACGACTCAAAACCTATCGCTAAAATAACACTTTCTATTCCGATTTGTATTGGTTTTCGTAATAGGATTTGTAAGCGCCAGAAGTAACCTGACTTAACCAATCTGGATTTTCTAAATACCATGTGATGGTAGCGGCCAGCCCTTGTTCAAAAGTATGGGCCGGAGTCCAACCCAAGCTTCGCTCAATTTTACTAGCGTCTATAGCATAACGAAGGTCGTGTCCTGGACGATCTTTTACAAAAGTTATCTGCTTCTGTGCTGTTCCTTGGGGTCTGTTTAAGCGGGCGTCCATTTGGTCACACAAAAGACGAATAAGGTCTATATTGGTGTATTCATTATGCCCCCCTATGAGATAGGTTGCTGCATTTTCTCCCTGATGGTAGACCTGATCAATAGCCAGGGCATGGTCTTTTACATACAGCCAATCCCTGGTGTATAAGCCATTGCCATAAATAGGCAAGTCTTTGCCTTCTAAAATATTGTGTATACAAAGCGGGATGAGTTTTTCTGGGAAATGATTGGGGCCGTAATTATTAGAGCAATTAGAGATCACATAGGGCAAATCATAGGTTTCTCCATAGGCGCGCACCAAGTGGTCTGCGCTTGCCTTTGAGGCTGAATAGGGAGAATTAGGTGCGTAAGGGCTTTCTTCTGTAAAATAACCTGTAGCGCCTAAAGCGCCAAACACCTCATCAGTAGAAATTTGATAAAAGCGTCTTCCCTCAAAAGATTTCCAATGGGCCCTGCAAGCGTTTAAAAGCGCTGCGGTACCTTTAATGTTTGTATCTATAAATGCCATAGGATCTTTAATGGAGCGGTCAACATGGCTTTCTGCCGCTAAATGAATGACCCCTTTAATGTCGTATTGTGTAAAAAGGTGTTCTAAAAGCGAACTGTCTGTAATACTGCCTTTTACAAAGGTATAATTTGGCAACTGCTCTATATCTTTAAGGTTTTCTAAATTACCTGCATAAGTCAGTGCGTCTAAATTAATAATATGGTAGTCGGGATACTTTTGGACAAACAAACGCACCACATGGGATCCAATAAAACCAGCACCACCTGTTATGAGTAATGACATGTCTAATTATTTAATATTTGGGTGAGTATTTTTTCTGTAATGAGGTAAGTAGGTTTTACCCCTGTTGTCCCAAGCCCCCCAGAGGCTAAAGTACTCCCAGTTTCCAATGGGTTGTCTGAGGCGTAATACGCGTAATTCACTTCTACGTCTTCTCGAATGCTCCTGCGTACTTTAGAAGCAGATTGAATGGCTTTTTGATAATGCACCCCTTCCATCTCTAAGCCAATTACGTTCCAAGTAGATTCATGAAAGTAAGTTAGGATGTCTTTGTTTTGAAGCGAGGTACCTAACACAGAAATCATAGCCCCTTCTAACACTAGTAGATCATGGCCTTCAAAATCTGCCGCACAAAGCTGGTTTTTAAAAGGATAGTTGTCTGCAGAACCCTCAAAAATATGGGCATTTGGAATCATTAAATCTCCTTTTCCGCCTTCTAAAATTCCTGCTTTCCCCATGATAGAGATAGAATGAACATCTAAAAACAAAGGTGTTTTTTTATTGGCTTTATATGGCTTTAACAGCTCGTCCATGGTCTCATAGGCCTGCTCTCCAAAGGCGTAATCCATCACAAAAATAACAGGGGCTTTTGTAGGGTCTGTAAATTTAGGCACAAAATGACTCTGCCCTACTGCTTTGGCTAGATCAAATATTTGTATATCTATATTGGTTCCAGATTGGTCTGGAATAACAGTCATTCCATGTGCTGTTGCAAATTCGGTTACCTGTGCTCTAAGGGGCTCGTTTTCAGGAGCACTGAGGGCTTCGTATATGGCTAAATCGGTGCTTTTTTCAAAGGCTTTGCCCAAGGCTTTTCTTGCGAACAAAGCGTTCATTACCGAGTGCATATTTGCACTGATAATATGTAAAGGCCTGCCCATAAGATCTTGTTTAATGAGCAATTCTTTAATGGCATTAGCCCATCTTTCTCCATGAATATGGTGCCCCAGACGCTCTCTCAATAATGGGCTAAAAGTAATAGTGCGTTTTTCTCCTGTAGTTTCTTCTTCAATAGCCAAATTACCCAGCCAGTAAATCACTTTTAAAAAGCGCTCTGGCTGCGCTTTAGTCGCTAACTTTTTATGCATCTCTGAGACTTCTAGAAAAGAACGTCCCAGAAAATTAGACATATGAATTAAGGCAGTTTCACGTTCTGCTACAGTGAGTTTTCCTTTGGCTATGGCCTCTGAAAACTTGGTCCAATCTCTGGTCGTTTTCTGACTGTCTTCTAAGTAAACACGCTTTAAAATCTTGTGTGATTCTATAAACAAGAAGGTCAGGTGGGTAAGAATATCGTAAATATCCGAACGGCCTCTAGTAATTTCTACATTCATTTGCTCGTGGTCTATTCTAAAGCAATTCCTGCGCCTTTTTGGGGGCACAATGGCTTTAAAATGAGCCGCCCCATAGCCTTCATCTGAGGTAAGGTTTATAAAACGACATTCCTCAATACCTTCCGGCAAACGCTCCAATACATAAATGAGTCCGTTAAGCTCTGCTTTTTCCTCTGCTATACTTCCGTAAATTTCCGGCCTGAGTTGTAAGAGGGCATTTCTTAGGGTCTCTCCGGAAACCCCCATCGGCTTGTAAAAGCCCCTATTAAACAGGTGCCTCATGGTAATATAAATACGCTCAATGGCGTTGGTGGACTCTCTGGCCCTTGTGTTATTGTTAGACATGGTCTTTAATTTTTAATAAAGCGTCTGCAATATCTCGGTCGTTGGCCAAGCGCTGCACTTTGTTTTGTCCGCCTAATTTGCCTTTTGTTTTCATAAACTGGGTAAAAGCGTTTGTGGGAAGTGAAGTGATTTTTAAGCCTTGCAATACCTTCCCTACAATGAGGTCTTTATAATAACTGTTTTGGTCCTGTAAAGACTGGTCTAAGATACTGGAAAATAGACTAATATCTGAAGGGGCTTTTTCAAAAGCAACCAGCCACTCGTGATAAGGCAATCCGGTACTAGGTGCTATCTGAGGCGCTACCGTAAATTCTAATACCCTAGCGTCTGTCTTTGTTATGGCCTCCTGCATGGCGTATTCCACCTCTTTTGCAATGACGTGTTCTCCAAAAGCAGAAATAAAATGTTTAATACGTCCTGAAACTATTACTCTATAAGGTTTTAAAGAAGTAAATTGAACCGTGTCTCCAATATTGTAGCCCCACAAGCCTGCGTTGGTAGAAAGGATTAATACGTAATTTACTCCCATAGCAACTTCCCCAATTGTCAATCTTGGTGGGTGTTTTTCATAGAACTGATCTGCGGGAATAAACTCGTAAAAAATACCGCTATTCAAGAGCAGTAACATACCTTTTTCATCGCGCAAGTCTTGGTAGGCAAAAAAGCCTTCACTCGCAGGGAAAAGCTCAATGGTGTCTACTTTTCTTCCTATTAAATTTTCAAAATTAGCCCGGTACGGGTCATAATTAACCCCCCCATAAATAAAGAGGTTAAAATGCTTAAATAAGTCTCCTACTGGTTTGCCGCTGGCTGCTTTGAGACGTTCAAAATACATTTGAACCCAAGAGGGTATTCCGGCAATCACGCCCATGTCTTCGGCAATGGTTTCTTTAACCACGGCCTCTACTTTTGTCTCCCAATCTTCTATACAATTGGTCTCCCAACTAGGCAATCTATTGCGCTGTAGGTAGGCCGGAACATAATGGGCAGAAATTCCAGAAAGCCTTCCTGTTGGAATATATCCAGAGGTGTCTAAAACAGGACTCCCTTGTAAAAAAATCATCTTTCTGGTCACAAAATCACTGTTCCCACTCTGGTGTATATAATGCAGAATAGCGTCTCTTGAGGCCTTTACCTGTTCCTGAATAGAGGCCTTGGTAATGGGAATGTATTTGGCACCAGAGGTTGTGCCTGATGTCTTGGCAAAATAAGCCGGTTGTCCTGGCCAGAGTATGTTTTTTTCTCCAGCAACTACTTTTTGAACATAAGGCTTTAGGTCTTCATAATCCCTCACGGGAACGCTTTTTATAAAATCTCCATGGGTCTTTATCTGATCAAAACCATGGTCTTTCCCAAACTGCGTATTGCGGGCTTGGGTTATTAGAGAGGCAAAAACCGCCTCTTGAGTTGCTACAGGCTCATTGGCCCATTGGGCGGTTTGTTGTACGATGTATTTAGCAAATATCTTTGCTGCAAATTGCTTTAAGCCCATAGGTTAATTAAAATCTATATAATTTAGGGGGTTTACTGGTCGGTCTTTCTCCCACAATTCAAAATGTAAATGTGCGCCTGTAGAATACTCTCCTGTATTCCCCACGGCAGCTACCACCTCACCCGCCAATACTTGGTCGCCTTGGTTTTTTAACAAGGCCCCATTGTGTTTATAAACAGACAACATACCATTTCTGTGTTGAATCATAATCACATAACCCGTATCTGAAGTCCATTCTGAAAAGACCACAGTACCTGAGGTAATGGCTTTAACGGGGGCATCTTCTACCGCGGTTATATCTATAGCATAATGCTTTATTTCAGGGTCAAATCTTTGAGTGATTAAACCACTTACTGGGGGAAACAAAGCAGTTTCCAGGGCATTGGTGTTGCTTTCAAATAAATTATATCTGTCTTCTAAGGCTACCCTAGCGCGCAAAATAGAGTCTTCACGAATAGGGGTCAATACTACAGTAGTGGTGTCTAAATTAAAAGGAAGGTCCAAAGAATCGTTCTCAATTTGGCTAGGCGCGTAATCTCCTTTGAGCACCATACGAATGCGCTCAATATAACGTTCGTTGTAAGAGATAATCTGGCTCAAAGAATCCGTAACTTCTACTAGAGAAACAGCCTGTCTTTTAAGGTCTGTTGAGGCGTAACCTGGAATATATTCTCTAAGGGAGGTAAAAGCCACAAGCACAATCGTAGCCGCAATTAAAGCAACAGCAGAAAGGGTGCCTACCACAAAAACATTCAGCCTAGAGAGCTTAAAGGACACCTTTTCTTCAAAGGTGTCTTCATTTAAGACCACTAGCCGGTATTTGTAACGCCATTTGTTTTCGGAGCGCTCCTTTTTTACTGCTTTCTTAGCCATACACTACAAAGATACATTTAGTATCACGATTTGCGAGGGAAAAATACAATCTTAGAACTTTTTTAGTACTTTTGTAGAACATAAAATTATTGATCATGATCAGTTTAGTTCCTTTTTTAGCCTTTGGCCCCATGCAAATAGTTGTAGTAGTTCTTGTTGTATTACTACTTTTCGGAGGAAAGAAAATTCCGGAATTAATGCGTGGATTAGGAAGTGGCATTAAAGAATTTAAAGACGCTTCAAAAGACGACGCCAAAGATGTAGATCCTAAGATTGAAGATAAAAAATAAAGAATCCAATAAATTATTGGTCCTAAAAAAACCCTTTCAAAATTGAAAGGGTTTTTTTATGCCTTGTAAACCCTATTTACCTTTGAATGGGGTGTAACGTGTTCACTATCGCTTCTAATTCAAACAAATGAGGTCTTTTCTCTTTATTGGGCGCAAAAACAAAACCCTCTAAGACTATTTTTCTGTCTCTGGAAGGATCATTTAAAATATAACTCACAAAAGGTCCTGCCATGGGGTAGTTATGCATTTCCCAAATGCCTCTAACCTCTACGCCTTTCATCCCTCCAATTTCTACTGGAAAAACATAAGGCATAAAAACAGTTTCCGTTTTCATATAAGTTTTTTTTCCAGGCACATCTGGCCCTGGAATATTGATTTTAACCACAGAATCCCTAGCCGCTACAATGTCTTCTACAAAGGTCTCTGGATTGTCAAAACTATTATAAGGTAAGGCGTAAGCAATTAAGTTGGAACTTCCTGCTGGAATAGCCCTGTCTATCCATGCAAAGCTTTCCGTTTGCATTCCCAGCCTATAGGCAGAAGGGATGTCTACTCCAACACCCAATAAATTTTCAATGCCTTTTTCCTGATTTAAGGAGCGCTTAAAACGCTCTTGGGTTTGGTCTATTTCCAATTCCTTAAAAGCGGTTATGAAATCTCTTTTCTTCGCTTGAAATTGACGCATTAGGTCTGCTTGGTCCACGCCTTTAACCACTCCTATTAATTGTGGTCTTGCATAAACATCCTTTTTAATGTGCGCGAGAGACAAACTGTCTAATCCCACTGCTAAAACTGTTCTGTTTTGCTTTACCGTTCCCTTAAAAACAGACGGGGGTATATATTGAATATGGTGGGCCGGCTCCGCTACGGCCAGTCCTTTAATAGGACTCATAAAAGCTTTTCTAACGGAATCTCCCACGGCACTTTCCCATAAATCTTCTTCCATGACCACTAAAATAGACTGCACCTGACCAATCGATTCAGGGAGGTATTTGTAATTGGATTTTTCCTTACAAGAAGAGACTATAAAAAGAAGGGAAAAAAATACGATTACATTTTTCATGGGTTGGTTTTATGGGGAACAAGAACACAATTTCAAGGTTGTTCCAGGTTTTAATTGATTGTCCCAAATATCGTTCCATTTTTTTAGATCATCTACACTGACTCCTTTTAGCTTTTGGGCAATAAGCCAAAGTGAATCTCCTGCAGCGACGGTATAAGTCTTTTGATCCGAAGCTATAGAAGTAATCTTTGAAGCGCTTTTTTGGCCTCCGGTCGATGCGTTTTGGGTTCCATTCAAAGGAAAAGTTTTGGGATAAAGGGTTAGTCTTTGTCCAATAGAGATGTTGTTTCCGCTCAATCTATTCCATTTTTTAATATCAGACACCCTTAATCCATATCGCTGGGCAATTTTGCCTAAATAATCTCCAGATTGTACCCTGTATCTTAGTGGCGCTCCTACGGTCTGAAGGGCAGGGAAAGGTTTTTTTAAAAGAGCCATTTCTGCAGCTACTGCAGCGTAAATACTGTCTTGTTGGTCTATAAAAAGTGTGGTAGAGGTGCTTGGAAGCCTCAGCGCCTGAGGTTTTCCTTTGATCTGAGGAATAATCCCTAGTTTATATACGGGATTCAATTGTTCAATGGTTTTTTCTGGCAAAGACAAAGCTTTAGAAAGTTGTGAAAAACTGATGGCTTTTTTGAGGTGTATGGTGTCTGTAGCATAAGATGCTAAAGCCGTTTTAGGCAACTCAAAGCCATGATCTTCTGCGTATTCAAACAAGTACATGGTGGTAAGCAAAGCAGGAACATAGCCTGCTGTTTCTCTGGGTAAAAAACTTCTTATGGCCCAGAAATCTTTCACGCCCCCAGCACGCCTAATGGCCTTTCTTACATTTCCTGGTCCAGAATTGTAGGCCGCTAAAGCCAAATTCCAATCTCCAAACATCCCGTGTAATTTCTTTAAATATTTAAAAGCTGCTTGAGTAGATTTAAAAGGGTCTTGACGCTCATCTATGTAATTATTGACCTCTAATCCCATCATTTTACCAGTGCCGTACATAAATTGCCAAAGCCCCGTAGCGCCAACTTTAGACCTTGCTTTGGGGTTTAAAGCTGACTCCACAATGGCCAAATATTTAATTTCCATAGGCATGGAAAGTGCGTCTAATTCCCTTTCAAAAAGCGGAAAATAATAGGCACTTCTATGCAACATTTTTTGAATAAGAACCCTTTTAGAACGTAAATACATCTTAATAACCCCCTCCAGTGAAGGGTTGTAGCGACTATCTAAAATAGTTTTCTGATCTAAAAGCGTCAAACGGCTTTTTAAACTGTCTTTAGGTGGGTTAAAAAGAGCTATGCTGTCTTGAGCGGAATAGCTTATTTCTGGATCCGGCACCACATGTGAAGCGTTTAAAATAGAGTCTAAAACTGCGGCAAAAGTTAAGGCCTCTAAGGAAGGTTTTGAGATGGTATCTGTTAGAATAAGCGCTGGTAATTCTTGAGATAAAGAGGCTTCTTGGGATATGGGTATAGAAATTTCTTGGGCCACTAATGGCCCAAGAAATATCCATAAAAAGAATGTTGCGAAGTGTTTTTTCATCATTTACACTAAGGAAATGAGCTTAAGCCATGACCTCAATAGCCGCAATACCTGGAAGCGTTTTTCCTTCTAAGCTCTCCAGCATAGCGCCACCTCCTGTAGACACATAACTCACTTTGTTTTCAAAACCAAACTCTTTCACTGCGGCTACAGAATCTCCACCGCCCACTAGTGAAAAAGCCCCTGCTGCAGTGGCCTTCGCAATAGCTTCTCCAATAGCAATGGTCCCTTCAGCAAAGGTTTCTATTTCAAAAACACCTACTGGTCCATTCCATAAAATGGTTTTGGACTGCGATATGATTTCAGCAAATTGCGCTAAGGTTTTTGGTCCAGCGTCTAAACCTTCCCACCCTTCAGGAATAGCAAAAACATCTGCTACTTGTGTATTGGCATCTTTATTAAAATCGTCAGCAGCCAACACGTCCACAGGTAAATGAACCTGAACTCCTTTGGCAGACGCTTTCTCTAAAATCTCTAATGCCAAAGACATTTTGTCGTCTTCACAGATAGAGTTTCCAACGCTACCCCCTTGTGCTTTAATAAAGGTGTAAGTCATTCCTCCTCCAATAATCAAATGATCTACTTTGTCTAGAATATTTTCAATAATGGTAATTTTAGAAGACACTTTTGATCCTCCCAAAATAGCCGTTACTGGTTTTTCTCCACTACTCATGACCTTGTCAATGGCTAAAATTTCTTTAGCCATTAAAGCGCCAAAGCAACAAGACCCTTTAAAGAATTGTGCAATAATAGTGGTAGAGGCGTGTGCTCTATGAGCAGTACCAAAAGCATCATTTATATAAATGTCTCCCAAACTAGCAAGTTGTCTAGCGAAGGTTTCGTCACCAGACTCTTCTGCTGCATGAAATCTTAAGTTTTCCAAAAGCAAAACCCCTCCTGGCGCCATGGCGTCTACAGCAGCTCTGGCTTTTTCTCCCACACAATCTTCACTAAAGGCCACCGGAACACCTAATACTTTAGACACCGCGTCTACAATTAAAGAAAGAGACATGCTTGGGTTTGCCTGTCCCTTTGGACGCCCAAAATGGCTCATTAATACAGCTTTCCCTCCTTGCGCCAACACGGCGTCTATGGTGGGTTTTGCTGCTGAAATTCTATTGGTGTCTGTGACTTGATTTGCCTCGTTCATAGGAACGTTAAAATCTACACGAATCAGGGCCACTTGGTCCTTGAAATTAAAATCTGAAAGTGTTTTCATGGGGTTTTTAATAATTGTACGAACACAAATATACCTAAAATAAGCCCTTTTAATAGGCCTAAAAGATAAAAATTGAACTACAAGGTTTTCGTTTAACTAAAAATTCAGTTGTATAACTATTTTTTTAGTTATACATTCGTGATGAATTTAAAACACATTTTTTATGAAACCATTAACCAATAAGGAAGAAGAGGTGATGAAAATCCTTTGGAGACTTAAGAAGGGGTTTGTGAAAGATATTTTGGAAGCCTACAAAGGCCAGCAAGAAATCCCTCATTACAACACCCTATCTACCATGGTTAGAAATTTAGAGGAAAAAGGCTATGTGGCCTATAAAGCATACGGAAAAACACATGAGTACTTCCCTGTAATAAGCAAAGAATCATATAGGGCAGTCTTTATGGAAAAAGCCATTTCTGATTTTTTCAGTGACTCCTACGCCCACCTTGTCTCTCAGTTTGCCAGGGAAGAGAAAATTTCCATCAATGAATTAAAAGAAATCATTAAGCTTATAGAAAAAAACAAGTAAGCATGGATACTTTTGTAAATTTTGCTTGGAAAAACACGGTCATTTTAGGCCTATTCTTTGTTGTGTACCGCTTTTGGCTATATCCCAGAAAACAATTCTCCTTTAACAGACATTTTTTACTATGCGGTCTATTACTCTCTGTTGTGCTGCCCTTTATAAGTGTTAAAAAAATAGTCCTAATTACTTGGAACCCAATCATGGCTCAAGGCACTTTTGAAGCTGTTCAACAAAAAGGAACAGATACCATCTCCCTTGAAGCGGTATTAATGGGAATTATTGGAGCAGGAAGCGCCTGTATTTTAGGGTGGATTATACTCAAACTAGGCGGCATAGTTAAACTACTCATTCAAGCCAAAACCATCCAGAAAACACCTCCAAAATTACTGCTCTCCAATGCGGTTAAGGGGCCGTTTTCTTTTTTAAATACCATTGTGTTTCCCGCGCATTTATACCGCTCTGAGGACTATGAACTCATGCTTACCCATGAAAAAATTCACGTGAAACAGTGGCACTCTTTGGACATATTGCTCACAAACTTTCTATTGGTAATGGCCTGGTGGAATCCCTTTCTATGGGCCTACAGAAAAACGGTGGTAGAAAACCTAGAGTTTCTTACAGATCAACTCTCTGTAGCCACCACTAAAGACTTAAAAACCTATCAATATATATTACTCAAACAAACCGTGCCCTTAGACCATTTGAGTCTGGTGCACCCATTTTATCATTCATTTTTAAAAAAACGTATTATGATGCTCAACCATGAGAACAACAAAAAAAATCCCTGGGCCAGTGTATTGCTCGCCCCGCTTTTAGTAGGCTTTGTCTTTGCATTTAACACAGAAGTCGTGGCTCAAATAGCGCCGCCACCACCTCCACCAACAAGCCCAAAGGCTTTAGATACCATTCCGCCTCCACCACCAAAGGTTTACAAGGCAAATGGCTATTCTGTTCCGCCTCCACCGCCGCCTGCTTATGAAAAAAAGACGGTTTCAGGGACAAAGTTTTCTGTGGAAATCACATCAAACTCATCTGATGAAGATTTAAAAGGAGACAATGGCTACAAAACACTTTTTGGGAAATTCAATGTGCAACTTTATTTTAAAAATATCAAGCGAAATGCCGTAGGAGAGATTACTGGAATTAAAGCGAACTTTAAGTCAGATAATGGTAAAAAAGGCGTGTATGCGGTGAGTGGTAACGAGCCCATCAGTGACTTTATATTTGAGGTTTCTTTAGACCAAAATGATCAATTGACCGATGCTGTTTTTAAAGCCGCCAAAAGCAAGACTAAAGTCGTTAAAGGATACAAAAGCAGTAGGGTAGTAGTGATGAATGAAGACGGCGAGATTATGACTGAAAATGTCTATGGCAGGAGTGATGAAAACATTTTTATTTTCAAAGGCAGTGAGGAGAATACCTTGACTAAAAAGATGCGCGGTAAAGAGGGGGATAGTATCTTTATTGTAAAAGACCTTAGTGGAAAAGTGGTCTCAGAAAATATTTATGGAAATACTGGAAATAACATCTTTATAATAAAAAGAGGGCATCTGGACAAGGACTCTTTAATGGTTACTTACAGTGCTGTTTTTGATGAGGATTACCTCAAAGATTCAGAAGAACTAAACGACATTCTTGCTGAAACAGAAAAAGAAGAAGAAGCCCTGGAATTAAAAGTAAGGATAGAAGTATCTGAAGCGGCAGAATGGAACCTTAACGAAAAGGGGGAAAGCCTGGAAGAAGAAGCTGAAGAGATGGTTTCAGGCCTCTGGGTATCAGAAGGCAGAGATCAAAAAAAACACAAAGTCATTAAGATTAAAAACCTGAAAGCCACAAAAGAACAGAAAGATGCTAAAGAACAGAAAGACGGTTATGAAACAAAAATTGTCGTGAAGAGAAAGGCAAATAGCTGGACGGCAGAGGATAAAAATCAACCGCTCATTGTAATTGATGGAAAAATCATGGAAAAAGGCAAAAACCTGAATGAAATAGATCCAGACGGTATTGAAAGTGTCAATGTGTTAAAAGGCAAGTCTGCTAAAGAAAAATATGGAAACAAAGGAATAAATGGCGTAATTGAAATAGTGACTAAAAAAGAGTAATAACCCTTATTAAGAAAAAGATCAAAAGCCGCCTTTAAAGGCGGCTTTTTGTATCTTTGGAATATGCATTTTTCAGAAGTTCTAGGTCAAGAGGCCATTAAAAGCCGTTTAAAAACGGCTATAGCGACTAACCATCTCGCCCATGCGCAATTGTTTGTGGGAGCAGAGGGTAGCGGGACTCTGGCTATGGCATTGGCTTTGGCCAGGGAGGTACTTTGTGGTGGTGAAGGTTTAACAGAAGAACAGAAACAAGCGAGCCATTTAAAAATGGATCATCTAAACCATCCGGACCTTCATTTTGTGTTTCCCGTTGCTACTTCAGAAATTGCTAAAACAAAACCCATTAGCGATCATTACGCAGCGCCTTGGAGGACATTTATTAAAACACAGGTTTACGGCAATCTCTTTGACTGGTACCAACTTATGGGTACGGAAAAAAAACAGGGTAATATCTCTGTAGAAGAAGCAAAAGACCTGAGCCAAAAACTCTATTTAAAATCTTATGAAGGCGGTTATAAAGTTATGCTGATTTGGGGTGTGGAAAAAATGAATACTGCAGCGGCAAATAAAATCTTAAAGCTGCTGGAAGAGCCCCCTGAAAAAACCCTTTTTATCCTCATTGCAGAAGAAGAAGAGCAATTACTCGCGACCATAAGGTCCCGTTGCCAAATCACCTATTTTAAGAAACTTCAGGAAATAGATATTGTGAAAGGCCTTTTAGCAGAAGGTGCGGTTATGCAAAATGCCAAACAAATAGCTGTTATGGCAGAGGGCAACTTCAATAAAGCGCTTGATCTCTTTAGACAAGATTCAGAAGAATTGCGTTTTGGCGAATGGTTTGTATTTTGGGTTAGGGCGGCATTTAAAGCTAAAGGAAATAAAAGCGCTATAAACGAACTACTCAATTGGAGTGGGGAAGTGGCTAAATCTGGTAGAGAGATACAGAAAAACTTTCTTTTGTACTGTTTGTCTTTGTTTAGAGAAGCGGTTTTAATGGGCTATGGTTTAGAGCAACTGCAACACACACAAATTGAGATATCCAATTTTGATTTTAAAAAGTTTGCCCCTTTTGTACACGAAGGAAATATAGAACAAATCACTGCCGCTTTAGAAAGTGCTGTGTACGAAATAGAAAGAAATGGAAACGCGAAAATGGTCTTTACAGACCTAGCTATTTCTCTCACTCGCTTACTGCACGCGCCAAAAGCGGTCTCAAACTAAACTTATTATGCTACATTTCGAAAACAACTTAACGGTATTAATACTACTCGCTTTCCTCTGTATTACTTTTATACAAAGCGCATTAGACAAACTGATTGATTGGAAAGGAAACCTTGAATGGCTCATAGGCCACTTTAACAATAGCTTTCTCAAAAACACTGTGCCCTTTTTACTGGTGACTATTATTATCATGGAAGTCATAAGTGGTGTTCTAGGTGTTTGGGGAATAATGGATATTATTCATTACAACAAACCCAGCGTTGCGCTAAGTGGCGCAGTAGTAGGATGTATTACCCTGCTCATGTTACTTTTTGGACAAAGGGTTGCCAAAGACTATGACGGCGCTAGAACTATAGTTATTTATTTAATACCTGCGGTCTTGCTCGTATTCTTTTTAGAAATGTCTACCTGGTAAATTATTTTTGTAAGAAGCTATTAAAAAAACTATAAGATTAATTTATAATCACGCAGAGGTATTATAGGTTTTTAAAATAAACATTGGCTTTCATAGATTGGATTTAAGGCTGTTTTTAAGAAAATCTGTGTTATCTGTCATAAGTGTTTAAAAAAACGAAACAAACGCTTTAAAAGCGCTTATTCGGGTTTTTTTAATACATATACGATGGAAGAATACTCTTTTGACCTTAAAGCAGATAAGTTAGAATAAAAACCTTTAAAAAAAGCGTTAAACAAAGGGGTTCTTTTGTTGGAGTATCTTTCAGATAACAAAGACACATAAAAAGCGTCTAAAAGCATTGGTTTGGTTTCTTCCAAAGACAGACCGTTTTTGTCTGCCAATTTTTTTATGCCTCCTTGGGAAAAATGCCACAAATGCCTCGGAACATCATAGGCTGCCCAATAGGATCCGTAATGTTTTGCGTCCCATGAATTATAATTAGGCACGGCAACGATTAGTTTGCCTCCAGGCGCTAAAACACTTAATAATTTCTGAAGGCTTTGTTCATAATGAGGCAAATGCTCTAAAACATGCCAGAGTGATATAACAGAGAATTCTTGTTTTGGAATGGATTCTAAAGAGGGGTATAGCACACAGTTATTCTCTAAAGCAATAGCCCTGGCGTTTGGATTGGGCTCCACTCCTATAGAATGCCACTGCCTGTTTTTTAGATAAGACACTAGTGCGCCAGATCCGGCTCCAAAATCTAAAAATTTCTTTGGTCCATTGCAATGTTGCTCTAATAATGCAGCCTTCTTTTTTAACTGATAATTTTTAGCAATGGCATACAATCTATCGGTTAAGCTGAGTTTATTGTTTTGATGAGAAATGTAATTGTCTTCAGGATAATAAGCCGCTATTTCAGCTGGAATAGGCTTAGTCTGAAGCACATCTAAACCTGGCACACAATCCACGCTAAACGTTTCTTTGCTATACACATGATCTAAAACCTCTATTGGAAACCGCTCTTTTCTTTTAAGCATTTGGGTGTTAAAATAATATTGTTCCACGTGGAACACAAAAATTATCTTCCTAAAAAGACCAACAAAACAGAAATATCAGAAGGAGAAACTCCGGAAATTCTGGACGCTTGTGCAATGCTCACAGGTTGAATTTCTTGAAGCTTTTCACGAGCTTCATATGAAAGCGATTTTAAAAGCGAATAATCAAAATCTGAGGGGATTTTTACATGTTCCAAGCGCTGTAATTTGTCTGCGTTGTTTTTTTCTTTTTCAATATATCCTGCGTACTTAATTTGAATCTCTGCTTGTTCTAAAACTTCTCTGGAGAAATTATTATCGCGAACATATGATTCTACACTGTCTACAGAAAGCATGTGATCCATAGTGACATTGGGTCTTGAAAACACTTTAAACAATTTACCAGATTGAGAAATAGGGGCAGAATCTACAGAGGCCAATTGATCATTAATCTCTGCTGGTTTGACGGAGGTTTCTCTAAAAAAAGACACCAAATTTTCAGAGGCTGCTGCCTTTAACTCCATTGCCTTAAGTCTTTCTTCAGAGGCTAAACCTATAGCATGACCCATTGGTGTTAACCTAAAATCTGCATTGTCTTGTCTTAAAAGTGTTCGGTATTCTGCCCTAGAAGTAAACATCCTATAGGGCTCATCTGTTCCTTTGGTAATAAGATCATCTATTAAAACACCTATATAAGCTTCATCTCTTTGGAGGGAAAAAGGCGCTTTTTCTTGAACTTTTAAAGCAGCGTTTATTCCTGCCATTAGACCTTGTGAAGCAGCTTCTTCGTAGCCCGTTGTTCCATTTATCTGACCCGCAAAAAATAGGCTGTCTATTAATTTTGTCTCTAAGGTGTGTGTGAGTTGAGTAGGGGGGAAATAATCGTATTCAATGGCGTAACCTGGTCTAAAAAACTTAACGTTTTCAAATCCTTTAACAGAGCGCAAAGCTTTAAATTGAACGTCTTCTGGCAAGGAAGTAGAAAAGCCATTTACATATACTTCAACGGTATCCCAGCCTTCTGGTTCTACAAAAAGTTGGTGGCTATCTTTATCTGCAAATCTATTTATTTTATCTTCAATTGATGGACAATATCTAGGACCTAAACTCTGAATAGATCCGTTAAACATAGGAGATCTATCAAAGCCTTCTCTCAGTAAATCGTGTACCAGTGAAGAAGTATGCGTCATATGACAATCTCGCTGAGTAGTAAGCGATTTTGTATTAGTATATGAAAATTTTTCAGGATGGGCATCGCCCGGCTGAGGGATCATTACAGAATAATCTAAGGACCTTCCATCTACTCTAGGAGGAGTGCCTGTCTTCATTCTCCCAGACTCGAAGCCTAGGGCAACCAATTGCTCTGTAATTCCAGTAGAAGCTTTTTCACCTGCGCGACCACCTCCTAACTGACGTTCACCAATATGAATTAGCCCGTTAAGAAAAGTGCCATTGGTTAGCACAACACTCTTTCCGTAAATTGGAATACCTAAAGACGTTTTTACCCCAATAACTTTATTACCTTCTATAATTAGAGAAGACACCATGTCTTGATAAAAATCTACATTAGGAGTGCGCTCCAAGGCCAAACGCCATTCTTCTGCAAAGCGCATTCTGTCGTTCTGTGTTCTTGGACTCCACATAGCAGGACCCTTTGATTTATTGA
This sequence comes from Sediminicola sp., assembly GCA_024643325.1. GTDB lineage: Bacteria > Bacteroidota > Bacteroidia > Flavobacteriales > Flavobacteriaceae > MAG-120531. The sequence continues at coordinate 86,278 of JAHEND010000003.1, forward strand.
GCATTTTAAACTGAATGGCTGAGAGGTCAGAAACAATACCACTGTAACCGCCTAGGGCGTCAATCTCTCTCACTATTTGACCCTTTGCAATACCTCCCATGGCTGGATTGCAAGACATCTGACCAATAGACTGCAGGTTCATAGTTACCAATAGTGTGCTTGAACCCATATTGGCAGCCGCGGCAGCCGCTTCAGCACCTGCATGACCGCCACCAACAACAATTACATCATACTTATCTTGAAACATAACAACTATTGTTCCACGTGGAACATTTTAATTTTTTCATTTTCTTTATTGGACATAACCAACTGATCTTCAGGTGTTTTGTCTTTGTATCCCATGAGATGTAGAAGGCCGTGTGCCATAACCCTCAAGCGTTCTTCTTCAAAGGTAACATTAAAAATCGCTGCGTTTTCTTTAAGACGGTCAACAGAGATAAAAATATCCCCAGACACTACAGTTCCCTCTACGTAATCAAAGGTAATAATATCTGTAAGGGTGTCGTGTGAAAGATACGACTGATTGAGCTCTAACAAATATTGGTCATTACAAAAAATATAAGACAGTGCTGACAAGCTATAGCCTTCAGATTCAGCCACCTTTAACAGCCAATCGAAAAAAGGACGGTCATGTTCAATTGAAGGCACGTCTATAAAATTAAAATCTATCACTAGGAAATTTTTGGCAAAGGTAAGCATAAGCGATTAGATTCCTAAAAATGTGTAACTTAGAAATAAAAAAAATGACCTCATTCAAATACTTAGCGGCCTATACCATTCCAATGGCCACAGCCTTAGCGTTATATTTAAAAGGGACGTTTTCGTTTGCAGCACTCATTTATGCATTTGGAATAATTCCTTTGTTAGAAATAGTCCTCAAAGAAGATGCTATAAATGACACAAAAGAAGTGGTTGCGCTTAAAAAAGCAAATAAAATTTATGACTTCCTTTTATATATAAACCTACCTATTATCTATGTCCTAGTGGTATGGGCGGCGATTGAATTTTACCATGGAGCATTGAGTCCGTTTGAGGCTTGTGGTTTAGTACTTTCATTAGGGGTTGCTCTAGGAACAAACGGTATTAATGTAGCCCACGAACTAGGGCACAGAAAAAATAATTTAGAAAAGACCTTAGCAAAAGCATTACTCTTACCCAGCTTTTATATGCACTTCTTTATAGAGCATAATTGGGGGCACCATACTTACGCAGCCACCAAAGAAGATCCTGCGACGGCACAATACCAACAAAGTGTTTATGGATTTTGGATCAGCAGTGTGAGTAGGCAATATGCCAATGCATGGAAAATTCAAGGCAAACGCAATAGAGAAAATGGCTGGGGGTTTTGGAGTATTTATAATGATATGATGTGGTACACAGTAATACAATTGGTGTATTTAATCACTATTTTGTTTGTGTTTAATATTAATACCGCTTTGCTGATGCTAGCCGCTGGTGTGGTGGGCTTTATACTGCTTGAAACAGTTAACTATATAGAACATTACGGCTTACTTAGGGCCAAAAATGCGCAGGGGCGCTACGAAGCGGTTCGCGCCATTCACTCTTGGAACTCCAACCACATTATTGGAAGAATTGTCCTGTATGAGCTTACCCGTCACAGCGACCATCACTATATGGCCTCAAAAAAATACCAAACCTTGATGTGTAGGGAAGAGGCGCCTCAAATGCCCTTTGGCTACCCTACCTCAATGGTTATTTCCTTATTTCCGCCGCTCTGGTTTAAACTGATGAATCCAAGGGTGCCAGAAGCGATGAAGGCCTTAGCAAAGGCCCGTTAAATGAATTTTTTCTAAGAAAATAATCGCTTACTGATGTTAGGGCTTTATTGGAGCATTAAAATTCAACTCAATCCATTATGGATGGTTGCAACACTTAAAGTATCTTTGCTCCAACAAAAAAGAGATCATGACTAAGAAAGTTAGGGTGCGTTTTGCACCTAGTCCAACAGGTGGGCTTCATATTGGTGGGTTAAGAACTGCCCTTTTTAATTATTTATTTGCCAAGAAACACGGAGGAGATTTTATCTTAAGAATAGAAGATACGGACCAAACTCGTTTTGTGACCGGAGCAGAAGAATATATAGAAGAAGCATTAATTTGGGCTGGAATACCTTACGACGAAGGGCCTAATAAAGCAGGTGACTTTGGGCCATACAGACAGAGTGAAAGAAAAGACAGTTATGCCACTTATATAACCACCCTAATAGAAAAAGGGGCGGCTTATTACGCATTTGATACGCCTGAATCGCTCAATTTTCATAGAACAGATCATGAGTCTAAAGGAAAAACATTTATCTACAATGCCCACAATAGGTTAAAGCTGGACAACAGTCTCAGCCTTTCGAAAGAAGAAACAGCCTCAAAAATTGCAACCGGAACACCCTATGTAGTGCGCTTTAAAACGCCTGAAAATACTACCATTACTACATCTGATATGATTAGAGGATCGGTTTCTTTTAAAACAGACACTTTAGACGACAAGGTGCTCTTTAAAAGCGACGGAATGCCTACCTATCACTTAGCTAATGTGGTAGACGACCACCTCATGCAGATCAGCCATGTTATTAGAGGAGAAGAGTGGTTGCCTTCTCTTGCCTTACACACTCAATTATACCAAGCATTTGGTTGGGAAGCCCCTAAATTTGCACACTTACCTCTGATCATGAAGCCAACTGGAAAAGGAAAACTGAGTAAAAGAGATGGAGAAAAAGGCGGTTTTCCGGTGTTTCCATTGACATGGTTATCTTCTACAGGATATAAAGAAGCGGGGTATTTTCCAGAAGCGGTCATAAACTTTTTGGCCCTCTTGGGTTGGAATCCAGGTACTGAACAAGAGTTGTTTGGTCTGGATGAATTGGTGGCCACTTTTGAATTGGAGCGGGTACAAAAATCGGGTGCTAGATTTGATCCTGAAAAAACAAAATGGTTCAACCAACAATACCTGCAAATGTCTACTGCAGCAAAAATTCTACCTGAATTTAAAAAAGGAGTCCTCGCTGCATTTGGTGCAACAGCTATTGAAAATAAAAGTGATCGTGTTCTGGAGACCATCATAGACCTGGTAAAAGAACGTGCTACTTTTACCCATGAACTCATTGAATTAGCTGCATACTTTTTTGTTGATCCAACAAGCTACGATCAAAAGGCGCTTAAAAAGCAGTGGAAAGAAAATACCCCTGAAATTGTAGCTGCGCTGACAGAAATTATTAAAAGCCAAACAGATTTTAGCAGCGCTAACTTAGAGCTGACTATAAAAAATTATATCTCTGAGAAGTCACTTTCTTTTGGCGCCGTAATGCCTCCGCTTCGCTTGGCATTAGTGGGCGCACTTAGTGGTCCTCATGTATTTGACATTATGGAAGTGTTGGGTAAGGACCGTTGTATAGAAAGGATTCTTGCGCTGGGAAATACGGCGAAAGATCTTTAAGTATTTTCCGCGACTAACGGATTTATTTACACAACATCCGTTAAAAGCAGATGTACGCCTATTAACGGCAGTTTTTAGTGATAAAACGGCATTTTTTGTATCTTTTAATTATAATTTAAAACAATACCACACATGGAACAATATGTATTAATTTTCCTGGGATTACTGCTTTTTTTAGGGTTTCTTAGGTCCTTTTTCACCGTAAAACAACAAACAGCAGCTATTGTGGAGCGTTTTGGTCGTTTTCATTCTATTCGAACTTCTGGGCTTCATTTAAAAATTCCTTTTGTAGACAAGATTGTCGCAAGGGTAGGCTTAAAGATCCAACAATTAGATGTGATTGTAGAGACAAAAACCAAAGACGACGTTTTTGTAAAACTCAAGGTTTCGGTACAATACGTTGTTATTAGAGAAAAAGTTTACGAAGCGTTTTACAAGCTAGAGTATCCTCACGATCAAATTACCTCTTATGTGTTTGATGTGGTGCGCGCAGAGGTGCCTAAGATGAAGCTAGATGATGTTTTTGTTAAAAAAGACGATATTGCTATAGCGGTTAAATCAGAGCTACAAGACGCCATGCTAGACTATGGATATGACATTATTAAAACCTTGGTTACTGACATTGATCCCGATAGTCAAGTAAAAGAGGCTATGAATAGAATTAATGCTTCTGAAAGAGAGAAAATTGCAGCACAATTTGAGGGAGACGCAGCAAGAATTCTCATCGTAGAAAAAGCAAAAGCAGAAGCAGAGAGTAAAAGGCTTCAAGGACAGGGTATAGCAGACCAAAGAAGGGAAATTGCCCGAGGTTTAGAAGAGTCTGTTGAAGTGCTGAATAAAGTGGGGATTAATTCTCAAGAAGCTTCTGCGCTAATTGTAGTAACCCAGCATTACGACACCCTTCAATCTATAGGAGAAGCAACAAACACCAATCTAATTTTGCTACCCAACTCTCCACAGGCTGGAAGTGATATGCTTAATAATATGGTGGCTTCTTTTACAGCGAGTAATCAAATTGGTGAAGCTATGAAAGAGCAAAAAGCATTAACTATAAACCAAAAGAAAACAGAAAACGGCGACACATAAACACTCCAGATATCGGGCAAAAAAAGAGGGGCTTTAGGGCCCCTTTTTTAATAATATGTTGTAGCCACTAAGAAGCGTCTAATTTAGACCAAGTATCTCTGAGTCCTGTCGTTTTATTGAAAACCAATTGATCGGAACTGCTGTCTTGATCTACCACAAAGTATCCCATTCTTTGAAATTGAAACCTATCTCCCTCCTTTGCAGATGCAAGACTAGGTTCTACATAGGCTGTTATTTCTTCTAAGGAATTTGGATTGATGAAATCCATGAAGTCTTTGTCTTTGTGGGCATCTGGAGTAGGATCCGTAAAGAGTCTATCATATAAACGAACCCTCGCTGTTAAAGCGTGTTTCTGAGAGACCCAATGTAAGGTTCCTTTAACCTTCCTTAAACTCTCTTCAGTCCCACTACCACTTTTACTCAATGAATCATAAGTGCATTGTACCTCAGTGATGTTTCCATTAGTGTCCTTTGTACAAGATTCAGCTTTAATGATATAACCGTTCTTAAGGCGTACTTCTCCACCTAACTTAAGTCTAAAAAACTTTCTATTGCCTTCTTCTTTAAAATCTTCCTGCTCTATAAAAAGATGTTTGGAAAAAGGTACTTCCCTTGTTCCAGCGCTTTCATCTTCTTGATTATTTTCAGCCACAAGAAGTTCTTCTTTTCCCTCTGGATAATTTGTGATGACTAATTTTAAGGGGTTTAAAACACCCATCACTCTTGGTGCCACCCTATTTAAATGTTCTCTTAAGGTAAAATCTAAAAGCGAGACATCTACCACGTTTTCCCTCTTGGCAATTCCTATGGTTTTAGCAAAAGCAACAATAGATTCTGGAGTATAACCCCTTCTTCTAAGGCCGGAAATAGTAGGCATTCTTGGGTCATCCCAACCACTTACTACGCCTTGTTCCACGAGTTGCATGAGTTTTCTTTTGCTCACAACAGTATGGCTAAAATTTCTTCTGGCAAATTCTCTCTGTTTAGGCCTTACCAGTGAAGGGTCTATCAATTGGTCTAAAAACCAATCATATAATTCCCTATGCATAGCAAATTCAAGGGTACAAAAAGAGTGAGACACTTGCTCTAAATAATCACTTTCTCCATGGGTCCAGTCATACATTGGATAAATACACCAATCATTTTGTGTTCTGTGGTGCGTCTTGTGAAGAATACGATATATAATAGGGTCCCTCATTAACATATTCGCAGCAGACATATCTATCTTAGCCCTTAATACATGGGTTCCTGATTCGTGTTTACCCGCTTTCATTTCTTCGAATAAACGGATGTTTTCTGTGATAGACCTATCTCTAAAAGGGCTGTTAGTACCTACGCTTGTAGGAGTTCCTTTTTGAGTAGCTATAGCTTCTGCTGTTTGGCTGTCTACATAAGCTTTGCCTTCTTTGATGAGCAGAACAGCCCAGTCGTAAAGTTGTTGAAAATAGTCAGAAGCATAACATTCCTTATCCCATTGAAAACCCAACCAAGAAACATCTTTTTTAATAGCGTCTACGTATTCTTGTTCTTCTTTTGCGGGGTTGGTGTCGTCAAAACGTAGGTTGACAGGAGCGTTGTAACGATTGCCAAGACCAAAATTTAAGCAAATAGAACTGGCATGACCCATGTGTAAGTAACCGTTTGGTTCAGGGGGAAATCTAAAACGAAGTTGGTCTTTTGTAAAACCATTCGCAAGATCGTCTTCTATAATATGCTCAATAAAATTGAGGGGTTTTTCTGCTTCGTTCATCTGTAATAATTCTGAGACAAAAATAGGAAATTAGCCGCTATATTTCATTTGTTTTTACAGGTATACTGCTATCTTTGAAATTATGGGAATGATATATTTAAAAAACATAAAAGTATTTGCCCACCACGGTTGCTTGGCGGAGGAAACCTTAATAGGAAGTGACTATTTAGTAGAACTAAAAGTTTGGGCAGACTTAGAAAAATCTACAGCCTCGGATCAATTAGGAGACACGGTAGATTATGTACTGCTCAACGCGATTGTAAAAGAAGAAATGGCCAACCCCTCAAAACTATTAGAGCACGTAGCCCAAAGAATCATCAAAAGTATCTTTAAACAGTCTAGCTTAGTAGACAAAGTACAGGTGTCGGTGGCTAAAATAAACCCACCAATTGGTGGAGATGTGGCGTCAGTCTCTGTGGTACTTAAAGAAAAAAGAGCCTAGTTTAGGATTATTAAAATAATAAAAAGCACTACATTTGCATCCTGAATAAGGCATCGTGGCCGAGTGGCTAGGCAGAGCTCTGCAAAAGCTTGTACAGCAGTTCGAATCTGCTCGATGCCTCAGAAATTAAAACCCATCCTAGGATGGGTTTTTTGTTTCGAGTATTTCCATGCTCTTTTCAATACTTATAGAAGATTTTGGTAAAAAACCTTTCACACATAAGATAAGGCCAGAAAGAATTAAAATAGCTCCTATTATTTTTTTTACGTAATGAACTCTTTTTGGGGTTAACTTGGTTTTTAATTGCTTAGCTAATATTATTTTAAGAAGATCTGTAACGAAATAAGCTCCTATCATTGTAGAGAAAAACAAGGTCATTCGTTGGGGGTCATTATTTAAATTAGGTCCCACAATAATAATAACGCCCAACCAAAAAACCAGCACGCCAATATTGATAAAATTCAATAGAAAGCCTTTTACAAACAAGCCTATATAATAACTCTTAGTCACCTTCACTGAAGACTCTGTTAATGGGGGTTCTTTTTTAAAAGATATAGTGGTACCGTAAATAAATAGAATTAAACCCCCAAATACATATATTCCTGGTTGATTTTTGAGGTTTTCTAATAATTGAATACTGCTAAAATATGCGGCTGAAATAAAAATAATATCTGCAAGAATAACCCCTAAATCAAACACAAGGGCGGCTTTAAATCCTTTTAAAGCGGCTGTTTCCAGTAAGACAAAAAACACCGGCCCTATCATAAAGCTTAGAAAAAAACCTAAAGGGATGGCTGCTTGAATATCTGAATACATATTTATTGCTTAACACGCTCGATAGTACCACCAAAAAAAGTCTTTTCATCCATTTTCTTTGGATCCCCAAAAACTTTAATTTTTCCTCCCGCTTTTACGGTAGCCCCTACGTAATCCGAAGCAAAAATAGAGGCAATTCCGCCTGCATTAACACCAATCGTTGTAAAAGAGGTCTTTAAAGATTGTCCATTATAAATACCCCCAGTATTGATAGATACGTCTTGAATTTTTGCATATCCTTTGGTAGTAATTTGGCTACCTGTAACAGTTTTAACTATGAGTTGTTCTACTTTTAAAGAAGCTTCTATTTGAGCCCCTTCTTGAACTTTTAAAGAAATTTTTTCTTGCTCTATGAGATTGTCAACTTTAATACTCGCTTCCTCATTTGCGTCTAAAATAATAAAAGGACTTGAGTAATTAAGTGATATAAACGTCCTATAACCACTGAACATTTTTTTAAACTTCATCTTAATTTTTAAGACCCCTTGGTCGTTAGTAATGGATACATTTTTAGGGTCTTCTCCAGAGATAACTACTGTGTTATCAGTCCCCTTTGTCATAGTTACAGAAAGGCCATCATACACTTTAAGTTCAGAAAAATCTGCAGTTTTTAATGTAATATTATCTCCTTGTGCGAAAAGAATACTATTAAAAAATAAAAAAAATAAAAAAACCTTCATTATTGTTTTATAATATTAAAGTAAGATAATAAAAATACTATAGAGTCTCATTAATAGTGTGTTTACCGATCAGAGAAAAATCCAGATGTCTTTTTTCTAAATCGGTGCTTTTTACCATCACCACAACAATGTCTCCTAATGTGTACACTTGCTTTTTTCTTTCACCAACAACAGCGTAGTTTTTAGGATCAAAAGAGTAATAATCCCCTTTAATATCTCTAATTCTAACCATACCTTCACACTTATTTTCTATAATTTCTACATACATACCCCATTCAGTAACCCCAGAAATAACCCCAATAAACTCTTGGTCCTGATGGTCTTCCATAAATTTAATTTGCATGTATTTAATAGATTCACGCTCTGCATTAGCTGCTAAGCCTTCCATATCTGAACTGTGCTTACATTTTTTTTCTAAGGCTTCTTTTTTAGTGGTAGAACCACCCTCTAAATAATATTGAAGCAACCTGTGTACCATAACATCCGGATACCTTCTAATCGGAGAGGTAAAATGGGTATAATGTTCAAATGCTAGTCCGTAATGTCCAATATTATCTGTCGTATAAATAGCTTTACTCATGGACCTTATCGCTAAGGTATCTACTAGATTTTGTTCTTTTTTACCTTTTACATTGTGTAGTAAAGTATTTAAAGATTGGTTTATAGTCACCTTAGATTTAAAATCTAGTTGATGCCCAAAACGAGACACCACACCCTGTAAAGCAATTAATTTATCTTCATCAGGTTCATCGTGAACTCTATAAACAAATGGTTTCTCTGGTTTTTGTTTACCAATAAATGCTGCTACCTGTTTATTAGCAAGTAACATAAATTCCTCAATAAGCTTATTAGCGTCTTTAGACTCTTTAAAAAACACAGTAGTAGGATTAAAGTCTTCATCTAAAGCAAAACGAACTTCTACCTTGTCAAAAGAAATTGCCCCTTGCTTCATGCGCTTGGTTCGTAGTATTTTAGCTAAATAATCTAGGGTTAAAATACCTTCTTTAACTTCATTAGAAATATTATAAGCAGTATTTCTAATAGATATATTTAAAGGAATTTCATTAGACTCAGTCTCTATCACATACTGTGCTTCTTCATACGCAAAACGTTCATTTGAATTGATTACAGTTCGTCCAAACCATTCAGAAATTATTTGTGCTTGAGGGTTAATTTCAAAAATAGCAGAGAAAGTATATTTTTCTTCATGAGGTCTTAAAGAACAGGCTTGATTAGAGAGTACTTCTGGAAGCATAGGTACTACTCTGTCTACTAAATAAACAGAAGTAGCCCTTTGAAATGCCTCATCATCTAATACAGTGCCTTCTTGTAAATAATGAGAAACGTCTGCAATATGAATACCTATTTCAAAATGTCCATTATCTAATTTTTGAAATGAAAGTGCATCGTCAAAATCTTTAGCGTCTTTTGGATCAATTGTAAAAGTAAGGACATCTCTCATATCCCTTCTTTTTGCAATTTCAGAAGCTTGAATACTGGTATCTATTTGATTGGCAAATTCATTCACTTCATATGAAAACTCATAAGGAAGACCATAGGCGGCTAAAATAGCATGTATTTCTGTTTGGTGTTCCCCAGGAACGCCTAGTACTTGTATAATTTTACCTTCAGGAGAACTAGAATTTTGTTCCCATTTAGTTAATTCAACAACAACTTTATCTCCATGTTTGGCTTTATTAATACCCTGTTGTGGAATAAAAAAATCTGTATACATTCTGAAATCTGCTATTTTAACAAAAGCAAATCGATCTTGAATTTCAATAACACCAACAAAAGTTGTTTTAAAACGATGGGTAATACTAATAATTTCTCCTTCTAATTTTTTCCCTTTTCTTCTAGGGTAAACATACACCTGAACAGTATCTTTGTGGAACGCTTTATTTATTTTATTAAAAGGAATAAATACATCTTCTTCAAAACCATCTATAATAATATAAGCATTTCCTTTTCCGGTAATATCTACAGTACCTTCGTGGTATTGCTTTGTTTTTTCATTAATAATCGCTTGATAATATCCTCTTGTAGGTTCTAAAATGCGTTTTTGCTCTTTTAGAGAAACTAATTTTTTAATTAAAATATTTCTATTGGTAGCGTCTAATATTTGAAGCTTTTCTGCAATATCTTTATAAGTGAAAGGTTTATTTGAGTCTTGTTCTAATACAGTAAAAATACCTTTAGTAATATTATTTTTCTGATGGTTTTTAGAACGTTTTTGTTTTTTTGACATTAGGTTTTTAAAATTTGTTAAAATTACAAATTATAATCCAAGGGTACTGTTTCTATATGAGAACATTATATGAAAGTTTAGAAGTTATACACAACAACAGTATAAATATTATTTTTCTTTTTTTTATAAAATTTAAATAGTGTTTATTATAGGATGTTCATAAGTGTAATAACTTTTTAAGTATTTTTTTTTATACATAAACAAATCACTTTATTAACTAACTATCTTTTTATTATTATACTGTAAATCATAATTTTAATTCAATTATTAACATTTATGTATAAGTTAGTTAACAGGTTTTTTTTAATTGTTTTTTATTTTTTTAAGTGTATAAAACCTCATTTTTTAATGATAAGTGATTATTAAAAAAAGATAAAATTAAAATGGTTTATAAGATTATTTTTATACCTGAATTTTTTAAAATGAGTAACAAATTTTTAAGTATTTATTTTTTATTCACTTGTCAACAAAACACTTTTTTTATAAATAGCTATTTTTTAGAAGGTTAGTAATTACTTAAAAAATCATTGTTTATAACTTAAAAAAACAAAGCCTTTTATATCTTTAAAGCAAATTAATCATTTAACACTTACAGACATTTATGACAATAGCTATAGGAAATGACCATGCAGGAACAGAATATAAATTTGCTATTGTAGCCTTTCTTAAAGAATCGGGATATGAGGTATTAAACTTTGGAACAGATACTTCAGATTCTGTAGATTATCCAGATCATATTCATCCAGTGGCTGAGGCAGTTTCTTCTAAAAAAGCAACTCTAGGAATTATTATATGTGGTAGTGGAAACGGTGCCGCTATGACGGCTAATAAACATCAAGATATTAGAGCTGCTTTATGTTGGTCAAAAGAAATTGTCGCTTTAGCTAAGCAACATAATAATGCGAATATATTATCCCTTCCAGCGAGATATTTATCCCTACCTCAGGCTTTAGAAATGGTAAAAGTGTATTTAGACACTCCTTTTGAAGGAGGTAGACACGCTAATAGAGTAGCTAAAATTTCTTGTAGTTAAAAATTTATGGGACACCACCATTCTAACCAAAACCACATACAATATGATGCTAAAGGTAGAAATTTAGTTATTTCCATTTTTCTTAATATCATTATTACAGCCTCACAAGTCGTAGGAGGTTTATGGTCTGGTAGTTTGGCTTTACTTTCAGATGCTCTTCATAATTTTTCAGATGTTTTATCCTTAATAATCAGCTATGTAGCAGTTAAATTATCTAGAAATAAAGCTTCTTATGGAAAAACTTTTGGTTATAAAAGAGCAGAAATTATAGCGGCATTTGTCAATGCTTTTTCTTTAGTTATTGTGGCTATTTTTTTAATTATTGAGGCTTATAAACGTTTTGTTTCTCCAGTAGAAATAGCGGCTGATTTAGTGATTTGGTTTTCTTTACTTGGTATAGTAGCCAATGGTTTTAGTGTTTTATTATTAAAAAAAGATGCCAATAACAATATGAATATGAGGTCTGCTTATATTCATTTATTCTCTGATATGTTGGCTTCAATAGCGGTTTTAATAGGAGGATTATTAATGCGTTATTTCTCTCTTTTTTGGATAGATCCATTACTCACCTTAATTATAGCGCTTTATTTAGTATATATGGGTTATGACCTTATTGTAGACGCCACTAGAATTCTCATGCTTTTTACTCCCTCTTATATTAATTTAAAAGCTTTACAAGTAGACGTTTCTAAAATTTCACCTGTTAAAAACCTCCACCACCTTCATGTATGGCAACTCAATGAGGCAGAAGTTCATTTAGAAGCCCATATAGAATTTTCTAAAAATCTTAATCTAAAACAATTTGACACTATTTTGCTTCAAATAGAATCTTTACTCTTAGAGAAGTATGGTATTAACCATGTGACTTTACAACCTGAATTTGAAAAGGAGGATTCTAAAAAACCCATCATTCAAGATTAGTTATTAAGCTTTTAATGAGTTAGCTTAAGAATGTACTATAACTTTAAAATAACCAACGATCAAATAATTACTACAGCTATAAAATACCTTAAAACAACAAAGTACAACTATGGAGATTAACTGCTGTTCCTTTTCTTCTTTAAGTACCATCCAATTATATGAGCTACTTCAGTTGCGGTCTCAGGTATTTGTGGTGGAACAAGATTGTGTGTATCAAGATATAGATGGTAATGATCAAAAAGCCCTTCATATATTAGGAACAATTAAAGGTAGGATTGTTGCTTATACAAGAATTTTTAAACCTGGAGATTATTTAGAGAAAGCAGCGATTGGCAGGGTCGTAGTCGCTGCTGATTTTAGAAAAAGAGATTTTGGAAAAGCGATTATGCAAGCTTCTATAGCTGCTATTGAAAACTATTTTAACACAACTGATATAGGTCTTTCTGCCCAGACCTATTTATTGAATTTCTATAATGATTTAGGTTTTTATGCCCTTGGCGATACCTATTTAGAAGACGGCATTCCCCATATTTATATGGAGCGCTCTTTAATGTCATAAGTTTTTAAGAAGGGGTGTACCTGAGTATTGGGCAGCACTTAATTTTCTGCTATAGCAACACCAATTTTAGAATCTGCAGTGCCGTAATACAAAAACCATTTTTCTTTAAAAAAGACCATACCCTCTACAAAACATACCTCATTTACTTCTCCTATTTTTTCGTAATCCTTGTCGGGATATATAAAATAACCCTTGGTTCTATCTATTAACTGGTAGGGTTTGGTAGCGCTAAATAAGGCTTGTCCTGCAGCATAAGTAAATTTAGGCAAATTAGGATCATTGTTATTTGCTGCATTACTGGCGTTGTAAATTAAATTTATCCCGTCTTTAGTCCATAATGCGTATGGGCCAGGCTCCACAAGCCTACTGTCAAAATATCCAGGTCGCGGGTGAAGCACAGAAACCATAGTATTATTTTCTGCGTTTTCCAGCACCTTCCAATCAATTAAATTGGTTGAATGAGCCATAAATAAATCCGTATCTCCAAAATACATCCAATACTTACCGTCTATTTTTTTAGCACGCATTTCTACTCCAAACTGTTCTACAACAATAGCACCTGATTTTGACCACAAGTTTATATTTTTAGGATCTTTTAATACTGGGCCGTGTTTAGTCCATTCTTTTAAATTTGTTGAGGTGGCCAAACATAGGCGGGCTGTTTTTCCATCATAAGAGGTATAGGTAAGAATATATTCTCCATTTGGATCTTGAACCACCCTGGGGTCTTCTACCCCTCCAAAGGCTTCATAAACCAACATATCATCATTTTCTGGAAAAAAAATAGGAGCCTTTTCTTTGGTAAAATGTATCCCGTCTTCACTGGTTGCCAGTGCAATTCTAGAGGTCATTTTTTGGTCTTGAGCCCTATAAATTAAGTGCACTTTTCCATCTTTAACAACTGCAGATGGGTTGAGCACATTTCTTGCTTCAAAGGCTGTTTCTTCCCCACTTACAGGATCTAAAAAAACCAATTCTGGATTGGGAGTAAGTATGGGATTTTCTGCATCTTGCTTTAAAAAAGGCCCCATTTCCCAAACTTTTTGATCGGAAGTGTCTTTTTGAACAACTGATTTATTACAAGAAGAGAGACTGATTAGGAAGCCTAAAAAGAATAGCGGTTTAATATATTTATACATGTTTAGGTGTTTGCTTAAGACACCAAGTTAGACTTTATTTCTTGATCTATAGCATCCCAAAGGGCAATTCTAACAGCTAAAGCTTTTTGAGATACTTCAGTAGCCTCTTGCCATTTTAAAGTGTCTTTTCCACAGAGTTCACTGACCATTTTTAAAGATAGTGGGCCATGTTCATCACCATCTATTTCAATATGTCTATTGAGATAGTACATAAATCTCGGATAATTGGTAGCATTCTTTTTTGCTGCTTTGCTTACAATTTCTATAAACATGTCCGGTATAAGGTCTTCTCTCCCAAAAGTGAACGCAGCGGCAACAAGATGAGGTTTTCCAGTCGCTATAGTTTCAAAAGTAAAGTTTAAAAAATCTTTTACTGCAGGGTTTAAAGGCGCTTTACGAATAGCCTCTATTACAGGCACATCATTTTTTAAAAGACTTAGAAAATTATTAACTCCATCTGTGCTCGCCCCTACCTCTTCCATGGCGTCTAAATACATTTGATAATGACTAATTGGGGTACCATTAACGTCTATATCGCTTTCTTCCCCCATCACTATCTCATTGATAAATCTGGAGAGAGTTGGATTTTTTGGGGCCATCCAAGGGAGGCTCACACAAGTAAGTTGTTGTTGCAGCGATTTTAATAAAGACATAAAATCCCACACAGCGTATACGTGTAACTCCATGAAAATAGCTACGTCTTTAAGACTGTTTAAAGATTGATATATGGGGTGTTCTTGTAAATTATGGCGTAAAGGTTGAATGGCTTTTTCAAGTGTTTGGATCTCTTTCATAAAAATTTTTATAGCCTTACAAAGATAAGCTCTTTAACCATTTCTCTATAAGGATCGATACACTTTTGTTTGTATTTTCTTGCGAAGGAATTTCTTTACCATTAAATAGGATCATGCCCATATAGGGCTGAGAGAGGTTTTGATTCAGTGTAGGTTTTATTTTTCTATAAGACTCCCTTAATAATCTTTTAATCCTGTTGCGATCTACCGCTTTTTTAAAGTGTCTTTTAGACACACTAAAAGCACACTGCATAGGAACAGTACTGTTTGGGTTACTCACAAAAACCAATCTTAAAGGGTATGCACTTATAGCTTTTCCCTCTGAAAACAAGCGCTCAATAGATTTGGCGCTTTTTAAGCGTTCTTTTTGTCCTAGAGAAAAACGCCCCGAAAGATATTTTTGGGGCGTTTCTGTTGGTTGATTTTTGTTTAAACCTGCGGTATCTTGATTGGACACTTTTATTTGTTTTTAGGGCCTAAGAGGCTGTTTCAATATGCCAATTATTCTTCTGCGGATTGAAGTGAGTTATTATCCAAATCAGCATCGGCCATGAGGCCAGATGGATCAATTTGAATCGCTTTAATGCTTTGATAAGGCTTAGAAATAGTAAACTCATAGCTTGGATAAGCCCAAGCCCAGTTAGGTAACACGGTTCTTTGGATTTCCGGATAAGGATTCTCTTTTCCGCCTCGCATCATCCTAAGGGGTATGTAAAAAGTTTCTTGACTCCCATCTTGGTAAACCACTAAAATATCTAAAGGCATAGGCATTAAACCTTTTCTTTCTAAGACCACTGTGGTGTTTTCAAGGTCTGCCGCAACAACTTCTTGAATGGCGTAATCTATGGTATTGGTGGTTTGTGTCCAATCCATTAAATACCAGTCTAACTGAAGCCCAGACACTTTTTCTGCGGTTCTTTTAATGTCATTTGGCGTTGGGTGTTTGAATTTAAAGTCTGTGTAGTATTTTTTAAGGGTTTCCATCAGTTTGTCTTGGCCAATGATATAACCTAATTGAGACAAGAAAATAGATCCTTTCGAATAAGCAGCAATGCTATAAGCACTGTTGTATGCGTAGCGGTCTGAATGGGTGGTTTGAGGCTGTTCTTTTCCAGACTTTACTAAATACTGGTAGCCCCTATAACTTCCTGAAAAAGGATTTTCAGCAGGATTTTCACTGATTTCTTGCATGAATAAATTAGAGATAAAAGAGGTGAATCCCTCGTCCATCCATGAGTGCTTGGCTTCATTGGTAGCTAAAATATGTTGGAACCATGAGTGGGCCATTTCATGTGCCATTACTCCTATTAAAGAGTTTAATTTACGCTCTCCTGTAATTAGGGTGCTCATGGCGTATTCCATTCCGCCGTCTCCTCCTTGGATTACACTGTATTGCTCATAAGGATAGGGGCCTATATTTTTGCTAAAAAATTCCATGGCTTGTGCTGTTTTTGGCTGTAAGGCCTTCCAGTTTTCTACCAATTCAGACTTGTTTTTATACAAGAAATGAAGGGTTGGTCCATTTTCCATTTCAAGGACGTCATGGGTGTATTCCGGGTCTGCTGCCCACATAAAGTCATGCACCATAGGTGCTTTAAAATGCCAGCTTAAGGTATTTCCTTTTTGCTTTTTAACTTTTGTCCCAGGGGCCTCATATCCGTGTCCAATTTTCTGTGGGTTTTGTAAATAGCCTGTTCCGCCAATGGTATAGTTTTTATCTAAAGTAATGGTTACATCGTAGTCTCCCCAAACGCCGTGAAATTCTCTAGCAATATAAGGATCTGCATGCCAGCCCTCAAAGTCATATTCTGCCATTTTAGGATACCACTGAGACATAGATAAAGCCACTCCTTCTGAGCTGTTTCTTCCAGAACGTCTAATTTGTAGCGGCACCTGACCTTTAAACTCTAAACTAAATACTGCAGTAGCTCCAGGCGCGATAGGTTCCGCAAGAATGGCTTGCAACACCGTTCCATCTACCGTAAAGTTAACAGGTTTTCCATTTTGGAGTAAGTTTTTTACATCTAAAAAACCAATTTCATCAGGACTTAGCGAGCTAATTCTGCTTTTTTTGTCCTCCATCATTCTTCCGTCTGGATCTGCAATATTACTCAATCTCGCGTCCATTTCTGATCCGGGTTGAAAAGCATTGAAATAAAGGTGAAAAAACACTTGATTCAGTGCGTCTGGGGAGTTGTTGGTGTAAGAGATTTGTTGGGTTCCCTGATATTGAAACGTATTTATGTCCATGGTAACATCCATGGTATAATTGGCTTCTTGTTGCCAGTAATGCGTGTTTTGAGCCGTTGCGGCAACAGAAAGTACTAAGGCGAATAACGCCACGACACGTTTAGCGAATAAAATCATATTTATTTAAATTAAATTTTTTGTCTTGTATTTGTTTGGCTAAAATTAAAGCATTGTAGGCATTTATCATCCTTCCTGAGACAGAAAGACTGCTAAAGGGAACCTTTTTGTCTGGATCTGAAGGTGAAATTACTGGAATTTCTGAGCGGACTCCAGAAAGCATGAGTATTTTTTTAATATCTGCCGCACGCAGTTTTGGATAGATAGACCAAACGAGGGCGGCAACGCCGGCTGCGCCGGGGGCCGCCATGGAGGTGCCATCTTGAAAGTCGTATGCTCCCCCTGGCATGGTGGAATAAATGGCTCCTCCGGGCGCAAAGAGGTCTACATTAATTTTTCCATAATTTGAAAAATCCGCCACTAAATTTCCCCCTAACTCACTTGTTAAAGCCCCTACTGTGAGTACATTATTGGCTATCTCTGGACCGTTGTTAATTTGGTCGTTGGGAAAATTTGGGTGGCTAGGATGGTCCAGATCTTCTCCTTCATTTCCTGCTGCATGAACGATTAAGACGTCTTTAGATGCTGCGTATTTTATTGCCTCATGAACCCATTCCACATTTGGAGAATAGGATTTCCCAAAACTTGCATTGATTATTTTTGCTCCATTGTCTACCGCATAACGGATTCCTAAAGCAATGTCTTTGTCGTATTCATCTCCATTAGGTACTGCTCTTAAGGCCATTATTTTTACTTGAGCAGCAGCGCCATTTATACCTAATCCATTGTCTCTTTGTGCCCCAATAATTCCGGCAACATGGGTTCCGTGACTTTCTTCCGGAAGCCTATTTTTAGGGTTTCCATTACCGTAAGGAACATCTAAAATATCGTATGGATTGTCTCCTACAACGGCTCTTCCATCAAAGTTTTTATTGAGATTGTAGTCTGCAAGTTCACTAAAATGAGTCACACCAGCATGGAGTTCTTTAAGCACTTGCGGAATACTATCTGCAAAAGAAAACATTTGCTTTAGCACCCCTATTTTCTGCTGCAGCATAATGCTGTTGGTTTCAAATTTTTCAAGATCTGTAAGGTTGTAACGGTCTTTTCCAAGCGCCTTTTTAACGTCTGCATCGGCGGTTTCTACTGCCATTAAAATTTGTCTGTACTGGTCCTTGTCTTGAAGCGCCTTGGGAAGTGCTTTTTCTAATTCTTTTTGTGCGCGCTTTTGAAGGGCTGTGTCCCCAAGTTTTAATGCGACAATTCGCGTTACCTCTACTTGTTCGTGGTAAGATTCTCCCAGAAAATTATAACCGTGTAGATCATCTGTGTAGCCGTTGTTGTCGTCGTCAACTTCATTGGCCGCGATTTCTTTTTCGTTGGTCCAAAGTTGGTTTTTTAAGTCTTCATGTAAGAGGTCAATCCCAGAATCTAACACAGCCACGGTAATGCTGTTAGACTTAAAACCATTGTCTTTAATATAGGCATAAGCTTTTTCCAAACCCATTCCTGGAATACTATCCGTATAAGGATCCTTGTGGGACCATTGTTTTTTCTCGTCTAAGCTCAAGGCTATTTTTTTGCCAACAAGCACAGGGGTTTCCGCCACAAAAGAGGGTGGCAAAGCTTTACAACTGGCGAGTAAAAACAACAGCATTAAAGGTTTAAAAAAACCGCGACATATTGACCTGTGCAGGGCAACATATTTTGTTTTTAGGCCAGCATGTTTTATGGGTAGAGATATGTATTTCTTATGTGTGCTCATATATTTTTTGTGTAAGGTTGTACATGGCGTGTGCATGCTTGTTTTGTGCGTAAGGCTGTATATGGTTTAAATTAATCTTTCTCTGTTAAAGCGAATATTGTGTTTTTTTATAGAAACCACAGTCTCTATGGTTTTGATCTCTGTTTAAATCCTAATTAAATAATTCATCAAAAGTAAATGCCTGATCTAATCGAATGCCTTTTTCGGTCTGTTTAACGGTAATGACCTCATGGTGTGCGTCGTGCTCCAAAAACAAATAATATCCCTGGCTTGCTGCCAGATTTAAGAAATAGGCTTTTTCTTCTAAGGTCAATAGCGGTCTGGTGTCATAGCCCATGACATAAGGTAGGGGAATATGGCCTGTTGTGGGCAATAAATCTCCCATAAAGACCAATGTTTTTCCCTGGTATTGTATCATTGGAAGCATTTGCTTTTCCGTGTGACCGTCTGCATAAAATACCTCAAAATTAAAATCAGAGGCGCGCTCCACCACCTGAGCATTGTCCCTTAGAAACCGCAGTTGCCCCGCTTCTTTTATGGGCTGTAAATTTTCTCTTAAAAAAGAGGCTTTTTCCCTGGCGTTGGGTTCTGTAGCCCACTTCCAATGATTTTTATTGGTCCAAAAATGAGCGTTTTTAAAAGCCATTTCATAGCCAGAATGGTCTTTATTCCACTGCACTGCCCCCCCCACATGATCAAAATGAAGGTGGGATAAAAAGACGTCTGTTACCTCATCCATTGAAAAACCGGCCTTTTCAATGGAATCCTTTAAATTATGAGACCCCCAAGGACTGTAATATCCAAAGAACTTATCGGACTGTTTGTGGCCCATTCCAGTGTCTATAAGCGTGAGCTTGTTGCTTTCTTCTATGAGTAAGCAACGGGCAGCAATATCGATGAGGTTATTGGCGTCTGCTGGATTGGTGCGTTGCCAAATGGTTTTAGGTACTACGCCAAACATACCGCCACCGTCTAATTTAAAATTACCTGCTTCTATTGGATGTAAAACCATCGTTGCTATTTTTCTATCTTTGAGAGATAAATTTAATCAAAACCAAGCCTTTAAAAAGCCAAAAAAAGCTTAAATTCAAGTTTTGGCGGCGGACACTACCCTTTGGTCGTATCCGTATTGTTATTAAAAACTTATACGAATAAAGAGTTTTCCCTATGATTGAACTTGCTGGTATAATTATTTTAGGTATAGTAGCCCAGTGGATGGCATGGCGATTAAAATTACCTGCTATCTTGCCGCTTATTTTAATAGGTTTATTGGTAGGGCCTATCGCTACCTTTTATACTGCAGACGGCGCCAAACTTATTGAGCCTATATGGAACGGCACCAAAGGTTTGTTTCCTGGAGACGGCTTGTATTATTTTGTTTCCCTAGCCATTAGTATTATTCTTTTTGAAGGAGGTCTTACCCTAAAAAGATCCGAAATTGCCACAACAGGACCGGTGATTTCTAAACTCATTACCTTGGGTTCTACTGTGACCTTTTTTGGCGCAGGAATTGCGTCTCATTTAATCTTTGGCCTGAGTTGGCCTATGGCATTCTTATTTTCTGCTTTGATTATAGTCACTGGACCTACAGTGATTACACCTATATTGAGAAACATCCCTCTAAAAAAGGAGGTTTCTGCTATTTTAAAATGGGAAGGCATACTCATAGATCCAATAGGTGCTTTGGTAGCTGTATTGGTGTATGAATTCATCAGTGTAGAAGGCGGACAAGCTTTTACTCAAACGGCATTAATTGCCTTTGGGAAAATATTACTTTTTGGATTTAGTTTTGGATTTACTTTTGCCCACGCCTTAGTGTTTGTCATTAAAAAACGCTTTATCCCGCATTACTTACTGAACGTTGCCTCTTTGTCTATGGTGTTATTGGTCTTTGTTACCTCTGACTTATTTGCCCATGAATCGGGTCTTTTGGCTGTGGTTGTGATGGGAATGGTTATGGGAAATATAAACCTACCCAACCTCAAGGAGCTGTTGTATTTCAAAGAGTCTTTAAGCGTACTACTCATCTCTATTCTCTTTATATTACTGGCTGCAAACATTAATATAGACCAATTATTGTTGCTTTACGATTGGCGCACCGCTATGTTGTTTGCCGCAATTATTTTAGTGATACGTCCTTTAGGGGTCTTTTTGAGCAGTTCGGGATCTGGTTTACAATTTAAAGAGAAATTGTTTATTGGTTGGGTGGGCCCTAGAGGTATTGTCGCAGCCGGTATTGCCTCTTTGTTTGGATCTAAATTAGTTGCTAGAGGAGAAGTTGGGGCAGAGTATATTACCCCTTTGGTCTTTATGATTGTATTGGGAACAGTTTTGTTAAATGCCACTACCGCTAGAATTGTAGCCAAATGGCTGGGCGTGTTTTTAAAGAAATCAGAGGGAATCTTAATGGTTGGCGCTGCGCCAGCATCTAGATTAATTGCCCAGTACCTTCAGGACAATGACCGTCATGTGGTGCTTATAGACAGTAACGAGAATAACATTAGTGCTGCCAAAGAAAAAGGCATAGATGCCCTTACAGCTAATATATATTCGGACAATCTAGCAGACAATTTAGAACTCAATGACGTAGGCTATTTAATGGCCCTTACAGGAAATGCAGAGATCAATGATTTTGCCTTAAATAGATTTACTGAACAGTTTGGTGAGAACGGTGCATTTAGACTCATTCACGCTAATGAAAAGGGAAATAAAGCCCTACAAAACAAACAGCATTTATTCTCTAGCACCCATGATTATATCGCTTTAGAAGAAACTGCTCGTTTGTTTCCACAGGTGTTGGAACTCACTTTTAAAGACCAATCTCATTACGAGAATGTCATGCAGCAAGCGGCAAAAGCCCCTAACAGCATTCCGTTGTTTTTAAAAGACAAAGAGGGAGATTTAAAAATTATCCCTTCTTATGAGACACAATCCAATGAATCTAAAGAAGGCATGCGCCTGGTGTATTTAGGAAAACCCTTAGTCGTTTAATTTAAGAACCGCCATAAATGCTTCTTGTGGAATTTCTACGTTCCCTACTTGACGCATACGTTTCTTCCCTTTCTTTTGCTTTTCAAGGAGCTTTCTCTTTCGAGAAATATCTCCTCCATAACATTTAGCGGTAACATCTTTCCTGAGCGCCTTAATGGTTTCTCTGGAGATTATTTTAGCGCCAATCGCTGCTTGGATAGGAATGTCGAACTGTTGTCGCGGTATAAGGGCCCTGAGTTTTTCGCACATTTTCTTTCCAATAATTGGAGCAGTGTCTGCGTGAATAAGCGCAGAAAGCGCGTCTACTGGCTGAGCATTCAACAAAATATCTACACGAACCAGCTTTGAAACCTTCATCCCAATTGGGGCATAGTCAAAAGAAGCATATCCCTTGGAAACTGTTTTTAAGCGGTCATAAAAATCAAATACAATCTCCGCCAAAGGCATGTCAAAAGTCAATTCTACCCTATCTGTGGTGAGGTATGTTTGGTTGGTAATAATCCCTCTTTTGTCAATACAAAGAGACATTACATTTCCAACATAATCAGACTTTGTAATGATTGTTGCCTTAATATAAGGTTCCTCTACACGATCTAAAGTAGAGGGGTCAGGAAGGTCAGAAGGATTGTTTACAATAATAGGTGTTTCAGGATTTTTTCTAGTAAATGCGTGGTAACTCACGTTTGGAACTGTAGTAATTACAGTCATTTCAAATTCACGCTCCAAGCGTTCTTGAATAATTTCCATGTGGAGCATTCCTAAAAAACCACACCTAAATCCAAAGCCTAAAGCCGCAGAACTCTCTGGAACAAAAACCAGCGAAGCGTCGTTGAGTTGTAGTTTCTCCATAGAGGATCTAAGCTCTTCGTAATCTTCAGTATCTACAGGATAAATTCCAGCAAATACCATGGGTTTTACGTCTTCAAACCCCCCAATAGGTTTTTGAGTAGGGTTCACCGCGTCTGTGATGGTGTCTCCCACCTTTACTTCTTTGGCTTCTTTTATTCCTGTGATTAAATAACCAACATCTCCAGCTTTAACCGACTGTTTTACTTGTTGTGTGAGTTTTAAAGTGCCTACCTCATCTGCAAAATAATGTTTGCCAGTGGCGACGAATTTTATTTTTTGTCCTTTTTTAATTTCACCATTAATCACCCTGAAATACGTTTCTACCCCTCTAAATGGGTTGTAAACAGAATCAAATATTAAGGCCTGCAACGGTTCATCTACATTTCCAACAGGCGCTGGAACACGGTCAATAATTGCATCTAAGATCGCTTCTATACCCAAACCCGTTTTGGCCGATGCCGGGATGACTTCCTCTGCCTTACAGCCCAATAAATCTACAATGTCGTCCGTAACCTCTTCAGGATTGGCAGAAGGTAAATCTACCTTGTTCAATACCGGAATAATTTCCAGATCGTTTTCTAGGGCCAGGTAAAGGTTAGAAATGGTTTGTGCTTGAATACTCTGCGCTGCGTCTACAATTAAAAGCGCACCTTCACAGGCAGCAATAGATCTAGACACCTCGTATGAAAAATCTACATGGCCAGGAGTGTCTATTAAATTTAAGATATAGGTTTCTCCATCTCTAGTGTATTCCATTTGAATGGCGTGACTCTTAATGGTAATACCTCGCTCTCTTTCGAGATCCATACTGTCTAGCAGTTGGTTTTGTTTTTCTCTTTCTGTCACCGTTCCTGTAAAATCTAACAAACGGTCTGCCAAGGTACTTTTACCGTGGTCAATGTGAGCGATAATACAGAAGTTTCGAATATTTTTCATGCGTATAGGGCCTATAAAGCTGCAAATATAGGCTAAAAATGCGTCCAAACCATTGCCTTACAGCGTCACTTGCGTATCTTTACCCCATAATTTTAATCTGTGCACTATGCCACGCATTGGAGACATTGAACTTCCAGACTTCCCACTGTTACTCGCTCCTATGGAAGATGTGAGCGACCCACCTTTTCGCGCTTTGTGCAAAGAGCAGGGGGCAGACGTGGTATATACCGAATTTATTTCTTCAGAAGGGCTCATTAGAGACGCAGCTAAAAGCACCATGAAGTTGGATATTTACGAAAAAGAACGCCCTGTGGGTATTCAAATATTTGGCGCAGAAATGGATTCCATGCTTCAGGCCATAGAAATTGTAGAAGCCTCAAAACCAGATATTATAGACATTAATTTTGGTTGCCCCGTGAAGAAAGTAGTCTGCAAAAATGCAGGCGCTGGAATATTAAGAGACATTCCCCTAATGGTGAAACTCACAGAAGCGATGGTGAAACACACCCATCTTCCGGTGACGGTAAAAACTAGATTGGGATGGGATTCAGACAGCATTAAAATTGTAGAGGTGGCGGAGCGCTTGCAAGACGTTGGGATTGCGGCCATTTCTATACATGGAAGAACCAGGGTTCAAATGTATAAAGGCCAAGCAGATTGGGGACCTATTGCTGAAGTTAAAAACAACCCAAGAATGCATATTCCAGTCTTTGGAAACGGAGACGTAGACACGCCAGAAATGGCCGTTAAAATGCGTGACGAATACGGTTTAGACGGCGCAATGATTGGCAGGGCTAGTATTGGATATCCTTGGTTTTTTAACGAGGTAAAACACTTTTTTAAGACGGGCACACACAAGGCACCACCAACTTTAGAGGAGCGAGTAGAAGCCGCTAGAAGACACCTTCAGATGTCGATTGATTGGAAGGGAGAAAAGCTAGGTGTTTTTGAAACTAGAAGGCATTATACCAACTATTTCAAGGGCATTCCAAACTTCAAAGAATACCGAATGAAGATGGTTACCTCAGATGAGTCTAAAGATGTTTTTGATGCTTTTGATGAGGTGCTAGAGGTATTTTCGCACCACGAGTTTGTTTAAAAAAAGCATTTGCCATAGGCCTTAAGCCGTTTTAATTAGTTTTTCATTCACCCTGAGGCTTGCCACCCAAGAGGCCAGTACCCCTAAAACACTTATGGTACCCAGAACTACGCCTACATTGAACCACTCAAAAGAAACTGGGTAGGCCAAACTGGCCGATATTCTCAACCATCCAAACATCATTTGTGAGCCAATTAAAAGGCTGGCTACTCCAATTCCTATCAGCCCGCCCAACAAAGAGACCACTATGCCTTGAAGGAAATAAATTCGTCTGATTTCTCGAATGCTCAATCCCATATGGAACAAGGTTTTGCTATTGCCTTTTTTGTCTAATATCATCATAATTAAGGCACCTACTAAGTTAAACAAGGCTACGATGAGCACCAGTGTAAAGATGAGGTAGGTGGCTATATTTTCTGTGTTGAGCATTTTGTACAAGCCGCTATTGAGTTGTGCCCTGTTTTTAACCACCACCTTTTCTAAAAGTATTTGGGACAATTGTAGGGAGATTAAATCTTCGTTCGCTCCTGCGGTGAGCTTTAAGTTTAGGGCACTTATTTCGCGGGGGTTTTTTTCTAAGAGTTGCTGGGCAAAATCTAAACTAGTGAAGAGGTATTTTTCGTCAATTTCTGCCTCTATAGCATACACTCCGCTAATGGTTGTATTGGCTTCTGTGTAGGGCTTGCTTCCAAATCCCATTCCGCCACTTTTCTTTTTTAACGGCCTTGGAATAAGAATTTTTAATGGACTGTAATAGTCTTGAATGCTGAGGCTTAATGTATTGGCTAAGCCTATTCCCACCACACTTTCTCCTAACAGGTTCCAGTTGCCGGCATAAATAACACTGTCTACCGCTATCACTTTTCGGTAGTTTTCGTCTACGCCCTTGAGATAGGCAATTTGACTCTTTTCTCTATGGCTTAGGTACACTTTTTCTTCTATTTCTTTGGCGTAAAAAGCCACTCCTTTAAGTGATTCTATGGCGTTTTCTTGCTCAGAGGTCAGTTCAAAATACTTCCCACTCTTAGGAAGCACTTTGAGCGCTGGATCAAAACTATTGCTGAATGACAGGCTGAATTCTTTAAGCCCTGAAAATCCAGAAAGTACAATAAATAATGCAGCAGCACCTATAACCACTACAAAGAAGGTCATGTAATTAATGAGGTTCACCGCGTTCTGTGAACTTTTGGCGAGAAGGTATCTTTTGGCTATGTAAAAAGGGACATACACCCTATGCCTTTTTTCTTTTTTCTAGTAAATCTGGGTCTTTAATAGGATTATTTTCTCCTTTTAAAGAACGGTCAATGCCGTCTAAATAGGCTAAGGTGTCGTCTATAAAAAACAACAACTGAGGCATTCTTCTCAGTTGGTTTCTGGTTCGCTTTGCCAATTCATGTTTAATTAAGGGCTGGTTGGACTGTATGCCCTCTAATATTTCTTTAGCGCGGTCTTCTGGAAAAATACTCAAATACACTTTTGCAATGGAAAGGTCTGTAGTGACGCTTACCTTACTTACAGAAATTAACAATCCCTTTAGGCCACCATCTGTTGCGGCGCGTTGCAATACGTCTGCCATATCTTTCTGAATGACTCCTGCTATTTTTTTCTGACGTTGTGTTTCTTCCATGCCACAAAAATACGCACAATATTGTGTACTTTAGTGGGATAAGCGCAAAACCAGCGTTTTTTATTCAAAATCTGTTTTTAACCTAAATAAAAATAAATGAGCTCCTTAGTCCCTGGCGCAGAAAAAATAGATCACATTGGTATTGCGGTCAAAGACTTAGATGTCGCAGAGAAAACCTATACCCAACTCTTGGGTGTGGCGCCTTACAAAAGGGAAACAGTGACTTCCCAACAGGTCATAACCTCTTTCTTCAAGGTGGGCGAAAGTAAAATTGAGCTCTTATTCCCTACCGCTCCAGAAAGTACCATTGCCAAATTTCTCCAAACCAAAGGAGAGGGCATGCACCATACGGCTTTCTTGGTAAAAAATATAGAAGCATCACTAGCCCAACTTAAAGCCCAAGGATTTAGACTCATTCACGAAACCCCCATTTTAGGCGCAGACCAAAAACGCATAGCCTTTGTACACCCCAAAGACACCGCAGGCGTTTTAATAGAACTTTGCGAGCAGTTATAACCGGGAATATCTGGCTGCTGTTTTAAGCTTGGGCCATGAATTGAACTAATTTAAGCGTTTTCTTGTGCTGCTTTAAAATAAGTAGTAATATTGCACCCTCCTTTCACTGAAAGGTTCGCAGTAATGCGGGTCCTATAGCTCAGTTGGTTAGAGCACCTGACTCATAATCAGGTGGTCCCTGGTTCGAGCCCAGGTGGGACCACAACCAAGAATCAAAAGCCCTTCTTATTAAGAAGGGCTTTTTTTGTAAACTAGATTAATATACTTTTATGGAGTATAATATAATTTTAAAATATATTATGATGTGTTTTACCACTAAATATTTTAAATTAAGTTTTTTACTGTGCCTTTTATCCACTGTGGTTGTCGCACAAGATCTCACGGTGCTTTCGTACAATATTCGTTACAATAGCCAGAGCGACGGAGAAGATCTTTGGGACAAACGTAAAGGGGAATTAGTGAACCAAATTAAGCAGCATTCACCTGATAGCTTTGGGGTTCAAGAAGCTACAGCGGTTCAAATGCAATACATTTTTGAGGCCCTGCCTGAATATGCATATGTAGGTGTAGGTAGAGATGACGGTGAAATGAAAGGAGAGTATAGCGCTGTTTTTTACTTAAAAGGAAAGTTTAAATTATTAGAAAGTAAGACCTTTTGGCTGTCTGAAACGCCTCAAGAGGTATCTGTTGGCTGGGATGCCGCTTTACCAAGAATTTGCACCTTTGCCCAGTTAAAAGAACGCACTACAGGGCGTGTTTTTTGGCATTTTAACACCCATTTTGACCATGTAGGTAAAGAGGCTCGTGCAAATTCTGCGCTTTTAATTATAGATAAAATCAAAAGCTTATTAAGTTCTGAAAGTGTATTTGTTTTGACGGGCGATTTTAACGCAGAACCCAATGAGCTCACTATAACCCATTTAAAAAGCGCTTTTAAAGACCCTTTGGAGTACATTGAATTGTCTGGACCTGAAGGAACTTTTAATTCATTCAATTTACAAGCACCACTAGACCGCCGAATAGACTATATATTTTTTCAGGGGCTTACACCGTTAAAGTATACACATTTGGATGAAAAAAGGGCCAATGGCCGATGGATCTCAGACCATCTTCCAGTGAAACTTGAGTTGGAGTATTAGCAGTTTTGTTGAGTTGTTTTCTGAGAGCTTTTATTATTTTTATACGCTATGTTAGAACACTATTTTGATTGTCCCCATTGTTGGGAGTCCCAGCTTAAAATGATAGACCCTTCTGTAGGGTTCCAGGAATTTATTGAAGACTGTGAAGTCTGTTGTAATCCCATTCAGTTTCAAATAGGAGCCTCCTATAATGAGGTGATTGAATTTTCAGCAGAACCTATTGGGCAATAGGAAATGCAGTCCTTTAAACAGAGTATTATTTCATTTTTTCCAAATACACCGCTTGTTTTACTTTGCCATCTTCTACTGCGACCAGTTGTTTGTCTAGGAGCATCCAGGAGCCGTCGTGCTGCACATTCACATGGTCGTTGTCTATATCTTCTATTTCCAGTTGTCCTTGATTGTTAATGAACCACTTAAGGGTTTCTGTTTCTGTGGTGTCTTCATCCTTGTTGTGAATTTTTAGCAAGACCTCGTTATTTCGCTTAAAATTAAAACGAATGTCTACGTGATTCATGGCGGTGGTTACAATACCAGATACGGCACCTACCAAGGCTTTTTCTAAAAAGTTAAGATTACTGTCTTTGTCTTGAATTTCTTTTTGAAGGTCTACATGTAGCTTCCATTCACCTAGTACGTCTCTGTCTTTTACTTTAGATTGTGCATTCAAAAACGAGCTGCTTAAAAGCGCTACCATACATAATAAAGCTATTTTTTTCATGGGGGGGGGTATTTTTAAGGGTTTATATAATGACGAATTTGGGGGTTAATTGTTACAAAAAAACCCCGCATCTATTGCGGGGTTTTAAATGAATCAATGGCACTTTAGTTTAAGATGTAAAGCGCGGGCAGCTACTCAATGCCTTGTCCAGCCAAATAAGGCGCTCCAGCTTTTTTAAGCGCTGCTTCTATAGCAGGTACTTTTTCTTCAGCCAACTCTTTAATAGCCCCCTTCATATTTTCCAATAATTCGGCAGCAATTTGTAGACTCTGCATGTGAAGCGGAGTTGGGCCATAAGTGGTCCCCATGCCTCTCATAGCTACGCTTAAATGATCTTGCCAAGAGGCAGGATTACGCTCTCCTATCACATTTTTAGAAGGGCTGCCATCTATTTGTTTGCGTAAATCAGCCAACGCTTTTTTAGCGTCGGTGATTTGAGACAAAATAGCCTGAGGATCTGTAGCAGTTCTATACAAGGCTATCTCAAACGTCCCTAGTTTTTTATCTGCCATAGACAGCGCGTCTTCGTAGGCAGCACTTTCATTTAAAAGGGCTTTTACACGTGTAAAGTAGTTGTTAAATGTCGCGTAGTCTACCCCTTTTAATACCCCTTCTCTGATGGGTTTTACTTCAAAAGAAACGGGGCCGTCTAATGGAGTAATAACCCCATCTTTTTCCATAGAAAGATGGGCTATATAGGTTCCAGGAGTAGCCATTGGCCCTCCAGATCTTCTGCCGCCGCTTCTATTATTGACTGGGTAAGGGTTGGCGTGTCTTAGGTCCCAGGAAATTCTTTGAGAACCTTTTTTAGGCTTAGCTGTGATGGTTCTGATCAAGTTGCCCTGAGCATCTTTGATGTGAAGTAACAATTTGGCAGCTGTTTCGGAAGCCTCTGCATCTAATGCGTCCCAGCCAGGGAAAGGCACATTGTCATTGGCGCCTAATTTTTTCTCTTCATCCTGTCTTTTGGCTTTTAAACTCTTGTATTCATCTTTCATATGAACCGTGAATTCCGCCCCGAAAGTTGGGTTTTCTGCAAAGTAATAATCTGCTCCTGTGTTTCCTACATTGCTTCTTGGCACATACCATTTAGCCGTTCTTGGCGCAAATAAAGCGGCTTTTTTGTTGAGGTTTTCAGCAGAGAAGTCTCTCAATGGGGCATAGTTGTCTAGCACAAAGAAACCACGGCCAAAAGACGCCGCCACCAAGTCATTTTCTTCTCTTTGAATGGTAATATCTCTAAAAGAAATGGTAGGCGTACCACTCATTTTTTGCCAATTTTGTCCTCCGTTTAAGGAGGTGAAAACACCATTTTCAGTGGCAGCAAATAACAGGTCTTTTTTAACATAATCCTGTACCATTCTCCAAACGAGGTTTCGTTCTCCGAGATCTTTGCCTAGGGAGCGCCATGTTTTACCCATGTCATTAGACATAAATAAATACGGCTTGTAATCTCCCTCTTTATGGTTGTCTAAGGACACATAAACGGTGTTTTTGTCAAAGAGGTCTGCTTTAATATCATTTACAAATGCCCTTGAGGGTAACCCCAATTTGGTCACAGGAATTTTAGTCCAATTGTTCCCTCCGTCTGTGGTGTATTGAATAATACCGTCGTCTGTACCTGCCCAAAGCATTCCTTCTTGCACTTCAGATTCAGACAAAGAGGTAATGGTGTTGTAATTAGACATAGCCCTTACATCCCAAGCATTGTCCCAAGACTGTTGCTTGCCCATAATAGGCAGCTCAATGCGCGCTTCATTTCTAGTAAGGTCTCCAGAGATAGGGGTCCAAGAATCTCCCCTGTCTTCTGACTTCCAAACGCGGTAAGAAGCAAAATAAAGTCTAGAAGCTTTGTGTGGGCTTACTAATATTGGGGCGTCCCAATTAAATCGCTCGTGGGGTTCACCCGCCCTAGCTTGTGGCTGAATCATTACAGGCTCTCCAGTAGTGAGGTCTACTCTGTGTAAGCCCCCTTGCTGTGTTTCTGCATATATAATATTTGGGTTTTCTGGGTCTGTAGCAGACTGATGCCCGTCTGCAAATAAGGTTTTATACCAGTGTTTGTTGGCAATACCTTCTCGCTCATCTGTAGCAGAAGGCCCTCCTGAAGAACCGTTGTCTTGGGTCCCTCCAAAGATGTGATAAAAAGGTTTGGCGTTGTTTACGGCCACCTTATAATATTGGGTAAGCGGTAAGTTTTTGTGGTATTTCCAAGTATCTGCCAGGTCAAAACTCTCATAGATTCCAGCATCTGTTCCCAACATAATATAGTTAGGATCGTCTTTTTTAAAGACAATAGCATGATTGTCTGAGTGTTTGTCAGATTCTTTTAAAGTGGCAAAATTAGCCCCGCCATCTTCTGAAGTTAGTACCCTTACATTCATAAGGTATAAACGGTCAAATTTGTGCGGACTAGCATATAATTCTTGATAGTAGTGTGGTCCGGTTCCACCGGAAACAGTATTGGACATTTTTTTCCAAGAGCTTCCGCGGTCTTCAGATCTAAAAACCCCACCAGTGGTTCTGTCTAATTCTATAGCCGCATAGACCACATCTGGTTTTTGTGGGGAAATGGCCAGGCCTATTTTGCCGAGGTTTGAACTTGGAATACCAGAGGTGAGTTTGGTCCAGGTTGCTCCCCCGTCTGTAGAGCGATGAATACCAGATCCAGGTCCTCCACCCATATAGGCGGCTACTGTTCTGTGTCTGTCCCAAGTGGCAGCGTATAAAACGTCTGCATTTCTCGGGTCCATTAATAGGTCAGTGGCACCGGTCCATACGTTGTCTCCAAGTACTTTCTTCCAGTTTTTTCCACCGTCCGTTGTTTTGTAAACGCCACGGTCTCCACCAGAACTCCATAAAGGTCCCTGAGCGGCTACCCAAACTACCTCAGCATTGTCTGGATGTACTATAATTTTAGAGATGTGCTCTGAGTTTGGAAGCCCCATGTTTTTCCATGACTTTCCTCCGTCTGCGCTTCTGTATACACCGTCTCCAAAAGCGATATGACGCCCCCCTACATTTTCTCCACTCCCTACCCAAATCGTACTGGGGTTGTTGGGATCTATAGTCACACAGCCTGCAGCAAAGGTGCCTTGACCTTCAAAAATAGATTGCCAGGTAGTCCCGGCATTTTCTGTTTTCCAAACCCCGGAAGAAGCAGTCGCTACATACCAAAGATTATCGTTTTCAGGATGCATGGCTATATCTGAAATACGTCCAGATAAAAATGCAGGGCCCACGTTTCTGAATTTAAATGCGTCTAACGAGATCTTATCTGAGCTTGTTTCAGCGATCTTTTTTCTTTTTTGTGCCGATGCTTCTTCCACGGATATGAGCAGCATAAAAAAGGCCAAAAAAGGGATTAAAATTTTTTTCATGAGTTGGTTTTTTTGGTTTTCCCGCCAAGGGGAATTGTTAATTACCTAAAGATAATGAATTAGTGCAAGCAAAAAAACATCGGCCAAAGGTCATTTAATTAGGACTATTGACACAAAAAGACAAAAAGCTGGATTATGAGGTATCTTTAATTCAAAGGCGGTAAAGGGTTAAATATATGAATATGCTACAATCAAATTTGAGTAAAAACCTAAGGGAACACGGATACGACCTGCTTGGCGGGCCAATTAGAAGTTATAAATTATTGCAGTTGTGGCTGAAGGTTCCCGCCAACCCTATTGAGTTGTATTACGCTCACATAAATCATGCATTTGAATCTAAAAAGTCCCTTGAG
The DNA here is from genome assembly GCA_024643325.1 of Sediminicola sp. Lineage (GTDB taxonomy): Bacteria > Bacteroidota > Bacteroidia > Flavobacteriales > Flavobacteriaceae > MAG-120531. The sequence continues at coordinate 118,876 of JAHEND010000003.1, forward strand.
GTCTCTGAGAACAGCGCATTAAAAGTGTCTTCTAGGTATAAAAACGAATATTTGTTTAATATGGGAATGTCTTTGTTGGAACCACTTTTAAGTGCTTTTGGACTTGGAAACCTCTCTTTGGAAACCCTGATTACCTCTGGAAAGTCTATAAGTATTTCTTATGAAGGATCAGAGTCTGAGGAATTGGTGATGGGAAGTTTGGAAAATTATTTGCACCAGGCAGATTATTTACATCCTAATCCCAGCCTGTTCTCCCACGCAAACAAGGATCAAATTCTACTAATTTCAGGGGTTTTGTGGGCTAAGAATCTCGTGATTAACATAGAAACAGATATTGAAATATCTCCTTCTCTAATATTAAAGCTAGATAAAAAAACAGACGGGAAACTCAATACTTTTAAGAAAAATGACAAGGTGCTAAAGCTTGTTTCGGAGGGTAAAATGCCTTTTCCTATAGCGGTAAAAGCAAACAGATTACATTTTGACAAAGGCCATTTTAAGGGCACTAATTTAGTAACTGACAATCGCTCTTTATTTTAGGATTTTTATCTGTAGCGTTTCATAATAGAGGAAAGGGTGCTAAGCAAAATTTCTTTGGTATCTTTAAAGGGTAAAACCTTAAACCCTTTCTTATGTTATTGAGATTATTTACCCTGCTGTTGTGTTGCAGTAGTATGGCTTTTGGCCAAGACTATTTTTATGAAAAATATGCTCCTTTTAATCAGGAGGTGGCTTCTCCAGCGTCTTTTTTAGGATACGACATTGGCAGCCAACACAGCCGTCATGACTTAATTGTGGGGTATTTAGAACAATTGGCAGCGGGATCTGACCGCGCTCAAATCATGCCCTACGGAAAAACCCACGAAGGAAGAAAACTGGCATTTTTAGTGGTGAGTAGCCCTGAAAACCTCGCTAGATTGTCGGAAATTAAAGCAGCGCATATAGCTTCTATAAAAAGTGGGGAAGCGCCAAAAGGCAAAGCGCTTCCGTTAATTATAAACCTAGCTTATAACGTACACGGAAACGAACCATCTAGTTCAGAGGCGGCTCTTTTAGCAGCTTATACGTTTGTGGCCTCTAAAAATGCTGAGATAGAAAAATACTTAGAGAATGCAGTTATTTTTATAGATCCAACGATCAACCCAGACGGTAGAGATAGACACACCCAGTGGGCCAACACTTATAAAGGAAGCCCCTTGGTGGCAGATCCTCAAGATGCAGAGCACAATGAATATTGGCCTGGGGGTAGAACCAACCATTATTGGTTTGACCTTAACCGAGACTGGTTGTTAACCGTAAATCCTGAAAGCCAAGGAAAGGTGGCTTGGTCGCATGAATGGTACCCTAATGTGGTGACTGATTTTCACGAAATGGGCAGCCAGAGCACGTACTTTTTTGAGCCCATGAAGCCCAACGCTTCTTGGGACCCCATTATGCCAAAAGAAAACTATACCACCTTAAATGATCTTTTTGGAAGTTATTTTTCAAAAGCCTTAGACAGCATAGGGTCTTTGTACTTTACCAAAGAAGCTTTTGACGGCACATATCCAGGATACGGCTCTTCTTATCCAGATCTTCAAGGCGCTTTGGCTTTGTTGTTTGAACAAGCCAGTTCAAGGGGTTTAAAGCAAACTACAGCTTTTGGAGAAATCACCTTTCCTTTTACGATAAGAAACCAATACGTTTCTAGTATTACTACGGTGAAAGCAGCAGTAGAAAATGCCGCTATGCTTCAGGCGTATCAGCGGGATTTTTTTAAGAGTGCTTTTTCAAATGCCGCAGCCAGTAAAATTAAAGGCTACTCTTTTAAAGAAACGGATCAAAACCTAGCCAAGGCATTTATTGGAAAACTAAACACCCATAAGGTCTCTGTGTATGAAATCGCAAAAGATCAATATGTAGTGCCTACCGCTCAGGCGCAATACCGAATGGTTCAGAGTTTCTTTGAGACCTACAATAAATACAGGGATTCTGTTTATTATGACGCAAGCGCTTGGTCTGTGGCTAATTTTTTTAATATTTCTTATAAGCCTCTTACCAAACTTCCTAAGTTGGGCAGCCCTTTAAATGAAGCAGACGTAGTAAAAGCACCTGATTTTGTCCCTTCAGACTATGCGTATGCTATTGACGCCAGAGATTATAATGTTCCTGCAGCCATAGCGCATTTGCAAAATAATGGCGTAGTGCTTTCTGCGGCCTTTAAGCCTTTTGAAGTGTCTACCTCAGTAGGAGCAAAGCCTTTTTCATACGGATCCCTTATGGTTCCTGTGGCGCTACAAAAAATCTCAAAGGACAGCTTGGCTAGCTTAATGGCAGATTTACCCAATAAATTAGGAGTTTCGGTGTCTGCTGTACAATCTGGTTTAAGCCTATCTGGAGTAGATTTAGGAAGTAGGAATGTGCGCCCACTACAAGCACCTAAAGCCGCTATGATTATTGGGAATGGCACTTCTTCATATGAAGCAGGAGAGATTTGGCATTTGTTAGACACTCGCGTGGGTATGCCTATTAGCAAATTACCTATCAGAAATTTAGACCGTGTTTCACTAGAGGTCTACAATACTTTAGTGATGGTCTCTGGCCGGTATGCATTGTCTGAGCGGTTTACAAAAAAACTTTCTGATTGGGTGTCTAAAGGGAACACTTTAATTACTATTGGCAGCGGTTCTTCTTGGGTGGTGAACACTAAATTTGTAAACGAAAAACTGATTAAAGCCCCCTCAGACTCCACTGAAATAGTACAGAGAAAACCCTATGTTGACGCTGGAGAAAACATAGGGAGAGAAGCCTTAGGTGGGGTATTTTTAAAGGGCTATATAGATTTGACTCATCCGCTTGGATTTGGTTACGATCAGTCTAGAATAGCCTTGTATAAAAACAATGAGGTTTGGCTGTCTCCCTCGAAAAGCGCCTATGGTACTGTAATAGATTATGCAGACAACCCACATTTAGACGGCTATATTTCACCAAAAAACAGCCGTGATTTTTTACCTAAAAGCGCCTCACTCATTGTGAGTCCTAAAGGCAGTGGTCGTGTAGTGATGTTTGCAGACAACCCAAATTTCAGAGGGGTGAATTACGGAATGAATAGGCTTTTCTTAAATGCTATATTTTTAGGAAACCATATAGAGGTGCCTGCCGAATAAAGAGAACTCTTTCATTTGCGTTCCCCCTTTTTCATAAAAAAACCCCCAGCCAATGCTGGGGGTTTTTGTTTTATAGACCCGGGATACTCCAGCCTTCTCTGTAGGGCTTTGTAACAAATTGGTTGGCGTCTTCGAAATTGGTGATGCGCATATTTTCTCCATCCCAACGCAACTTTTTCCTTCCGTAGAACTCCATATTACCTCCTTCATTTTCTTTTCTGAGCATATGGCTTCTAATGGCTATATTACCCATTAGTACCGTCTCAGTAAATGGTCCTGCATAGTCAAAAGAAGAAGTAAGCGCTTTGTGTTTGTCAGAATTAAATCCAGCCTTACAAGCCTCTGTCCAAGCAGCATTATGAAGGGCGTCTAAGTTGCCTTGTATGCTGGTGTCAAAGGGCTGAGGTTCCATTCCTTTTTTAAATAAAATAGGGTTGTTTCCGTAGTCGGTACAGGTAATAATACCTTCGGAACCCATCATCATTACCCCACTGCTAGAAGCGGAGTAGTAATCGCTAATTTCATCTGGAATAGCTGGCGTAATGCCTCCGTCTGTCCATTCTAATTCAACCCCTGATTGTCCTGCAATTTTACTAGGAAAGTCTATGGTTACTTTAGAAGCTACTGGGCATCCGTCAGGGACGTAATCTGGGGTCCACATTCTAGAGTAAATATTGGCTACACTACATTGCACTCCTGTAGGGTATCCTAGATTTAACACTTTGTAAGGAACATCTAGTAAATGACAACCCATGTCTCCAAGGGCTCCAGTTCCATACTCCCAAAATCCCCTCCAATCAAATGGGTGCAATCCTGGAGTGTATTCTTTATTAGATGCAGGGCCAAGCCATAGGTCCCAATCCAAGCCCTGTGGTTTTTTAGATGGGTTTGCCTCTGGCGCACCTTTTCCTTGAGGCCATACGGGTCTGTTGGTCCAAATAAATACTTTTTTAACGTCTCCTATGGCATTTCCGTCTATCCATTCTTTGATTTTAACCACCCCCAAAGAAGAGCCTCCTTGGTTTCCCATTTGAGTAACCACCTGTTGTTTTCTCGCTAAATGAGTCAAGTGCCTAGCTTCTGCTATGGTATGGGTTAGTGGTTTTTGAACATATACATGTAAATTACGCATCATGGCCTCATGGGCTATGATTGCGTGGGTATGATCTGGCGTAGAAATGGTTACTGCATCTAGGTCTTTTTGCTGGTCTAGCATTTTTCTAAAATCATGAAAAAAAGCAGCTCCCTCGTGTCTTTCCATAGCGTTTTTTGCCATAGCAGGATCTACATCACAAAGTGCTGCAACCCTGTTTTTGCCTTCGTTATATGCGTTGTTTATATCAGAGCCGCCTTTTCCGCCGGCACCAATCGCGCCAACGACCAGTTGATCACTAGGCGCTGTAAAACCAGTGCCTCCTAAAACATGCCTTGGCACTATATAGAATCCAGTGCCTATTAAGGCGCTTTTTTTAATAAAATCTCTTCTGTTGTTTTTTGTTTTCATGAATGTGAACCGAGTTTGGTGGTTATTAAATAATTCCGCACTAAATAGTTTGTCTAAGAAAGGATAGTAATCTTTTACAGCTATTAAATTAATAAAAAAAAAGCTTCCTTGTGTTTTTGTCTGCTTATAAAGACAATTCTATTCCCATATAAAGGTGTCTCGTTGGCGCGGCTTCGTAAAATCTTCCTCCAAAAGCATTAATTCTAATATTGTCAAAATAAAGACTATTCGTCAGGTTGTTAATACCAGCAAAAAGCTTGAGGGTACCATTTTTTAAAGGCAGTTGTTTTACACCTGAAAGATTTAATACGCTATATGGATCCACTTTTACACTGTTGTTATTGTTGGCCATTAAGGCCCCTATATGCTGATACTCTAATCGTATATTAAGTTGACTAAGAAATTTTAACTGTATTTGTGAGTTAAAGTGATGGCTTGGAACGCCAGGAATCCTCTTTCCTGACAGCGAGGTAACTTCTGTGTTTTCTTTAAAGGTGTAGTTTGCAAAGGTTGCTGAATTGGTCCATTCCAGTATGTTTCCTGTGAATGAAGCCATTGCCTCCACACCCCTTCTTTGAGTTTCACCAATATTTTTAAAAAATTGCCTCTGTGGAAATTCAGGCAACTCATAAGGTAAAATTTCTCCATTTGAATCACTTATAAAACCACTGATCTCCCAATTTAATTTATGGTTGTTTTTTATGAAGTGCTTACCCCTGTAGGTTAATTCTATATTATTAGATTTTACTGGATCTAGGGCTTCGTTAAAACCCAAGCTTCCGTCTGGTGCATTGCTTAACTCACTTAGGGTGGGGGTTTCGAAACTTTGTGCAAAGGAGAAATTAATGTATTGATTAGCACCTATTTTTCTACCTAATGCGGCTGTTGGGCTTAAGGCGGTAAAATTTCTTTTTTGGTTTGCGTCCATTTCTATACGGATGAGGTCTGTCCTTAAAGCAGCGCTAAGGGTCCATTTTTGAAAAGGAATTTTACCAGTGATAAATCCGTAACTGTTAGAAAAAACCTCATTTTGTTGCCCGACCAATGTACCAACAACACCTTTTTCATTTTGGAACCTACTTCTAAGGTCGCTTTGCAAAGCATGGCCTATACCAACAACCAACTGTTCGTTGTTTTCTCTTTTAAAAACGGCTTTTGAACCAAGCCCGTAATAGTTTCTTTTAAATGCAGATACACCACCATTTAAAAAAGGCAATAGCCCTTGAAAGTTTCTTTGGGCAAAAAAGGCATAGGAGTTTATTTCAAAGGCATTGTTTAAGGCATCAACACCCTTTTTTTTAGGAGTGTATTGGTGGCTTAAACCAAATTTCAAATGATTTATTTTTTCTGTTGTTTGATAAACAATATTAGCCTCTCTTGCCATTCTTCTCCCGTCTGTAACTTGGTTTAGATTTAAACTACCAGGGTCGTTTGCATAGGGGCTATCGGTGTAATTGAACTGTCCTTTTAAGGACTGATTTTTGGCCAATTGATATGTAAATGTTCCATTTAATTGACTTTGTTTAAATCCACTCAGCGCCCTATATCCCTCTGAGACGCTATGGTTAAAATGCCAAAGGGATTTAAATTTATTTTCACCTAAAGCAACCGTTAGTTGAGAAGTAGCCAATCCAAACGCCCCGCCCATGGCTCTGAATTTTAAGGTGTTTGCCCCTAAGTCTTCCTGGGTGCTCATTAAAATTACTCCACCAGCGGCGTTGCCATAGAGCGCACTACTAGGCCCCCTGAGCACTTCAATGTTAGATAAAATACTAATGGGTATATTATCTAACTGACCCTGTCCGTCTGGAGTGGTTTCTGGTATGCCGTCTATATTTAGAGACACACCCCTTATGCCAAAAGCGGCTCTTGCCCCAAAACCTCTAATAGATATTCGCAAGTCTTGGTTGTAATTGTATTGGTTTTGGGCAAATAAACCCGGCACCTGACCCAGATATTCTTTTAGGGATAGTTGGGGGGTTGTTTCATGAATTTTTTTGGCATTCACGAAACTAGAAGCTGTAGGAGCTTCTAATAAGTTTGTTGTGATTACAGAAGCAGTAAGGACCACTTCATTTAATACAGTGGTGTCTTTGACTTTTTCACTACTGTCTTGACTGTAAATAATACTATTAAATGAAAATGCAAAAAGCAAAACGGATAGTAAGCGAGATTTAGAAACCATTTATAGCAATAATTATCTTTTGCACTAAGGTATTGATAATTCAAAGTATTGGCCATTAGCAGAAGGGTTTTATTTTTCTAAACGCACTTTAACCTGAGGTATTTTTAAACTGTATATGCGTATGCGCTTGTCCTCTGGAGATTTTTCACTGGCAATGGGCGTGCCACTCCCTTCTATCACATAAGAAAGTTTAAGGTTTAGCGATTCTATCAGGTTATTTTTTATTTTTTCATTATGAGATTTGGTCAGGCTTTCGTTGTAGATAAGGGATAGTATTTGTGCAGATTCAAAGGCGGTATTTACAATAAGTGTTTTTAATATTAAGTATTCAAATGGCTCTAAAAAAGCTTCTTTTTTGTTAAAACTTATCTTGTGTTCAAAAACAAATAGAGTCTTTTTTTTCTTTTGTTTTTTCTTTAGTATCACCCAAAGCACTATTATAAGAACCCCAAAAAGCACACTAAAGACGGCATACAAAGTCCTGTTTTTTTGGTGGACAAAAAGCGAACTATTTCCTGTTTTTTGCTTTACAAATAAGTTTTCCGTGACTTTAGTTAACAGAAGGTTTTTATTCGTTTTTTGGTAATAAATATAGGCGTTCTTGTATTTGTAAATGGGAAGATTTAAGTCCATTTCTACATTAAAGTACAAGGGGTTTTCTGTGTAATAAGAAGTTTCGTTGTTAATTACATCAATTTTAACAAGGCTCCGTTGTGCATTGAACAGCTCATGAGTTCCTTCTGGACCAGTGTCAATTCTCTTATATTGGTCCATTTCTTCAATAATACTTTGCCCTAAATAGGACCAGATTCTTAGTTTAAAATCATAAGCCCAAACCGAATTTTGATACAATGCCTTAAGGCGGTTTGTACCACTTATGTGATAGCCTCCCAAAATAAATAAATTGTTTTTATTTAAAAAATGAATTTGAAGATGAGTGCTTTTTGGAACTTCAAGACCTTTTGTGCCAATAACTTCCCAGCCTTTTGAAATGGGATTTAAATAAGTAAGCGCGTTTGAGGTGGTCCAATAACCATAGCCACCATACTTATAGATGGTGTCATTTCTATGAAATAAACTACTTTCGGATTGCCAGTGGTGAATGTCAGAACGGTCTTTTCTAACCAAACTGTCATTTTCAAAAGCGTATACTTTTCCACCATCTTTTTCTGAGAGCAATAGTGTATTGTTTAGCCAAATAGGACGGTATTCAATAAAAGTGAAACCAGCGGGTAATTTTAGTGCTTTTTTGCTTTTAATCTCAAAAATCGCTATATCTATAGTAGTTAGACTATCCCCCGAAAACTGCAATAACAATCCCTTTCCCCTATCAAGCGTAGTTAATTCTTGGTCGGAAACTTTAAAGATAATTTCTTGACCAAGTACAGGAAGGCTAAAAAGCAAAAGTAAAAAAAGTCTTTTTTTAAACATCGGGATAGACAGGGATCTAGATTTTAGAAAGATGATTTTTCTAAGATTTGTTAAAAAATAAATATACAATATTATCATTATAAACCGTGCTCAAGCAATAAAACTACTTTAAAAACAACACTATTGCCCCTAAGGAGGTAAGCACTAGTATCATTTTTCTAAAAAACACATCTGAAATTTTGTGTACAAAAAACACTCCTGTAAGTAAACCCAGTAAAGTACCTGGAAGCAGTATTAAAAATATTTTTAAACTCTCAGAAGTGACGGTCTTCCATACAAAAATATGAAAAGGGAGCTTGAATAAATTTATCAGGAAAAACAACCAGGCCGCAGTGCCAATAAAATGATTTTTAGGAAGGCGCATGGCTAGAAAATAAATATTGGAAAAAGCACCCGCTAGATTTCCAATCATGGTGGTAATTCCTGCCATAACGCCCATAAAACTTCCAAAGCTCCAATGGGTAGGAATGGTTTTTACTTTCTTTTTTTCCCACCATATAAGCATACTCAAGGTGAGTAGTATAGTCACAGCCATGCCCATTTGAAAGGTTTTTTCAGGAAGGTCTTTGCCAATAATTACGCCAATCACCACTCCCAGCATCATCCAGGGGAGAAAGGCTCTTAAATAGTGCCATTGGGTGTGCCTGTGGTAGTAAGTAATGGCAAAAACATCTCCCACAATGAGCAGCGGCATAAGCATTCCAGTAGAAGACTTACCTCCAAAAGCCAATGCCATTAGGGTGACTATTAATACGGCTATTCCTTTAACTCCTGCTTTGGAGACCCCTAAAATAAAAGCGGCTAAAAAGGCAAAAACAAATGATTCTATAGATAGTAATCCATTTAAATAAGCGTCCATAAAACGAAGGTACAATTTGTTTTTTAAGCCACTTAAGTCATAAAATGTGTGCAGTATAACAAAAAATAATACCTTTATGTTTTACCATTACCAACCAAACCGTTAAACCAACCAAAAATGAATTTGTCTGTCTTGGATTACAGCATTATTGCTGGCTTCTTTTCAATCGTATTAATTATAGGAGTTGTAGTCTCTAAAAAATCTGGCCAAAGCAGCGCCGAGTATTTCCTTTCAGGAAGAAGTATGCCATGGTGGCTTTTAGGATTTTCAATGGTAGCTACCACATTTTCTACAGACACCCCTAATCTTGTGACAGATATTGTAAGAACCAACGGGGTTTCAGGAAACTGGGTTTGGTGGGCCTTTCTACTTACTGGCCTTCTGACTGTTTTTGTTTACGCAAAACTATGGCGCCGGTCAAATGTGGCTACAGATATGGAATTTTATGAACTCAGATATGGCGGAAAACCAGCGCACTTTCTAAGGTGGTTTAGGGCTTTTTATTTAGGGGTTTTGTTTAACGTTATGGCTATGTCTGCAGTGACTTTAGCTGCGATTAAAATAGGTCAAGTCATGTTGGGCTTAGATCCTGTTTTTACAGTATTAGTGGCAGGAAGCATTACGGTATTATTCAGTGCTTTCGGAGGTTTTAGAGGCGTGATTTACACAGATTTTGTCTTGTTTTTTGTCGCCATTGCAGGTGCTGTAGGTGCGGCTTATTATTTGGTCAATATCCCAGAGGTAGGCGGTTTAAAAGCACTTTTAGCCCATGAAAATGTTTCAGATAAATTGTCTATTCTGCCTGACTTTTCAGATACAGAAGCCTTAATAGGGATTCTAATTATACCATTAGCTGTGCAATGGTGGTCTGCTTGGTATCCGGGCGCAGAACCTGGTGGAGGCGGATATATTGCGCAGAGAATGCTGGCTGCCAAAAACGAAAACCATGCCATAGGGGCTACTTTTTTCTTTAATATCATGCATTATGCATTGCGTCCTTGGCCATGGATCATAGTGGCCTTAGCTTCTATGGTGGTTTACCCAGATTTGCTATCTATCCAAACAGCCTTTCCCAATGTAGCTGCAGACAAATTAGGGAATGACTTGGCGTACTCTGCCATGCTCACCAAATTACCCAGTGGCTTACTCGGTCTGGTTATGGCTTCTCTTGGAGCTGCTTATATGTCTACAATCTCCACCCATTTAAATTGGGGTTCTTCTTATATTGTAAACGATGTATATAAACTAGAAATTCAGCCCAATGCCACTGAAAAACAAATGGTTATGGTGGGTAGAATAGCCACTGTTTTATTGATGGTGGCAAGTGGTTTCTTAGCACTTACCCTGACAAATGCCCTTCAATTGTTTGACATTATCTTAATGTTTGGCGCAGGAACTGGGCTTATTTTTATTCTTAGGTGGTTTTGGTGGCGTATAAATGCGTGGAGTGAAATATCTGCTATGATTGTTTCTGGGGTACTGTCTATACTGTTTAATTTTGGCTCTTTAGGAACCACTTTTTTTGGCGGAGATGGATTAGATGGTGTTTTTCCCTCTTGGGCCAAATTCCCCTTAGTGGTACTGCTGACTTCTATTGTTTGGATTGCGGTCACTTTCCTAACATCGCCCGAGAGGGAAGAAACCTTGGATAGATTTTACAAGCAAACTCAGCCTGGAGGTCCTGGCTGGAAAACACAACAAGAAAAAGCCATTTCCGAAGGCCAATTAAAACCTCAGGAATGGTCGGTTCCTTCTGGTATTTTAGCGATGATTTTAGGTGCAATACTTGTTTATGGCTGTATGTTTGCAACAGGTAATTGGATCTATGGTAATTACACTTTGGCCTCTGGCTTAACGCTGGCAGTAATTGTAGCTGGAGTTTTATTACTCAAAGTTTGGAAAACCTTAAAAAAATCTATTTTATGATTTTTAACAAAAGGGTACCTTCGGTAGATATTTTTAGGGGAGCCACCATATTGCTTATGATTTTGGTCAATACTCCTGGCACTTGGTCTGCTGTTTACGCCCCTTTTTTACACGCCCCCTGGCACGGATACACCCTTACAGATTTGGTTTTTCCTTTCTTTCTTTTTATAGTTGGCGTGTCAATCTCACTCTCCTATAAAGACAAGAAATTAAAGCCCCCTGTTTTTTTAAAATTGTCCAAAAGGAGTTTAAAACTTATTGGGCTAGGTCTTTTTCTAGGCTCATTTACCATTAGTTTTCCCTTTATTGAAGATTTTGAAAGCATTCGTTTTCCCGGAGTGCTTCAACGTATAGGACTTGTTTTTTTCTTTACCAGTATAACATATCTCTTGGGCAGCAAAAGAAGTACTGCATTGATTATTGGAATTATTTTGTTGGCGTATTGGCTATGGATGGGTTTTCTCCCTATAGAAGGGGTGGCTCCTACCTATGAAAGGGCAGTGAACAATTGGGCCAATTTTATAGACTTGAAATTATTGGGTTCTCATATGTGGAAACCAGACTATGACCCTGAGGGTATACTCAGTACTTTACCTGCAATTGCAACGGCATTGCTGGGCACATTAGCGGGAGACATATTGCGGTCTAACACCTATCAAAAAGCCTCCCCTTTGTTTATATCGGGTATTGTTTTGCTCGGTTTAGGGCATTTATTAGATTTGAGTTTTCCCATTAATAAAGCCCTTTGGAGCAGTTCATTTGTGCTGGTTACAGCTGGTTGGGCAAATCTAGTGTTAGGGACTTTATTTTACTTGCGTGAAGTGAAAAAACTCACCTTTGGAAGGGTGTTTTCCAAAGTAGGTTCGAATGCGATTGCTATTTATTTTACGTCTAGTTTTGTCACTAAATTGTTTTATTTAATTCCAATCAATGGAAGCAGTATTCACGGAGTTTTATTTGAAAAAATATACCTGCACCAGGCCGTAGATCCCGCCTTGTCTTCTTTGCTTTACGCCATAACGGTCTGTGCTTTTTATGTGTTCATGGCGTCCTTTATGTATCAAAAGAAAATTTTCATTAAGGTTTAATTTTGTGGTTTTGTATGAAATGCCTTATTTTAGATAAAAAGATCATTCAAATGAGCAGCACATATAGGGAAATTTTTACAGGGAACGCCATGGCAGTTTTATTACTTAAAGGAGTTTTTGAAGATCATGGGATTCCTTTTGTGGAGAAAAACGAACAGGTTTCGGGTGTTTTAGCAGGATTTGCTGGCGGAACAGAATCTACCATTAAAATGGCTGTCCCGCAAGAATTTGAGGAAGCAGCATTGAGGCTTATTGCAGATTTTAGAGCCCAATTAGAAAGTGCTTAAACAATGATGGATTGTTATGACGCCCTTAAAAGTGTTTGCTAACGATTCTATTTTCCTACCTCTAACAAACGCTTCACGTATTTTCCAATTACGTCAAACTCCAAGTTTACGACGGTACCTATTTCGTATTGTTGAAAACAAGTATGCGCATAGGTGTAGGGTATAATGGCCACAGAAAAGCTGTTTTTCTGAGAGTTTACTACAGTTAGACTGGTTCCATCTATGGTAATAGATCCTTTTTCTATAGTCACATTGCTTTTGTCTGGATCGTAGGTAAAGGTGAATACCCAGCTCCCGTCTTCTTCTTTAAGCCCTGAACAAACTCCTGTCTGGTCTACATGACCTTGGACTATATGCCCGTCCAATCTACTACCTAATATCATGGCGCGTTCAAGGTTAATTAGTTGGCCCACTTTAAAGTGATTTAAGGATGTTTTTTCTAATGTTTCTGCAATAGCAGTTACCGTGTATTGTTTGGATGTTTTTTCTACCACCGTTAAACATACTCCATTGTGTGCAACACTCTGATCAATTTTTAACTCATTCGCTAAAGGTGTTTCAATGCTTAGGTGCATATTACCCCCTTCTGCATCTATTCCAACTACTTTTCCTAAAGTTTCAATTATTCCAGTAAACATGGTTCGTTTTTATTGTCTAATTTTACCCAGCAAATTTACTTATAAAGCCAGATATAGCATGCAGGATAATGCAAAAATAAAAGTTGGAATTTCAATAGGAGATTTAAATGGAATAGGCTGCGAAGTTATTTTAAAAACTTTCGAAGACCCTAGGACATTAGAATTGTGCACCCCTGTGGTATTTGCATCTAGCAAAACCTTAGCACAGCACCAACAACAATTAGGCACCCAGCTTGTGTATCAGGGCGTGGCTAGCGCCTCAGATGCCATAGAAGGTAAATTTAATGTGGTCAATATTTGGAAAGAGGTTCCTGAAATACATTTTGGTAAAGAGACCAAGTTAGGGGGTGAATACGCTTTAAAATCTTTAGAAGCAGCCACAAAAGCACTGAAGGAGGGAAGCATTGACGTTTTGGTTACTGCGCCCATAAACAAGAGTAATATTCAAAGTGAGACTTTCAGTTTTCCGGGACATACAGATTATTTGGCTCAGGAACTCGGCGGGGAGAGCCTCATGTTTATGGTGTCAGATTCTCTTAGGGTTGGATTATTAACAGACCATGTAGCTGTGAGTGAAGTGTCTAGTCATATCACCCCTGAAATTATTAAATCTAAAATAAAAACGATATTAAAGTCTTTAGAACAAGATTTTGGGATTAGAAAACCCAAAGTAGCCTTGTTGGGTATAAACCCACACAACGGGGACCAGGGTGTTATTGGAAAAGAAGACCAAGACATTCTTATCCCGACCATTGCTGAAATTGCCCATGGAGGATCTTTGGTTTTTGGCCCCTACGCGGCCGATAGCTTTTTTGGCTCTAAAAATTACACTCAATTTGACGCGATACTCGCCGCCTATCACGACCAAGGGTTAATTCCCTTTAAAACCCTTTCTTTTGGCAATGGGGTGAACTTCACTGCAGGATTATCAAAGGTGAGAACCTCACCAGACCATGGAACTGCTTATGATATAGCGGGTAAAGGTGTGGCAGATCACACTTCATTTTCAGCTGCGGTGTATGCAGCCATAAAGATTTTTAAGCATAGGACCATGTATAAAACCCTTATGGAAAATCCTTTGAAAAAGGCTAAAATTGTCGAGAAGAGGCCCACTAAGAAAAGCCACTATAAACCACCAACACAAAAATAATTTTTAATTTCCTTAATGCTTGGTAGTTAGTATAATAATAGTATCTTTGCACCCGCCTTTTGGCTTACTAGAGAGGTGCGTTTAATCTAATTTATAATGAAAAATAGGGAGTACCATATTCCATTTTCAGGACTTAAAGAAGGAAAGCACCAGTTCGAATTTGCCATAGACAACACGTTCTTTAACGCATATGATTTTAATGATTTTAATGCCGCTGAACTCAGTGTTAACGTGACATTAAATAAGTTAAGTACCATGATGGAATTGGCATTTGAAGTCAGTGGAAGTGTTCGTGTAAACTGCGACACTACCAATGAACCTTTCGATCTCCCTCTGCAATCTTCATTAGATTTAGTCGTGAAATTTGGAGAGGCTTTTGACAATGAAAACGAAGTACTTTTAGTGCTTCCCCATGGAGAACACCAAGTAGATGTATCACAATATATTTACGAAATGATTGTTTTGGCATTACCCGCCAAAAAAGTACATCCAGGTGTATTAGACGGAACATTAAAATCCGAGGCACTTGAAACCCTAGAAAAATTAGGAGTTAAAGAACTAAAGGAACAAAAAGAAGCAATAGAAGAGACGGACCCTAGATGGGACGCTCTAAAAAAGTTATTAACGGATAAATAGGAATTGTTATGGCACATCCAAAGAGAAAAATTTCCAAAACAAGGAGAGACAAAAGAAGAACACATTACAAAGCAGTAGCCCCTACTATTGCTAAAGATCCAACAACGGGTGAAATGCACCTGTATCATAGAGCACACTGGCACGAAGGTAAATTATACTACAGAGGTCAAGTGCTTATAGACAACACTGAGGTAGCTACTGCCTAAGTAAACGTTTTTAGGTTCAAATAACTCCCTCTTTTTTAAGTGGGAGTTTTTTTATGACATAAACTTTAGGTTATATAATCAAAGATTGTTTTTTTAAATAGGAATTGAGATGATATAAAAATCGCTTAAAACCCTTTAAATATTGTAAAAAACACTAAAAAGTGATGTAAAATGATTAATTTTCACGAATTTTGAATCATTTTTCAGCAGATTTCGCTTAAAAACAAACCAATTCGAATGACAAAATTACATGCAGCCATTTCAGCTGTGGGATCTTACGTTCCAGACTTTGTGTTAACAAACGCACTTTTAGAGACCATGGTGGAGACCAACGATGAATGGATTACCACTAGAACAGGTATTAAAGAGCGTAGAATTTTAAAAGACAAAGATAAAGGAACCTCTTATCTGGCTATTCAGGCAGCCAAAGACCTTATTGAAAAGAAACAATTAGATCCTCATACCGTAGATTTAGTGCTTGTAGCTACAGCTACTCCAGACCTTTTAGTAGCTTCTACTGCCGCCTATGTGGCTTCAGAAATAGGCGCTATTAATGCTTTTTCTTATGATTTACAGGCCGCTTGTTCAAGTTTCTTGTATGGAATGTCTACAGCTGCAGCATATATTGAGGCAGGGAGGTATAAGAAAGTACTTTTGATTGGCGCAGATAAAATGTCTTCTATAATTGACTACACGGACAGGGCTACTTGTATTATCTTTGGAGATGGTGCAGGAGCGGCTCTTTTTGAGCCCAACAACGAAGGTTACGGATTACAAGATGAATACCTAAGGTCCGACGGAATAGGAAGGAACTTTCTAAAAATGGAAGCAGGTGGTTCGTTGTTGCCCGCCTCCATTGAGACGGTTCAAAACAAGCAACACCATGTTTACCAAGACGGGAAAACTGTATTTAAGTTTGCCGTTTCTAATATGGCAGACGCTGCAGCTAAAATAATGGAGCGCAACACACTCACAAAAGATCAAGTAGATTGGTTGGTGCCGCATCAGGCTAACAACAGAATTATTGACGCTACAGCTAAAAGAATGGAGTTAGATTCTTCAAAGGTAATGAACAATATTGCCAAATACGGGAATACTACTTCTGCTACTTTACCACTGTTATTGGCAGATTACGAAAATCAATTAAAAAAAGGAGATAAACTGGTCTTTGCCGCTTTTGGTGGAGGCTTTACGTGGGGTTCTATATATTTGACATGGGCCTACGACAACTAACACTTTAACGCAACTAAACCTTATTAAAATGGATATTAAAGAAATTCAGAACCTCATTAAATTTGTGGCTAAATCAGGAGCCAGTGAAGTTAAATTAGAGACAGAAGAAATAAAAATCACTATCAGAACAGGTCCTTTAGGAACGGCTGTTTCTGAGCCCGTGTACATGCAACAAATGCCAATGGCTACGGCTCCTGTGGCAGCAGCAGTTGAGGCATCGGCGCCAGCCACAAAAGCTGCCCCAGCTAACGAAGACCATTTGATTACAATAAAATCGCCCATTATTGGAACTTTTTACAGAAAGCCTTCTCCAGACAAACCCAATTTTGTTGAGGTGGGAAGTGAGATAGGAAAAGGAGATGTGCTTTGTGTGATTGAAGCCATGAAATTATTTAACGACATTGAGTCAGAAGTGTCGGGTAAGATTGTTAAGATTTTGGTAGACGACTCTTCCCCAGTAGAATTTGATCAGCCACTTTTCGTAGTAGATCCTTCTTAATTTGCCTTTAAAGGCTAACATATTTCATGTATTATAAATAGCGCTACTATGTTTAAGAAGATATTAATTGCAAACAGGGGAGAGATAGCCTTAAGGATTATCAGGACCTGTAAAGAAATGGGAATTAAGACTGTTGCGGTATATTCCAAGGCAGACGAGGAAAGTCTTCATGTGAGATTCGCAGACGAGGCGGTTTGTATAGGACCTGCACCGAGCAGCGAGTCTTATTTGAAAATTCCAAATATTATTGCTGCGGCCGAAATTACCAATGCAGACGCCATTCACCCTGGTTATGGGTTTTTGTCTGAAAACGCAAAGTTTTCAAGAATTTGCGCTGAGCATGGTATTAAATTTATTGGCGCATCGGGAGATCAAATAGATAAAATGGGCGACAAAGCCACTGCTAAAGAAACCATGAAAAAAGCAGGAGTGCCCTGTGTCCCTGGTTCTGCGGGTATTTTAACGGATGTTAAGGACGCCATTGCCACAGCAAGAAAAGTGGGTTATCCTGTTATGATTAAAGCCACTGCTGGTGGAGGAGGAAAGGGAATGCGCGCCGTTTGGAAAGAAGAAGACATGGTAAAATTATTCGAAAGCGCTGTAAAAGAAGCTACAGCAGCTTTTGGTAATGGAGGGATGTATATGGAAAAACTGATAGAAGAGCCTAGACACATTGAGATTCAGGTAGTTGGAGATCAGTTTGGAAAAGCATGTCACTTGTCTGAAAGAGATTGTTCGGTGCAACGCAGACACCAAAAACTAACAGAGGAAACCCCTTCTCCATTTATGACTGATAAATTGAGAGAAGAAATGGGGAATGCTGCGGTAAAAGCAGCAGAATATATTAAATACGAAGGCGCTGGAACCATAGAGTTTTTGGTAGACAAACACAGGAAGTTTTACTTCATGGAAATGAATACTAGAATTCAGGTTGAGCACCCTATTACAGAACAAGTAGTAGATTACGATTTGATTAGAGAGCAAATATTAGTGGCTGCAGGGGTGCCAATATCTGGAAAAAATTACTACCCAAAACTACACGCCATAGAATGTAGGATTAATGCTGAAGACCCGTATAATGGCTTTAGACCGAGTCCGGGAAAAATCACTACCCTCCACACACCAGGGGGGCACGGGATTAGATTAGACACCCATGTGTATAGCGGCTATGTGATTCCTCCAAATTATGACTCTATGATTGCCAAGTTAATTACAACGGCACAAACTAGGGAAGAGGCTATTAACAAAATGAAAAGGGCTTTAGACGAATTCGTGATTGAAGGCGTTAAGACAACTATTCCATTCCACAGACAACTTATGGATCATCCGGATTATTTGGCGGGCAATTACACTACTAAATTCATGGAAGATTTTGTGATGGATTCCATTGATTAAATAGTCAAAGAGCCTGGGTGATTTTAACCCAACAGATACTTAAGTATAAATCACCCCCGAGAAGCGTTTGTTTTTTAGGGGTGATTTTTTGATTTAAATGTGTCCAAAAAGTATTGGAAAATGTAGTATTTTTAAGCATGGACGCACTGAGTTACTGGGAGCACAAACACTGGTTGTCAAATATAGATTATGCTGTAATTGGAAGTGGTATAGTCGGTTTAAGCTGTGCCCTTTCTTTAAGAGAAAAATATCCTAAATCTACAATTGTAGTCTTTGAAAAAGGCATTTTGCCTCATGGGGCAAGTACTAAAAATGCAGGATTTACTTGCTTTGGTAGTATTTCTGAAATTTTGTCCGACATAGACCGCCAGGGTGAACAAAGCGTTTTAAATATTGTTCAAAGAAGGTATGAGGGAGTTCAATTACTCAGAAGTAGACTGGGGGACGCTCCAATAGGATATGAGAACCACGGAGGGCATGAAGTTTTTTTAGCAGCCCAAACAGCCCTTTACGAGACATGTTTAGACCAATTAACTGCAGTGAATTCATTGCTACAGCCGGTTTTTAAGTCGGATTCGTTTTACACTGCGTCTAATACGTTTAATTTTGAAGGGGTAAAAGAAAATTATATTAGCAGCGCTTATGAGGGGCAGATAGATACCGGCCTCATGATGAAGCAACTGATCCGTTCAGTGCAAGCCCAAGACATTCATGTTTTTTATGGGACTGAACTCACTGATTTTTCTAGTTCTAATGGATCGGTTCACCTGAAAACTAATTTTTTTGAGTGTAAGGCAGGGGCTTTATTTATAGCTACCAACGGTTTTTCTAAATCGCTTCAAATAGAAGATGTAAGGCCTGCACGGGCTCAGGTTCTTATTACAAAGCCCATAGAAAATCTCCACATAAAAGGGACTTTTCATTTGGATATGGGTTACTATTATTTTAGAAATATAGACCAAAGAATACTGCTAGGAGGAGGGCGAAACTTGGCCTTCAAAGAGGAAGAAACTACTGATTTTTCTCAAACGTCGCTTATTCAAGACGCACTTGATCGCTTACTTAAAGAAACGATCCTTCCAGGGGTTTCTTATGAAATTGATCGCAGGTGGTCTGGAATTATGGGTGTTGGAGATGGTAAAGAACCCCTCTTAAAATGTGTTCAGCCCAACGTGTACTGTGGGGTTCGTTTGGGAGGAATGGGCGTGGCTTTAGGGTCAAAAATAGGGAGTGAATTGGCGGAGCTACACTTCTAATGAATTTAAACGCTGTTCACAAAGGTCTATGGTCACTTGAATACGCTTTTTTTCATTTTCTAAAAGGGCCGTTTTTGAATGCATATAAAAGCGCTTACTCTCTATTGATTTAAAGACTATGAGATAGCCATTTCCAACAAAAAGACTCTTTTCAACACTGACTTTTATGCCAGTTTGTGCGTTATAGGACCATTCATGTGGCCAAACTACAATTTCCTGTCCTTCGTTTATTTTAAGCGATGGATACAGCGACAAAACAGTGGCTTTATCTATAATATTTAAGACGCCAAAAAGCTCAGCTACCTTTTTGTTGGGCGGGTTTTGATACAAGGACTCTGGCGTACCAGAAGCGATAATTTCGCCTTTTTCCATACAGACCATTTCGTGGGCATGACCCATATAATCCTCGGGATGGTGAGAGGCTAATATACAGGCAATTTTATGTTGTTCTAGGTAGTTGAATAGCTTTGTTCTCAATATAAGTTTTAAAGGAGGGTCTATATGACTAAAGGGCTCATCTAAGAGAATTAATTCTGGTGCTTTTGCCAAAACCTTTGCCAAAGCTACGCGCTGTTGTTGTCCGCCTGATAAATTTTTAACTTGGGTTTTGGCAAAAGACTCCATATCTATGAGCTCTAAAAGCTCAGCGGTACGTTTTTCCATATGCTCTGGCTCAAAAACAGATAAATTTTGGCTAATATTTTCAGCGACAGAAGTATATGGCATGAGATCAAAATCCTGGGCCAGATACCTCAAAAAGGGGGGCCCTGGGAGTAGGTTGTATTCAGGCCCTAATAAAGCTTCCTTTTTCCAATGTATTTGGCCTTTTTCAGGGGCTAAACTCCCGTAAATTAGTTTTAACAAGGTGCTTTTTCCACTCCCGCTAGCGCCTGTTAAAGCCATAAGCTTTCCAGGAGCTAGACGTAAGTGTATATTTTGAAGAAGGGGTTCTTTGTATTTAAAATGGATGTTTTCCAGTACAAGCATACCGTAAAGTTACACCAATCCATTTGCAATTAAGTATTCTCCAATTTGAATGGCATTGGTGGCAGCTCCTTTTCTGAGGTTGTCTGCTACAATCCACATATTTAAGGTGTTTTCTGCACTTTCATCTCTTCTAATTCGCCCTACAAAAACGTCGTCTTTGTCATGTGCATAGGCTGGCATTGGATAGGTATTTGTGTCGGTATTGTCTTGAACTACTACCCCTGGTGTTTCATGGAGAATTGATCTTACTTCAGAGAGGTCAAAGTCTTTTTCAAAGCTCACATTGACAGATTCAGAATGACCCCCAGCGGTCGGTATTCTCACTGCGGTGGCTGTAATATGGAAAGAGTGATCCCCCAATATTTTTTTAGGCTCATTGGCCAATTTCATCTCTTCTTTAGTGTATCCGTTTTCTAAAAACACATCGCAATGGGGAATAGCATTTCTGTGTATAGGGTAGTGATAAGCCATTTCTCCTTGAATGCCCTTTGTCTCATTTTCCATTTGTTCCACCGCCTTTACTCCAGTTCCTGAAACAGATTGATAGGTAGACACCACCACGCGTTTCATTTTGTAAGCTTGGTGCAGAGGAGCTAAAACCAAAACCATTTGAATGGTAGAACAATTGGGGTTGGCTATAATTTTATCTTCTTTTGTAAGAGTGTTGGCGTTAATTTCAGGGACGATTAATTTGTGATCTGGGTGCATTCTCCACGCAGAAGAATTATCAATTACTGTAGTCCCAGCAGCGGCAAATTTTGGTGCCCATTCCAAAGAAGTGTCTCCTCCTGCAGAAAATATAGCAATATGAGGTTTTGCGTCTACTGCAGTTTGTAAACCAATTACTGTATGGGTTTTACCACCGTATTCCATGGTTTTACCCACTGATCGCTCAGAGGCTACAAGAAGCAATTCACTAATTGGAAAATTACGTTCTGCCAAAACTTTTAACATGACTTCACCTACCATTCCGGTAGCGCCTACAACAGCTACTTTCATTTTTTTAAATTTTTAATAGACAAAAGTAATCATTCTTAGGGGTTCCGCTCTAAAACTTTTTAAATTGTTATAAAAATTTAACAAAAAGTTATTTTTGCAACATTTTATAGCAGTGTCTTTAACAGTTCTCCTAATTCTAGCAAAATTTCCTCTGAGTTAGGCCCCTTTTTCGGACTTGATTTTGGTGGCGCAGGTTTCATTTTTTGATAGGCCTTCACTGTAATAAACATCATCATACCCACAATGAATAAGTTAATGATACTATTGACCCATACGCGATAGTCATTCTTTAAAAAGCTTGTTTCAACCGACAATCACTCTATTTACTCTTGCACCAATCCCTGTTAATAGTTCGTATGAAATGGTTTTACCTTCGCTAGCAAAAGTTTCTGCAGAAGCGCCTTTTCCAAAGATCACTACCTTGTCTCCTTCCTTAGCCACATGGTTTCCTAGGTCTATCATCAGCATATCCATACACACATTTCCTATAATTGGACAAGGATTTCCACTTACAAAAACCACCCCTTTACCTTGGCCATAAACCCTTGAAATACCGTCTGCATGGCCAATGGTTAAAGTGGCTACGCGCATTTTTTTAGCCGCAACAAAACCTTTATTGTACCCTACCCAATCTCCTTTTTCAATGGAGTGAATTTGAGAAATTTTAGTGGTTAAGGTAGCTACAGGCTTTAAAAGTGAATCTATTTTGGAATGATTTCCATAGCCATAAAGGGCTATACCACTTCTGACCATATTGAATGCTGCCTCTGGAAAATTTAAAATTCCTGAACTATTGCTGAGGTGTTTCAAAGCGACAGGCCCTATATGCTTTTCAATAAATGCGGCTCCCTCTTTAAATCGTTGGATTTGTAACCTAGTAAAAGCCTTTTCTTTAAGGTCATCTGTAGCCGCTAAATGAGACATAATAGCTTTTACTTTAACGTTGGACTGATTTAAAAGAATTTCACAGGAAATCGCTAATTTGCCCAGAGAAAGACCCAAACGATTTAGGCCTGTATTTAATTTAAGGTGAATGGGATAATGACCTTCCCATGGAGCAGCTTTAATGAAAGCCTCCAAAGTTCTTATAGAGTAAATGCTTGGCTCTAAACAGTGTTTAACAATATCACTAAATTCTTCTGGTTGAGGGTGAAGTACTAAAATAGGTGTTTTTATACCCCCTAACCTTAATGCAACCCCTTCATGCGTATAAGCTACACCGAGATAATCCACCCCTAAAGCAGCAAGTTTTCTTGCTATCGCTACCGATTCAGACCCATATCCATTGGCTTTTACCACCCCTAATAGCATTGTTTCTGAGGCTATTTTAGACCTCAAATAGTGATAGTTATGGGCCAAAGCGGCAAGGTCAATTTCTAAAATTGAAGGTCCCATTTAGGAAATAATTAGTTGGATTGCTTTGGGCTAGAAGTCGGAATTGAATTTGAATTCTCCGAATTTTTTAAAGGATCGGTCAAGGCAATTACGTCATTTACCTCTAAGCCTTTTACTTTCTCTTTGAGCATGGCTTTAAAATATGCAGCCCTGCTTAAAGGCTCGTATTCTGCTGTTTCTCCCAGCAAAACAAGGTTTTCATTGGAAGATTTTCTAAAACTGTAATTGGCTAAGTTTCCTGTTCTAGTACACACTGCATGAACCTTCGTGACATATTCTGCGGTAGCCATTAGGGCCGGCATTGGCCCAAAAGGATTGCCTTTGAAATCCATGTCTAAACCAGCGACAATAACGCGTTTTCCCTTATTGGCAAGATCGTTGCACACGTGTATAATTTCAGTATCAAAAAATTGCGCTTCATCTATACCAACAACATCACATTGGTCCGCAAGGATTCTAATATTTGCTGCTGCTGGAACAGGGGTAGACCTAATTTGATTTTCGTCATGAGACACTACCATTTCATCGTGGTAGCGGGTGTCTATTTGAGGTTTAAATATCTCTATGCGTTGTTTGGCAAATTGGGCTCTTTTTAAACGCCTAATAAGCTCCTCTGTTTTTCCAGAAAACATGGAACCACAAATCACTTCTATCCATCCAAAAGGCTCTTCATGATTTACGGTATTTTCTAGAAACATATTATTTTATTTAGTAGACGCATCAAGGCATCGGCCTTGGGCTATAAAAATATAAAATTAGGAGCAAAGCAAATGGGTTTTTATCTAAAAAACCCGATATTAGCTTTACTATGAAAGAAAAGCTTCATCAAGAACTTCAGCGCTTGGCAAAACATATCTTAGACGCCAATCACAGCAGTGAATTGGCGCCCCTCTATGAGACCGCCAAGACACTCTATGAAAAGCTTGCGGTGTTGAAATTTATATCACAAAATTTAGGAGACCCTCATTTAGACACAGAGGAAAATCAAATAGCACAGAAGTTTCAAGAAATGGCCCACGAGGCGTTGTCTCCTGGAGCAGAAATTCCAGAGTCCAATCCACACGAATCAGATATTATGACCCCAGGCATGGATACGATTATTGACATGGTTTCTCATATGCCAAAAAAAGAAAACCTCCCAACAGAATCTGATTCTGAACCTCCACAAGAGCTCCACACGAACACACAAGACCCTTCTGCTGGCAGGATAAATACTGCAACTACTTTAAATGGCCGTTATGGACAGCAAATCTCCTTTGGTTTAAATGACCAGATTGCCTTTGTAAAAGAGTTGTTTAACGGGGAAGAAGACAGTTTTAAAAGAGTGGTTTCTCAACTGAACACCATAGATTCAAAGGAGCGCGCAATGTCTTTTATTGGCCATTTAGTAAAGCCAGAGTACAACGATTGGAAGGGTAAAGAGGCTTATGAAAAAAGGTTTATTGAACTCATCACTCAGAAATACCATTAATTATATTGACTAGAAATACCTTATGTCTAAACTGTATTTAGTTCCAACGCCTATTGGCAATCTAGAAGACATGACTATTAGAGCTATAAGGGTTTTAAAAGAGGTGTCACTTATTTTAGCAGAAGATACCAGGACAAGCGGAAAGCTGCTCAAACATTTTGAGATTGAGACGCCAATGTTTTCCCACCACATGCACAATGAACACAAGACTGTGGCTGTATTGGTGAACAGAATAAAAGCTGGGGAACCAATGGCGCTTATTTCAGACGCGGGAACGCCAGCCATTTCTGACCCAGGATTCTTACTTTCTAGGGCGTGTATAGAAGCGGGGGTTTCCATTGATTGTTTGCCCGGAGCTACAGCCTTTGTTCCTGCACTTGTCAATAGTGGTTTGCCCAACGATAAGTTTATCTTTGAGGGCTTTTTACCGGTTAAAAAGGGAAGACAAACTCGTTTGACTTTTCTTCAAGAGGAGCCCCGAACGATTATTTTTTATGAATCTCCGCATAAATTACTGAGAACCTTACAAGATTTTTGCACTTATTTTGGTCCAGAGAGACCTTTGAGTGTGTCTAGAGAAATCACCAAGCTATTTGAAGAGACTATTCGTGGCACTGTACAAGAAGTATTAGACCATTATACCGCCCAGCCCGCAAAAGGTGAAATTGTGATAGTAGTAGGAGGAAAGCCAAATGTAAAAGCACCTAAAAAGTGAGTACTGCTTGGGTTATTTCTCTGTTCACTATTGTCGCAGTTTATTTTTTAGACAAATCCAAAAACAAAGTACTTGCAGTAGTATTTGATTGGATTCCAGCAGTGCTTTTGGCTTACGTAATACCGGCTTTAATTTCGTATTTTTTCTCTGTAGATTACAGTACAGACTCCATTCATAGCTTTAGTAAAACATGGGTTATTCCCATGGCTATTGTCGCAGTGATGAGCAGTCTTTCTTTTTCTCAACTAAAAGTTATTGGCTTTAAACCTGTTGTTTTATTTGTGGTTGGTTCTGCGATTATTGCATTGTTCCCTGTGGTTTTTGCTTGGACTTTTTTGGATTCTGATCTGGTGCAAAACCAATGGATTCAAGCTGGTTATTGGAAAGGTATTCCCCCCATTGTAGGCAGTTGGATAGGAGGGAGTACCAGTCAATTGGTCTTAAAGGAATTGGCAAAAACCTCGGAGAGTCTTTTTTTACAAGTATTAGTTGTAGACACAGTTTTGGTTAATATTTGGACCATATTTATGTTTCAAATCATTAAAAAGAGTCAGAAATTAAATGCTTTTTTCAACATTTCAGATAAGACTATTCCTTTGCCCATCTCTGAGGAGAAGCAAAAAAGCCTACCCTGGTACAGGGTACTTGCCCTACTCGTTTTAGGGGTTTTTCTTGTAGAAATCTTGTTGACTATTTTTGTGATTAAAGTGATTGCCTTATCAATAATAGGTTTGTTGGTGAGCAATTTTATACCGCGATGGAATTACCAATTTGCCCTTAAATTTGGAGGTGTTTTAATCATAGTAGTCATGGCCATATTAGGACTTAAATTACAGTTTACCGCTTTGTCAATGCCTATAGAATTTATAGGCTTTTTGGTTTTTTGGATTTTCGTTCATTTTATAGGAATGGTATTGGCTGCAAAGTTTCTTAATGTTCATTTGGCTTGGGTGCCTATTGCAAGTATGGCTAATGTTGGCGGAATTGCTACAGCACCAGCTGTGACCGCTGCTTATGAAAAAAAATGGATGCCCCACGCCATTGTTTTAGCCATTTTAAGCATGGCAACGGGAACTTTTTGGGGAATGATCACCATATTTCTTTTCGAAAGCCTTTTTAAGGTTTAAAAACGCTGGGGTTTTTGTACTTTTAAGACTTTATAAAAATCGTAAATAATGAAAAACCTTGTGACCACAAAGTGGCTTGGAGGGATGGCTTTTGAAAGCGACAACCCCTCTGGACATACTTTAAGAATAGATGTAGATGCTGAAAATGGCGGTGAGAACTCCGGACATAGACCCAAAGCACTCATGCTCACTTCACTGGCTGGTTGTTCTGGATTGGACGTGGCGTCATTAATGAAAAAAATGAAATTAGAGGTACGTGCTTTTGAGATTCAAACAGAAGCCAATTTAACAGAAGAGCACCCCAAATTCTATGACGCCGTAACTATTTCGTATCATTTTTTTGGCCCGAATTTGGTAGAAGACAAACTTCAAAAAACAGTAGACCTTTCGGTGGAGCGTTACTGTGGTGTTATGGAAATGTTTAGACAGTTTGCCAAATTAGAGGTAAAGACTGTTTTTCATCACGAATAATCACTTTTTTATATAGACTTACCTAAAATGTACTTGTTGTAGTTTTAAAGCTCTGTCGTGTAACCCTGCCTTAATATCATTATGAATTGGATCGAAATACCCCCTAGGGCCCCTGAAAAAATAAAGGCGCTAAGTGAATCGCTTGGTATTTCTAACGTATTGTCCCGTCTTTTAATTCAAAGAGGCGTGTCAGATTTCAATGCTGCTAAAACTTTTTTTAGACCCAAAATGTCTCAGCTCCATCCCCCCAATCTCATGAAGGATATGGAACTAGCTGTTGCTAGAATCATACTTGCCATGGAACGTGAAGAGGCTATTTTAGTCTATGGAGATTACGACGTAGATGGTACTACAGCAGTAGCATTAGTAGCCGATTTTTTACAACAGTACTACCATAAAGTAGCCACATATATACCAGATCGTTACAGCGAGGGTTATGGCGTATCTTATCAAGGCATAGATTTCGCAAGTGAAAACGACATAGGGCTTATTATTGCATTAGACTGCGGAGTAAAAGCCATAGATAAAGTAGCTTACGCAAAAGAAAAAGGAATCGATTTTATTATTTGTGACCATCACACGCCTGGCGCTATTCTGCCAGATGCTGTAGCCGTGTTAGACCCCAAAAGATCAGATTGTAATTATCCCTATAAAGAGCTTTGTGGCTGCGGCATAGGTTTTAAACTTATACAAGCCATTTCCATGGCTTTGGAAGCTCCAGAGGAAGTAGTTTATCCTTATTTAGACCTAGTAGCTACTGCCATTGGAGCAGATATTGTGCCTCTAAATGGAGAAAACCGAACCTTAGCCTATTTAGGTTTAGCGCAGATTAACAGCCATCCAAGACCAGGATTTAAAGCCTTTTTAGAGACATTTAATAAACCTGTAGTGACCCTCACCGACCTTAATTTTACGGTCTCTCCAAGAATAAATGCTGCAGGCAGGATGGTTCACGGTGCACATGCTGTTGCCTTATTACAAACAAAAGACATGGCACAAGCCAAGCAAATGGCCGCAGCTATTGAGGACAATAACACAGAGAGAAGAAGTTTAGATCAGCATATCACAGAAAACGCTTTGAAACAGATTGATGGAGATTTGGAAACCACCAATGCTAGCACGGTAGTTTACCAGCCAGATTGGCACAAAGGTGTGATAGGAATTGTAGCCTCTAGGCTCATTGAAACCCATTATAGACCCACCCTTGTTTTTACCAAAAGTGGTTATGTATTGGCGGGTTCAGCAAGATCTATTAAAGGATACGATGTATATAAAGCCATTGAAGCCTGCAGTGAACACCTCATTCAATTTGGGGGACATATGTACGCTGCTGGCCTAACTTTAGCTCCAGAAAAATACGAGGATTTTAAAAATGCCTTTGAAAGCTACGTGTCCAGTACTTTAGACCCTGATTTAAAAATTCCTCAAATTAGTATAGATAGCCCGCTGTCCTTTTCAGAGATTAGCCCTAAATTTATTAGAATCTTAAAGCAAATGGCTCCTTTTGGTCCTGAAAATCCCATTCCGGTATTTAAAGCCACAGGCGTTTATGACACAGGCTATGCAAAAGTAATTGGGGCAGATCAGACCCATCTCAAGGGAACACTTACCCAAGATGGAGGGGTAAAAATTAATTTTGTGGCCTTTAAAAAGGCCGATGCCTTAGCCCTGCTCACCCACCAAAAAAAGGTTGATATTGTCTTCAATATATCTGAAAATTTTTGGCAAGGGCAAACTACCATTCAATTACAATTATTGGACATTAAACCTCACCAAGGCTAGTACCTCTTTATAGGGCAGTTTGGAGCGTCAAAGAGGTTCCGTCATAAACTCCATAGGTGTAGTGGGAGATCCAATCTCCGGTATTTATGTAGGTTGCATTTTCTGCAACAGTGATCTCTAAGGGTAAATGCCTGTGCCCAAAAACAAAATAGTCGTAGTGTTTTTGTGTAAGTTTTCTTTTGGCATACTGTACCAGCCACTCGCCTTCTTCTCCGAGAAAAACCACGTCTTCTTCTCCAGAGATGAGCTTATTTTTAACCGAGAGGTAGTGACCTAAAGAAACACCAATATCTGGATGAAGCCATTTGAAAAACCATTTAGCCAACGGATGGGTAAATACTTTTTTCATTCTTTTGAAACCCTTGTCTCCAGGCCCCAAACCATCTCCATGACCAATTAAAAAAGTTTTATGATCAATCATAAACTCTTGGGGTTTGTGGAATACTTGAATGCCTAATTCATCTTCAAAGTACCCATGCATCCATAAATCATGATTTCCCACAAAGTAATATATAGGGATTCCAGCGTCTGAAAGTTCTGCTAGTTTTCCAAATGTCCGGGTAAACCCTTTGGGAACAACAGTCTTGTATTCAAACCAAAAATCAAAAAGATCTCCTAAAAGAAAAATGGCAGCAGCAGAGTCTTTAATAGTATCTAGCCAAGAAACAAACTTCTTTTCCCTAGGCAAACTTTCCGCTGCACTTGGTGCTCCAAGGTGATTGTCACTGGCAAAATAAATTTTTTTGCCTTCTGTAAGGGATATTTCTTGTATCATAAAGCCTAAAGATAGTAAACAGCTAGTTATCTGAGGCAAACCATTCTGCAAAGGAACTGTCTGTCTCTTGAAGTTTCAAAGAGAACAAAGCAATATTTTTTGGCAACCTAGCTTTAATTTTATCTGCAAAATCCAGCACCATGTTTTCTGAGGTTGGCTGGTAGTCTGCCAAAATAACAGCGTGCCCTCTGTTTGTTAATTCTTTTGCTAACTCAATATGAGGCGTGTTTTTGTTAAATACTGTGGCGTGGTCAAATACATCTACTACTTCTTCTTTGACAATTTTTTTCAGGTCAGAAAAGTCAATCACCATTCCGAGTTTTACAGCGCCTTTTTCTTCTATAGGACTTCCAATGACTGTCACAGACAGTTTATAGCTGTGGCCATGAACATTTCTGCATTTTCCGTCGTAGCCAAATAAGGCGTGGCCAGTTTCAAAACTAAACTGTTTGGTAATTCTAATTTTGCTCATGAGAAAAGTTTAAGTTACAAAGGTATTCTTTTTGCAAAACCAACGCTTAATTGAATTACATTTATCCGTTCTTTTAAATATTGTAAGTGGCTGAATTGTACCGCGAAATGGATTTCGAATTAGACCCTTTGTTCGAAACCATTATTTCAGATTTAATGACCCAAGACTATAGTATTGTGGATCATTTTATAGACCCTAAAACGGTTTCTTTATTGAGGCATTCTCTCTTGGCACACTTTGAGGAGGATCGCTTTAAAAAAGCCGCTATTGGAAGTAAAACCAATGAAGTCATAGCGGCAGCTATACGAGGGGACTATATTTTATGGATAGATGAAAGGATTCAGACCCATGTAGAGAATTTGTTCTTTAAAAGATTAAATGATTTGGTGGCCTATTTGAATAGGACCTGTTTTCTAGGTATACTTCAGACAGAATTCCATTATGCACTGTACCCCCCCGGCACTGGATATAAAAGGCATTTAGACAGCTTTCAAAATGATCACAAAAGAAAACTTTCTATTGCATTTTATTTAAATCCAGAAGACTGGACGGAAACAGACGGTGGCGCGCTAGCCCTTTATATAAAGGGTGCCGGTGAGGAGCAAACCGTACTAGTGCCGCCTGTAGGAGGTAGAATGGTTATTTTTGAAAGCCAAAAAATTCCTCACGAAGTATTAAAAGCAAACAGAGATAGGCTTAGTATTACCGGATGGCTGAAAACGAGTTAATTATTTTCGCTTAAACTTTTTGTTATTCCTGAATTTATTAAAAAAATATATCACGCCTACCACTAAAGCCAGCACCGCGAATAGAAAGTTTTGATTCATGGCATTATTTTATAAATGTTTTAAATGCAGCCTGCGCTTCTTCTGTTAAAGCGAGTGCAGCTGTTTCTGCAGCATTGGCGTCTAATAATTCACTCCAATGATCGGTGCCTTGCCAAGCCGTTTTTTTTATTTGATACAGGGCTTCTTTACTGTATTGGGTTAGGGCTAAAACCCATGTATTTGTCTCTGTATTTAAGTTTTCATGATTTTGCACAAGCTTGTTAAATAAACCGCTTTCTTTTCCCCATTGTGCCCGCTTCCATTGGGTTGGTTCAAGACTTAAATTAGTGAAATTACTCACCCCAATTTTTCGAATGACCGCTGGAGCAATCACCAAAGGTCCAATCCCAATAAATAATTCCGAAAGTCTTATTTCGCTATTGGGACCAGCAATCACATAGTCACTAGCAGCAATAATTCCAAGACCTCCTCCAACGGCTTTTCCTTGAACTTTGGTTACGATTATTTTAGGAGACACCTTCATTTCGAGTATTAAACGGCCAAATCCTTTGAAAAATTCCGTGGCAGTTTTCAGGTCTTTTAACTCAGATAAATGGGTTATAGATGCACCTGCACAAAAAGCTTTTTCTCCTCCAGACTGCAGTAATATTAGCTTAACCGCGGAATGCTTTGTAAGGTTTTTTATGCTGTCTGCCATTTCCACTAACATTTCCGGATCGCAGGAATTACTTGCTGGATGCTCGAAAGTTATGGTGGCAATGGCATTTTCTATTTGAGTGTGAACGGTCCCTTTCATAATTATTTTTAAATGTAGGTGTTTTGTTTTAGGGGTAAAAATTTTCTTCGGAATTTCCAGATTAAGGCAACCCCTCTTGCCACCATCCAACAACCAAAAGCCACCCATATTCCCTTTAGCCCCCAATTCATTTTATTGCTCCAGAAAACCAAAGGCACAAAGACGCCAAAAGAAGTGAGTAAGAGTACATTTCTCAAGAACCTCATCTCTCCCAAGCCCTTAAACATACCGTCTAAAACAAACGCAATACCATTGGTAGGTAAGCAAATTAACAAAATGAAAAACACCTCTTCAAAAGCTAATAAAGTCGCTTTGTTTTCGGAAAATAGCCCCCCTATATTATCGTAAAATAAGGTTCCAAACAACAATAAAATACTCCCCATCACAAAACCAAAAAAGGCCACTTTTTTTGCTAATTCCCACAACAGGGTATAATTTTTGGCGCCTAATAATTTGCCCCCTATACTATTTCCTGCGGTGCCATATCCCTCTATAAAGAAGGCGGAAAATAACCAAAGATTAAGCAATATGGTGTGGGCGCCAATAATAGTAGTACCCATAGCAGTAGCTTCTCTAACGGACAAAATAAGTGCAGTGTTTAATGCCAAAGAGCGCACAAAGAGATTGGCACTCATACCAATAATATTTTTTAATTCAGGATGAATAGGCCCTTTGACAATGAGCGGGAAATCTGTCTTTAGGAAAAGCAAGCTTAAGGCAAATACAGCCATTACTATTTGTGCAATAAGACTGGCCCAGGCAGCTCCTTCTAAAAACATAGGCTCCATAAATCCCTCTATGCCGTAAACTAAAATAAAGTCTAATCCAATATTTAAAAAGGCTCCTGTTAGCGCTACAGCCATAGGCCATAAAGTGTTTTGTAACCCTCTAAAGACACCAAAAACACCAAATGTGAAAAGGGTTAATGGAAATCCCCAGATTCTAATACTAAAGTATTGCTCACACATTTCAAGCAAAGGACCGGAAGCATTCAATAGTGTAAATATCTCCGTTTTAAAAATCATACTAATAACAAGCACTAAAAGACTGATGGAAACATTAACATACATGGCTTGCATGGGTAAGGCCTTAACCCCGTCTAAATTATCTTTTCCTAGGTATTGAGAGACCAATGCTGAAATAGCGCTTTGGGTTTGCCCCAGAACCCAAACGAGCATAGAAAGAAAGGAACCTACTATTCCCGCAGCCGCCAATGCTTGAGCACCTTGGATAGGTATATTTCCCACGATAGCGGTATCTGTTAAAGATAAAAAGGGTTCTGCTACACCTGCAATAGTTGCGGGAATGGCCAAGCGATGAATTCTTTTGAGGGGGGGTTCTGTATTATGTGTCACTTTGTATGTCATGAAATGGGCAGCTCAAAACAATGAAAAGGGGCTTTGCTCTTTACAGGAAAATAAATATCTCCTAGCCTTGAATAGCCTCTCTTGGTGTAGAAAGCCACATTTTTCTCATTTAAACTAAAAGTGTCTAGACGCACTGATTGAAAGCCTTCTTTTTTCGCTTTATTTTCTGCAAAATCCATGAGTGCTTTGGCGTATCCTTTGCCTTGGGCAATTGGGTGCACACAAAGCCTGTGGATATACATATTTTTCCCTGTAGGGCACTTCCATTGAATAGCTTCGTAAAAAGGATCTTTAAGATCACTTATGACAATAGCTCCTAGCACCTTTTCCTCTTGTTCAAAAACATATAATTCTTCGCGATCTAAATCTTTCTGAAATGCATCTAAACTAGGGTATTGTTCGTTCCATTGAAATATACCATTTGCTGTCATATGTCTCGCGCATGATTGGGTGACTTCTAAAATGAACGGCAGGTCTTTTGCTTTTGCTGGTCTAATCATATATTAGGGGGTCAAATCTTATAGGTATATTATTAATCACAAATTTATAGTATATTCATGGTAGTTTAATACCTAATTCTAAATATACCTAACATCTCTTTATGAATCATATTCTTGTTCCCATAGGAAGTAGTCCAGACATTCACGAAACCCTCCAATATGCGGTAGATTTTGCAACCCCATTACAATCTAAAATATTTGTGATGGAGGTATTTAATGCCCCTTCTGCTCCAGGAACACTGGTGAATGTTTCTGAAAAAGTTGCCCAGCAAAACAAAGTACATTTGCAGGAAGTTATAAGCAAAGTAGACTCAAAAGGTTTAGAGATTAAAATAGTCACATACAACGGAAGTGTGGTTGAGGGCGTTAAAGCAATTGACAAAGAGCTGGGGATAGATCTAATCATCATGGCCCCTAGAAACAATGATATACAAGATATTTACTATTTGGGCCCTACCTCCGGAAGTATTATTAAACGCACCAATATTCCTACTTTGATTGTACCTAAAAAGGCAATATTTAAACCGTTTAAAAACATACTAACTGCTTTTAAATCGGGTATTCTAAAGAGAAATAGAATTTTAACACCTCTTTTGGATATTCAAAAAAATCACCAATCAAAGGTGTCTCTTTTATTGGTTAAAACCCCTGGGTATACAGACGCAGATTTAAAAATAAACACCGCTCTAATGGACATGAGCAGTCAGGTAAATATGACTCAAAATGCCACAACTTATCTGGGCGTTTTAGAGCATTTTAGAGACCAAAAACCGGATCTTTTGTGTGTTTTTAGAAGAAAAAGAGGTTTTTTCTCCAATTTATTGGAAAAAAGCACCATTCTCAAATCTGAATTTCACGTCTCTATTCCTGTATTGGTGTTAAGTGTGAAAAAGGATTGATTTTTTTGCACAAATTATAGGTTTGAGATTATAAAAAAAAGTAGTTTCTTTGCTTCGCCTTGGGGGATTAGCTCAGTTGGCTAGAGCGCTTGCCTGGCAGGCAAGAGGCCAGCGGTTCGAATCCGCTATTCTCCACTAAAAAAGCATCGGCTTTGGCCCTTAAAAAACAGACCTTCACAGCAATGTGAGGGTTTTTTTAAACCCTAAACTTTCTTCTCCACAAAAGAGTTCTCTATATTAAAGAGCTCTTGGACTACCTCAATAAGTACTTCTTTAAATTCGCTGCAAGCAACTTCATCTACAATGTTTTTGTCTGAGGATTTAAGACTGTCTTCTAAAAACATATAGCCATCTTGTTTGTTTTTAAAACTATATATTCCTGTTTTTACAGGTGTTTTTCCGTGTTCATTCATATATAATGCAGCATAAGAAAGTAGCTGAAAAATTTTCGCTTTCTCCGGGCTGTCCTTTAAACCGTCCCAGTCCTTGAGTTTTAATTCAGTGGACTTCACCGCACCCGTTTTAAAATCAATAATATGCGTTACTCCATTTCTTTTGTCTACCCGGTCTAAACTCCCTTTGAATAAAACACCTTGAGAAACACCTGGAATTTGTAGGGTCATTTGGTATTCTTTCTCTAGACTTTCAATATAGATTTCTTCTTTTTTAGCACATTCTTGGTCATAGTCCAGGAAATCTTTGAGATATTGAAGCAGTACAGAAAAAGCGATGAGGTTTTTCCCTTTCAGTGATTGAGTAGGGCTGTGGTGTTTTTCAAAAAAATGGGCTAGGGTATTGGGTAGTTGGGTATTAATTTCCTTAAAGTGGTTTTCAGTCAATATTTGACCAATACAAGGGGTGTAAAGTGCTTCTAAACTATCGTGAACAATAGTTCCAAAGGTGTTGTAGGCGATGAGTTCTTCTAGAATTTCTGGATCTTTTAGTTTTAAAATGTATCGTTTATAAAAATCTATGGGGTTCCTTATATAAGTATTTAACGCCGAGGGGGAAAAGCCGCTTTTTGCTTTCTCTAGTAATTTTTCAATAACGCTTGGGTCTTTTTCAACCTCCATTAGTGTAGGCGTAACAGCATCTAAAACAGGCATGGCCAATTGGTGCACCACCTGAACTTTGTCTATTCCTTGTGTTTTTAATTGATGTATGAACCTACTAGGCTCTCCTCCCTCCAATACATCTGTTGCCGTGTTGTAAAGCAAGTAGACGTTTTTTGCCCTTTGCAGTAATCTGTAAAAATGGTAGGCATACACCGCATCTTTCTCTTTGAAACTAGGCAATCCAAAGGTCCTTTTTAAGGAAAGCGGTATGTATGAATTACTAGATTTTCCTCCAGGAAGAATTCCTTCGTTTACATGAGAGATAATAACCGTTTCAAAATCCAGGTTTCTACTCTCCAACATACCCATTAATTGAAGGCCCTCTAAGGCGTCTCCACTAAAAGAGAGCCTTTTTTTAGAAATGGTTTCTAGATAAATTTTCTTTAACCCTGATAGGTTGTCAATGAAAGGGAAATCAGTTAACTGCAGACTTAGACCTTCAAAAATTTCTCTAAAATACAAGACTTCAGAGCTTATTTGAGGTAGTTTGTTTTTTTCTGAGAAATTGAACAGCACATTAAGTAGCGCTTTAAACCTTGCAACAAAAGCGACAGGATCATGGGCTTTGTCTTTAAAAAGGAGGCTTATTTCTACCTCACTTTTTTCAAAGTAGGCCTTGATATAATCCGTATTTAAGCTTGAAATATTTTGTTTCTGGCAGTGGTGAACAAATGTTTTAACAGCATTGTATTGGTTTGCTTCTACTAAAGGCTTTATATAGGGATGGGTCAAAACATCCTGAACTTGTTGAATATGCCAACCCTTAGAATGATTGCTGGTGTGTAAATCAAAAAAGCGCGCTACCAATGCGGCCATAGAAACTCCAGACAAAGGTGCTCCCATGGTAATATTGGCTTTTAGCCCAGTAGGGATGGCGTGAATGGCAGGGTTTAATAGTTCCTCATCTCCTAAAACAATAGCTGTTTTTAACACTTGTTCTTGGGGTAAATCGTTTAAAATCTCTCCAATTAATTGTGCTTGGGACACACTTTTTGGCACACCGTATATAGTAATTTTCTTCTCTGTTGACAGGTATTCATGAGAAATCCCTTCGGGGGTATTTTCTTTAAAATAAGGCCATTTTTTCAAGTGCTGCCTCATAAAATAACCCGCCTCATGGAGGAGGTTCTCTAAGAAGTACTGGTCTAAGTCCCAATAAATTGCCCCCCTCTTTTCGGATAAGATGTATTGTATAATGTCAGATTCAGAGGTGTTTAAAGCATTAAAACCAATGAAATAAAACTTTGTGTTTGGTGCATCTTTTAAAAATTGGGCAATATTTTCTTTTGCTTTTTTATACAATAAGCCTTGGTGCCCAATATCTTGGGCCAACATTTTTTCAATAAAACGCTCGTAGAGTTCTGGAAGTATTTCCCAAAATTTTAAATACGCTTGAACCATCTCTGTCTTGTCTTCTTCAAGGGCCCAATGAGACACTTCTTGTAGGTTTTGGATGTGTGTGTATAGTTTTTTAGCGACTACACCGTAGCGGTCTATTTCGTTAAAGTCTTGAAGTATGGTAGTGCCCCAACCTATAAAGCTTGAAAAAGATTCTTTCTCTTTTATATCGGTCTCTAAATAACTTTCGTAGAGTAGGCAAAGGGCGGTTTCAGTACTTGCCGGTTCAATGATCGCAAGTTTACCAATAAATGCCTCTATACTCAGAAATTCGGGGGCAAATATGGTTTTTGAATTGTTTTTTTTGAGGTAGTTTGCCGCAAATACTCCTGCCCTTTTACTAGGAAATACCCAAATAGTATTAGAAAAATCAGGGTTTTCTTGAATTATTTTATCTGTGATTTGTGCTAGAAAAGGAATCATTGAACCAAGGGCTTAGCTTTTTTAAAAATATAAAAAGCGCCGTTAAAACGGCGCTCTTTAAAAACTTTATTTATCAATGAATTAGTCTACCACAACTTCTACCCTTCTATTGAGCTTCCTTCCCGCCCTATTGACGTTAGTGGCTATTGGTTTTGTTTCTCCGTAGCCTACCACTTGAAACCGATTGGCAGCAATGCCTTTATTGACCATATAATCAACAATAGACTGAGCCCTTTCTTCGGAAAGCTTTTGATTAAAAGCTTTAGTTCCTCTGCTGTCTGCATGGCCAGAAACGGTAAATGTTGCTTCAGGATATTCTTTGACAATTTCTAGAATGTTGTTCAAGGCAGGATAAGATTCTTCTAAAATCTCTGCTTTTTCCAAGACAAACAAAATGGTCTTTGAATAGTCGTCTAATTGCTTCTGTACCGCTGGACAGCCATTGTTTTCAGGAAGCCCTGCTACTTCTGGACATTTGTCCTGGGCGTCTTTTATACCGTCTCCATCGGTGTCAGGACAACCGTTAAAAGCCAATATTCCCGGAGTATTTGGACATTGGTCTATGGGATCTATCACCCCGTCTCCGTCACTGTCTGCACAGCCATTAAACTCCGGCAGTCCAGGGGTATTTGGACATTGGTCTTTGGAATCGATAATACCGTCTCCATCGCTATCTGGACAGCCATTAAACTGAGCTAAGCCAGCAACATCAGGACATTCGTCTTGGTTGTCATAAACACCGTCCTTATCTCTGTCAGAACCACCTCCTTTTATGGAAATACCAAAACTGTGTTGAATGTGAGCCACTCCTGAAATATTTTTTGTGTGCTTGTACATACTTTCATAGCTTAATCCAATAAAGTCATTGAACCAGTAATTTAATCCAAGTCCAACATTAGCCGTTGCAGAAGAATTTTCTTCCATCCAATAATGACCAAGGCCTGCAGATACAAAAGGCTCTATTTTAGTATTATCTAGAAAGGCATATTGCACGCTAGCATCTAAGGCATAATACATTTTATTGGCTGGGGTATTACCCAAGGTAGTTATTTTATTTAAGGACCCCCTAAGTCCAACGGAAAATCCGTTTTCCAAATACATGGATCCAGATACAAAGTTAGCTGCAGCCATAAAATTCCAATGGTCTTTCACATTAAAAAATTCCTTGAATAGCCTTCCTGTTTCGAATGGATTTACCGCGTTTGTTGGAAATGCATCTATAGCATTGGTTCCCACAGTAATTTTAAAAGGATTGTTTTGGTCTTGGGCTTGAAGACTTAAGGAAAATAGTCCCAAAAAACCCATTACGAGATAGATGAAATTTTTGCGCATAAGGTTATTTTTTAGATTCATATGCTAAGATATAAAATACGGTTAAACAGGCACAATAGCTGCAGTTTAACGGTAATTCATGACCTTTAAACGATTCCTAGCTGTTTACCCACCTTCTCAAAGGCCTTAAGAGCCTGGTCTAAGTCTGATTGACTGAGCGCTGCAGAGAGCTGCACCCTGATCCTCGCTTTTCCTTTGGGAACAACAGGATAAAAGAATCCAATCACATAAACCCCTTCTTTTAAAAGTTCTGAAGCCATTTTCTGAGCCAAAGGAGCGTCGTAAAGCATAATAGGAACAATAGCGGAGTCACCATCTACTATGTCAAAACCAAGGGCTTTAATTCCTTTTTTAAAATAATGGGTATTGGCCTCTAGTTGGTCTCTGAAAGAAGTGTCTTTCTCAATAATATCAAACACTTTAATTGATGCCCCCACAATAGCTGGGGCCAAAGAGTTTGAAAATAAATAAGGTCTTGATCTTTGACGGAGCATTTCAATGATTTCTTTTTTACCAGTGGTGTATCCGCCCATGGCTCCACCAAGGGCCTTTCCAAGGGTTCCAGTAATAATATCTACCCTTCCCATCACGCCTTTTGCTTCGAGAGACCCCCTACCGGTAGCCCCTAAAAATCCAGCAGCATGACACTCATCTACCATAACCAGTGCATTGTAATGGTCTGCTAAATCACAAATTTGGTCCAATGGTGCGACCAAGCCATCCATGGAAAACACCCCATCTGTTACGATAATTTTAAACCTAGCACCGTCTTCTTGAGCTTGCTTTAATTGGGCTTCTAAGTCAGTCATATCACTATTGGAATAGCGGTATCTTTTGGCCTTACAGAGCCTTACTCCGTCAATGATTGAGGCGTGGTTTAAAGCGTCTGAAATAATAGCATCTTCTGGGCCAAATAATGGCTCAAATAAGCCCCCGTTTGCATCAAATGCTGCAGCGTATAAAATGGTGTCTTCCGTTTGGTAAAAGGAAGCTATCTTTTGTTCTAATGTTTTGTGAATATCTTGGGTGCCGCAAATAAATCTTACAGAAGACATTCCAAATCCATGAGTATCCAAGGTGTCTTTGGCGGCTTTAATTACTTCAGGGTGTGCAGAAAGCCCCAAGTAGTTATTAGAGCAAAGGTTAATCACCTGAGCCCCATTGGTGAGCGCAACATCTGCCCCTTGGGGCCCGCTTATGACACGTTCACTCTTAAATAAACCATCTTTTTTTATTTGTTCTAGCTCTTCTGCCAGGAATGAACCTATCTCTTTATACATGACAGCTGTTTTAATTTTATACAAATATAGGCAGCACATTCGCACCGTCTACGTAGACTAAGATTTTATTTTCTACCTCGTATCCCATCTCTTCTAAAAGAGCACCGTAGCTTTTTATTTGAACCTGATCTTCTTCTTTCTCAGCACCTGTTTTATAGTCAATCACGGTCACCTTATTTTCATTAAAGACCAATCGATCTGGTCTTACCACGGAACCATTTTGGGTAAAAATATCTTTTTCATTATAGGCACTAAGTCCTTTTTGGTAATATTTCTCAAGGTTCTCATGAGATATTATTCCAAGGGCTTGGATTTTAAGCATTTCAAGGTCTGAGGAGGGGTAAGCCTTTAAGGTTTTTTCAAGTGACTTTTCCAAGGGATAAACATCCAGTTGCTCTAATAAATAATGTAGTTGCTGGCCCAAATTTTGCGCTTGTAATACTTTTTCTGAGACCAAAGTATCCTTGTGCAGAAGTAAGGCATAACTTTGCTGGGTATTTTCATTGTATTGAAAGACTATGGCTTTAGGCTCGTTTTCATGAGCGGCGTTTGTTTCTTCTAGCATTTTAAAGTCTCCAAAGGTATAGCAATGCTTTTGTGTAGACCATTCCCCCTGAACCATGAGGTAATCTATTAATAATCCAGCGTATTGGTTTGTATTCACTTTTCCATCTTTGTTAATAGCCATACCACCAATCACAAAAAGTGCCTGAGAAGCTCTTGTTAAGGCTACATACAATATGTTGAGCGCGTCTAGAACCAAGCGTTCATCTTCTTCTTGAATGAATTGTTTAGCCACTGCATTGTATTGTGCCACTGTATCATTTTTTGTCAGAAGTAGGTATTCAAATCCATTAAATTCTTCCTTTGGAACAGGCAGCCAAAAAGTAGGATTGCGCTCCTCTTTTAAAGGCGTTTCTGCAAATGGAAAAATGACTACTGGGAACTCAAGTCCTTTTGCCTTATGGACGGTGAGTATTTGAATTGCGTTTAAGCCATCTGGCGCTGAAATACTCAACTGCGATTTTTTCTGTTCCCAATACTGAAGGAATACGTTTGGACCAGCTCCTTCTTTAATGCCTACTTCCGACACAATGTCTAAAAAGAATTGTAGGTAAGCGTCTTTTCCATTGGTCAATGAAAAAGCGCCCATGGCCATTAGGCAGAAATCATATAAAGAAGCAGTATGGAGGGCTTGGGGATTAAATCCAAATTCCGATTTAAAAAAGGACAAAGCATCTTCTAGAGAGGTCTTAATATACTGATGTACAGAAATTTTATTTTGTTTCTGAGCCAGATATGCCAGTAATGGATAGGCTTGAAAAGGGGTGGTTTCTTCGTAAACAAAGTGAATTAATTGGACTAGAAAACGCACTTTAGGGTGGTTGTCTAAAAGCAAGGACTCAGAAGAAATCACAGGAATTTGTCTTTCTATCAAGTACTGAGCGAGGAGCACCCCGTGTTTTTTCTTGCGGGTTAAAAGACAAACATCCCCATAAGAAAAACCTTTTTCTATGGAAGCATTTATGGCCTCCAACACCTTCTCGCAATACTGCGTTTCCTTTTCAGGACTGTCTTCAATGAATTCTAAGGATACAAAACCACCACTTTCTTTACGGGGCTTTTGGTGACTGCTATCTCGGTATAAGGCCGCAAAATTTTCTCTTTCTAAATAGTTTGCGGTATAATTAAAGAAGCGGTTGTTGAATTCCACTATTTCAAAGTGACTCCTAAAATTATTAGGGAGATGAATCACCTTTGGGCTGGCGGCAGGGAAGGCTTTATTTTCATAGAGATCTATAAATTGTTCTACGTTTCCGCCACGCCATCTATAGATAGATTGCTTGGCGTCCCCAACTAAAAGCAGGGAGCCTCTTTGCCCTTTTTCATCTTCTGAGACCACGGCATTTTCCAGTAGTGGTTTTAGGTTGTCCCATTGTAGTGTGGAGGTGTCTTGAAATTCATCTATAAAAAAATGGCTGTATTGTTCTCCCATTCTCTCGTATATAAAAGGGACAGATTGGTTTTTTATAGCGCCTTGTATTTTTTTATTGAATTCAGATATGGGTAGTATTTCTTGGGCTTCACAATAGCTTTTTACTTGATATTGCAAGGCATTTATAAGTCTTAGGGACAGTAAGTGCTTGTGGGCATTAAGGTAAAAATATTGAAGGGTCATGGCAGACAAGATAACCTTCATAAAACCATTTAATTGCGGCTGAATATTTAGAATAGTCTCTTGGGCTTCTACAGGAGTTTTGCCGGAGAACAATTTGGTGTCTTCAAATTCTTGAATCCATTTGGCAGAGGTGTTTGGAAGCCCACCACCAATAATTTTATCTATAAATTTCGGTAGGGATTGTCTGCTGAAATCCGTGGGGATTAAACCACTTTCAGACAGCAGGGTCTTCATACTTTTAGCCGCCTCAGTGAAAAGCGATTTACTTTGAGAAGCCTTAGATTTGAGTGTTTTTTTTAGGTTTTCAAAATCCGATAATTTTTTAGTTGATAGGTGCTCTAAGGCATGAATATGCTGATCTGAAAAAAGTAGTTTCCCTATATTTTTGAGATCAAAACTCAAGTCCCAACTCTTGTCTTCTGCGATTTTTTCCAGGGCAAATGCCACTAAAATTTCTGTTAATGCTGCGTCATTTCCCGCCCGATCAATCAGGGCGTTTACACCTTCAGAGAGTACCAGATCTGTGTCTAATTGTACCTCAAAATTTTGCGGAAGTTTAAGGTCTTTTGCAAAAGTTCTAATTAGGCGGTGGTTGAATTTATCTATAGTAGACACCTCAAAAAAAGCGTAATTGTGCAGCAGTTGCATCAGGACTTTTTTGGATTTTTTTTGAAGCGCTTCTCCTGAATATTCCAGTTCTTTAGCTACCTCTGAAAAAAGAGTGCTGCTTTTTTTTGGGCAGGGTAGGGAAGAAAAATCTGTTAAAGCCGTCAGAATTCTTTCTTTCATTTCGTTTACCGCTTTATTGGTAAACGTCAAGGCAAGAATGTGGCCAAAGTTGGTTGGATTCTCAGGGGACAAAATAAGTTTTAAATACACTTTAGTAAGCGTGTATGTTTTTCCAGACCCTGCAGATGCGTTATAAATCAGAAAGTTGTCTTTCACCCTCTTTTTTTATGCAAAATACACATATTTGAGCCTTCTTTTTCATTTTTAGGGCCTTTTCCAAAGACTTATTGTAAATTTGATACGCAATAAACCCTAAAAAAAATATTATGGCTTTTGAATTACCTCAATTAGATTATGCTCATGACGCATTAGAACCACATGTAGATGCTCGTACTATGGAAATTCACCATGGTAAGCATCATCAAGGATACACAAATAATTTAAACGCTGCTATTGCTGGCACAGCAATGGATAGTGCTTCTATTGAAGAAATACTTGCAGGCTTAGATCTCAATAATGGGGCGGTTAGAAATAATGGGGGTGGTTTTTACAACCACAACCTTTTTTGGAAGTCTATGTCACCGAATGGCGGAGGTGCTCCAAGTGGAGATTTAGCTACTGCAATTGACGCTTCTTTTGGGTCTTTTGACGCTTTTAAAGAAACGTTCTCTAAAGCTGCAGCGACCAGATTTGGTTCTGGTTGGGCTTGGCTTTGTGTTCACAAAGGTGGAAAATTAGAAGTGTGCTCAACACCAAACCAAGACAACCCACTTATGCCGGGCATTGGATGTGGTGGTTTCCCTATCTTAGGATTAGACGTATGGGAGCATGCCTATTACCTCAATTATCAAAACAGAAGACCTGATTATGTCAATGCATTTTTTAATGTAATTAACTGGTCTAATGTTACTGCTTTGTTCGAAGCGAACAAATAATTTAATAGCAGTCTTTATGGATTGCATTTAGTCTTTAACAGGCATTTATTTAAAAAGGGCGTGGTTCTTCAGAATCACGCCCTTTTTTAAATAAGAAAAGGCAGTGCAAGCACTACCTTTTCTCTCCCAAATCTTACCATAAACTTAACCTACTTATGCTATGGTATGCGACAAAAATAGATGAATTATTTATATAGGTCCTAATAAATAAGTTTCTTTTTTAAGAATTTATCAATCAATAACTTTTTAAGAGAAGTTGTTTATATCTATTTTTTGAAATGCTATTATGGGTAATCAATTAAAACGGCCTAAAAGTTATTACTTCTTCTGGTTAAAGTGTCCCAATTAAAGTATAAAAAAGGCGGACAATTGTCCGCCTTTTTCCCCAAATCTTACCAAGAACGTAACCTAATTGTGTTTATGGTTTCATAAATGTAGGAGGTCTTAATACATAAAAAAAATAAAATCGATGATCTACATGTTTTATCGATTAACGACACTTTTTTTAACATTTGCTTAAATTTTGACTCTTATTTTGGTCTTTTAAAGGGCTTATTGTAGATAATTTTTAATAGGCCCTCTCGTTTTTGCCTTCAAAAAAGTTTACAAACGCCCTGTTTACTACTCTGTTCCCTCCAGGGGTTGGATAGTCTCCTGTGAAATACCAGTCTCCTAAGTTTTCAGGACAAGCCAAATGAAGGTTTTCTATAGTTTGGTATACAATGTCTACCTCCGCTTTTATTTCTGGACCTGTGAGTAATTGGCCAATCTTGTGAGAGATTTCATCTACGGTGAAAGGCGCGTAAAATTCAGTGACATAGTTTACGACATCGGCGTCTTTAGACGCCAACTGAGCTACACATTTCTTATAAATATTTTCTACCACATTCATGGTGTTGCGTTCTTTGTGAAGAGCAAGGGCTGCCCTAAAGGCTATAAAGTCTTCTAATTTTGCCATGTCTATTCCATAGCAATCTGGATAGCGTATTTGTGGCGCAGAAGAGACCACGACTATTTTCTTAGGCCCTAAACGATCTAGTATTTTTAAAATACTTTTCTCCAAGGTAGTTCCCCTAACAATGGAGTCGTCTATGATCACTAGATTGTCTGTTTGTTTTACCGAGCCATAAGTGACGTCGTATACATGAGCCACTAGGTCGTCCCTCCCGGAGTCTTGTGTAATAAAGGTTCTTAATTTGGCATCTTTTATAGCCACCTTTTCAATACGCGGTCTTACTTCTAAGATTTCGTGAAGTTCTGTTGA
Organism: Sediminicola sp.; assembly: GCA_024643325.1. Classification (GTDB taxonomy): domain Bacteria; phylum Bacteroidota; class Bacteroidia; order Flavobacteriales; family Flavobacteriaceae; genus MAG-120531. The sequence goes on from JAHEND010000003.1 coordinate 163,514, forward strand.
GGTTATATCCCTTCCGATGGCTAGTATTTGTGCTTCTTTCTCTCTATTCATATGGTTTTGTGCTTCACGCACCATACCGAAGAATGAGGTTTCTGCTGTATTGGGGATATAAGAAAATACGGTGTTTTTAATGTCTCCTTTTATACTGTCTAAAATTTGTGGGAAAAGGTATTTTCCAAGGGCTTTGCGTTCTTGGTAAATTTCTTTGTCACTCCCTCTGGAGAAATAAATACGTTCAAAGGAACAAGCCTTGCGTTCTAAGGGCTCTAAGATTTGCTTAATATTCATCTCGCCATTCTTTTTAACGAGAATGGCACTTCCGGGATCTAATTCTTTTACTTCTTCAAAGGGTACATTGAATACTGTTTGAATGGCAGGGCGTTCTGAGGCTACCACGACTACTTCTTCGTCTGCGTAGTAATAAGCAGGTCTAATTCCCGCAGGGTCTCTGAGAACAAAAGCGTCTCCATGGCCTATTAATCCAGCCATAGCGTAACCTCCGTCAAAGTTTTTAGAGGCTTTTTTGAGTATTTTACCCACATTCAGGCGCTCGGCAATAATTGCAGATGCTTCCATCTTGGTGTAGCCTTCTTTTTTAATTTGTTTGTATAATTTGGCTACGGCGTCGTCCAGGAAATGACCAATTTTTTCCATCACTGTCACCGTATCTGAGTCTTCCTTTGGGTGTTGCCCGAGGGTTACCAAGTTCTCAAATAACTCTTTGGCATTGGTCATATTGAAATTACCTGCCACAATGAGGTTTCTGTGCATCCAGTTATTTTGCCTTAAGAAAGGGTGCACGCTCTCAATGGAGTTTTTCCCAAAAGTGCCATATCTCACATGGCCTAAAAGAAGCTCTCCTATATAAGGTACATGCTGCTTTTGTAGGGCCACACTGTCTTGATATGTTGGATTGGCGTGAAGCTCTTTACTAATGCGCTGGTTAATCTGAGCAAATATATCTTGTATGGGTTGTTGCTCCGCAGATCGTACCCTACTCATATACCTTGAGCCAGCCGGCATGTCTAATTTAATACTCGCAAAACCAGCACCATCTTGGCCCCTATTGTGCTGTTTCTCCATCATGAGGTACATTTTGTTTACCCCATAAAAGGCGGTGCCATACTTTTCTTTATAATACTCTAGAGGCTTTAGAAGCCTGATTAATGAAATTCCACACTCGTGTTTAATGGCGTCGCTCATAATAGATGCATCTGGGCCTTTACAGGCGTTGTTGTGTTAGTACGAATTAAGAAAGGTCTATGTTAAATTGGGTTAAAGCAATAAATTGTTTTAACCTATCTTTGAGGTCTTGTTTATCTAAATCTATCAATCTTTCTGTTCCGAATTTCTCTACACAGAAAGAGGCAATATTTGATCCGTGAATCACGGCATTTTTCATGTTTTCAAAAGAGATGTTTTCACTCTGTGTCAAATAGCCTACAAAACCACCTGCAAAGGAATCTCCTGCTCCAGTAGGGTCAAAGACTTCTTCTAAAGGAAGTGCTGGGGCAAAGAACACTTGTTTATTGTGAAAAAGTAAAGCACCGTGCTCTCCTTTTTTAATCACGACATATGCGGGTCCCATCTCGTGAATTTTAGCTGCTGCTTTGATTAGGGAATACTCTCCACTAAGCTGTCTGGCCTCTTCATCATTAATGGTGATCACGTCTACCTTCTTAATCACATCCATTAGCAGGTCTAAGGTATGGTCCATCCAAAAATTCATGGTGTCTAACACAATCAGTTTTGGCTTTTTGGTCATTTGCTCTATAACACTGAGCTGCACGCCTGGATGTAAATTACCAAGCATGACAATATCTGCATCTTGATAGTCCTGAGGAACTACAGGTTTAAAATCTGCCAATACATTTAATTCAGTGGCTAAAGTATCTCTTACATTAAGGTCGTTGTGGTATTTGCCACTCCAAAAGAATGTTTTTCCGTCGGGCACTATTTCAAGTCCTGAAATATTTACATCTCGGTCTCTAAAAAGCTGCAAATGAGCATCTGGAAAATCTGATCCCACTACAGAGACTACTGCGGCGTCTATTGCAGCAACATTTTTTGCTGCTAGGGCTATGTAGGTAGCGGCACCCCCTAAAATCTTATCTGTTTTTCCAAAAGGTGTTTCAATGGCGTCAAAAGCGACTGTTCCTACAACTAATAATTTACCCATTATTTAATAATTTTAGTGCAAATATAAGGAACCTAGATCTAGTGGTCTATGCGGTTTTTGGTTTTTTAATTCATTTTAAGTTGTTTTCACAAAACCGTTGTCAATATATAAGTTTTTTCCTTTAGAAGCCGCTACGGCCAATGCGTCACAACGCTCGTTTTGAGGGTGGTTGTTATGTCCTTTTATCCATTGAAAACGCACCTCATGCTTTGGATATTCTTTTAAAAAAGCTTTCCATAAGTCTACATTTTTTTTATCTTTAAAGTTGGTTTTTACCCACCGTTGCAACCATTTTTTCTCCACAGCATCTACCACGTATTTAGAATCTGTAAAAACCAGCACTTTTAAAGGGGCTTTTTTGAGTTTTCTGAGGGCTTCTATGACTGCAAGTAACTCCATTCTATTGTTGGTAGTGTGGGCAAATCCTTGCGCAAATTCTTTTTTATAAGGGGTTCCCACCCATTCCATCACAATTCCATAGCCTCCTGGGCCAGGGTTTCCACTGGCTGCTCCGTCGGTATAGACATGGACGTCTGCTTTATGCATTTAATAGGGTTTCTATTGTTTTGGGGAAATGCTCCGCCTCAAGGGCTTGAACTTTTGTAGCAATGTCTTCAGGTGTGTCTTGTGTATCTACAGGTGTTTTGGCCTGAAAAATAAGGGCGCCTTGATCGTAGTGTTCGTTTACGTAGTGAATACTAATACCCGTTTCAGTTTCGCTGGCTTCTTTTACCGCCCTGTGCACATGCATACCATACATGCCTTTTCCACCAAATTTAGGCAGTAAGGCGGGGTGAATGTTCACTATTTTGTTCGGATATGCCTTGACCAGCCCGTCTGGTATTTTTAAGAGAAAACCGGCCAAGACAATGAGGTCAATAGAAAAGCCTCTTAAGGTATTTAATAAAGTATTTTCATTTGAGAAGCCCACTTTTGATAAGTATATTAATGGAATATCTAGGTTTTTACACCTTTCAATCACGCCTGCTTTAGGATTGTTGGTGATCACTAATGAAATATTCACCTCGGGGTTTTTGGCAAAGTGATTCGCGATATTTTGAACGTTTGAACCGGATCCTGAGGCCAATAATGCTAAGTTTTTCATTTTATTGTAGCGTTTTCTCCTTTGAAAAAGGCTTGAAATAGGGGTAATTATTGATTAAAGATTAAAAATACGACACATTTTGGACACAAATCGCGTTATTAATCCAAAGTTTTTTATTTTTGCAAACATATAAAATTTAAAAACCAAATTATTATGTCAGACATTGCATCAAGAGTAAAGGCCATTATCGTAGATAAGTTAGGCGTTGACGAAAACGAAGTTGTAACTGAAGCAAGTTTCACCAACGACCTTGGGGCCGATTCATTGGACACTGTTGAGTTAATTATGGAATTCGAAAAAGAATTTGATATTCAAATTCCGGATGACCAAGCAGAAAACATTGCCACTGTAGGTCAAGCCATCTCTTATATCGAAGGAGCTAAGTAATTTCACGATATATTAAAACATTGTAAATTATCCATGTGGTTGTAAACTGCATGGATAATTTTTTTTAAATTACCTTTGTATTCTGTATTAAAACTAAAATAAATTACATGCAACTAAAGCGCGTAGTAGTTACTGGATTGGGAGCATTAACCCCCATAGGTAACAATGTAGCCTCCTACTGGGAAGGCCTAAAGTCAGGTAAAAGTGGCGCAGGCCCTATTACTCATTTTGACAATACCCATTTTAAAACCAAATTTGCTTGTGAACTCAAGGGCTACAATGCAGAGGACTATTTCGATAGAAAAGAAGCTAGAAAATTAGATAAATTTGCCCAGTACGCTATGGTGGCTGCTGACGAGGCTATCGCCGATGCCGCTCTTCCATTAGATACATTGGATAAATTTAGGATAGGAGTTATTTGGGGTGCTGGAATTGGTGGATTAGAGACCTTTCAAAACGAAGTGCTCAATTATGCAGCAGGGGACGGAACACCGAGGTTTAATCCTTTTTTTATTCCAAAGATGATTGCAGACATTGCACCGGGAAATATTTCCATTAAACATGGATTTATGGGACCTAATTACGCGACTGTTTCTGCCTGCGCCTCTTCTTCTAACGCACTGATAGACGCAATGAACTACATTCGATTGGGCCACTGTGATGTGATTGTATCCGGAGGAAGTGAGGCAGCTGTAACAATTGCTGGAATGGGTGGTTTTAACGCCATGCATGCCCTTTCTACTAGAAATGAAAGCCCAGAAACAGCTTCTAGGCCATTTGACGCCAATAGAGATGGCTTTGTTTTAGGAGAAGGCGCTGGCGCTTTAATCTTGGAAGAATACGAACATGCTGTCGCTAGAGGTGCAAAGATCTACTGTGAAGTAATGGGTGGCGGAATGACTTCAGACGCACACCATATGACTGCACCACATCCGGAAGGAATAGGCGTAGTTCGTGTCATGGAAAACTGCTTGAAAGACGCTGGAATGACTCCAGATCAGGTAGACGCTATAAACACCCATGGAACCTCTACACCCCTTGGAGATGTGGCAGAACTAAAAGCCATTAGCAAGGTATTTGGAAGTCACGCGCCAAACATTAATATAAATTCTACTAAATCTATGACAGGTCACTTGTTAGGAGCTGCTGGAGCTATTGAAGCAATTGCATCTATTTTAGCTATGAAGCACAGCCTGGTGCCCCCTACGATTAACCATACAGAAGCAGATCCTAATATTGATCCAAGCCTTAACCTTACCCTCAATAAAGCCCAAGAAAGGGAGGTAAATGTAGCCATGAGTAATACCTTTGGTTTTGGCGGGCACAATGCCTGTGTGTTATTCAAAAAACTAAATGCTTAATATGGGATTACGCCCCTATATATTTAATTCCCGTCCTAAAGAGGATGGGAATTTTTTTACAGGGATGCGAAATATACTGGGTTTTAAACCTAAAAACTTATCCATTTACAAAAAGGCCTTTATTCACCGGTCCTTACATTTGAAAGACGCTCAAGGAAATCCATTAAACTACGAGCGTTTAGAGTTTTTAGGAGACGCTATGTTGGGGGCTATTATTTCAAAATATATCTATAATGAAGTACCCGCCGCAGATGAGGGATACCTCACTAAAATGCGTTCTAAAATTGTCAGTAGAGAGCATTTAAATGAACTGGGTAAGGAGCTTAATTTACTCTCATTCGTAGACAGTAAAGTGCATAAAGACCATTTTGGGGACAATGTACACGGCAATGTATTTGAAGCATTGGTAGGAGCTATTTATCTAGACAGAGGCTACAAATACTGTGAAAATTTCATACACCACAAAATAATTGAGCCCCATGTAGATCTAGCTAAGTTAGAAGGAAAGGTGATCTCTTACAAAAGCCTCTTGATTGAGTGGTGCCAAAAGGAGAAAAAGACCTTTAATTTTCAGATATTCGAAGACAGTGGTAATGATCCAGTAAGGCATTTTTCAGTAAAACTTTCGATTAATAAAAAGATTATTTCAAAAGGCCGTGGACCCTCTAAGAAAAAAGCAGAAGAGCAGGCGGCTAAAAGAGCTTTTTTTGCACTTCAGGAAAAAATTGACGCATAAAAATCCGACTGCAAACGTTTTCGTAATTTTTTTAGTCAGATTAGACGGCACAGTCTGCTTGTAGAAAAGGGAGATTATATATATTTGTTTGTTTAGATGTTTAATATGACTGCACTCCATAAAATATCGATGGATTTTTATGAGTCTGAATATGCACTTATAGCATTGCATACTTCATTGGAAGATTACGCTATAGCTTATTGGTTAAACAAACATCTAAAAACAAAATTTAAACGGCATAATAGAGACCTGGATTTGAATACAGAAGCAACGTTTTCTGTTTTTGATTGGCATGACCTAAGCTCAGATTCGTATTGGACACTTTTGTCTAACAAACACTTGAGTTTTCAGCATCAGGCCACCGAAGATCTTTTTACCAATGCCGCTTTAGAAAAAAAGCAATTCCTCATTCCAGAACACAAAGGGGTAGATTTTTTTCTAAAGATAGAAGAACAAGATTTTTTAAATATAAAAGAGCTGGTCATTAAATTAAAGCAGTTACCCGTGATAGTTACTGCGTTTACTGTAGACCAAAGTCAACTAAAGTCAAAAAATAACTTAATTTTTTAATATGCCAAGCGCAAAAAAAACAAAAATAGTAGCCACCTTAGGCCCTGCAACAAGTACAAAATCTGTCCTTAGAGATATGATTTTAGCTGGGGTAAATGTGTTTAGAATTAATTTTTCTCATGCAGACTATTCTGATGTGAGTGCACGTATTAAAATGATTCGTGAATTAAACGATGAGTTAAGAGTTTACACGTCTATCTTAGCAGATCTTCAAGGGCCAAAGCTTCGTGTAGGCGTTATGGAAGAAGGTATTGTAGTAGACCCAGGAGACCAAGTGACCTTTGCTACAGGCGCTCCATTTGTAGGAACAGCTACTAGGGCTTATATGACTTATGACAGTTTTCCTCAGGATGTAAAAGTGGGAGAAAAAGTCTTGTTAGACGACGGTAAATTACTGTTTGAGGTAGTGAGTACCAACGGTAAAGATGAGGTAGTCACTAAGGTAGTTCAAGGAGGTCCTTTGAAATCTAAAAAAGGCGTAAACTTACCAAACACTAAAATTTCTCTTCCAGCATTAACGGAAAAGGATGTAGAAGACGCCATTTTTGCTATTGGAGAGAAAGTGGATTGGATTGCCTTGTCTTTTGTGCGTTTTAGCCAAGATCTAAAAGATTTACATGAGTTAATTGCCAAGCATACGGACTTAAAAATCCCAATTGTCTCTAAGATAGAAAAACCTGAAGCTATTGAAAATATTGACGAGATCATTGAATATACAGACGCTTTAATGGTCGCTAGAGGAGATTTGGGTGTTGAAATTCCAGCAGAGGAAGTGCCTTTAATTCAAAAGCAATTGGTCCTTAAAGCTAAACAGTCACGTAAACCAATTATTATTGCTACTCAGATGATGGAGACTATGATAGATAGTCTTACACCAACAAGAGCAGAGGTAAATGACGTGGCCAATTCAGTTATGGATGGTGCAGACGCGGTGATGCTTTCAGGTGAGACTTCTGTAGGACAGTACCCAGTTCAAGTGATTGAAAAAATGAGTAGTATTCTTCGTGCCGTTGAGCACTCTGAGCTCATTCGAGTACCATTAACTCCACCAGTAAATTTAAGCAGAAGGTATGTGACTAAGTCTGTTTGTTACCATGCAGCTATTATGGCTAATGAAATGAATACTGCAGCCATCTCAACACTTACAAACAGTGGTTATACTGCTTATCAGATTTCTGCCTGGAGACCGTCGGCACATATTTTAGTATTCACCTCTAACAAACGTATTCTAACACAGTTGAATCTGTTGTGGGGGGTTCAAGCTTTTTATTATGACAGTATGGTGTCTACCGACCAGACCATCTTAGATTTAAATGAAATGGCCAAAAAGGCCGGTTATGTTTCAGAAGGAGACACTATTATTAACTTAGCTTCTATGCCTATTAAGGAAAGAGGTATGGTCAATACGCTAAGGGTTTCTTCGATCCAATAAAGCACACCTAATTAATATTATAAAAGTCCCTTGAATTATATTTCAAGGGACTTTTTTTGTCAAGTTTATTAAAACAGCCTTAGAAATCGATGTGTAACTGAACACTCATAGGCGGTCCTTTAATCGCTTCTTTTTTTTCATTGTTAAGTTTACCCATAGAAATACCCAATAAACGCACGGAATTACTCAAGCCCTCTTGATAAAGTAATTTTGTAGCCGTCTCTTCAATCAAATCTTTGTCTGCTATAAAATAGGGCAGCGTCTTTGACCTGGTTTGGGTATTGAAGTCTGAGTATTTTAGTTTTAAGGTAATGGTTTTTCCAGAAACCTTACTGCGCCCTAATCTTTTAGCAAGTTCTTCTGCTAAAGCACTAATTTTACTTTCTAAAAATACTTCACTGCTAATATTGTCCTTAAATGTTCTCTCAGCACCAATGGATTTTTGAACTCTTTCTGGTTTTACTTCAGAGGGATGAATGCCTCTGACGGCTTGGTGAAAATAGCGCCCACTCTTTCCAAAGTTCTCTATTAAGAAATCTTCTGAATGTTTCTTTAAGTCTGCTCCAGTAAAAATTCCTAATCCGTACATTTTATCTGCAGTCACTTTTCCAATTCCAAAAAACTTTCGAATATCCAATGCTTCAAGAAATGGCAAAACCGCTTCAGGAGGAATTGTTTTCTGTCCGTTTGGCTTATTAATATCACTGGCTATTTTTGCTACAAACTTATTTATAGAGACTCCTGCAGAGGCATTCAGCCCAGTTCTTTTTAAAATGGCCTCCCTAATCTCTTGCGCAATTAGTGTAGCAGAGGGGTTTCCTTTTTTGTGTTGGGTTACATCCAAATAAGCCTCATCTAAAGATAGCGGTTCTACTAAATTTGTATGCTCGTGAAAAATATTGCGAATTTGTTTTGAGATCTCTTTGTATCGATCGAATCTAGGAGTTACAAAGATAAGGTTTGGACAAAGCCTTTTAGCCATTATTCCAGACATGGCAGAACGCACGCCAAATTTTCTAGCCTCATATGAGGCGGCGGCTACCACCCCTCGTTTGCCACCGCCACCCACTGCCACAGGAAGCCCCCTCAAGGAAGGATTGTCTAGCTGCTCTACTGAAGCAAAGAAAGCATCCATGTCTACATGGATTATTTTTCTATATGGAGGAGAGAGAGACATTAAAAAGCTTTTCTCAAAGATATATATTCCAAGCCTATTTTCTCTCAAAAGCGTATCTTTAGCGTATGGTTCAAATGGGAAAAGTAGCAGTAGTATTGGGTGCCACAGGAGTTGTAGGAAAGGCTTTGGTGTTACAACTTATACAAGATTATAGATATGATCAAATTCACCTTATAGGAAGAACGGCCCTAGACTTTGATCACTATAAAATTAAGGAAACCCTTTACTCAGATCTAGAAAAAGGATTGAGAGACCATCCTATTGTTGGGGATCATTTGTATTGTTGTTTGGGGAGTACAAAAGCTAAAACACCAAAGATAGAAGCGTATAAAAAAATAGATATAACCTTGCCTTTATTGATTTCTCTTCAAGCCAAAGAGGCCCATTTTGAAGCGGTAGTTGTGGTATCTTCTTTAGGGGCTAATAAGGATTCTAAAAATTTTTACAGCCAGATTAAGGGAGAAATGGAGCATCAAATACAAGCATTGGATCTACCAAAGATTCACTTTGTACAGCCATCATTAATACTGGGAGACAGAAAAGAGTTTCGTTTGGGGGAGCTCATAATTAAAGGCCTCATGCGTAGTTTGTTTTTTCTTTGGAAAGGCCCTCTGAAAGAATATAAGCCCATTCAAGCCAAAGATATTGCCAAGGCCATGATTTGGCTATCCAATACGCCTTATGAGACTAAAAGCGTAACTTCATCTAAACTAATAGAAATAGCCCAGTATTAGAAATCGGTATTTTTAGTTGGCTACACCCCTTCAAAACATTTTGGTGTATTTTCAAATTAATTTCTTTTTTAATTGTGCAAAATGATAGAAATAGAACGCAAATTTTTAGTTAAAGACCGTAGTTTTGAAAATGAAGCCGAAACAAGTAGAACTATTAAGCAAGGATTTTTATCTACAGACCCCAAAAGAACAGTTCGTATTAGGGTAGAAGAGACTAGAGGTTATATAACCGTGAAAGGGATTTCTACTGATGGGGGTGTGTCTAGATTTGAATGGGAAAACCCCTTGTCAAAAGAAGCTGCAGAAGCTTTATTTAAACTTTGTTTACCTGGTAAAATAGAAAAAACCAGACATATAGTGACTGTAGGATCTCACCATTTTGAGGTGGATGTTTTTGATGGAGACAACCAGGGACTTATTGTAGCTGAGATAGAATTATCAGATCCTGAGCAAGTATTTGAAAAACCAGCCTGGCTCGGGGCAGAGGTCACAGGAGATCAAAAATATTACAACGCTTCCCTAAGCCAACATCCTTACAAAGATTGGAAGTAATTTCTAAAAACTGCCCTTGAATTGAGAAATAAAACGAATGTCGTTTTCGCTCAATAGTCTAATGTCAGAAATTTGGTGTAGCAACAAGGCAATTCTGTCTATACCCATTCCAAAGGCAAAACCAGAATATTCCTCTGGATCAATCCCACAATTTTTAAGTACATTAGGATCTACCATGCCACATCCCATAATCTCCAGCCAACCGGTACCCTTAGTCATTTTATAGTCTGTTTCTGTTTCTAAACCCCAATAAACGTCTACTTCTGCACTCGGTTCTGTGAAAGGAAAGTAAGAGGGTCTCAATCTGATTTTAGACTTGCCAAATAGAGACTCTGTAAAGTATTGTAAAGTTTGTTTTAAGTCTGCAAAAGAAACGTCTTTATCGATGTACAAACCTTCTACTTGGTGAAAGAAACAATGGGATCTGGCAGAAATGGCTTCATTTCTAAATACCCTTCCCGGAGAGATTGTTCTTATGGGAGGGGTGTTATTTTCCATATACCGCACTTGAACAGAAGAGGTGTGTGTTCTAAGGAGAATATCTGGATCTGTTTGAATAAAAAAGGTATCCTGCATGTCTCTTGCCGGATGGTATTCGGGCAAGTTTAAGGCGGTGAAATTGTGCCAATCATCTTCCATTTCTGGACCTTCTGAAACATTAAACCCAATGCGAGAAAAAATATCAATTATCTGATTTTTCACAATAGAAATTGGGTGTCTTGAACCTATTTCAAGGGGACTTCCAGGTCTGGTTAAGTCTCCGTATAGACCTGAGGCTGTTGCTGTTTCCTCTAACGCTTCTTTGAGATTGCTGATCTTTTCTGTCGCAGCAATCTTTAGTTCATTGAGTTTTTGACCAAACACTTTCTTTTCTTCATTAGGAACAGATTTAAAGGCTGCGAAAAGATCTGTTAAAACGCCTTTTTTCCCTAAGAATTCTATTCTAAATGCTTCAATAGCCCCTGAATCTTTTGATTCAAACGCTTTTACCCTTTCTATATGTTTTTCTAATTGGTCTATCATGTGCTTTTCCTCCAGGCTTTTTCAGCGCTTAAGATTGAATGACAAATTTAAGATTTTCTAGGTAATCCAAAGCGTTTATTTTGGAAAACCCTTGTGATGTTCAAGACAATTAAAAAAATAGCCATCGCGAAGCGATGGCTATTGACAAAACAACAAGTGTTGTTTTATTGATTAGTCTAAATGATATATTTCCATGATGTTTTTCAAAATTCCTTCAAAATCTATTTTAAGATCTATGAGCTTTCCTGTATGAACATCAAACACCCAGCCATGTACTTTTAAATCCCTATCTCTAGCAGCTTTTTGTACTGTAGCTGTTTTAATCAAGTTTACACATTGTTCTTGTACATTGAGCTCAACCAAGCGGTCGTATCGCTTCTCCTCCTCTGCAATGGCATCTAATTCATTTCTGTGAATTCTGTAAACATCTCTAATGTTTCTGAGCCACGGATTTAAAATCCCTAAATCTGCAGATTGCATGGCTGCTTTTACACCACCACAGGCATAGTGGCCGCAAACCACAACGTGATTTACTTTTAAGTGGTCTACGGCATAATTGACCACTGACATAACGTTAAGGTCTATGCTTATGACCATATTGGCAATATTTCTATGTACAAAAACCTCTCCTGGACCTAAACCCATGAGATCTTCTGCAGTTACACGGCTGTCTGAACACCCTATATAGAGCAATTCTGGATTTTGGCCTTTGCCCAATTCTTCAAAATAGTTATTGTCTGTACTGAGTTTGTTTTTAATCCAAGACTCATTATTTTTAAATACTTTATCTAGTTTCATAAGATATATTTTTGGTTAAGCCTTTTTGGAGCTCAGGTTAAAAAATGAAATAAAACTTTCTGGATTAGAGACTGTTCCATTTTCTGAAATTAAAGTAATATTGATGTTTCTCAAGACCGCTTTTGCAGCAAAATCTTCAAGAATTTCAATAATATCATAATCTAAAAACCGGGTTTTCCTAACGTCTAATTCCAGTTCGCTGTCATGAGGTAATTGGTCCAGTTCTTTTAAAATAGCACCCTTATTGAAAAAAGTAACTTCTTCTGCCAACGTCATTTTAATTTTATGGGCTCCATTGCTATTGTCTTCAATGTGTAAAAAGTGAGAGTTTTGAAAACTTTTAATCAAAACAATAATTACGCCAACTGCTAAACCCAAAGCAATACCTATAAGTAAGTCTGTAAATATAATTCCCATTACAGTCACTATAAAAGGAATGAATTGTTTCCATCCTAGTAGGTACATTTTTTTAAACAATGCCGGTTTTGCCAATTTATATCCAACGATGAATAGTATAGAAGCCAATACAGAAAGTGGAATCATATTGAGTAATTTTGGAATTACCATTACGGATATGAGTAATAAAAAACCATGCAAAATGGCAGCTAATTTACTTTTACCGCCAGATTGAATATTTGCTGAACTCCTAACGATTACTTGCGTTACAGGTAACCCGCCAATAAGTCCAGAAAACATATTTCCAGCACCTTGAGCCAATAATTCTCTGTTGGTTGGAGTAACCCTTTTATCCGGATCTAATTTGTCTGTGGCCTCTACACAAAGCAAGGTTTCTAGACTGGCTACTAAAGCTATGGTAAATGCTACAATCCAAACTTCAGGATTTCCAATCCCAGAAAAATTAGGACTGGTAAATTGTGCTTTAAATGAAGCTAAGTCCTCTGGGACCGGGACTTGAACTAAATGGCTGGCTTTAATAGAGAGTCCTTCGGAATCTTTGGTGACAACAAAGTAAATAATTCCAATCACTACCGCCACTAATGGACCTTGAATTAAGGTGAATATTTTACCTTTTTTAGAGAGAATTTTGTCCCAAAGTAATAATATTCCCAAACCGATGATCGCTACAATTGTTGGACCAACTTGAATGCCGTTCAAGGGGGCTAATATTTCTGAAAAAGTATTTTGACCATCTATTTGCATAAAAGCAAAGTCGCCTTCTGGGTCTGCATCATAGCCAAAAAAGTGAGGAATTTGTTTTAAAATGATAATGATTCCTATTCCAGTAAGCATTCCCTTAATCACGGAAGAAGGAAAGTAATACCCAATGACTCCCGCTTTTAAAAGGCCAAAGACAATTTGTATCGCGCCTCCTAAGACAACGGCTAATAAGAAATTCTCAAAGCCTCCTAGGGCGCCAATAGCTGTAAGCACTATTGCAGCTAGTCCTGCTGCAGGCCCTGAAACCCCAACTTCAGAACCACTTAAGAAGCCTACTAAGATACCTCCTACAATACCAGCGATAAGGCCAGAAAAAAGAGGGGCTCCACTCGCTAGTGCAATACCCAAACAAAGTGGGAGCGCAACGAAGAAAACGACAATACTCGCAGGTATGTCTTGTTTTATATTTTTAAACATAAGTTGTTGTTTTATGATGTACACCTTTTGCTCCTATTCAGGAGAAAAAGGTGAAAAGTAAATAGTTGAGTTGTTATTGCAGAGATTTTAAAGTAACTCTGGTGGAGGAAGGACAACCACATTTGTAGGGCTTTTGTACGTTTTTTGTACTACATAACTATTGGTTAATAGGAGGGTTGTTTTTGTTGAATAATTGATTATAGCCTGACAGGAAACCCAATCTTTTTTATGATCCTCCTTTTTTTCTTCTCCTTGTTGTTCCTCTTCTAATGTTCCATTCATTGAAATTTGATCGCTCTCTTGGAAAACATAAATAGAAATAGCAGGCATAATCGCACTAAAAAGCCATAAGAACAAGGTTCCTATCACCCAAATTTTAATATTTTGTTTATAACCCATCCATACAAAGATGAAAAAAATAAAACAAAGAATTATTCTTTTAAGGGTCTAATTTGGTTTTGTAATAACCAGCCAATTTGACCGTCTGCGATTTGAATTTTATACCAGTTAGAAAAACTTTCTAAAATTTGAACCTTTGTGCCTTCATGCAATTCAAAGGCTTCAATACCATTTGAATTTGGCTCGGAGAGCACTTTGGCTGTTTCAAACACAATAGCAGGATGGTCTTTTTGCGTCGCTTTTCTAACTAACGAAGCGTTTAAATAAGATAATCCACTTAATAAAAACACAAGAATAGCTGCAGTAAAGAAAAATCTTTTTGCTAGTGAGGTATTGGCAAAATAGTATAATAAATAAAGTGTTACAGAAATAAAGATCAAAAGAATACATAAAAAACCCCATTGATCCTCACTTTGGAACTTAATGAATCTTAAATAGGCTTTTCCAATGCCATTGACTTCTTTAGTAGGAATGGCGTCTAGGGTCATTTTTTGAGCAAACCCTAAGTTTTTAATGACTTCTTGATCATTTGGGTTTAGCAGTAAAGATTTTTCAAAATAATAGATACTGAGCGCTATTTCATTTTGTTTGTAATATACATTACCAAGGTTGTAATACAATTCCGGACTGTGGTATCCGGCAGCAATTATTTTTTCGTAATAATCAATGGCGAGTTCAAAATTAGAATCGTTATATGCTTTAGTGGCTGCATTAAAAAAAGCTATTTCTTGACTCTGTGCTTGTATTGTTTCGTTGTTTTTACCCTCAAGATTTTTTTCTGCAGTGCTTTTAATCAATTTATTTTGTGGATTATTTTGAGCTAATACAGGAAATATTGCTACTTGGCTCAATAGCAAAAAAAGTACAAACCAATTAATGTGCACTTTAAGTGAATGCATCAAGTTATGGGGTTTTCCATTTGGCGTCATTGCGGTATTTTTTTTCATTGCGAACCTTAATTTTACCATTATAATTGCGCGTCTAATTGACTTATTGCACTTATTGCATTTAGGTAGTCTTCTTCAATTTCAACAGCTGTAAATGGACTGTATCTTGCTGCTTCACAGTGCTCCAATAAAGTAATTAGTAAGCCTGTGGTTTCTGTAGAAATGGATTTTTGAGTAAAGATATTATGGATATTTTCTTTGTTAAAATCTGCATTGTCTAATGTTAATTTTCCTTTCAGGTAAAGCTGTAGTCCTTTTTCAAGAGCTACATAAAAAGCGTCTTTATTTGCTTTTTTTCCTTTGGCTTCTGAGAGAAATTTTTTAGCCAATCGCTGCGCCCTCTTGCTCAGAGTAGAAACTTGATCCGTTTTTTTTGTTGTAATTAATCGGTATATTAATACGGTTAATAAAAGTATGGCGAAAGGAATTAAAATCAACAGCCAAAAATTTTTGCTGTTAAAAAAGGTGTTTTGCGCTATTGGGATTAGGCTTGTTTTTGTTTTAATAAAACCAAATGCATTGTTTTCTGTAACGGCTTGTTTAATTGTTGAAGCAGCTGTATTATTGTTGTTTCTAGGGTTTTCATTGTAAGTTGGTCCTTCAATGACGTTTACCAATACGGGTGCTGCAGTTAGGTTTATATATTTTTCTAGAGAAGGATCAAAATAACTAAAATCGATAGATGGAATAGGGTATTTTCCTTTGTATGCAGGAACTACAGTATAGCTATTACTGATCTTACCGTTCATTCCGGATAAATTTGTTGTGATTTTCTCTTCAAACTCTGGCTCATAAACCTCTAGTGCCGCTGGAAGTTTAAGTTCAGGTACTTGGAATAATTTTAAGTTTCCATTTCCGTTTACTTCTACTACCGCCTGAAGAGATTCATTGGCATTCAAAATGTTTTTAGAAGTTCTTACAAAGAAATCAAATTTTCCCACTGCGCCATTAAATGAAGCGGGTTTACCCGCCTCAGGCAATGGTTTTACTTGAATGATTCTATTGCCGGCCGTTACCGTTTTATTGGTTTGAGCATACAGTCTTCCTCCGAAGAAGTCCCTTCTATTGGTGGGGACTTCTGCGGTAATATCTAACACTAATGGCTCCAATTTAAGTTCTCCTGATTTTTGAGGGTACAATACGACTTTTTTTAAGGCCACATATTGCATGGGCTTACCTTTATATGTGCCAGATTGAAAGGTGTATTGAGTGACTGGTATGTCTTGATTCCAAAAATTATTAAAAGTTGGGTTATCTAAAGGCCTAAAGTTTGTTACACTAATATCTGCACCAACATATAGTTTATAAACTACGGTAACCATTTCGTTGAGGTAAGGATTAGCATTAGAGACCTCTGCTACCAAATATAGATTTTCATTGGCCACATCTTCTGCAGTCATATCTTCACTTGGCTTTTTCACGGCATCTGTCACAGTTACTTTTTGAGCAGATGTTTTATAAGTTGTTCCGTCTATTTCTATCTGGGCTTGCGCGATGGTTAAATTTCCTTTTCTAGTAGGCGCTATGGTGTAGGAAAAGGTTTTTGAAAAACTCCTAACCCCATTGACCCAAGAGGAGCTTATGGCTTGAGAGGGGCCCATAACTATTCTAAAATCTTTAAAAGAGGGCGGAACAAAGTTGTCCCCATCCTTGTTCATTACAAAGTCTACTCGAATACGTTCGTTTATACCCATGCTGCTTTTACTCAACACTACTTTAAAGCTCACAGGATCTTGATTGTCTTTCCACAAACCTCCTCCAAATAGAGAGGCCACACTTAATAAAAGAAATAAATATGTTTTTGTAATTAAGGACATTACCAATCTTTTTTAGTTTTTAAAGGAGCACCTTTAACTTTTTTACCCTCTAGTTTTTCTTGAGATTTTTTCTCTGCGTTTTGCATTGCGTCTAATAGATTTTGAATTTGCTGAGGGGAGAGTTGACTCTTACGTTCCTTAGGTTTTCCTTGGTCTTCTTTAGGTTTTTGAGGGGTTTCTTTTTTATCTTCTCCATCTCCTTTTTTCTGTTCTTCTTTTTCTTCTTCTGAAGGGTCTTTTGGTTCGGAATTTTCATCTTCTTTCTCTCCGTCTCCTTTATCGGGATCGCCATTTGGATCTTTTTTTTGATCTCCCTCTTGATCTTCTTTATCTTTATTTTCTTGGTCCTCTTGATCCTTTTTGTCGGGATCCTTTTGATCTTTTTTGTCGGAGTCTTTATCTTGCTCTTGTTGTTCTTTTTTGAGCATTTCTTTAGCAAGGGCTAAATTATACCTTGTCTCGTTGTCTGTAGGATTATTTCTAAGGGCTTCTTTATATGTCTCCACGGCTTTTTCATAGCTTTTATTCTTCATAAAAGCATTTCCTAAATTGTGAAGAGCAGTGTGTTTTTCCTGTTTGTTTTTTCCTGAAATTACGGCTTTTTTTAATGGCGTTAAAGCTTCTTCAAAAGCCTCTTTTTGGTATAATGCACTTCCTAAGTTATAAGCAGGCGTAGCATCTTCAGGGTTTATACCAATTGCTGTTCTATAAGATTTTTCTGCGGCCACAAATGAATTTTCACTCAAAGATTCATTCCCCTTATAAGTGAGGTTGTGTGCTTCTATAATTTTTTTAGGGTCAACAGATTTTTTGACTCCTTCCTTTTTAGTATTAAGAGATATTTCTGATAAATTTTGCTTCTCTTCTTGTGCATAGCCACTTAGCGCCACAATTAAGCATCCAAAAAGCCATAATTTATTAAGTTGCTGTCTCATTTTCTTTTTCATTAAATAAATTTAATTTTGAAATCCATCCAGTCTTTCCCTCCCAAATAATTTGATCTAAAATAAGCATCAAAAGCCCTAGGCCTAAAAACCATTGAAATTGGTCTTTATAGTCGGAGAATTGCTTTGCTTCAAAAGCCATTTTATCCATTTGGTTTAGCTGTTCTTTGATAATTGCTACAGCATTAGCAGTATTTTCTCCGTCTATATAAATGCCATTTCCCGTTGAAGCTATTTCAATCAATGTCTCGGTATTTCTTTTTGTAATGACTACCTCACCTTCTGAATCTCTTTTTAAACTTTCTACTATCCCTTTTTTCTTTAATGGAATTGGAGCTCCCTTTTCTGTTCCAACGCCTATTGTAAATACTTTAATTCCGGCATCAGTTGCTTTTGATACTGCATTAGCTGCACCTCCATCTGAATGGTCTTCTCCGTCAGAGACTATAAAAAGTACTCTGTTTGTTTGAGCCGCATCGTTGTAATAAGTAGTTGCCAGTTCAATGGCATCTGAAATTGCAGTACCTTGGGAAGAGAGCATGTCTGTATTCATCCCTTGAAGAAACATTTTTGCAGCGCCAAAATCTGTTGTGATCGGTAACTGTGGGTATGCTTGTGCTGCATAAGCAATTATTCCAATGCGATCACTCGCCAGTTCATTGATAATCTCAGAGACCAGTCTTTTGGCTTTTTCCATTCTATTGGGCGCAATGTCTTCTGCTAGCATACTTTTGGAGACGTCTACAGCGAATACAATGTCTACCCCTTCTCTCTTAACAGTTTCTAGTTTTGTTCCAGCCTTTGGATTTACAAGAGCAACCACGATTGCCGCTACACCTAAAATTTGAAGGGTGAATTTAAAGGGTGCTTTGAAGGTGGATTTTTTTGGCGCCAATTTTTTTAATAGTGAAGTATCTGAAAAATTGTTTTGTGTCTTCTTTTTCCATACCTGCATTCCCAAAAACACCAATAACATTAGGGGCAACAGCACTAGGGCGTAAAAATATATTTTCTGATCAAATTGAATCATATCTCTTTTAAATAAAACTTTTAAACAGGCTGTTCTTTAATAACCACTCTGTCAGGAAAAACACAAGAGCAGCAATTGCCCATGGCCTGAATTTCTCTTCATAAGCATAGAATTTAAAAGTGGCTACTTCCGTCTTTTCTAAGCTATTTATTTCATTATAAATAGCTTCTAATTTTTGGTTATCTGTTGCTCTAAAATACTTGCCTCCTGTTAAGTTGGCTATTTGCTCTAATAAGGTTTCATCTATTTGAACCTCTGCCATTCCGTACCTGAAACTTCCATCTGGGTTGTAAGCAATAGGGGAAAGTGCATTGCCATTAGTTCCAAGACCAATGGTATATGTTTTTATATCATATTCAACTGCCAATTCTGCAGCTGTGGCAGGTTCAATAAAGCCTGCATTATTTACACCATCTGTTAATAGTATAATTACTTTACTCAATGCTTTACTATCCTTTAGCCTATTTACAGAAGTAGCCAATCCCATTCCAATGGCTGTTCCATCTGTTAATTCTCCGTATTGAATCTCTTTTAACGCTTCTAATACCAATCTTTTATCTGAGGTAATAGGGGTCTTAGTGTAGCTTTCTCCTGCATAAACGACCAAACCAATCCTGTCATTGGGTCTGTCTTTTATGAAATTAGAGGCTACTTCTTTTAAAGCGACCAATCTATTTGGACTTAAATCTTTAGCGAGCATACTAGAAGACACATCTATGGCCATCACTATATCTATACCCTTTGTGGTTTCTGTCTTTGTGCTTTCTGAGCTATTTTGAGGTCTTGCAAGACCAATAATTAATGCGCTTATTGACAATAATCTCAATACAAAAAGCATGGGTTTTAAGCGGTTGTAAATACTGCTATTGAAACCCTTTGTACTAGGCATTTTAAGAGGCACTAGTGATTTTTTTTGCTTCAATAATTGCCATGCGACCAACAATGGAATGACCAATAAGAGCCATAAAAATTCTGGGTTTGCGAAGGGATTTTGAAACATATTAAAAAGTTCTTTTAAGCTAATTATTTAAGGTTTTGAGACGAGGGTACTTTTTCAAAAGCGATACTTTCCATAATTCTTTGTGAAATCTGTTCGGCGTATTCATCTTTGTCAATCCATCTCATACCTATTGATTGTACAAATCCTTTACCGCCAAAGTAAAGCAGAATATAGTCTTCTTTAGTGAGTGAACTATCTCCATTTAAAGCAAAGTCTGCAGTACCATAAGTTTTAATCCCTTTGACCCCCTCTTGAGCTTCAAAATCCTCCTGTTTTGTAATGATGTTTTTAGCCCCTAAGGCTTCAAGATTTTTAAGCCCTTGCTCCGTTAATGCGTTAAAATCAGGCATTTGTTCAGAAACCAATGTTTTAGTTTCTATAGTTACAAAAAGCACCCCTTTTGGATGTTTATAATAAAATTGCTGTACAGATTTTTCCCCTGTATTCAATTCAACATCTATTGAACGTTCTAGTGCTTCTGGGGTTTCTATGACAATAGCAGGTACTCCGTATTCGCTCTTTATCCAATCTTTTTCTAGTAAAATTTTTGTAGGATTTCTAAGCACAGTATCCCAAATGTTTTGAGGACCTAAATAAGCAACGGTAGCAAAGCAAAAGGATAGAAAAATAGCAGTAGCTAGAATAATTTTTCTTTTTCTAGACCTATTTATTTCACTGGCTTTCTTTGCCCATTCACTTGCTGCAATCTCAGCCAGTTCTTCTTCAGTAGGTGGGGCAATAGATTCTTTTGTTTTTACTACAATTTCTTTCAGTTTACTTCTATCTTGTTCTGCAGTCCATATTTCTGGGGTTGATTTTGCAAATTTGACAAGATCAGCTGTTTGGAGAATCTGTTTGAACTGTGTAATAGTTTCTGGTTCAAGGGTAAGCGCTCCTGAATCCCTGAGAAGTTCTAATCGCTCAATGAGCTGGTCTGTTGTGCTTTCCAAAGCGGCAACATGCACTTCTTCTTCTAGGTAACCCCTTACAATATTAGTAAGTTCACTGTAGTAAGCTTTGTATTCTTCTTTGATTAAATACTGAGAATTTTCTAGTTGGTCTAGGGCTAAAATTGCTTTATCATAGGGTGGGAGTTCTCGCTCCGCTGCGGCACGTTTTTTCTTAAGCCTTCTTAAATAAGCAAACATTAAGGTACCCAAGCTCAACAAAACAAATAGCCATTGCCATAGCCATTCGTAGGTAGCTATTTTTTCTACAGAAGTCAATGGTTTAATATCGTATAAATTTTGCTTTAAGGTGTCTACAGGAACATCTAAAACTTTAAGGTTTAAAGGGGCTGTGAAATAAGCTTGATTGTTGACTAAAACAAGCTGTTTTGGGATCGTATATGATCCAGAATCAAACTGTGTTAAAGCATATTTTTTAAGCAGTTGTAATTTTCCTTGATACTCAAGGGAGTCTACTTTAGAAGTAGATACCAGTTCTAGTGGCTCGAATGATTGCGCTTCCATAGGAAAATCCACCAAGTCTGTTGAACCAATAGAAATAGCAATACTGAGTTCTATTTGTTCTCCAATTTTAATTTCGGTACTATCTATAACTGCTATGGGATTAAAAAGTTCCTTTTGCTCTTGCGCAAAAGCAGTTCCACAGCAAATAAGCAGCCCTGATAAAAGTGTTTTTACCACACTTTTAGTCTTCATAATAGATTTATTATTGTTGAATGACATTGTCATATTATCTCCCCCTTTGTTTAAAGTAGCCCAACAGTTTTTTCACATAACTCTCATCTACCCTGCAGCTAATTTGCCCACAACCAGACTTTCTAAAACTTTCTTCAAAGTATTCTTTGCGTTCTCTTTGATAGTTTTCATAGGCGTTCCTGACCATTTTTGATTGGGTAGCAACTGTTTTGATTTTTCCTGTTTCTGCATCTAAAATAGGAACTAACCCAAGGTTTGGAATTTGTTCCTCCTTTGGGTCATAAACACGAATACCGGTTAGATCATGTTTTTTACCTACAATCCTTAAACTTTGGAGGTATTCTTCTGAAATAAAATCTGAAAGCACAAAAACAATGGCCTTTTTCTTAAGTACATTTCCAAGGTATTTTAATGCCATGGATAAATCTGTTTTTTGGCTTTTTGGCTTGAATTCTAAAAGTTCTCTAATTATTCTAAGAATATGACTTTTTCCCTTTTTAGGAGGAATAAACAATTCTATTTGATCCGTAAAAAGTAACACCCCTACTTTGTCATTGTTTTGTAAAGCAGAAAAAGCTAGGGTTGCTGTAATTTCTATTAAAATATCTTTTTTAAAAGCATTGGATGTTCCAAATAAACCAGATCCACTCACATCTACAACCATCATCAGGGTGAGTTCTCTTTCCTCTTCAAAAACTTTGATATAAGGCTCATTTTGTCTGGCAGTTACATTCCAATCTATTGCCCTAACGTCGTCTCCAAACTGGTATTGACGGACTTCTGAAAAAGTCATACCACGACCCTTAAAGGTGGAGTGGTATTCTCCGCCAAAAATATGGTCAGAGAGCCTTCTCGTCTTTATTTCTATTTTCCTTACTTTTTTTAAAAGATCTTTAGTTTCCATAAATGAATTGAAATAGTGTCTGGGACATTAAACGATATTTTAAAATATCCTATGGCACTTCTATTTCGTTTACGATGGTATTGATCAAGTCTTCTGAGGTTACATTTTCCGCTTCTGCTTCATACGTAATTCCTATTCTATGTCTTAGTACATCGTGAACTACAGCCCTAACATCTTCGGGAATTACATAACCCCTTCTTTTAATAAAAGCATAGCACTTTGCAGCCGTTGCCAAGTTAATGCTCCCTCTTGGTGAGGCGCCAAAACTAATTAAAGGTTTAAGACTTTCTAGATTGTATTTTTCAGGAAAACGGGTGGCAAAAATGAGGTCTAATATATATTTCTCAATTTTTTCATCCATATACACTTCACGAACAGCTGCTTGAGCAGATAATATCTGTTTTACAGTAACAACTGGATTTACTTTTTCATAGGCCTGACTCATTGCTTGCCTCATGACCATCTGCTCCTCAGACATTTTGGGATAAGTAATCACTGTTTTTAGCATAAATCGGTCTACTTGAGCTTCTGGAAGTGGGTAGGTACCCTCTTGTTCTACAGGGTTTTGTGTTGCCAAAACTAAGAAAGGCTTATCTAATACAAATGTTTCATCCCCTATGGTAACTTGTTTTTCTTGCATGGCCTCCAATAGGGCAGATTGAACCTTAGCAGGTGCTCTGTTAATTTCATCAGCAAGAACAAAATTGGCAAAAATAGGCCCCTTCTTAATAGAAAAATCGTTCTCTTTCATGTTAAAAATCATCGTACCCACAACATCTGCAGGAAGTAAATCGGGAGTGAATTGAATTCTACTAAAACTTCCCTTTACTGCTTTGGCTAAAGTGTTTATAGCTAAGGTTTTTGCTAAACCAGGGACCCCTTCTAACAAAATATGACCCTGTCCCAATAAGCCAATCAGCAGCCTTTCTACCATGTGCTTCTGACCTACAATTACTTTGTTCATTTCAAATTGTAAGGCGTCTATAAAAGCACTTTCATTGGCTATTCTTTCATTAATAGCCGCCATGTCTATCGAACTCTTTTCTTCCATAGTGTTTAGATAATTTACGGTGTTTGTAGCTGTACTTAAATTACAGTGCTGCAATTAAAAAATTTATTCACAGACCCCTTGTTAATACAGCGTTAAAAAATGACTAAACCCCAGGTTTTTATGAAGTTTTTAAGGAATTTATGCCTAATTTCATTTATTATTTTACCCAATGCGGGGAACAACATAAAGAAATCACCAATTTTAAAACATTTACATATGTCTAAAAAGCACCATCCTCCAGAATATTCTCAAATTATCGTAGGCACTATGAATTGGGGAAGTTGGGGTGCAGCTTTATCTACTAAAGATGTTGCCCATAGGATTGAATCTGCTTTTGATATGGGACTGACAAGCTTTGACCATGCCGATATATATGGAGATTACACGACAGAAGCTGCTTTTGGAAGGGGCTTTAAAGCAAGTGGAATTTCAAGAGAATCTGTTCAGTTTATTAGTAAATGTGGTATTGCGCTTGCCAATAAATCAAGAGGCACGGTGACCAATCACTATAATTATACTTATCAGTATATTTTGAACAGCGTTAAACGCTCCTTGGAAGAATTACAAACAGATTATTTAGATCTTTTGTTACTTCACAGACCCAGTCCTTTAATGGATCCAATCGAGATTCAGCAAGCGGTTCAAACTCTTTTAGATAAAGGCTATATTAAGTCTTTTGGACTATCTAATTTTACACCTACTCAGACCTCTATAATACAACAAAAACTTAAGGTTAGCGCGAATCAATTAGAAATTTCACTCAAGGCAAACGAACCTTTTTTTAATGGAGACTTAGATTTTTGTCTTTTGCACCAGATTACACCTATGGCCTGGGCGCCTTTAGGTGGGATCTTAGGAAATCAGTCCCATCCATTAATTTTAGAAAAGGCTTTTGTTAAATTGGAAAAAAAATACTCTCTTAGCAGAGACGCACTTCTTTTGGCTTGGCTAATGAAACACCCTGCAGGAATTCATCCGGTGATTGGAACTACCAAGGTTCCACGATATGAAAATGCCATTAGGGCAATAGATATTGATTTTGACATAGAAGATTGGTTTTATCTTTTAGCTGCCTTTAGAGGGCACGACATTCCATAAATATAACATATGAGTATAGAAAAACAATATATGAGCACAGAAAATAAAACAGCCTTAATTACAGGAGCCACTAGTGGGATTGGAAAAGCGACTGCAATACACTTGGCAGAAATGGGTTATCAACTTGTTTTATGTGGGAGAAATACCTTAAAATTGAATGAAGTAGCATTGTCTCTGTCTAAAAAGACTAAGGTTTACACACTCTTATTTGATGTGGCAGATAAAGCAGCTGTTTCAGATGCTATTGCCTCCTTAAAAGCCCCTTTTAATGAGATAGATGTGTTGGTTAATAATGCAGGAAATGCCCATGGTTTAGATTTGTTTCAAGACGCTTCTTTAGTAGATTGGGATGCTATGATAGATATTAATGTAAAAGGATTGCTCTATGTTTCAAAAGCAGTTTTGCCCGGTATGCTAAGTAGAAACAAAGGACATATTATTCATATTGGATCTACTGCAGGAAAGGAAGTATACCCTAAAGGGAATGTTTATTGTGCGTCTAAACACGCTGTAGATGCTATTAATAGTGCCATGAGAATAGATTTAAATGGGACAGGTATAAAAGTGGGCGCCATACATCCGGGACTGGTAGAAACTTCTTTTAGTGAAGTTCGTTTTAAAGGAGATCAAGACAGGGCCGCTCAAGTGTATAAAGGTTTTGCGCCCTTACAGGCCAGCGATATTGCAGATGTGATAGGATTTGTTATTTCAAGGCCTTATCATGTTAATATAGCAGATCTAATCGTTATGCCTACTGCTCAAGCAAATAGCACGACAGTCTTTAAGGAGAGTTAATGAAGCAATAATCCAACAATGATCAACAAGCGCCTTTTGGTTAAAAGCCTACTTTCCCATAATGGGGAGAACAGCTTTTATGACAAAAAAAGAATGATCAATATTGGTTCAAAAGAAGGTAAAGCTAAGTTTTTAAAGCATGTTTGTGCTTTAGCCAATAGCAATCCTAAGAACAGATCTTTTATAGTCATAGGCGTTTCAGATACAGATAACCTTATAGTGGGGGTAGATTTTTTTGACGATTCAAAAATTCAAAACCTGGTTAATGCATATCTTCACAACGCACCTGTTATTTCTTATGAAAACATCCATTTTCCAGATCTAGAAGCTGCAAAGGTTATTGGTTTAGTTACAATTAGTTCTTCTGGGAAAGTTTGTAGTCTAAAAAAAAACATTTGGAAGTATAACGCTGGTACTGTCTTTATAAGAGAAGGCAGTATTAGTTTACCAAAAGATACTGGCTTGGTTTTGCAAGATCTTAATACTGCCGATGTAGCTGCTATAGAGCTAAGTGCTCAAAATAATATTAAATTAACCTTAGATGGGGTTATAGACTTCATTAAAAATAGACACAAAGACCTCAAGTGTGAATACAGGGTTTTTAAAGATCAATTTGTGGTATGCTGGGCGGGAATACCAAAACAACAACACAACAACACCTATTTTTCTAGGGTAGACATTGAATTAATTACAGAACAAGTCAAACTTTTCTATTCAGACTTAGACGAGGTGATGATTGATTTTGACAACAATTCATTTACCATTATAGAATACGTCAGTTTGGGATTGGGTATAGAGATAAAGCATTATCCGCTTGAAAAAACTCAAATTCTTTTTAAGGAAAATGGCACCTATCGCATTGACACTACATTAATATTTTCCCCACCTCTTTTCGATTTAAAACTATTACATCACGTATTTAATAATTGTAAATTTCTTGTAAAAAAGCTCGAAAATTACGGAGTATTTAGTCAAGAAGAGCGCTTAGAAATAGACGCCTTACCCCAAACGCTTTTACTGTGTTATTTAAACGGTTTTTTGGACGCTAAAGTGCTTTTAGAAAAAATAAAACCCTATTTAAAAGGAACTTATACTATTTCTTACGCCAACCTTAAAGAAGCCCAAAGGATCATTAGAAAAGTGAGATATAATTAAATTTCATTTAGTTCTGGAATAGCGGCTATTGCACCATACTTTGTAGTAGTAAGTGCACCAACTTTATTTGCTTTTGTCACCATATTGTAAAGTAGGTCTAATTGAGTAGGTAATTCGATGAGCGGAAAGTCTAACTTAGAAATTTGGGCTAATAAACTTCCAATAAAAGCGTCTCCAGCTCCTGTAGTGTCTACTGGAGTTACTTCAGTACTTACAATTTGCTTTTTAGATTTAGCGGCACTTACTAAAGTTCCTTTGGCACCCATTGTTACACAAATAATGGGCGCTCCTAATTCGTGGAGCGTGTCACAAGCGTCTTCTAAATTTTCCTTCCCGGAGAGTAATTTTGCCTCCTCTTCACTGAATTTACATAGGTGCGACTTTTCTATAAATGGAAGGCATTTTTTGATAAAGCTGTCTACATTATTTTTCCACAAATCCGCCCTGAAATTAGGGTCAAAACTAATAAAGGCATCTTGCGTAAGGGCGTCAAACAAATAGTGGCCATAGGATTCTTCTAAGGAACCCCCTAAAAAAGATGTGGCGGCACCAAAGTGTACCATTTGTTGGTTAAAAAGGTGTTTGACGTTGCTTTGGTATTGTAATTCCTTATCTGCACCTCTGCTAAAAACGAAGTCTCTCTCTCCATTAGTATCAAGAGAAACAAACGCCAGAGTGGTAAAAGTATCTGTTCGTTGGGTGAGACTCAAGTCTATCTCGTGTTCCTCCAAGGTTTTCCATAAAAAGTCTCCAAAAGCATCTTTGCCCAAGCAACCAATAAATGCCGCGTATCCTCCTAGTTTGTTTATTGCACAGGCTACGTTTGCTGGAGCCCCGCCCGCCTTCTTTGTAAAGGTCTGAGCTTTTTTTAAATCACTTCCTTGATTTTCAGCAACAAAGTCTATGAGTAATTCACCAATACAGAAAACTTTTTTAATGGACATAATAACTTAAAGATATATAGTGTATAACACCTTAAATAAAAGGGCAAATTACAATGAAAAGCTTATCCTTCAAAAATAAAGCCATAAAAAACACAAACTAATATATGTTTTGACGTTTTTAACCAATGTATATTTGTTAAAAAAAGAGATGAAAGAATATGTAATAGGGGATATTCATGGGGGGTATTTAGCCTTAAAAGATCTGGTGGGAAAACTCTCTTTAAGCCCTGAGGATCGATTATTTTTTTTAGGAGATTATGTAGACGGTTGGTCGCAGCCTGTTGAAACGGTAGACTACCTCATTGAATTAAAAGCCCGTTACAATACCATTTTACTTATGGGAAATCACGACTCATTGGTTTTAGAATGGCTGTTAAATGGCCAAGCAAATGATTTGTGGCTCAGCCATGGAGGGGCTGCTACTGTCGCTGCTTATCAGAAAGTTTCAGAGGACAAGAAAGCAGCACATTTGTTATTTTACAAAGCGTTAAAACCTTATTATTTAGATTCAAAAAACAGGCTATTTATTCACGCCGGTTTCACCAATCAAAAAGGGGTTGCCAAAGAATATTTTGAAAAAATATTTTATTGGGACAGGTCTCTTTGGGAAACCGCTATTTCTTTTGACCCTAGAATCCCTATAAATAGCCCTTTATACCCCAAGCGTTTTTTGTGTTACAGTGAAATATTCATTGGACACAGTTCTTTAGACAAGATAGGAGAAAGTGTTCCAACAAAGCGTGCTAATGTCTGGAATATAGACACCGGAGCAGCATTTAAAGGACCCTTGTCTGCCATGGAAATAAACACCAAAGATTTTTGGCAATCCAATGCAGTCTATTTGTATTATCCCGATGAGTTAGGAAGAAACGATTTTTGAGTAATTTTGTGACAGGATTCTATTTTATTAAAATCATTTGGTCATATAGGTTAATTAACTCCCCTTAAATTTTATCTTTACTTCAAAATCTCTTTTTAATGTCACAACACAATATTAGATTAGAAGTAATGAGGTCTTTAGAGCCTAAAATAGACGGCTTTATTGAACAATTCTTAATTCCCATTGAAGATATATGGCAGCCATCAGATTTTCTTCCAGACTCACAGTCAGAAGATTTTTTTGAACAAACAGCGCAAATTAGAGAAGGAGCCAAGGAGATTGGCTATGATCTTTGGGTGACTTTAGTAGCAGACACTATTACAGAAGAAGCTTTGCCTACCTACGAGTCATGGCTTTTAGATGTAGACGGGATAGACCAACATGCAGATAAAAATGGATGGACCAAATGGATTAGACATTGGACTGGTGAGGAAAATAGGCATGGAGATGTACTTAATAAGTACCTGTACCTGTCGGGTAGGGTAAACATGAAAGAGGTAGAAAAAAGCACCCAATACCTTATTGCAGACGGATTCGATATTGGGACGGATAGAGACCCATATAAAAACTTTGTGTATACGAGTTTTCAAGAATTAGCTACCAATATTTCCCATAAACGCGTGGGGCAGTTTGCTAAGAAAACAGGCAATCATTTATTAGGTAAAATGTGTGCCATTATTGCAGGAGATGAGATGCGCCATCATTTAGCATACAGAGAATTTGTAAAGCTTATTATGGAGCAGGATCCTTCGCAAATGATTTTGGCATTTGCAGATATGATGAAAAAGAAAATCGTTATGCCAGCTCATTTCCTTAGAGAATCTGGAGGTGCTGTTAGCAGTGCTTTTGAAGTGTTCTCTAATTGCGCCCAACGTTTGGGTGTATATACGTCTAAAGATTACATAGACATTTTAGACAAATTGAATAGTTATTGGGATATTGAAAATGTCAGGGCTATTTCTGATGAAGCAGAAAAAGCACGTGATTATCTAGTGAATCTTCCGAATCGATTAACTAGAATTTCTGAGCGTATGAAATTTCCAGAGGACCAGCATCATTTTAAATGGGTGACGCCAAACGGCGTATTATAAAAAAATAAAAAAGGGCTTTTTAGGCCCTTTTTTATTTTACAAAACTTAGCGAAATCTTCTATAGGTCAAAAGTAATCCCTTGTGCCAAAGGAAGTTCTGTAGTGTAATTAATAGTATTGGTTTGTCGCCTCATATAAGCTTTCCAAGCGTCAGACCCTGACTCTCTTCCTCCTCCAGTTTCTTTTTCTCCTCCGAAGGCACCGCCAATTTCAGCACCAGAGGTACCAATATTTACATTGGCAATTCCACAGTCGGAACCTACAACAGATAGAAAAGCTTCTGCTTCTCTAAGGTTGTTGGTCATAATAGCAGAAGAAAGTCCTTGTTTAACACCGTTTTGAATTTCTATAGCTTTGTTTACATCACCATCGTATTTGATTAGATATAATATGGGCGCAAAGGTTTCTTCCTGTACAATCTCAAAATGGTTTTGAGCTTCTATTATAGTAGGCCTTACATAGCATCCGCTGTTATAAGCGTCCCCTTCAAGAACCCCGCCAGGAACAATTACTTTACCACCTTCTTCTTTAGCTTTTTCAATGGCATTGAGGTAGTTGTTTACAGAATCAGTATCTATTAAAGGGCCCATATGCATGCTTGCGTCTAATGGGTTTCCTATTTTAAGTTGGCCATATGCTTTCACTAAGGCATCTTTAACTGCCTCGTATTTAGTGCTGTGAACAATCAATCGCCTGGTAGAGGTGCATCTTTGTCCAGCGGTTCCTACGGCACCAAAAACGGCACCCATCAGGGTCATTTTGAGGTCTGCATCTGGAGTCACTATAATAGCGTTATTCCCGCCCAGTTCTAGAAGGGACTTCCCTAATCTAGCCGCTACTTTTTGAGCGACAATTTTTCCCATTCTAATGGAACCTGTAGCTGAGATTAATGCCATTCTAGGGTCTTCTGTCATCCATTCTCCAACAGCGTAATCGCCATTGATCAGACTGGAGACTCCAGCAGGAATATTATTTTCTTCTAAAACATCTGCTAATATTTTTTGACACGCTACACCACATAGTGGGGTTTTTTCAGAGGGTTTCCAAACACATACATCGCCACAAATTAGGGCCAATGCAGTATTCCAAGACCACACAGCAACAGGGAAATTAAATGCAGAAATAATACCTACAATACCCAAAGGGTGATATTGTTCATACATTCTGTGTCCCGGTCTTTCGGAATGCATAGTCAATCCATGAAGCTGCCTAGACAATCCAACGGCAAAATCACAAATGTCAATCATTTCTTGTACCTCTCCCAATCCTTCTTGAAGAGATTTTCCCATCTCATAAGACACCAATGCGCCCAAAGGGGCTTTAAGCGTCCTTAGTCGCTCCCCGAATTGTCTCACTATTTCTCCTCTAAGAGGAGCTGGAGTGACACGCCAGCTTTTAAACGCTCCTTTAGCACTTTTCATTACAGCCTCGTATCCTTCCCTGGTTGTGGTGTCTACAGCGCCAATAAGTGATCCATCTACAGGAGAATATGACTGAATGACACTACCGCCTTTTATGGATGAATTTCCAATTTTTGTTCCGGAATTTTCCTTTGATAGGCCCAATAGGTTTAGTTGGTCTTGAATGTTAATTACAGACATAATGTTATTTTTATAACTTTTTGGTTATTAAATGTGAAATTTTATATATCTAAAGGTAATAATTAATAGTCTAAGTTTATTTACTTGGCAGCATCACTTTTGGGTTGCATTTTGCTCTTGGGTTCATTAGCCCTTTGAAAATAGGCGCTTAATAGTGTTTAGATTTTCTGACACAAACACTTCTTGCACTAAAAAACGGCCAAAATCTTCTAGGTGTGCTATTGCTACGCTGTTCTCAAAAACAGCTGAAGGAAGCATTTCTAAAACATTAAAATATTGTTGTCCGTAAGCAATAAGAACACTGATAATTACGCCTATTTTAAGTATCCCAAAAAAACCTCCTAAGATTTTGTTTATACCACCTAATAAAATCATTGAGACCACTTTTGTCAGTGCTTTTCCAAGTAAATAAACCCCAATAACAATACAAATAAATGTGAGTCCCATGGCAATGAGATACAAATTTTCTGGATTCCAATGGAACTGCTCATGGAGTATTCTTGCCGTGTAAGAGGCCAGGTGTTGGGCCCCATAGAACCCAAGAATAAGCGCTAGCAATGTAGTAAGTTCAATAAGAATACCATTTTTAAAACCTTTGTAAAAACCAAAAGCACCTAGAACCAGCAAACCAATGTCAAATGAACTCATTTTTTGTTAACCATTAATAATTATGTTCTAAGGTACCTTATTTGATTAAAAATTGTTCTTTTTTAGTCTCAAATTAGATTAATTTTAAAGTATTTAAGGGAAGGGCTGCTTAGATTTGTACCTTTATAAAAAATAAATTTACCACATATATAGATGTCTAGAGATGCCGAATTAAAACAGCGCTGGGAGATACTTGTAGAAAGACTTTCTGCCCAATTTTCAGATAATGATCCTCTTGATTTAGATGCCATTATCTGTTTGGTAGGGGTCCAAGAATTGGGTAAATACCACCAGAAGTTTAAAAAAGAAGACAAAGTAGATCTAATGCATATTGCTATTTGTAAGTTGTTGGAGCCTTATGGCTATTACGCATTTGATTTTATAGACGCAGACGGATGGCCACACTATCAGGTAGTAGAAAATTTACCCCCACTGAAAGCAGGGGAACAGTCTGTATTAATGAAAGAAGCCATTGTTCAGTATTTTATAGAAAAAGAATATATCGTATAATTTGAGCTTACTTAATATGCCATTGACTATAAATCACGCTCCCCCTTATTACGCGGTAATTTTCACTTCCATACAAACAGATTTTTTATCTGGATATGAGAAAATGGCCCATGAAATGGAATTACTGGCAAAAATTCAGCCGGGATATTTAGGGATGGTGTCGGCTAGAAGCCAAGTAGGAATAACGGTGAGTTATTGGGCTACCTTAAGAGATATAGCACATTGGAAGTCGCAGGCAGACCATTCACTGGCACAGCAAAAAGGGAAATCTGTTTGGTATGAAAGATACAGTGTTCAAATATGTAAAGTAGAACGCGCTTATAGTTTTGACAAAGAATAATGCTGCAAAAAAGCAATGACAAGTCTTTCAGTGAGCTGCAAGAGGATTAATCCAACTCCTCAACGAGATTTTTAAAAGTTTTTTTAGGGTTTTTGTGATGGTATAGAATCTCGTAAACCGCATTTATAATGGGTGTTTTTTCGCTCTTACCCTCTTTTTCCATGATTTCAAATGCACTTTTTGAAGCGTAATATCCTTCAGCCACCATATTCATTTCCATAGTAGCACTTTTCACGGTGTAGCCTTTTCCAATCATATTGCCAAACATTCTATTTCTACTAAATACAGAATAGCCAGTAACCAATAAATCTCCCAAATATGCGGTATCATTAATGTTACGTTTCATTTTGTACACTTTCTTAATAAAGCGCTTCATTTCACGTATGGCATTACTCATGAGCACCGCTTGAAAATTATCACCGTAACCAAGTCCATGGGCTATTCCAGCAGCAATGGCATAGATGTTCTTTAGTACAGCAGCATATTCTGCGCCAATAATGTCGTCTGAAATTTTTGTTTTAATATAACTACTCTGTAATGCTTTTGACATTTGAGTTGCAGTCTCTAAGTTGGCACAGGCTATGGTTAAAAAGGACAATCTTTCAAGGGCCACCTCCTCTGCATGGCAAGGTCCTGTTATAATACCAATTTGGTCTAAAGGGATGCCATGAGTTTCATGTAAATGTTCTCCCACAATTTTACCTGACTCTGGAATGATTCCTTTAATGGCAGAAAAAACAATTTTATTTTTCAACACAGCAGAAGATTTAGCCATTTCAGCAACTAAAAATGCAGAGGGAATGGCAAAAACAATACAATCTGCTCCGTTTAAAGCTTGGTCAATTTGGTCTGTTAATTTCAAGTACTTAAGATCAAAACTAACAGCAGATAAATAGTTGGGGTTGTGAAATTCTTCCTCAATGTGCTTAATGGCCTCTGAGTTCCTCATATACCATATGACCATATTATTGTTTTCAGTGAGCATTTTCACAATCGCTGTAGCCCAGCTTCCTCCTCCAATTACAGCAAACGTATTCATTTGTTCCATTCCTTAATTTAGTCATTTAAATTAAATAAACACCCAGACAAATTTAATAATTCCTTTGGCTTATTAATGGCTTAGAGGCAAATATAACCTAATGGTCTTTTGAATAAAAAGCAACATTGCCTTTATATTGCCACGGCAATCTTATGGTTTGGCACGAAAATTGATAATTAATTATTAGCTACAATATATTAATATTTTAGTTTTGTTTAGGTTAGAATTAGTTGATTCAAAAACCCTGGGTGAGGACCTGGGGTTTTTTTGTTTTTACATTTAACTCTGGTTCTTAAGGCCGCTATTAATTGGATTATTGACAAGGATTTAATATGATGCTTTGCATATTATTGCCATTCAGTTCCATTTAAAAATACTATTTTTGCCCCTTTCTAAAAAGTCACTTGGCTTCATAAAACAAACCTCTTTTGAACAAATTCATTAATCTTTTCGATTTTTCCCAAAAAGTAAATTATAAAACCGAGGTGCTTTCTGGACTTACAGTAGCGCTCGCTTTGGTGCCAGAGGCCATAGCATTTGCACTGATCGCAGGACTTTCTCCATTAACAGGACTATATGCCGCTTTTGTAATGGGTTTTGTTACATCTATTTTTGGTGGACGTCCTGGAATGATTTCAGGTGCTACGGGTGCAGTGGCTGTGGTGATTGTTTCTCTAGCCAAGGACTACGGTGTAGAATATGTATTTGCTACTGTTATTTTAGCCGGTATTATGCAATCTTTGGCTGGGTTTTTAAAATTAGGGAAACTCATGCGCTTGGTTCCCCACCCCGTAATTTTCGGTTTCGTAAACGGCTTAGCTATTATTATTTTCATGTCTCAAATGGCTCAATTTCAAGATGCTAATGGAGACTGGCTCACGGGACAGTCCTTGTATGTTCTACTGGGTTTAGTGGCGCTAACCATCTTAATGATTTGGGGCTTACCAAAGATCAGTAAGGCCATACCCGCTTCTTTAGTGGCTATTTTAACCGTCTTTGCTATAGTATTCTTTTTAGATATAGACACCAGAACTATTGGCGATATTGCCTCTATCAAAGGAGGCTTTCCTCCGTTTCATATCCCTGAAATTCCATGGACCCTAGAAACTCTAAGTATCATTTTCCCCTTTGCAGCCATTGTGGCTGGAGTAGGGCTTATAGAGAGTTTACTGACCTTAAATATTGTAGACGAAATTACAGAGACCAGAGGGAGCGGTAATAAAGAAGCCGTAGCTCAAGGAGCTGCCAATATCTTATCTGGATTGTTTTCTGGAATGGGTGGCTGCGCCATGATTGGTCAGAGTTTAATTAACACCTCTAACGGAGCTAGGGCAAGACTTTCTGGAATTGTAGCCTCTGTAATGCTTTTGGTATTTATTATGTTCGGGGCAGGCTTAATTGAAAAAATGCCCATGGCCGCATTAACTGGACTGATGATCATGGTCTCTGTAGGTACTTTTGAGTGGGCTAGTTTAAAGACGTTTAATAAAATGCCCAAATCAGATGTATTGGTGATGGTTTTAGTGACCTTGGTAACTATATTCCTTCATAATTTAGCCTTAGCGGTACTCGTTGGGGTGATTATCTCTGCATTGGTTTTCTCATGGGACAATGCCAAGAGAATTAGAGCGAGAAAAACAGTAGACGCAGAAGGAGTAAAGCATTATGAAATATATGGCCCACTATTTTTTGGTTCTATTACGGCATTTAATGATAAATTTGACGTGCTCAACGACCCTGAGGAGATCATTATAGATTTCAAAGAGAGCAGGGTGGTAGATATGTCTGCTATAGAGGCGCTCAATAAAATGACAGAGCGTTATTTAAAAGTAGGAAAGAAAGTGCATTTAAAACATCTTAGTTCAGATTGTAAGGCCTTGCTTCGCAACGCCGATGCCTTAATTGAGGTAAATGTCCTAGAAGACCCTACCTATAAAGTAGCAGCAGATATATAGGGTTTTTCAACATACTATAAAATTAAAGGGCGGCCATTTCGGCCGCCCTTTAATTTTATAGTAAAGTTGCTTTGAATTTACAACGATCTAATATACTCTAAAAGCGCCCTAGCATCTTTTTGGTTTACATTTTGATTGAGCATAATAGCATTGTTATACTCCTTCAATAATGCTTTAGCGATAGGGTCTTTTTTTATCATCTCCGTAGGATTCATAATCATGTTCATAATCCATTCAGGACTTCTTCTCTCTAAAGAACCTGCTAGAGCTGGACCAATCATTCTTTGATTGGGCATATGACAGGCAGTACATTTTACCTCAAATATTTCTTCCCCCAGGGAAACCATATCTGCATCTAAAGTGTCAGATAGTGAAACGGACTTAACAGGACCAATTCCTTTATTGTTTAAATCCACAGGGACCTCTTGTTTTTCTTTTTTTAGGGTGGTTTCTTTTTTAGTTCTGTTCATTTGAAAACCACTTTCTTCTTTTTTCTTGCCCTCTCCACAGCTGTTTAATATAAATACAGCAGACAATGCAAATAGTACTTTTTTCATAATATAGGGTATTGGCGATGAGATGTCTCCAAGTGGAGACAATAATAAATAAAAAACGAATATAGTAAAAAAGCCCTTTTTGTAAGGGTCAAAAAGGGCTCAAAATTCTTAAATATTGTTATTTTTTACTGATACTTTTCCAGCAAGCTTACTTGAGATTTAAGGGCATCTATAAACTCACCTCTAAGTCTTTCAACAAGCGCTTTTACAGAAATACTGTCTTTGATTGTTGTCACACCTTGTCCAGCAGACCAAATGGTTTTCCAAGCTTTCGCTTCAGTATCTAATTCTTTGCCGAAATCTATTTTAACATCTTTTTTAAGGTCTTCTGCTGTAATTCCAGCAGCCTCTAAACTGGCCGCTAAAAAGTTAGCATGAACCCCAGAAATGGCAGCGGTGTAAACCACGTCATTAGCCCCAGCGTCTACAATCATTTTTTTGTACTCCTCTGGAGCTACGCTCTCATCGGTATTTATAAATCGAGTCCCCATATAGGCTAAGTCTGCACCCATTTGTAGGGCAGAGGCCACATCTTTTCCGGTACTAATACATCCAGAAAGTAAGATGGTTTTTTTGAAAATCTCTTTGACCTCAGCTACTAAACTCATTGGGTTCAAGGATCCTCCATGACCACCAGCGCCTGCAGAGACTAATATTAATCCATCTACGCCAGCTTCAGCAGCTTTTTCTGCATGTCTCTTTTTAATAATATCATGAAATACCAATCCACCGTAGGAATGAATGGCGTCTACTACCATAGACACAGCACCAAGGGAGGTGATCACGAGCGGCACCTGGTGTTTCATACATAATTTTACATCTGCTTCTAATCTAGGATTGGTAGGATGCACTATAAGATTCACCCCAAAAGGAGCGGCTTTTTGACCCGTTTCTTTTTCAAATGCCGCTAAGGCCTCTTTAATTTCAATGAGCCATGCTTCAAAGCCTTCACTGGTTCTTTGATTCAAGGCCGGAAAGGTCCCTACTATTCCATTCTTACAGCATTCAATCACCATATTAGGGTTTGAGATTAAAAACATAGGGGCTGCTACTACGGGGAGATTTAAATCATTTATAAAAGATGCTTTTTCAGACATAATGTACTTTTAGGGAGTTCAAATAAATAATAATACTTTTGCAGTTATTATGCATGCATAACAAATATACCATAAATGTACACAAAATCCTTTGATATTCGTTGGAGCGATCTAGATGCTAACAGACATTTAGCCAATGCTTCTTACTTAAACTTTATGAGCCATACCCGAATGGGTTTCTTAATGGAATGTGGTTTTAATCAAGCTTCTATGGCGACACACCAGTTAGGACCTGTGGTTTTTTACGAGCATATCTATTACTTCAAGGAAGCTTTTCCAGGAAAGCCTGTAAGTGTTTCCCTAGAATTAAAAGGGTTGAGTGAAGACGGAATGTTCTTTGAATTCCACCATAACTTTTACGATCACAAGGGGAAGAACTTTGCCCATTGCGAAATGATGGGCGCATGGATAGATATGGAATCTAGAGCCCTAAGCCCGCTCCCAGAAATATTTATGAAGGCATTTAATGCGGTTGAAAAAGCCTCAGATTTTAAGGTCCTTACTAAGGAAGACACCAGAAAATTTACCAAAAAACCTGTAGATATAAGCCTCTAATTCACTTATTTTAGGGAGCGCATCCCTAACGCGGCTTAGAAGACTGTTTTGAAGTGGCTAGGTAAACGCCTACCAATACGGCGGCTGTTCCCATTATTTTAATAGGACTCAATTGGTCTTTACCACTCAAAACGGCATAAATAATGCCAATAAGAGGTTGTAAATACACAAAAGCACCTACTGAAGACGCTTTGAGCGTAGTGAGCGCAAAAGCGTTAAAGAGATAGGTTAAGAAAGTGGTGCCCAAAATGACAAATCCCACAGCACCAAAAATTTCTACAGGCATAGCCTCCCACTGTATTTGGTTAAATTCTGCAATAGTGATAGGAAAATTTATGATAAAAGCCATTCCAAAGAGCCATTTCATTAGGGTAATGGGGTGGTATTTATTAATAAGAGATTTAACCACGATCAGATAGGCCCCGTAGGAGGTAGCATTTAATACAAACAAAAGGTTTCCCACAAAAATATTTGGCGCGTCTTGCCTAATTTCGTGGCCAAATAGGATGAGGCCTAAAGCACCCATAAACCCTAATCCAATTCCAGTGATTTTTTTAACACCTATTTTCTCTTTTAGGAAAATGGCAGACAATAGTACCACAATAATTGGGGTAATGGTCACTAATACAGCACTGTTTATAGGCGTAGATAAGGAGAGTCCTTTGAAAAAAGACAGCATATTAACCACCATGCCTAAAAGGGCGGCGGCCAATAGTATTTTCCAGTCTTCTCTTTGAATTTTCTCTTTTGGGGTAAAAATTGAAAGGATCCAAAACAAAATAGCGGCACCTCCCACTCTGAGCATAATAAATCCAAAAGCGCCTACATAATCGGGCATGGCTCCTTTTGCAATCGTATGGTTTAAACCATAAATGGTGGTGGCGCCAAAGGCGGCTAATAATGCCAGTGCTCTTTTGTTCAAAATAGCTTTCAATACTAGGATTTTAAAGCCATTTCTGCTGCGGCAATAGTGTCTTTTTTATAGCCTACAAATACTTCATTGCCTACTCTGATCACAGGTCTTTTCAAAAAAGTATAGTGCGAGAGAATATAGGATTTGTATTCTTTTTCTCCCAAGTCTTTTTTGGCCAACCCCTCAGAGGTGTACAGCCTAGAACGTCTGTTGAAAAGCGATTCATAAGAGCCTGTAATGGCGACTAATTCATCCAGTTCTTTTTCTGAGATGTGGGTTTGTTTGAGGTCTTGCAGAGTGACATCGGCCAGCGGCCCAAAACCGTCAATAATTTTTTTACAAGTATTACAAGTACTTAAGTGATAGATGTGTTTCATTGGATGATTAATTATTACACAAAGAAACTTATTTTAAAGGAATTGTACTATTTTTAGAAAAAACAATCCATGGAGACTATTTTACAGATTACTGCCGCTACTCGTGAGCTGTACATTAAATTCTTAAATGATATTTCTATAGAAGACCTTGGCAAAATACCCAGTGGTTTTAATAATAGTATTTGGTGGAATATTGCCCATGTGGCGGTAACCCAACAACTTCTGGTGTATGGGCTTAGTGGTTTGGAACCGCATATGTCTAAATCTTTTATAGATAATTATAGAAAGGGTACCGCCCCTGTAAAAGCACCCACTTTAGAAGAGGTAGAAACCTTGAAGTCTGCTTTAAAAGAATTGATTGTCAGAACAAAAGAAGATGTTCAAAAAGGGATTTTTTCTACCTATAACCCTTATGTAACTTCTGCTGGGGTGACGCTGAACAATGTTTCTGACGCTATGGCTTTTAATCTGGTGCATGAGGGCATTCACATAGGTGCTATTATCGCTCTAAAGAAAGCATTGAGGGGCTAAATCCTTTATACTACTGGTTTTACTACATGCATTACTTTTTCGCATAGCAACATTGCATTATTCTATAAAAAAACCAGCTTAAATTATGGAAATAATATAATTTTGCCCCTATATTATTAATGGCGCAAAGCGTCTTGCTATTAGATTTTAAATGGAAGCAAAAATTAATGCATTTATGGAAGAGGTGAAGACCAGAAATGGTCATGAACCTGAATTTATTCAAGCAGTTCAAGAAGTGGCAGAAACAGTCATTCCTTACATTGCCAAGCACGATATTTACAACGGTAAAAATATTTTACTCAGAATGGTTGAACCTGAAAGACTGATTTCTTTTAGAGTAGCTTGGGTAGATGATTCTGGTGAAATACACGTAAACAGAGGCTATAGGATTCAAATGAATTCTGCTATTGGTCCTTATAAAGGAGGGCTTCGTTTTCACCCTTCAGTAAACGCGAGTATTTTAAAATTTTTGGCTTTCGAGCAGGTATTTAAAAACTCCTTAACCACCCTTCCAATGGGCGGTGGAAAAGGAGGGTCTGATTTTGACCCTAAAGGAAAATCAGACGACGAAGTCATGCGTTTTTGCCATGCTTTCATGTTGGAACTCAACCGTCATATTGGTCCAAATACAGATGTACCTGCTGGAGATATTGGGGTGGGTGCTAGAGAAATTGGCTTTTTGTTTGGAATGTACAAAAAGATTCGAAACGAGTTTACAGGAGTACTTACAGGTAAAGGGCGCTCTTGGGGAGGCTCATTAATTAGACCTGAGGCAACGGGTTACGGAACAGTGTATTTTGCACAGAGTATGTTGCAGACCAGGGGTAGTGATTTTTTAGCAAAAAAAGTAGTTATCTCAGGTTCAGGAAATGTGGCGCAATTCGCTGCAGAGAAAGCGATTCAATTAGGGGCTACTGTCCTGACTTTATCCGATTCTAAAGGATTTATTCACGACCCAGAGGGAATAGATGCAGAAAAGTTAGCTTTTGTAATGGACCTTAAAAACAACCAAAGGGCTCGTATTTCTGAGTATGTTAAAACCTATCCAAAAGCGACCTATCACGAAGGAAAGACGCCTTGGGGTGTTGCCTGTGATATTGCCTTGCCTTGTGCGACTCAAAATGAGTTAGATGGCCAAGATGCTGAAAAATTAATCTCCAACGGATGTGTATGTGTAGCTGAGGGGGCTAATATGCCTTCTACTCCTGAAGCTATTCATGCCTTTCATAAAGCTAAAATTTTATTTGCCCCAGGAAAGGCATCTAACGCTGGTGGTGTAGCTACTTCTGGATTAGAAATGTCTCAGAATTCATTGAGAATTAGCTGGACTAGAGAAGAGGTAGATGAACGATTAAAAGGCATTATGTCTGATATTCACGATTCTTGTATTGCCTATGGAAAAGAGGCAGACGGCTATTGTAATTATGTAAAAGGGGCTAATATTGCCGGTTTTGTTAAGGTGGCAGACGCTATGTTGGCACAGGGGGTTATCTAATCCCGTTTTACAATGAATATTAAAGCCTTTTCTCTTGTTGGAGAAAAGGCTTTTTTTATTTTTACATCCATGCAGCAAACCACCAAAGCGATTGTTTTAAAAACGATAAAATATGGAGACAATAGCTTAATTGTAAAGCTATATACGGCTTCTAGTGGCCTAAAGTCTTACATGCTCAACGGGGTATTAAGCAGAAAAAAAGGTAAATTTAACAAGGCCCACTTCTTGCCTTTGAGTCAATTAGAAATTGTAGCCCAACACAGGGATAAGGGTAACCTGGAAAGACTCACAGAGGCCAAATTGTCTTATCCTTATCAGAGCGCACATACCCATATGGCCAAAAACGCTATTGTGTTGTTTCTATCTGAGTTTTTATCCAATGCCATTCAAGAAGAGACAGAAAATAAACCCTTGTTTTCTTTTATAGAAACGGCCCTACAGTGGCTGGATCATGAAGATCAAATTGCCAATTTTCACTTGTTTTTTTTAGTAGAAATAAGCAAGTATTTTGGATTTTATCCTTCTGATAATCATTTAGATAAACCGTATTTTGATCTCGTGGAAGGAGATTTCTGCACTCACCCAGGCTTGAATCCACATATGGCCGAACCTGAAATTTCTTTTTTTAAATCTATTTTAGGCATAAATTTTGATGAGTTGAATAATATTAAAATGTCTCAAAAAAGTAGGCGAGAACTTATATCGCATTTAATGGTTTATTACCAGCACCATTTAGATGGATTTAAAACGCCAAAATCAATACACATACTCAATGAAGTCTTTTCTTAGATTATTATATGTGGCAATCTTTGTATGCTTCCCCTTGTTTTCAATAGCGCAAGAGGTATTTGTATATGACGCAGACACAAAAGAGCCTTTGGTAGGTGTATTGGTTTTTAACAAAGATCAATCCATTCGTTTTTTGACATCGGTAGAAGGTCGTTGTGAATTAAAGGGATTTTCAGCAAAAGAGCCTTTGTATATTAGCCACCCGTCTTATATAGAATACAAGACTAATGTAAAACAATGGGTTCAAAGAGGTCGTATAGTCTATTTGCAACGCAATGCATTTGAATTAGATGAGGTGGTCATGTCTGTGTCTAAATGGGAACAGCAACAAAAAGATGTTCCCCAAAAAATAATTGGGATTAATGCTCAAAATATTGCTTTTAACCAGCCCCAAACAGCAGCAGATTTACTGCAGCAAACAGGAAAAGTATATGTTCAGAAAAGTCAGTTAGGAGGAGGAAGTCCTATGATTAGAGGGTTTGCAGCAAACCGACTATTGCTTTCTGTAGATGGGGTTAGGATGAACAACGCTATTTTTAGAGGGGGGAATTTGCAAAACAGTATTGCCGTAGATCCATTTAGCATAAAAAATACGGAAGTTATTTTTGGCTCAGGATCAGTAATTTATGGAAGCGATGCGATTGGTGGAGTGGTGCATTATTATACTAAGCAACCTCAATGGAGCAAAAATAAAACTACAGAATATTCCGGAAATGCTCATTACAGGTATTCAAGTGCTAATCAAGAAAGGACGGCGCATGTAGATCTCAGCGTAGCCACTAAAAAGTGGGGTTTTTTAAGTAGCGTTACCCATAGTAATTTCGAAGATTTGCAAATGGGTAAATACGGTCCATCATCATATTTGAGGCCTCAATTTGTATTACAGGGAGGCGGAACAGATCTACTGGTAGACAATCCCAATCCAAGGCTTCAGAACCCTACAGGATACAATCAGATAAATAGTTTACAGAAAGTACGCTATAAAGAGAATGAAAGCCTTGAATTCCAGCTAGGTGTTTATTTTTCTGAGACGTCTCATTTTCCTAGATACGACCGACTGACAAGGCCTGACAATGCTGGTACAGGATTTCGCTCCGCAGTCTGGGAATACGGTCCGCAAGAATGGTTAATGACCCATTTTAATATCTCTCATACCCCTGAAAATACTTTTTATGAGGGACTTAAATTTACGGCAGCTTATCAGCGTTTTAATGAAAGTCGTTTTGACAGAGACTTTGGAGCAACCTCTCTTTTTGGAACGGAGGAGAAAGTAGACGCACTTTCCTTTAATTTGGATATTGAGCATGAAAAAACGGGTGCTTTTAGGTTGTTCTATGGCGCAGAATTCGTAGGAAATAAAGTGTATTCAAAAGGATCAGAAAAAATAGTAAGC
Organism: Sediminicola sp.; assembly: GCA_024643325.1. GTDB lineage: Bacteria > Bacteroidota > Bacteroidia > Flavobacteriales > Flavobacteriaceae > MAG-120531. The sequence continues at coordinate 206,682 of JAHEND010000003.1, forward strand.
AGCAATATTATTTTAGATGCCGCTTCAAGGTATCCAGACAATAGTTTGTGGCGCTCAACTGCGGTCTATTTGAACAGCACCTTTGAAGCGTCTGATAATTTTAAATTTTTAGGAGGTCTTCGTTACAGCCATGTTTGGGTAAATGCATCTTTTGATAATGAATTTTATAATTTCCCTTTTGAAAAGACTGACCTCAATACTGGCGCATTTACTGGCAGCTTGGGATGGAGTTGGTTTTTAGAAGAAGATCTGCAGCTCAGTTGGAATGCTACTACGGGTTTTAGAGCCCCTAATATAGACGACATGGGGAAGATCTTTGACTCTGAACCTGGAGCGGTGGTGGTCCCAAATCCTAGTTTAAATCCTGAATATGCTTATGGTACAGAGCTTGGGATTAAAAAGAATTTTTCTGACAGAGCGGTTTGGAGATTTGCCGCATATTACACTCATTTAAAAGATGCTTTGGTGCGAAGAAATTTCACTTTTAACGGACAATCTCAAATAGCGTATCAGGGGATTTTGAGTCAGGTTCAAGCCGTTCAAAACGCGGCAAATGCATATGTGTATGGATGGGAAATTGGTGCAGATTTCATTTTAAGTCCTTTCCTGTCTTTTGTAGCTAATTATAGTTATATCAAAGGTACTGAAGAAGATGAAAATGGAGATATGAGTCCCGGAAGACATGTGGCACCATCCTTTGGAGATGCCCAGTTAATTTATAAAAACTCAAGATTTAAAGCGAGTATACTTTTAAATTTTAATCGTGAAATAAGCGCAGATCAATTGCCTTTGTCCGAACAATCCAAATCATATATGTATGCATTAGACCGCCTTGGAAACCCATACAGCCCCGCTTGGCACACCCTTAATTTCAGGTCTCAATACACCCTAACCAACGCTATTACAACTTATCTGGCTTGGGAGAATATCACCAACCAATTATACAGAACTTTCTCTTCTGGTTTAAGTGCTCCTGGAAGCAATTTAATACTAGGTGTCAGTTATCAGTTTTAATTTTACTCCCGCTATTTACCCTTACTATTTAACTCCCCTTTAAAATGATCGGAGTTTCGTTCTAATTGCTTAATTTTGCCCCTTTCATACCGCATACAAGACCTTAGTACTATGAAGTTTGCAGAATATAAAGGATTAGATTTACCGGGTATTTCCAAATCTGTTTTACAGGACTGGAAAGACAAAGAGGTATTCCAGAAAAGTGTTGATCAGCGAGAAGGACAGCCTTCTTATGTGTTTTTTGAAGGTCCGCCATCGGCCAACGGCCTGCCTGGAATTCACCACGCAATGGCGAGAACGATCAAGGATATTTTTCCTAGGTATAAGACCATGAAAGGTTTTCAGGTAAAGCGAAAAGCAGGTTGGGACACCCACGGCTTGCCTATTGAATTAGGGGTAGAAAAAGCTTTGGGTATTACCAAAGAAGACATAGGCACCAAAATATCTGTAGAAGAATACAACAAAGCTTGTAGAGCAGCTGTCATGCGTTACACTGACGTTTGGAACGACATGACAGACAAGGTAGGCTATTGGGTAGATATGGAAGATCCTTATATTACTTATGAACCTAAGTATATGGAGTCTGTTTGGTGGTTGTTAAAAGAGATTTACAACAAAGGGCTTATCTATAAAGGATATACCATTCAGCCCTATTCTCCTAAAGCCGGAACTGGACTCAGCTCTCATGAGTTAAACCAGCCTGGCACCTATCAGGATGTGACCGACACCACAGTAACAGCACAGTTTAAGGCTAAAGAAGATACGCTTCCTAAATCATTACAAGACTTAGAAGTGCCCGTATATTTTTTAGCTTGGACCACTACGCCATGGACGCTGCCTAGCAATACGGCCCTAACCGTAGGACCTAAGATTGAGTATGTTTTGGTGCGTAGTTTTAATCAGTACACCTTTGAGCCTATAAATGTGTTGCTGGCCAAAGCATTGGTGGGGAAACAATTTTCAGGGAAGTACCAGGAGGTAGATACTCTAGAAGCCATTCAACAATACAACAAAGAAGACAAAAAAATACCTTACTTGGTTGTAGCATCCATAAAGGGAGCAGACCTCATAGGGGCCAAATACGAACAACTCATGACGGGTGTATTGCCTTGTGATTATCCTGAAAATGCTTTCAGGGTCATTGGAGGAGATTTTGTTACCACGGAAGACGGAACCGGGATTGTACATACAGCACCTACTTTTGGTGCAGACGACGCCTTGGTAGCCAAGCAGGCGACTCCAGAAATCCCACCCATGTTGGTCTTAGATTCAGACGGAAATAAAGTGCCTTTGGTCAATTTACAGGGAAAGTTTAGACCCGAAGTTGCTGGATTGGCAGGTAAGTACGTTAAAAATGAATACTACCCAGAAGGAGAAGCTCCGGAACGTTCTGTAGATGTAGAAATAGCGATCAGACTTAAAGAGGAAAACAGGGCTTTTAAGGTAGAAAAATACGTACACTCTTATCCAAATTGCTGGAGAACAGATAAGCCTATATTGTACTATCCATTAGACTCTTGGTTTATAAAAATGACCGAGGTAAAGGATAAAATGGTGTCTTTAAACCAGCAAATCAATTGGAAGCCAAAAGCTACCGGAGAAGGTCGTTTTGGAAATTGGTTGGCCAACGCCAACGATTGGAACCTTTCTAGATCTAGATACTGGGGAATTCCACTCCCTATTTGGAGAACCGCAGACGGTAAAGAAGAAATGATGATTGGTTCGGTAGCAGAACTTAAAGCCGCTATGGCGAATTCTGTGGCTGCAGGACACATGGCTAAAGATATTTTTGAAGACTTTAAAGTAGGGGACAATTCAGAAGCGAATTACGCTACCATTGACTTACATAAAAACATTGTAGATCAGGTGGTTTTGACGTCTAGTACAGGGGCTCCTATGTATAGGGAATCAGACTTAATAGATGTTTGGTTTGACTCTGGTGCTATGCCTTATGCCCAGTGGCACTACCCATTTGAGAACAAAACACTCATAGATGAAAACAAGGCCTTCCCCGCAGATTTTATTGCAGAAGGAGTAGACCAGACCAGGGGATGGTTTTACACCCTTCACGCAATTGCTACCATGGTTTTTGATAGACCGGCTTATAAAAACGTAGTCTCTAACGGGATGGTATTGGATAAGGACGGCAAGAAAATGTCTAAGCGCCTTGGTAACGCCATTGATCCTTTTGAAACTATTGAGGCCCACGGCGCCGATGCCACTCGCTGGTATATGATATCAAACGCCAATCCATGGGACAACCTCAAGTTTGACCCAGAAGGGATTGTAGAGGTAAAGCGAAAGTTTTTTGGCACCCTTTACAATACCTATTCATTCTTTAGTTTGTACGCCAATTTGGATCATTTTGACAACAGTGCCCCTCAGATTCCATTAGCTGACAGACCTGAAATTGATCGTTGGGTACTTTCGGAACTCAATAGTTTAATCATTAGGGTAGAGGCCGCTTATGAGGCATATGAACCCACTAAAGCAGCGAGAGCCATCTCAGATTTTGTACAAGAAAATTTGAGTAACTGGTATGTTCGTTTGTGTAGAAGGCGTTTTTGGAAAGGAGAATACGGACCGGATAAAATTGCTGCCTACCAGACGCTCTATGAGTGTTTGTTAGTTGTCTCTAAATTGTCTGCTCCTATAGCACCCTTCTTTATGGATAGATTATATCTAGATCTAGCTAGCGTATGTGATCCTAATGTAAAAGAAAGTGTACATTTAGCCCAATTTCCAGAGGCCAACGGTGCCGTTATTGACACCCATTTAGAGCGAAAGATGCAATTGGCGCAAAACACCTGCTCTTTGGTGCTTTCAATTAGACAAAAAGAAAAAATTAAAGTAAGACAGCCCCTTCAGAAAATCATGGTGCCAGTTTCTGCTGCAGTAAAAGCATCAGATTTAAAAGCGGTTTCTTCATTAATTTTATCTGAGGTGAACGTAAAAGAGTTAGAAATTTTAGAGGACTCTTCTGATATCTTAGTGAAACAAATCAAGCCTAACTTTAAGACTCTTGGCCCCAAATTTGGGTCTAAAATGAAAGCGGTTGCTTTGGCAATACAATCCTTAACCTCTAAAGATATTAACGAAATGGAGCTGAATGGCGGTATTGAGTTACTTGTAGATGGGAACAAAATTAATTTGGAATTATCAGATGTGGAGATTAGTTCTCAGGATATTGAAGGATGGTTGGTAGCCTCTTCAGGCCCTTTAACAGTAGCATTAGACGCTACTATAAATCCTGTTTTAAAAGCAGAAGGGATTGCTAGAGAGTTGGTTAACAGGATACAGAACTTACGAAAAGACAGCGGTTTTGAAGTGACCGATAAAATTGTTATTAAATTTCTAAAAGATCCCTTTATAGATTCGGCATTATTAAATAATTTAGAATATATTAAAACGGAAACACTGGCGACAGAAATATTGGTAGAAACGACGCTTAAAGAAGGACTACCGATTGAATTTGATGAGGTCCGTTCAGTGTTATATATTGAAAAACAAAACTAATATGGACACAGACTTAAAAAACAGGTATTCAGATAAAGATTTGGCAGAGTTCAAGGTGCTTATTTCTGAAAAAATAGAAGTAGCAAAATCTCATTTAGAGCTTTTAAAAAGTTCTTATATGAATGATGGGAACAATGGGACAGACGACACTTCTCCAACCTTTAAGGCTTTTGAAGAAGGGTCTGAAACTATGAGTAAAGAAGCAAACACCCAATTGGCAATTCGTCAGGAAAAGTTTATCAGGGATTTAAAGAACGCGCTTTTAAGAATTGAGAATAAAACCTATGGGGTTTGTAGGGTTACTGGAAAATTAATCAACAAAGAAAGGTTAAAATTGGTCCCTCACGCTACCCTGAGTATTGAAGCTAAGAACATGCAAAAGTAATTGCTTTTTGTGAAGGGCTCACACAGCTTATTATTTCTGGTATTAGCCCTTCAGACAGTTTGGTCACAAAAAACCTTATCCAAAGTTTTAGAAGATCCTTCTCTTACACAAATCCATGTGTTGGCAGAGCAAGTCAATACATTGCGCCTAAAACCATCCCCCTCTAAGGAACTTCTCGTTACTGCCCGTTTAAATGGGGAGTATAGTCCACATCAAATGATCGTTTTTACCAGAAAAGGGAATACCCTATTTATAGGCCCTGACCTTTCAGCCACCTTTGAACTTCCCAATGACAAACTCAGTGCCCATAAAATATGGTCGGTAGATTTGGCTATTGAAATACCAGCGCATTTAGAAGTCTTTATAGCTGGAGGAAATACCCAAATAAATGCTGAAGGTATTTTCGAGAAGCTTCAGATAGCACTCAAAGATGGATTATGTGTTTTAGAAGAAGTAGGAAACAAAGTTCAGGTAAATACCCTTAGAGCGCCTATTGTTTTAAGTCAAAAGAATGGTGTAGTTGACGCTAAAACCACTTATGGACATTTAGACTTTTTAGCTATTCCCTCAGGAGATTCAAATATTGTGTTGAGATCCCTTTATGGAGATATTAAAGTGCTCATAAAGGACTAGTTTCGTTTTAATAATAATGTTTATTTTAGCCGTCTAAGTACTTATGATGTTTAAAAAACCCTTCCTTCTCGCTTATTTTTTATTGATTTTAGATCAATGTGTTAAAATTTATATTAAAACACACTTTTTTTTAGGGGAGTCTGTAGAAGTTTTTTCTGGATTTCAAATTCTTTTTATAGAAAATGAAGGGGCTGCGTGGGGCGCCAAACTCAGTGATATCTTACCTATTTCAGACGTGAGTGGGAAAATTGCCCTCACCGTTTTTAGGTTATTTGCCATTGTGGGAATTGGTGCGTGGTTTGTGAGCTCCGTAAAAAAAGGTGTGCCGCTCTTCTTACAAATGGCCCAGGCCTTGATTTTTGCAGGAGCGCTAGGAAATATTATTGACTCTGTTTTTTATGGTGTACTGTTTAATGATAGTATGTATCAGGTAGCGGCCTTGTTTTCAGAGGAACCCTATGGTCAATTACTTCAAGGGAAAGTAGTAGATATGCTCTATTTTCCTCTTATAGACACTATATGGCCTGATTGGATACCCGTTTTGGGAGGAAAAGCACTGCGGTTTTTTGAACCCGTATTTAACATAGCAGACACGGCGATCAGTACCGGAGTTGGTTTACTGTTGTTCTTTAATAAAAAGGCTTTTCCACAAGACTAGCTAAATTCATGCACCTGATGGGGTGTCACACAAAAATCTAGGGGAATGTCTGTTGGATCTAAGGATTCAATGAGCGTCTCAGGACCAAAAAAAGAGAGCCCTACTTTAATGGTTTCAGGCCTGCATTTAGATAAAAAGCGATCGTAAAAGCCTTTTCCGTATCCAACCCTATGTCCTTTTTTATCATAGGCCAATAAGGGGATAAATACTACATCTATTTCGCTATTAGGTACGGGCAATCCATTCTGTGGTTCGGGAACACCCCAAGTGTTTTGTTTTATTAAAGTGTTGTCTGTGAGTAAAAAATGCGTCATCTCTATATCAGAGGTCATTTTAGGTAAGCAGACCTCTTTGTCTTTCCCTTGAAGCAGCGCTAAAATATACTCAGTATCTATTTCATATTTAGAACGAATAGGTAAGAAGAGGCTGTAATAGGTGACCTCCCAAATAGGACATTGAAGCAACTGATTGGCAATGGCTTGACTCTTCTCCTCAATATCCTTTTCAGAGAATTCTGTTCTTTTTTTTAGGTATAGCGTTCTGAGCTGTTTTTTATTCATAGAGACAGTCAATAGGTAGGTCAAAAATACAGATAAAATAAAGTTTAAATAATTATTTCTACTTTACCTTTGTGAGAAGCACCTATGACAGCCAACAGTATTTCCATACAACTCAGCGTCCTTCCGGAAACACCGGGGGTGTATCAGTTTTATGACAGCTCAGATAAGATTATTTATATAGGCAAAGCCAAAAACTTAAAAAAAAGGGTCAGCTCTTATTTTACTTTAAAACACGACATTGCCAAGACCCGTTTGCTGGTCAAGAAAATTGTACAGATTAAGCATATAGTAGTTCCTACAGAATCAGATGCACTACTTTTAGAAAACAATCTCATTAAAAAATACCAGCCCAGGTATAATATTCTTTTAAAAGACGACAAAACCTTCCCTTGGATTTGCATTAAGAAAGAGCGATTCCCCAGGGTTTTTTTAACCCGTCAACTCATCAAAGATGGCTCCGAGTACTTTGGACCTTACACCAACAAAAGAATGGTGAAAGTGCTCTTAGAACTCATCAAGGGATTGTACCCCTTACGAACCTGCAACTATGACCTTTCTTATCAAAAAATTAAAGAAGGAAGGTTTAAAAGCTGTTTGGAATATCATTTGGGAAATTGTCAGGCCCCTTGTGAAGATTTGCAATCAGAAGCCTCATATACTAAAGATATTGAGGCGATTAGACATATTTTAAAAGGAAATTTATCCTTGGCCATAAAGCATTTTAAGACCGAAATGGAACGCTATGCTTCTGAAGAGGCTTTTGAAATGGCCCATAAAGTCAAAGAAAAAATAGAAGTATTAGCGGGTTACCAATCAAAATCTACTATTGTAAACCCTAAAATAAACAACGTAGATGTATTTAGCATAATTTCAGATCAGACCCATGCCTATGTGAATTTTTTAGAGCTTTCTCACGGAGCCATTATTCGATCCCACACCTTAGAAATAAAAAAGCAATTGGAGGAAAAAGATGAGCAAATTTTAGAATTGGCTATAGTCTCTTTAAGAGAGCGGTTTAAATCTATTTCTAAAGAAGTCATCATTCCTTTTAAATTGCTAACGCCAGATGGAATTAAAGCGACCATTCCTATTTTAGGAGACAAGCAAAAATTGCTGGCCCTCTCAGAGCGAAATGCCCGTTTTTATAGGCAAGATAAATTGAGTCAGATGCGAATCGTAGACCCGGAGCGACATTCGAAGAGAATAGTGGCACAGATAAAAGAAGACCTTAGACTCTCTGAGCTTCCAGTACACATAGAGTGCTTTGACAATTCAAATATTCAAGGGAGTAATCCTGTAGCTGCTTGCGTTGTATTTATGAACGCCAAGCCCAACAAGAAAATGTACCGACACTTTCATATTAAAACCGTAGAAGGGCCAGATGACTTTGCCTCTATGGAAGAAGTGGTTTACAGGCGCTATAAAAGACTCAAAGAAGAAGGCAGCTCTTTGCCGCAGCTTATTGTCATAGACGGAGGAAAAGGGCAACTGTCTGCTGCCTTAAAAGCATTGGACCAATTAGAATTGAGAGGAAAAATAGCCATTGTTGGAATAGCCAAGCGTTTGGAGGAGATTTATTTCCCAGAAGACCCCATACCTTTATATCTAGATAAAAAATCAGAGTCTCTAAAAGTGATCCAACAATTGAGAAATGAAGCCCATAGGTTTGGAATTACATTTCATAGAAATCTCAGAAGCAAAGGTGCTATTGTATCTGAATTAGATGGTATTAAAGGTATTGGAGAAAAAACGGCTACCCAGTTATTAAGGCATTTTAAAACGGTCGCTAATATAAAAGAAGCTAACTTAGATGCTTTGATTGACCAGGTTGGACCTGCTAAAGCTCGAATTTTGTATGAACATTTCCATTAACTTTTCATATTCTTTTCCAAGACACATTTGTCTCACGGTTTTCTTGTTTTTAGGAATTGCAAAAGGGTATGCCCAAGGTGCTAAAAATATGAAAACAGAGGTTTTTGAGCATATAAAATTACCTGCTCAGGAACAAGAACTTAAAGTTGGCTTGGTATTAAGCGGAGGCGGTGCGAAGGGATTGGCTCACATTGGAGCACTTAAAGTAATCGAGGACTCTGGGGTTAAAATAGATTATATTGCAGGAACAAGTATGGGCGCTATTGTAGGGGCTTTATATGCCTCAGGGTATAGGGCAAATGAGCTAGATTCTATATTTAGACAAATAAATTTTAACAGTCTTATTCAAGATGATTTTTCAAGGTCAAGTAAGACTTTTTATGAAAAAGAGGACGCAGAACGCTATGCAATAAGCCTACCATTTGATGGGTATAAAATTTCTTTTCCTCAGGCTATTTCTGGTGGCCAAAAGGTATACAACGAATTAGTCTCACTGTTGTATCATGTAAAAGACGTACGAGATTTTAACCAATTGCCCATACCTTTTTTTTGTATGGCAACAGATATAGAAAATGGCACCGCTATTCGTTTAGACAATGGGTATCTTCCAGAGGCTATCATGGCTTCTGGAACCTTTCCTTCTCTTTTTGAACCCATGGAATTGGACGGAAAACTTCTTATAGACGGGGGAGTTTTAAATAATTACCCTATAGCTGAGCTAAAGTCCTTAGGGGCAAATTTTATTGTAGGTGTAGACGTTCAACACGACCTTTCCAGTAGAGCATCACTGGGCTCAGCAACGGATATTTTGTTGCAAATCAACAATTTTAGGACGGCAGATGCAATGAAAAGCAAGTCCAATGACACCGATATTTACATTAGGCCAAACATGGCACCCTACTCTGTAATAGATTTCGATAGGGGTGTAGAAATTGTTGCCGAAGGTGCCCGTGCCGCTTTTTTAAAAGAAAAAGCACTGATTGAATTATCTAAAAAGCAATTGAAAAGGAAGCTTAAGGATCAAACACCTTTATGGAACACTTACAGAAAAGACACCCTAAATATTACCTATATAGAGGTGAATGGTATGGTGAATTATTCAGATGATTATGTTAAAGGGAAGCTCCGATTTAAAGAGGGTGATCAGATTAAATTTGAAGATTTAAAGCGAGGGATAAATAATTTAGCAGCTACAAATAATTTTAATACCATTCGGTATAAGTTAATTGAAAAGACTACCGGACTGGGTCTAATTTTAAACTTGAAAGAAAGTGACAACAAGACTAATATTAGGTTTGGGGCCCATTATGACAAGTTGTATAAAAGTGCTGCTTTGGTAAACATCACCCAAAAGAATTTTTTGAGAAAAGACGACGTACTTTCCTTGGATTTCATTTTTGGAGACTATCTAAGGTATCAGATAGATTATTATGTGGATAAAGGGTTTAATTGGAGTTTTGGACTGAGAAGTAAGTTAAACGACTTTAATTTTGACATACCCTATAAGGTACTTGAAAAAAATTTCAGGCTGCCAGATGACCCTAATTTAAATACGGTGAATATGGACTTTACAGATTTCACCAATCAATTCTATCTTCAAACGGTGTATAAGAATGCATTCTCTATTTCACTTGGCCTAGAGCATAAATGGATTAAGTACAGTAGCGACACCTTTTTACAAGAAAGCACCCAGACAAATAACAGTTCGGTACTCACTTTAGAAAAAAGTCACTATGCCAGTGTTTATGGACAATTAAGGTTCGACACTTTAGATGATTTTTTCTTTCCTTCAAAAGGATTTTATTTAGAGACAGATTTTCACACCTACTTTTTGTCTAGTGACTTTAATGGAACGTTTAATCCATTTTCAATTTTTAGATCAAAGGCAATAGCCGCTCTAAATTTTACTAAAAACTGGTCATTTGTTTTGGCTCCTGAGGTGGGAATTAAGTCCGGAAGTTCAGGTACTAAATCCTTGGATTTTGCCCTTGGCGGGTTGGGTGCACCCCAAATCAATAATTTCATTCCTTTTTTAGGCTATGATTTTATAGCTATTCCGGGAGATAGTTTTTTAAAGATGAAGGCTACATTAGATTTTGAAATAACACCTAAAAATCATTTTATTGTAGCAGCAAATATTGCTAAAGTGACGGATGACATTTTAAGGCCTGGTTCTTTTAAAAGAGCCCCTTCGTATTTTGGATATGGCTTGGGCTATGGATTTGAGTCAATTATAGGCCCAATGCAAATGATGTATACTAAATCTCCATTAAACGGGAATGGGAGTGTGTTCTTTTCCCTAGGTTTTCCTTTTTAACTCTCTTAAATACAGATATTTCCTATTATTTAAGTAGCATTAAACAGTAATTATTCTTAAAGAATTACTAAAAAATGTTCAGAATAGATAAATTACTGTTAAGACCTTAGTTAAAGTGAACTAAAAACTTGTGTTAGCGCATGAATATATTACCTTTGTATTATAAAGGGGTGGTTCCCTTTAGAACTTTAAGTATTGGTTTTTCATCATTTAAAGTTTGGTTGGTTATTTAAGAAAAGCCCAGTTGTAAAACTGGGCTTTTTTTTGTTTAAATGTGGAAAAAGCGATTAAAAATCTCAGTATATTACCCCATAGATCTATTTAAAAAATAAAATATGGTTAAATATCTGTGAAGGAGAATTTAAAGCCATTCCTTTTTTCTATTTTTACCTTAAATCTAGTTATGAAAAAAATCCTTCTTTTTTGTCTCGTTTTGGGTTTTTGTGGAAACCTTATGGCTCAAGACTCTTCTGTAGCGTTTAAAGACGGAGAATGGTTAAAGTTTAGACTTCATTATGGATTTTTGAATGCTAGTTATGCGACCTTGCATTTAACCAAAGCATCTTTAAATAATAAACCATTATTTCACGTGGTAGCCAAAGGAAAAACGACCGGGTGGGCCAGTATCTTTTTTAAGGTAGACGACACCTATGAAAGTTTTTTCACCCCAAAAAGAAATGAGCCAATTAAGTTTATCAGGAAAGTTAGAGAGGGCGGTACAACCATGCATTTGGAAGTAGATTTTGATCATGAAAACAATAAGGCTTATATGCAAGACCTTAAAAATGGCAAAGATTTTGAATTTAACACCCAAAAAGGGATACAAGATATTATTTCTGCTTTCTATTTTTTGCGAAACGAAATTAATCCGGTCACATTAAATGTAGGAGATTTTACGGTCATTAGTATGTTGTATGACGACGACGGTGTTTTCCCTTTTAAACTGGAATATTTAGGAACAGAAGCGCTAAAAACAAAATTCGGAACAGTATCTTGCCTAAAGTTTAGGCCTTATGTACAATCCGGCAGGGTCTTTAAAGCCCAAGAGAGTATTAGCCTTTGGATTTCAAATGATTTGAATAAAATTCCTGTAAGGATAGAAGCAGATTTAGCTGTGGGCTCTATCAAAGCAGATCTAGAGGCTTATAATGGCTTAAAAAACCAATTTAAAATAAGAATGGACTAGTGTATTTATCATGAAAATAAATTACAAATCTTCTGTATTATGTTTGTTGTTTTCATTCACTTTTTTAGTGGGCTGCAAGACCGAAACTCCAAAAAAATCACTTAAAGAAGTTGCTCCTAAAGACAGTATTTTTTACGGAATTAATTTCAATCAATTTGAGGTCATTAGAGACACCGTAAAAAAGAACGAAACTTTTGGGCAAATTATGCTCAGGAATAATATTGGCTATTCTAAGATATACGGCATTTCTAAAGAATACAGGGAGGTTTTTGACGTCAGAAGATTGGGTATTGGAAGGCCCTACACCTTGCTGAAGTCTAAGGATAGTCTCCAGAGCACGCAATATTTCATATACGAGCAGGACGCCATTCGTTATGCCGTGATAGATTTCACTAATGGCGTGAATGTGTATAAAAAAGAAAAACCTGTAAAATATGTTACTAGAGAGGCTTCAGGCGTAATCACATCTTCGCTCTCAGAAGCCATTTTAGATCAAGGAATTGACTATGATGTAACCAATAATTTATCGGTTATTTACGCATGGACCATTGACTTCTTTAGCCTTCAAAAAGGAGACAAGTTCAAGGTTGTTTACAAAGAAAAATTCATAAATGATACAATTTATGCGGGTGCTGGACCTATAGAATCTGCTTATTTTGAGCATAATGGCAAGCCCTTTTACGCGTTTAGGCATATGCCGGATACAGTGAATAAAATAGTGGAGTACTTTGACGAAAATGGCAATAACCTAAGGAGGGCATTTCTAAGAGCGCCAGTTAATTTTGCTAAAATTAGTTCCAGATACAATTTAAAAAGGAAAATTGCATTTTACGGCAATAAAGTACGCCCTCACAAAGGGACAGATTACAAAGCAGCAGTAGGTACAGAAATTTTGGCAACCGCCAATGGTAGGGTAGTAGAGTCTACTAGAAGAGGAGGCAATGGAAAGTACGTGAAAATTAAACACAACAATGTATACAGTACCCAATATTTACATATGAAAGCCCAAAAAGTGAAAAAGGGAGACTACGTAAAGCAAGGCGACGTTATTGGTTGGGTTGGTATGACGGGTAATACATCAGGCCCTCATGTATGTTACAGATTTTGGAAAAACGGCAGACAGGTAGACCCATTAAAAGAAAAGCTTCCAGCCGCAGAACCATTACCTAAAAGCATTTTAAATCAGTATTTAGTAGAAATTGCTCCTATGAAAGAGCAAATAGACAATATAAATTTTAGCCGACAATCTTTAGACGCTATAGCGAACAATTAAACTATTATGTCATTATCCAGAATTAATCCAGCTCAGACTAAGGCTTGGACTGCATTACAAGACCATTTTAATCAAGACAATACTTCAGACATTAAAAGTCTGTTTAAATCAGAATCCAATAGGGCCAAAGATTTTAGCATTCAATGGAATAATTTCTACATAGATTATTCTAAAAATGCCCTTTCTAAAAAGACCATGGATTTGCTTATTGATCTGTCTAAAGAAGTAGGTTTAAGTGAGGCTATAGCACATTATTTTAATGGAACCGCTATTAATGAAACGGAATCTAGGGCGGTTCTTCATACGGCACTTAGAGATAAAAGTGCCACTGCAATAAATGTCGATGGGGAAAACATTATTCCTCAAATCAATGCGGTTAAAGCACAGATGAAGGCTTTCTCAAACGACATTATTAATGGTGTCAAAACAGGCTACACTGGTAAAGCTTTTACTGACGTTGTAAATATTGGTATTGGAGGTTCCGATTTAGGACCAGCCATGGTCGTAGAGGCATTAAAATTTTATCAAAACCATCTAAAGCTGCATTTTGTTAGTAATGTAGACGGGGATCATGTTCAAGAAGTGCTCAAAGGATTAAATCCGGAGACCACCCTATTTGTGGTGGTATCTAAAACCTTTACCACTCAAGAGACGCTTTCAAACGCCACTACCATAAAGAATTGGTTTTTGCAGACAGCTTCTCAAAAAGATGTGGCCAAGCATTTTGCTGCTGTGTCTACTAATACGCAAAAAATTTCGGACTTTGGCATAGTACCGGCTCATGTATTTACTATGTGGGATTGGGTAGGAGGACGGTTCTCTCTTTGGAGTGCGGTGGGTCTTTCTATAGCTTTGGCGGTTGGTTATGATCATTTTGAAGAAATGCTTAGCGGCGCTTTTGAAATGGACCAGCATTTTAAACACACACCTTTTGAAAAAAACATTCCAATAGTGCTGTCTTTGATCAGTATTTGGTATGCCAATTTTTACAAATCAGAAACACAAGCCATTATTCCTTACACCCAATACTTAAGTAGATTTTCTGCATATTTACAACAGGGTATTATGGAAAGCAATGGAAAGTGTTTTGACAGGGCTGGAAACAGGGTTTCCTATGAGACTGAAACGGTCATTTGGGGAGAGCCAGGCACCAATTCCCAACATGCGTTTTTTCAATTAATGCACCAAGGCACAAAATTAATACCAGCAGATTTTATTGGTTTTAAGAAGTCCCTTCATGGAGATACAGATCATCACAATAAGCTTATGGCCAATTTCTTTGCGCAAACAGAAGCCCTTTTGAGCGGTAAAACAAGAACACAAGTAGACCAGGAGTTTGCAGAAAAAGGAACAGACGCTTTAGTAGCTTCCAAGGTGGCTCCATTTAAAGTCTTTGAAGGAAACAAACCAACCAATACTTTATTAATAGACCAACTTACCCCTAGTGCTCTGGGTTCTTTGATTGCCCTATATGAGCACAAAATTTTTGTTCAAGGCGTAATTTGGAATATTTTTAGTTATGACCAATGGGGGGTAGAATTGGGAAAACAATTGGCTACGAATATTCTGTCAGAAATAGAAGGGAGCACTAAGGGGCAACACGATCCTAGCACACAACTATTGTTAAAAATATTTAACAGTTAAAGACCGGATAGTTGCGTTTATAACTTCTAATAACTTTCTCCTTGTCGCGCGGGAACCTTCCCAAAAGAATGTTAATTTTGGTAAAATTTTAACATTGTATTAATGTTGGAACCTTTAATTATCCTCATTTTTGCACTGTTTTTAAAACTAAAACTAAAATTAAACAACAATGAAAAAAATGTTTGTAATGATTGTAGCCTTTTTAGTGTCTACAATTGCTTTTGCTCAAGGGACAATTAGCGGTTCCGTAACAGATGGCTCTACAGGAGATCCATTACCAGGTGCAAGTGTACTTGTTAAAGGAACGACAAATGGAGTAACGGCAGATTTTGACGGTAATTTTACTATTACCGCTAACTCTGGCGATGTATTGGTTATTTCTTATTTAGGGTTTCAAACTTTGGAAGTTGCTGCAAAAAACGGAATGTCTGTTGAATTGGAGCCTTCTACCACACAGTTGGAAGAAATTGTATTGTCTTCTGGTGTTATTGACCTAGCTCAAGTTAGAAAGACTCCGGTAGCGGTTTCTACCATTCAAGCAAGTGAAATTGCCTTGAAAGTTGGTAACATGGAATTCCCAGAAGTAATGAACAAAACTCCTGGAGTGTATGCCACTAAGACTGGTGGTGGTTACGGAGATTCAAGAATTTCATTAAGGGGTTTTGATCAAAGAAACACTTCATTCCTTATTAACGGACAGCCTGTTAATGATATGGAATCTGGATGGGTTTACTGGTCTAACTGGCAAGGACTTACAGACGTAGCTTCTGGAATTCAAATTCAAAGAGGTCTTGGAGCTTCAAAATTGGCCGTTCCTTCTGTTGGAGGAACTGTATCGATCTTCACTAAAACAGCAGATAAAGAACAAGGTGGTGCTGTATCTCAAATGTTTGGTAACAATGGATACTCTAAAACAACTGCTTCCTACAATACAGGATTAAATGATAAAGGATGGGCTTCTTCATTCTTATTATCTCAATGGTCTGGAGATGGTTACGCATATGGTACAGCTGGAGCTGGAACTACGTACTTTTTTGCGGTAGGTTACGCGCCAAAAGACTCTAAACACTCTTTAAATTTATCAGTGCTTGGCGCTGGTCAATGGCACCACCAAAGATCTTCATGGATTTCTATTCGTGACTACCAAAACTTTGGAGAGAGTGGTTTAGACAGAAGATGGAATACAGATGCAGGTTTCTTAAATGGCAAAGAATTCAACATGAGAAGAAACTTCTACAACAAGCCATTAGCAACCTTTAACTGGGATTATAATATAAACGAGACTTGGAAATTAAATACTTCATTCTATGCTTCTGCAGGTAGAGGTGGAGGAACAGGGCCAAGAGGCGGAAACTTTAGAAACGCTACTATTGATATGTATCCTTATAATATTGATCTTACGACTCATTACAATGAGAGAGGTAGAGGAACAAGAGATGCAGATGGGTTTGTAAATTTTGACGCTGTTGTAGCGCACAATAGAGCTTCTGCTCAGCCTTATTCAGGAGACAATTCTAACTTTCAAGGACAATTATTAGGGTCTAACGGATTTAGAAATGACGGTGTAAGTAGAGAAATTCTAGTAAGAAGAGCTTCTATGAACTCTCATGACTGGGTAGGTGCTATTTCGAATTTAGAAGGTCAATTTGGAAACTTTAAAACATCTATTGGTGTAGATTTAAGAAGCTATAAAGGATACCACTACAGGGTGCTTAATAACTTAATGGGATTAGATGGTTACTACTCAACGGGTAACAAAAATTCTAATGGTCAAATTATCAATACCTTAATTGAAGCTTCTCCATTTAGAGATACTGGAGTTAGAGGGCCTAAAATTGACTATTACAACAATGGTATTGTTGGATGGCAAGGAGTTAACGGTATGGTTGAATACTCTAAAGACGACAATTTAACAGCAGTTATTCAAGCAGGATTGTCTAATCAATCTTTCCAAAGAGAAGATTTCTTTGACCAACCAGCTAAACCAATTTCTGATAAAGAAAATGTAGGAGGTGGTTATCTTAAAGGAGGTGCTAACGTTAACTTTAACGAAAAATCTAACTTGTTTTTCAATGCAGGTTATATCTCTCGTCAGCCACAATTTGACGCAGTTTTCCCAAATTTTGCTAATAATGTAAGTGAAGATTTACAGAATGAAAAAATTACTTCTGTTGAATTAGGGTATGGATACACTTCTTCTAAATTAGATTTTAATGTAAACCTTTACTCTACTAACTGGGGGAACAGATTTATATCAAGATCTTTAAACAATGCTCAAGGTGATCAAGGAACTGCACAATTTACAAATGTAGATGTTGTTCATAACGGTATTGAGTTTGAAGGTAAATATAGGGCCTCTAATAAATTAACATTCAAAGGAATGTTATCTATTGGAGATTGGGAATACACAAAAGATTTCAATGCTACTATTTTTGACGCAAACCAGCAAGCAATTGGTTCAGGAAAATTATATACTAAAGGTGCAAAAGTTGGAAACGCTGCTCAATTTACATCTTATGTAGAGGCTGACTATAGATTTGGTAAATTTAATGTAGACTTAGGCTACAGATTTGTAGATGGTCTTTATGCAGATTATTCAATTGCAGACTCTGCATTCACTCAGCCAAATAATGAAGGGGCTTTAAAATTACCATCTTACGGTTTATTAGATTTAGGTCTTTCTTATCAAATAGGTAACGGATTAAGCTTTAGAGCTAATGTTAACAACCTTTTGGATACAGAATACATTGCTGAATCTAATACTAATATTCACGCAACTTCAAGTTCTACTACTTGGAATGGTGTAGATGTAAGCAACTCAGTATGGTTCGGTTTTGGAACAACTTGGAATGCTTCATTGAAGTACAGATTCTAGTATTTTACTACAAATACATTAAAACCCCGCCTTGGCGGGGTTTTTTTATACGTTGAATTCGTATATTTATTGACTAAAACAAACCCATCTAATACAACTCTTATGGAAATGCTTATATCTCTACACTCTTACTTGGCTTATGCCGTATTACTTATTTTAATATTAGCCGTTAGTAATGCTTTAAAAGGTTGGCTGACCAAAAAAGACACTTTTTCCTTGGAAAAAGATTTTAGGGTGAGTTTGTTTGCACTTATATTGTCTCACATTCAATTGGTGTTTGGATTGGCAGTCTATTTTACGTCGGCCAGCGGCCTCAACGCTATTCAAGAACTTGGAATGGGTGGTCTGAATAGTGCAGCCAGACTTTTGGCGGTAGAACACCCTTTTATTAATATCATAGCAATTGTACTCATTACTATGGGTTGGTCTAAGCATAAAAAAGTGATGGGAGCAACGGCTAAATTTAAAAAAATCGCTATTTTTTATGGCCTTGGATTACTTTTAATCTTAAGTAGAATTCCTTGGGGACAGTGGTTCTCATAGGCTCTGACTTTTAAGTTTATCCAATTAATTTATTGAATTTCCTTTGCTATAAATAGTATGAAATCTACCCTACTAAATTTGGCCTTGTTGCAGTTTCCATTGGCTTGGGAGTCTCCAGAAGACAACATCTGTTTTTTTGAGAAAAAGATTACACAGGCGCACAGTCAAAATTCTCAGGTAGATCTATGGGTGCTTCCGGAAATGTGGTCTACAGGATTTAGTATGAATTTGGTCAAAAATGCACGTACCATTGGAGCAAATTCCTTGTCTTTTATGATAGACTTGGCCTTAAAAACACAGAGTGCTGTGGCTGGAAGTACCGTTTTTGAAGAAGATTCAAAAGTGTTTAATCGTTTCTTTTTTGTATTTCCAGATGGGACCTATGAATACTATGACAAAAGACACACTTTTTCTATGGCGGGTGAAAGTGAGGTGTATCAAAAAGGGACTACCCATTCGATCATTCAATTTAAGGGATTTAAGATCTTTCCACAAGTTTGTTATGACCTTCGCTTTCCTAGTTGGTCCCGAAATACCCATGACTACGACCTTTTGTTATATGTGGCGAATTGGCCCGCTCCTAGAATTCATGCCTGGGATACTTTGCTCAAAGCCAGAGCCATAGAGAACATGAGCTTTTGTGTAGGTGTTAATAGACTTGGATTAGATCCTAATGGGCATGAATACCCGGGACATTCTGCGGCATACGATTGTTTTGGTAAAGAAATGCTCTTTTCAAATCAAGAGGGGGTTCACCTTGTTTCTTTGAATAAAGAATCTTTAGAAATAGCACGCGTAAATTTTCCCTTTTTAAAAGACAGGGATACTTATAATTTAATTGGGTAAGATAAAGGTTTCTTCAAATTCCCAATTGGCTCTTACATCTAGTAGTTCAGGAAAATATGATACAGGTTCTGGTTGGATTTTTTTTAGGTAATTTCCGGTATCCCAAATACCATTTTTATTGCCGTCATAAATAACCCTTAATTTATAATTTAAAGGCTCCAAGTGTTCAAAAAAGAATTCAGTTGATGGGGTGCCAATCTGCTCCCTGAGGACCACTTCCTTTTCATCAGTAAGCTGTACAATCATTTGACTGCTACTGGTGGTTTTTAACTTAAGCCTTAAGGTGCCGTAGGCCTCCAGGGGCTTAGTAGCCAACTCATATGAAATGGTGTCGTTTTTATTTTCAAATAAATCTTCAATGGCACCAGGGAACATTTGAATTCTAAATCGCTCGGCTGGTTTTACCTCAAAACGAAGGCCCATTTTGTTTTCTAGGCTGTCTATAAAAGAAGTAAATGGCACGGACAGAGTGTCAATATTAGTAATAAAAATCTGATCTTTATTGAGCTTGTAAATAGGGGTATTTACCTCTAAGTAATAAGGTTTTGAAAAAGGGGCGTTTCCTCTTTTTTCAGGCGTGATCATGAGTGAATCTGACTTAATTTTTCTCGTTTTTACCGTAAATGTGTCAATTTTTTGTGTGGGAATGTGTTTGACAATGAAATTTAATGAGTCTACTTCATATGGGGTAAACCAAAAATTAAGGCTGTCTTTTCCGCGCTCCTTTAAGATCCTTGTTTTTATAGAGTCTGGTATATTGGTCAAGGCTTGAATCTCAATATCTTTAGCTAAACCACTATAGCCAAAAGTAATTTTATTGGCGGCTTCTAATTTAGGTTTCACCGGCCTATAGTTAGGAATTTCCTTGAACATCTTTATGCCTATAAAGCTATCTTTAGGAATTTCAATGAAGCGATCTAAGAATCCTATCTTTTCCTGACTCTGGTCAAATAATGTGTTGTTGTTTTCATCTTTAAGCGCTACCATAGCATATTTGCCAGCGCTTAAATTTTTTAGTTTAAAAACAATTAAGCTGTCCAAAGTATTGGTAATGTAATTGGGTTGTTTTTTATAGACGGTAGAATCGTTATAGGTACTGTCTACTCGGTAAAGCATAACACTTACATAACGGTCTGCTTCTGCATTTAAGGCATCGTCTACTATGCCGGACATTTGAAGTGAGTCAATAAATGGACCAGTAGACATTACGTAACTAAGATAGTCATTTGGATTTCCTTCATTAAAATCAACAATAGACTGTCCGAAATTAAAAGAGTAAGTGGTGTTTTCTTGTAAGGTATCCTTAAGAATAATTTCCAATACTTTACTCGCCCTGTTTTGAGGCTTAATTTCTGGGTTGTACTTTAAGGGAGGAGATACAACCAATTGACTTTGCACGTCTTTAAGTTGAACGTATTCATCAAAGAGCAATTTTATTTTTTGACCTTTAAAAGAAACCGATAAATTGGAAGGAAAGGCTTTGATTAATTCAGGACCCTCGAGGTCTTTTTCTCCACCAGAGGGTGATCCTCTTTTAGCGCATTGCACCAATGCAAACAAAGACAAAAAAATAAAAACAAGCCCTGTAATTTTACGCATAATTCACCGAGGTAATATCCAATCACAAAGTAAGCACTTTTTTTAGGATCATAGAAACGAAAAAAGGCAGTGATTCATGTGTAAATAAATTCCAAAAGTCTGCCATTTCACAAATAATTAATGCCCCTTAATTATTCTTGCTTTCATTTGCAGATTTTTGAAAAGATTATTTAAGTCCTTTTTAAACTATAAATCGTTTTTTAGAGAATTGGCAATTGTCTCTAATTCTCTATTTAATTTCAGACTTCAATTGAGTGGAATATCTTATTTTTGTCCCTATGGCATTACAAGAAGACGATTTTAAAAAAGTAATCTCTCACGCAAAGGAATACGGTTTTGTATTTCAATCTTCAGAGATTTATGACGGCCTCAGCGCTGTATACGACTACGCCCAGCAGGGTGTGGCATTGAAAAACAATATTAAAGACTATTGGTGGCGTGCTATGGTTCAAATGCACGACAATATAGTGGGAATTGACTCGGCTATTTTCATGCACCCCACAGTTTGGAAAGCTTCGGGACATGTGGACGCTTTTAACGATCCTTTAATAGACAATAAGGACTCTAAAAAACGCTACAGAGCAGACGTACTCATTGAAGATCATGTCGCTAAAATTGAAGCAAAAATTGAAAAGGAACTCGCCAAAGCAGCCAAGCGTTTTGGTGATAGTTTTGATAAAGAGCAGTATATAGCTACCAATGAAAGGGTTGCAGGATACATAGCTACTTCAAAATCTATCCTGGCTCGAATGGGAGACGCATTGACTAAAGAAGACCTGGCTGCGGTAAAAGAATTGATTGAGGAACTTAAAATTGTATGTCCTATTTCAGGATCTGCCAATTGGACAGATGTGAAACAATTTAACCTCATGTTCGGCACTAAAATTGGAGCCAGTGCAGACTCAGCTATGGATTTGTTTCTAAGGCCAGAAACTGCACAGGGTATTTTTGTAAACTTCCTCAACGTTCAAAAAACAGGAAGAATGAAAATTCCTTTTGGGATTGCTCAAATTGGAAAAGCATTTAGAAATGAAATTGTCGCCAGACAATTCATTTTTAGGCAGCGTGAATTTGAACAGATGGAGATGCAATTTTTTGTGCGTCCTGGCACACAGAAAGAATGGTATGACAAATGGAAAGAGACCAGGATTAAGTGGCACTACTCCCTTGGTTTTTCTGCAGACAACTATCGTTTTCACGACCATGATAAGCTAGCGCATTACGCAGACGCAGCAGCAGATATTGAGTTTAAGTTCCCTTTCGGATTTAAAGAATTGGAAGGAATTCACTCTAGAACAGATTTTGACTTGAGCAGCCATGAAAAATACTCAGGAAAAAAATTACAATTTTTTGATCCTGAGCTCAACGAGTCTTATGTACCTTATGTGGTTGAAACCTCCATCGGAGTAGACAGGATGTTCTTAGCAATTTTTTCAAAGTCACTAGAGGAGGAAACCTTAGAAAATGGATCTACCAGAACGGTATTAAAACTTCCCGCAGTATTGGCACCCACTAAGGCGGCCATTTTACCTTTGGTAAAAAAAGACGGACTTTCTGAATTGGCCCATGAAATTTTTCACGAATTGCAATGGGATTTCGCTGTGAGTTATGATGAAAAAGATGCCGTAGGGAGAAGGTATAGAAGGCAAGACGCACTAGGTACACCATTTTGTATTACAGTAGACCACCAAACCAAAGAGGACCAGACGGTGACTATTAGACACAGGGATTCAATGGAGCAAGAACGAGTGGCAATAGCAGACTTATCTGGAATTATTGATCGTGCTGTTAGTACTAAGCATTGGTTAAAAAAAATGGCTTAAGTTACTATGAAGATTATTTCATACAACGTAAACGGAATACGAGCCGCATTAAAAAAAGGCTTTATAGATTGGTTGCAAGCAGCTAGCCCTGATGTGCTTTGTTTACAGGAAACAAAAGCCCACAAAGACCAATTGGACCTGAGTCTTTTTGAAGCAGCAGGATACCCATACCATTATTGGTTCTCTGCTCAAAAAAAAGGCTACAGTGGTGTTGCGGTGCTTTGTAAGACTAAACCGGAAGAAGTGGTTTACGGAACAGGCATAGACTATATGGATTTTGAGGGCAGGAATCTGCTGGTTCGTTATCCGGAGATTTCTATTATGAGTATGTACCTTCCCTCTGGGACCAACCAAGATAGGTTAGACTTTAAATTCAACTATATGGATGATTTTTTAGACTACACCAAATCCTTAAAAGAAACAGACCCTAATTTGGTCATTTGTGGGGATTATAACATTTGTCATCAGGCTATTGATATTCACGATCCAGTGAGAAATAAAAATGTTTCTGGATTTTTGCCAGAAGAAAGAGCTTGGTTATCTGCACTTTTGGAAAGTGGTTTCACGGATAGTTTTAGACAAATAAATACTGCTCCACACCAATACAGTTGGTGGAGTTATAGGGCCAATTCAAGGGCTAACAATAAAGGTTGGCGTTTGGACTACGCCTTAGTGAGTAGACCTTTAGCTGCCCAAATTTCAAATGCCCAAATTTTAAGCGCGGCGGTACATTCGGACCACTGCCCAGTTACCGTAGAAATTTCTTTATAATGAAATATACCTTTTTACCTCATAGTGATATTAAAGTAAGTAAGATTTGTTTGGGCACCATGACCTGGGGAAAACAAAACACCCAAGAGGAAGCGTTCGAGCAAATGAATTTTGCCTTAGATAAAGGAGTAAACTTTTTTGATACGGCAGAATTATATCCTGTACCTGCCGCTGCAGAGCGATACGCACATACAGAGATTATAATTGGGAATTGGTTGGAGCAGCATAAAAATAGAGACCAAGTAGTTTTAGCATCAAAAATTGCTGGGAAAGCTGCTTTTACGGCTTTTATAAGAGAAAATGGTTTTAGTAAAGAAGCCCTCAATACGGCTTTAGAAGGTAGTTTAAAACGATTAAAGACAGATTATTTAGACCTCTATCAATTGCATTGGCCAGAGCGGAACACCAATTTCTTTGGACAAAGAGGCTACCAACACAAAGAAGATGAGGGGTGGGAAGACAATTTCCAGGAAATTTTAGAAACCCTCAAAGGTTTTGTAAAAGCAGGTAAAATAAGACAGGTAGGGATCTCCAATGAAAACCCATGGGGTGCAATGAGGTATATGGAATTACACAGAAATGATCCAAGCCTCCCTAGAATGATTACTTGTCAAAACCCATATAACCTATTGAATAGGCTTTATGAAACAGGTATGGCTGAGGTGTCAATGAGAGAAAATATTGGTCTATTGGCGTATTCCCCCTTAGGTTTTGGGGTGCTTTCTGGAAAGTATCTTGGAGGAAAGCAACCTGCCAATGCACGAGTGACCTTGTTTCCAAATTACAACAGATACAGTGTGGGTCAAAACGTACCCGCAACAGAGGCCTATGCGCACATTGCAGAAGCCAACGGCTTAAGTCTTACTGAAATGGCTTTGGCTTTTGTGAATACCAGACCCTTTGTGACTTCTAACATTATTGGCGCCACTTCAATGACGCAATTAGAAGAAAATATCAAGAGCATAGACACCGATTTGTCTGAAGAGGTGTTAAAGGCTATTGAAGGGGTTCATGGGACGTATCCCAATCCGGGACCATAGCTTTAAAAGTCTTTCATTTTATGGGTTGATTAAAAACCATATGGGTATAAAATCTGGGGATTCTTTGATCAGAGATTAAGTCGTTTTAAGAGAATAGTAATTCTACCATTTCCTCTACCCTTCCCAGACCAATGACTTTTATGCCAGTTGGCTTTGCCGATATTTTATTGTGCTTAGAGACAATGATGTGTTCAAAACCGAGCTTTGCAGCCTCTGTAATTCTTTGATCTACCCTTTGTACTGGTCTAATTTCTCCAGCCAAACCAACTTCTGCGGCAAAACAGAAGCTTCTGTCAATAGGCTGGTCTTGATTGCTGGATAAAATTGCGCCTATCACAGCTAAATCTAGAGCAGGGTCTTCAATAGAAATTCCCCCTGTAATATTGAGAAAAACATCTTTGGCGCCTAAGTGAAAACCAGCTCTTTTTTCTAATACGGCTAAAAGCATATTAAGCCTTTTTGCGTTATAACCGGTCGTAGATCTTTGTGGTGTACCGTAAACTGCGGTGCTGACCAAAGCTTGAATTTCTACCATTAAAGGGCGCATGCCGTCTAAGGAAGCAGCAATAGCGGTGCCGCTAAGCCCCTCATCTTGTTTGGAAATTAATATTTCTGAAGGGTTATTCACTTCCCTTAATCCAGCCCCATGCATTTCATAAATGCCTAATTCTGCAGTAGCACCGAACCTATTCTTATTGGCTCTTAGGATACGATATACATAATTTCTGTCTCCCTCAAACTGAAGCACAGTATCTACCATATGCTCTAAAATTTTGGGTCCTGCCAGACTTCCATCTTTGGTAATGTGTCCAATAAGTATTACAGGGGTGTTGGTTTCTTTGGCAAAACTAATCAGTTCTGCAGTACATTCTCTAATCTGAGATACAGAACCAGCTGCAGACTCAATATGGTCTGTTTGAAGGGTTTGTATGGAGTCAATGACTAAAATATCTGGTTGAATTTCAGCAATTTGAGTAAATATATGTTGTGTTTTAGTTTCAGTGAGAATAAAGCAGTTTTCGCTAGTGGGCAAAATACGATCTGCCCTCATTTTAATTTGTTTCTGGCTTTCTTCACCAGATACATAAAGTGTTTTATAGGGCAAACTCAGTGCAATTTGGAGTAATAAGGTGCTTTTTCCAATGCCAGGCTCTCCTCCGAGAAGCACCAATGACCCAGGGACCAATCCACCACCAAGAACCCTGTTAAATTCTTGATTTAAGGTGTCTAGTCGCACTTCTGTTTCTGTGCTAATCTCTCCTATTTTTAGTGGCTTGTTTGCTTTTTTAACCCCTGAGCCCCCCGATTTCCACGCCTTTTTTTCAGGAGCTTCAAGCACTTCTTCCACCACCGTATTCCATTCCTTACAGGCGCTACATTGGCCTACCCATTTGGCATAATTTTGACCACAGTTTTGACAGAAAAAAGATGTTTTAAGTTTGGCCATAGGTTATTTTTTTTGACTTACAAATGGTATAATTAGAAAAGAAAGCCCGCCCAAAACTACAATCAATATTGTTTGTGAGATCCACATAATCCAACCAAAGGCATTTCCAGCAGCAATGCTAATCCCAAAAATAGCCAAAGATTTTTGAATAGCGATTGGATAGAGTCCTATGCCTCCATTGGTGGCAGACATAGCAAAAGCACCCGCTACAAAAGCCACTAGTAATACGGAACCGCCCAAGGATTCGGTTTCAGGGACGGTGAATTTTATGACCCAAAACATGCCCACATAAGCGATCCATATAAATAGTGTATGGGCTATAAAGCGCCATTTGTGTTTCATTTTAAGTACGCTAAATACCCCAGATAATAAATCAGATACCTTAGCTTTTAAAGTAGCTATCACTTTATTCTTAGACCGCATTAATACCCATAAAGTAAAGCTTCCAATAATGATTAGACCCGTGGCCATGTACCCAATTTTAGTCCAGGAAATGCCTTTTTGTGCAAAGAAATCTAATAAGACGTCTGTCTGTAAGATTAAACCTAGAACGACCACTAAAAGTAGCATGAATAAATCTATCACACGCTCTGTAATAATAGTGCCAAAGCCTTTTTGAAATGGCACATTTTCATAGGTAGTAAGCGCAGTAGCCCTTAAGATCTCTCCTGAGCGTGGAATACCTAAATTGGCAAAATACCCCATTAAAATGACCAGAATATTGGAGATTAGTTTGGGTTTGTAGCCTAATGGCCCTAAGAGGTAATTCCATCTAATCGCTCTGGAAACATGGCTAAGCAAACCTATTATGAGAGATAATCCTACCCATAAAGGATCTGCGGAAATAATATATTCGTAAATGAGCGTTCTGTCTTCTGCTGAGGTAATTGAATAAGTGTACCAAATTAAAAACAAGCCAAAAGCGATTGGGCCAAATGTTTTGAGAGTTTTTAATAGGTTTTTTTTCAAATTTTAAAGAATCAGCGAATCATTTTTGAATAGTCAATAGTTAGGTGAGTGTATTGTCTGCTTCGTTTGGAAAAACCAGAGAAGGAGAAAATTTCTTAGCCGTTTCTATATCCATAATGCCATAAGTAATTAAGATAAGCACATCTCCTACAGCTACTTTTCTGGCAGCAGCCCCATTTAAAGTAATTTCGCCACTCTTTCTAGGTCCAGGAATGGCATAAGTTTCCAAACGCTCACCATTGGTGTTGTTCACTACCTGTATTTTTTCTCCTGAAATAATATTGGCGGCGTCCATAAGATCTTCATCAATGGTAATACTTCCAATATAATTTAGATCTGCTCCGGTTACTTTAACGCGGTGAATCTTAGATTTTACGACATGTATTTGCATGGGGCAAAGATATGAATTTTACTAATTTTAATTGAGGCTAGAGGCCTATATTATCTAGAAGCCTAACCCCCTTGAAATCTACTGCGGTAATTATTCTAGTATTTTCAAGAGTTGTGAGTTTTTCTAATGGCTCTAATGTATCTGCATTTACAAATTCAAAATAAAAAACCGAGGTGTTTTCTACGGCATGAATCTTTTTTACAGCTGCTCTAGTAATCTCATTTAATGGTTTTTTAGCGGAAACTTTTTTAACGGCCATTTGTAGCGCTTTATATATCACTGAAGCGGCTTCCCGCTCTTGAGGTTTGAGCCTTTCATTTCTGGAACTCATGGCTAAACCATAAGATTCTCTTACGATGGGGCAACCAACAATTGTAATGGGTAATGATTTTAAACGTACTAATTCTCTTATAATTGCCAATTGTTGAAAATCTTTCTGTCCAAAATAGGCTCGGCTAGGACGTACCAGTGCAAATAGTTTTTCCACAATAGTTCCAACCCCCATAAAGTGGCCTGGCCTATCTGCGCCTTCCCACCTGCGGTCTAATCCATTAAAGGCATATGTTTTTGTGTTTAAGCCCTCTGGGTACATCTCTTGAGTTGTGGGGGTAAATATCAGTAATTCGTCTGAAATTGTTTTTAGCAGAGCAATATCTGAGGTTAATTGTTGGGGATATTGCGCCAGATCAAGGGCGTTATTAAACTGTGTAGGGTTTACGAAAATACTCACTACTACGGTGTTATTTTCTTTCAAAGCCTGTGCTACTAGGCTTAAATGCCCCTGATGAAGGGCGCCCATAGTAGGAACAAGTCCTAAGCTATTTCCCTGTTCTCTGGAAAACGAGAGCCTTTCATTTAAAGATTTTTCACTGGTAAATACGTTCATAGTTCTTTATAAAACGGGAGCAAACTTACTATAATTACGGCTAATCTCTATAATTTTTGTAATTTTGCCAGTTCCTAAGGGAATTTATTTAAACACATGCTGTATGAATGGTAAAAAGATATTGTTTGTATCTTCAGAATTAGTGCCCTATCTACCTGAGAACGAAGTCTCTCAAATGTCGTATGAGGCGCCAAGAATGGTGAACGGAAATGGTGGGCAAATTAGAATTTTTATGCCCAAGTACGGTAATATAAACGAAAGAAGGCATCAGCTTCATGAAGTCATTAGGCTTTCAGGAATGAATTTAGTGATTAATGACATGGATATGCCATTAATTATCAAAGTTGCTTCTATTCCAAAAGAACGTATTCAGGTATATTTTATTGACAACGAAGAGTATTTTAAAAGAAAAGCAACCTTTACAGATGCTAAAGGTGATTTGTTTCCAGACAACGACGAACGCGCTATTTTCTTTGCAAAGGGTGTGGTTGAGACCGTTAAAAAATTAAACTGGACACCTGATATTATCCATGTTCACGGCTGGATGGCTTCTTTGCTGCCATTATACCTTAAAAGATTCTATGCAGACGAGCCACTTTTTTCTGAGAGTAAGATTGTGACTTCTGTGTATAAAAAGAGTTTCGAAGGCTCTTTAGATAAAGACCTGTCTAAAAAAATATCCTTTGACGGGATAGATCAAGAAGATTTAGCGGTACTTGAAACTCCTGATTATAATAATTTGTTAAAAGTAGCGGCCAATCATTCCGATGCGATTATTTTAGCTGCTGAGGATCTTTCAGAAGATCTTACCAACCATATAGCCAACCTCAAAAAACCAGTGTTACCATATGTGCCTGTTCAAGGATTTGAAGAAGCCTATGCTAATTTTTACAACACGGAAGTACTAAAGTAATTTACATGAGCGGTATTAAAAGTTCACTAACAAAAGTAGCATCACTTTTGTTTGTAGCCTTAGGGTTTTTATCTTGTCAAGACACTATAACACTAGAGGGAGAGGGGATTATTAGTGGAGAGATTTTTGATACAAATCAAGCTACCTTTAACGTTTTTGTTTCCAATAAATCAGTAGCAGCAGTTCAGACAAATAAGCTTCCTGTATACCAATTGGGGCACTTTAACCACCCTGTATATGGTAAAACTTCTGCTTCAGTAGCCACTCAGTTGCGACTTCAAAATAGTCAGGGCAATCCTGTATTTGGACTCTACGCTCAGGAAAATGAAAATACCGCTACCACTACTGAAAACGAAACAGTTACAGCCGCTTATTTGTATCTGCCTTTTCTGTTAAACACCAGGGCAGATTCAGATTTAGACGGCCTAATAGATATCTATGATATTGACCCTGAAGATGCTAGTAGTGATACTGACGGAGATGGTGTTACAGATATTACAGAAAATAATACAGGGACAGATCCTTTAAATCCAGATACGGATGGGGACGGAATTAACGATGGCGAAGACACGGAGACCGCTTCTAATTTATTTGCCAGGTCTTTTGATTTGGACAGTATTTACGGAGACAGGGAGACACCTTTTAACCTAAAGGTTAAAAAGTTGGATTACTTTTTAAGAGATTTGGACCCAGCATCTGATTTCATCAATACCCAAGAATATTTTTCCGATCAATCTTTTGATCCATCTTTCACGAGTGATGTTTTGTTTGACGGTCCAGTGACCATTTCGGACAAGGAGTTTTTGTTTTACAAACAAGATGACCCAGACACCACAGAGGTAGATGAATCACTTGAATTAAGCAGCAGATTGAACCCAGGAATTAGAATTCCTTTAGATGCCGCTTTTTTCCAGCGTGCTATTATTGACAAAGAGGGTTCCTACGACCTGATCAGTCAATCTAATTTTGCCGCATACCTAAGGGGTTTGCATTTATCTATTGCGGAACAAGAAGACATTTTATTGCTTTTAGATTTTACCAAAGCCAGTATCAGTATTGAATACACCTATGATTCTTATGATTCAGAGGGTGTAAAAACAGTGAATGAAACTACTTATACCTTGAGTATGCTTACTGGAGGTGGAAGTAATCCAATTATTGGTAATGCTGTAAATACCTTCTACAATAGCGCTTTGTCTCCAGAAGTTTTAGCGTCTTTAAACAGCACAGAAAATGCTTCTAGAATTTATCTTAAAGGAGGCGCCGGACTCTTTAGTGAGTTAAAACTTTTTTCTGCTCCAGAGGAATGGGCTGTGATAGAACAAATTAAAGCCAATAGATGGGTGGTTAATGAAGCCCGTTTGGTTTTTTACGTAGACCAAAATGCTTTGGCAGGTACTTCTTTGCCAGAACCACCTAGATTATACCTCTACAATGCAGAGACTAAATTACCTATCATGCGTTTTAGTACAGAAGTTTACGAAGACGACACTCCTTTAGGTGTGTTTAAAAATTACGATGGTATTCTTCAGTCAGAAAACGGAAGGGGCACCAAGTATACTGTGAGAATTACAGACCATATTAACAATATTATTTTAAGAGATTCTACCAATGTCCCTCTAGCGCTTGGTGTTACCGCTGACATTCGTGTGAACTTAGCTTCTACGGCTAAATTCACCAATGGAGAAACAGATAAACTTCCAGTGATGGCTACTACTACACCACTAGGAACAGTTTTATACGGTAATAATGTAAGTGAAGAAATAGCGAATAAGAAACTACAATTAGAGATTTTTTACACCAAGTCTAATTAATTAAATTACCTATTATGTGCGGAATTGTTGGCTATATAGGACATAGACAAGCCTATCCTATTGTTATTAAAGGATTGTCCCGATTGGAATATAGGGGCTATGATTCCGCTGGAATTGCCTTATATGAAAAGGGTGCTATTCAATTGTGTAAGACCAAAGGAAAGGTTTCAGACTTAGAAGATAAATCAGGGAAAATAAAAGAAAGTCAAGCCACGCTTGGCATTGGCCACACCCGTTGGGCTACCCATGGTGTGCCAAACGATGTGAATTCTCACCCACATCTTTCGAATTCAGGTCAGTTAGCTTTAATTCACAACGGCATTATAGAAAACTACGACGCCATTAAAACAGAGCTCAAATCTAGGGGCTATGTATTTCATTCAGACACAGATACTGAAGTACTAGTCAACCTCATTGAAGAGGTTAAGAAAAAAGAAGGGGTAAAGCTGGGTAAAGCAGTGCAATTAGCCCTTCAGGAAGTAGTAGGTGCTTATGCGATTGCTGTTTTTGATTTGGAGAAGCCAGATGAAATAGTCGTAGCTAAGTTGGGAAGTCCCTTGGCTATTGGTATTGGGGAAGGAGAATTTTTTGTAGCATCGGACGCTAGTCCATTTATTGAATACACTACTGACGCACTGTATTTAGAAGACCATCAAATGGCTATTTTAAAAGTGGGAAAGAAAATAAAATTACGTTCCATAAAAGACGACCTTCCAAAGACCCCTCATATTTTAGCCTTGCAACTTTCATTAGACCAGATTGAAAAAGGAGGTTATGACCATTTTATGCTCAAAGAGATTTACGAGCAACCAAAGGCCATTCAAGACACCTATAGAGGTAGGCTAAGACCAGAGGACGGATTGATTAAAATGGCAGGAATAGATGCACATTTGGATCGTTTTTTAAAAGCCAACAGGATAGTGATTGTAGCCTGTGGCACTTCTTGGCATGCTGGACTTGTAGCGGAATACATTTTTGAGGAATTGGCTCGAATCCCTGTGGAGGTAGAATACGCCTCTGAATTTAGATATAGAAACCCAATTATTGGGCCTAATGATATTGTGATTGCCATTTCTCAATCAGGAGAAACTGCAGATACCCTGGCTGCCATTGGACTAGCCAAAGAAAAAGGGGCATTTGTTTTTGGGGTTTGTAATGTGGCAGGATCTTCCATTTCTAGAGCGACAGATGCGGGTGCCTATACCCATGCGGGTCCTGAGATTGGAGTAGCCTCAACCAAAGCATTTACCACTCAAATCACGGTTTTGAGTCTTATGGCGCTTAAGTTAGCCAAAGAAAAAGGGGTCATGTCTATTACGGATTTCCACACTAATTTAAATGCCTTGGCGCAAATACCAGCCCAGGTTGCTTTGGCCTTAGAGGCCGATGCCGCAATTCTAGAAATAGCACGTATCTATAAGGAGGCCACAAATTGCCTTTATTTGGGAAGAGGATTTAATTTCCCTGTAGCATTGGAAGGTGCGCTCAAGCTTAAAGAGATTAGTTATATTCATGCAGAAGGTTATCCGGCTGCAGAAATGAAACATGGACCTATTGCTCTTATAGATGAGCTAATGCCAGTGATTGTGATTGCCACCAAACGCGGTCATTACGAAAAAGTGGTCAGCAATATCCAGGAGATTAAATCGAGAAGTGGGAAAATTATCGCTATTGTTACCAAGGGAGACGTCACGGTAAGAGAACTTGCAGACCACGTGATTGAGGTTCCAGAAACTTTTGATTGGCTCAGCCCATTGGTCACTACCCTACCATTGCAATTACTTTCCTATCATATCGCAGTGCTCAGAGATTGTAATGTAGACCAGCCCAGGAACTTAGCTAAAAGCGTTACAGTGGAATAGGCGGTAGAGTAAAAATTTCATTATTTGACAATTTAGCACTGTCTTTATTTCGAAAAATAAAGTGTCTATGCACGTTTTTTTCTAAATAAATAAAAAAAGCAGTATCTTGCTTTGATAAACTAAACTGTAAAAACTTATGAAAAATCTTTTACTTGTGCTTTCTCTGTGCCTTGCATTTGCGGGATATTCACAGACTACTATCAAAGGAACTGTAGTAGATAGCAATAGTATGCCGGTACCAGGAGCTAACGTTGTAATAGACGGAAAACCGATAGGAACGGTAACGGATTTCGATGGAAATTTCGTATTGGAAACTTCTGAAAATCCACCATTTACCCTTAAAATATCTAGTATTGGATATTCCCAGGCTACCGTCAGGGTTACTTCAAACAACCAAACTATTTCAGTGACTCTTGAAGAGGCCAACACTATGTTGGATGAGATTGTAATCTCGGCTTCAAGAACACCAGAACGTCTTTTTGAATCTCCAGTAACGGTGGAACGTTTCGGAATTAAAGAGATCAAAAACACCGCGTCTGTAGATTTCTATGATGGTTTGGAGAATTTAAAAGGAGTAGATGTTAACACGAATTCATTAACGTTTAAATCTATTAACACAAGAGGTTTTGCCACTTTTGCCAATACGCGTTTTATGCAATTGGTAGACGGAATGGACAACTCTACACCAGCCCTTAACTTTCCCATTGGAAACTTAGTGGGGATGATTGAATCAGATGTACAGAGTGTGGAATTATTACCAGGAGCTTCTTCTGCCTTGTATGGAGCAAACGCTTTTAACGGTATTTTATTCATGCGCTCTAAGAGTCCTTTTGATTATGAAGGGGTGAGTGTTTCTTTAAAAAGAGGGGTTACTTCACAAAATGCTTCAGGGTCTTTTGGAAATCCAGAGACCAATCCATACACTGACGTGAGTATCCGTTTGGCAAAAAAATTCTCAGACAAGTTTGCCGCTAAAGTAAATGTAGGATACTTAAAAGGTACGGACTGGGTAGCGAATAATATCACAGATAAAAGAAACAACGGATTCACCAGAGATAACTTAGATTATGATGGAATAAACGTATACGGAGATGAGGTGGCTACCAACATTAAAGGTGTTGCAGTTGCTTTAGAGGGCTTGGGTGTGCTTCCAGCGGGAGCAAACGCTTTGGTTCCCTCTGTTGTGGTGTCTAGACCGGGTTATATGGAAAGTGATTTAACCAACTACAATGCAGAGAGTTTAAAGGCAGACTGGGGACTGTATTTCAGACCTTTTGCTAATGACTTTGAAATTCAATACGTAGGAAAGTACGGAACAGGTAATACTATTTATCAAGGGACCAACCGTTACAACATTAAAAACTTCATGCAACAACAGCATAAAATTGAAATGCGTAACGACAACTTTTTTGTAAGAGGATATGTGGTTGCAGATGATGCTGGAGATTCCTACGACATGGTATTTACTGGAATTAACATTAACCGTGCTTGGAAAGATGACAATACTTGGTTTGGAGAGTATGTGGGGAACTATGCTTTAGCAACCCTTTCTGGTGCTTCAAATGAAGCAGCTCATGCCGCTGGTTTAGCGGCTGCACAAACAGGACGCTTTGAACCAGGAACGGCTGAGTTTCAGGCAGCCTTTGATAAAAGCGTACAAGATCCAAACTTGTCTACAGGATCTAAATTTCAAGATGCCTCTAAATACTATCATGCAGACGCAAACTACAATTTCAGTCATTTAATTGACTTTGCAGACATTCAAATAGGTGGGTCTTTTAGAAGGTACAATCTGAATTCTTCAGGGACTATTTATACTGATAATGACGGAACTATTTCATATAATGAACTTGGGATTTATTCTCAAATCCAAGAGGATATTGAGATGGGTAATGAGTCTTCGTTAAAACTTACTGGTTCTGTTCGTTACGACAAATCTGAGTTATATGACGGTTTCTTCTCTCCTAGATTATCTGCAGCCTATTTCTTAAACAGAAACCACAACATACGTTTCTCTTTGCAAAAAGGGTTTAGAAACCCAACTACCCAAGATTTATTTATTGGCTTAGATGCTGGTAGGGCTATTTTAGTAGGTTCTGCAGCAGACAATTTAGATCGTTACTCTAGAAATTTTGCTGTAAGTGGAACCGCTCAGAGCTTATATGGACAGCCAGCTACAATTACTCAAACAGGTAGGGCTGCTTATGAAAACTCCTATACGGCTAGTTCGGTTGCAGCACTAGCTGCTACTGGAAATCCTGGCGTTTTACAAGTGTCTAATCCTGATTTAGTTAAACCAGAACAAGTAACTTCTATGGAGGTTGGTTATAGGGGTAAAATAGGTAGCGTTACTTTGGATATGAGTGCGTACTATAACCAATATAGTGACTTTATATCTGGTGAGAATGTAATTGCTCCATTCTACGGAACGGTTGGAGACAACAGTTTATCTGTAGCGGCAATAGCTGCTGGGGACTACCAAGTGTACCAAGCTTACACTAATTCACCTGTAGATGTTAATTCTTATGGCGCATCTGGTATGTTAACCGCTAAAGTGCTTAAAAAGTTTGACTTTACAGCGAACTATACCTTTACCAAACAAGATTTTGACAGAACACTTTACCCAGATTTTAGAACCAATTTTAACACGCCTGAGCACAAAGTGAAAGCAAGTTTTGGCTCTACTGAATTGGTAGATAATTTCGGGTTTAATGTGGCTTGGAGATGGAGCGACGATTATTTCTGGGAAGCTGCCTTTGGAGACGGAGAAGTGCCTTCTTTCTCTACTATAGATGCTCAAATAAACTATACCATTCCAAGTTTAAAGTCTACTTTAAAACTAGGCGCAGCTAATTTAGGCGGCTATGATTACTTTACAGCCTTTGGAACTGGACTTATAGGTTCTCAGTACTACCTTTCATTAACCATTAACAATTAATCAATCATGCAAAAGATATCTATACATATAAAGAAATATATTCCTTACGTATTAGGAATGGCTCTATTGGTTTCTTGTGAGCAAGATGCTATTGAAGGACCAGCTCCAGCGGCACCATTACCTGCTTTAAGCGCAGGAAGTTTGAATTTAAGCAACTATGTTTCTCTTGGGAATTCTTTAACTGCTGGTTATACAGATGGAGCGCTTTTTAAAGCGTCTCAAAAATTATCTATGCCAAATTTATTGGCACAAAAATTTGCAAAAGCTGGGGGAGGTTCTTTTTCTCAACCCATGATGAATGATAATAATGGAGGTCTTTTATTAGCTGGAAATATGATTGCAGGCCCAAGATTATTTTTTAACGGAGCGGGTCCAGCCTCTTTGTTAACAGCTAATCCAGCGGCTACACCAACTACTGATATTGCAACAAATAATCCAAGTGGCCCTTTTAATAATATGGGGGTTCCAGGAGCTAAAAGTTACCACTTATTAGCCCCCGGATATGGTAACATTTCCAATGTGGCATTAGGTTTAGCCAATCCGTATTTTGTAAGAATGGCTTCTTCACCTAACACATCTGTTTTAGCAGATGCCATGGCACAGGCGCCCACTTTCTTTTCTCTTTGGATTGGAAACAATGATGCTTTGGGTTACGCCACAACAGGGGGAGACGGAACCAACCCTTTAACGCCTATATCTGGCGCCCCTGGAGTTGGTTTTGACGGTACATATGGAGCATTAATAGCTACTTTAACCGCTGGTGGTGCTAAAGGTATTGTGGCTAACATTCCTTATTTGACAACTCTTCCCCATTTTACCACGGTCCCACATAATCCAATACCATTAGACGCTGCTACTGCAGCGGCAGTGAATGCTGCATATGCACCATATAACGGTGGCTTGCAGGCAGCTTATCAGGCTCTACAGGGAACAGGTCTTTTGACTGCAGAAGAGGTAGCTAAAAGAACCATTTCATTTACAGCTGGTGCTGGAAATGCCGTGGTTATTGAAGACGAATCATTAACAGACTTAGGGGCTATTAATCCTGCTTTTGCAGCTTTACCAAAATATAGACAGGCTACTGCAGAAGATTTACTTGTATTACCTGCTTCTGCATTTATTGGAACTTTAGCGGTGCCAGGAAACCCACTTACTGTGAATGGTGTGGCAGTTCCTTTAGCAGATAAATGGGTGTTAACACCTCAAGAGCAAGCGGAGATTAAAACGGCTATTGATGGTTATAACAATATCATTAAAGCAGCAGCTACAGCTGCTGGATTAGCTCATTTTGACGCCAACGCTTTTATGAAACAACTGGCATCTGGAGGGATTACTGATGGGAAATTCACAGTGACGTCAAACCTTGTGACTGGTGGTGTGTTTTCTTTAGATGGGGTTCACCCAAATCCAAGGGGGTATGCGCTATTGAGCAACCTGATGATGAAAACTTTAGACGCTACTTTTGGCTCTAACTTTGAGGATTCTGGAAATTTATTAGATATTGGAGATTATCCAACTAATTTTAGTCCTGCAATGCAGTAAAAAGAGTCTTATTTAAAATATAAATCCCGCTATTTTCTTTCACCTGAAAATAGCGGGATTTTGCTTTTAATAAAAATTCGTATTTGCCGTTTTTAATTCCCATAGAAAGACTTATATTTGCACCCTAAAATCCGCACAAATAGTGTGTTGATTTTAAACAAAGTATGTAAATCTTTATAAACAATAAAACAATGGCTCAAGGTAACGCTAAAGTTTCACAAATTATTGGCCCTGTAGTAGATGTAGAATTTAACGTAGGAACTGCACTTCCTAAAATTTACGACTCCTTAGAAATTAAAAAGGCAGACGGTACTATTTTAGTATTAGAAGTTCAATCTCATGTGGGAGAGAACACAGTTCGTACGATCTCTATGGACTCTACGGATGGTTTAAGTAGAGGGACTGAGGTTTCAGCTACTGGTAGTGCCATTCAAATGCCTGTTGGAGAAGATGTTTACGGACGTCTTTTTAATGTGATTGGTGACGCTATTGACGGACTGGGTAATTTACCTAAAGCTGGAAAAGACGGCTTACCTATCCATAGACAAGCGCCTAAATTTGAGGACTTATCTACCGCTACTGAAGTATTGTTTACAGGAATAAAAGTAATTGACCTTATTGAGCCTTATGCAAAGGGGGGTAAAATTGGATTATTCGGTGGAGCCGGTGTAGGTAAAACGGTATTGATCCAAGAGTTGATTAATAATATTGCCAAAGGACACGGTGGTTTATCTGTGTTTGCGGGCGTTGGAGAACGTACAAGAGAAGGAAACGATTTGTTAAGAGAGATGTTAGAATCTGGAATTATCAAATATGGAGATGATTTCCTGCACTCCATGGAAGAAGGTGGTTGGGACCTTACAAAAGTAGATAAGTCTGCAATGAAAGAGTCTAAAGCAACATTTGTCTTTGGTCAAATGAATGAGCCTCCTGGAGCGCGTGCTCGTGTGGCATTATCTGGTTTGACTATTGCGGAATACTTCCGAGATGGAGCAGGAGAAGGTCAAGGGAAAGATGTATTGTTTTTCGTAGACAACATTTTCCGTTTCACTCAAGCAGGATCTGAGGTGTCTGCCTTATTAGGTCGAATGCCTTCTGCAGTAGGATACCAACCAACATTGGCTACAGAAATGGGTGCCATGCAAGAGCGTATTACTTCTACTAAAAGAGGTTCTATTACTTCTGTACAAGCCGTTTATGTACCTGCAGATGATTTAACAGATCCAGCACCGGCAACAACCTTTGCTCACTTAGATGCTACTACAGTATTGTCTCGTAAGATTGCAGAATTAGGTATTTATCCAGCAGTAGATCCATTGGATTCTACTTCTAGAATTTTGACCCCTGAAATCTTAGGTAAAGATCATTACGCTTGTGCTCAAAGAGTAAAAGAGTTGTTACAACGCTATAAAGAATTACAAGATATTATTGCCATCTTAGGGATGGAAGAATTGTCCGAAGAAGATAAATTAGCCGTAGGTAGAGCGAGAAGAGTGCAACGTTTCTTGTCTCAGCCATTCCACGTAGCAGAACAGTTTACAGGAATCCCAGGAGTATTGGTAGACATTAAGGAAACCATAAAAGGATTTAATATGATTATGGACGGTGAATTAGATCACTTACCAGAATCTTCTTTTAACTTAAAAGGGACTATTGAAGAGGCTATTGAAGCTGGAGAAAAAATGTTAGCAGAAGCTTAATATTGCTTTTAATTTAAACGACTACTATGTATTTAGAAATTGTATCTCCGGAAGCCACATTGTATGCGGGAGAAATTACAGCGGTAAGTGCCCCTGGTTTAGATGGTTCTTTTCAGGTATTAAGTGGCCACGCTCCTTTAGTAGCTTCCTTACAGGCGGGTATACTTAAAATACAAGGTGTTTCAGCACTAATTGAAGCCCATGCAGCTAAGTTTTCCGCTCTGGAGAAAGGGGTGTATACCCTCTCTGTGAATAGTGGAACACTAGAGGTGAAAAACAACAAAATTATTGTCCTAGCAGACTAGTTCAAGCATTATTCGATGAAAAGCTGCTATTTTAATAGCAGCTTTTTTTTTACACATCATTCAATGAAAAATACTTTTAAAACACTTTTAATATTTAGTCTGCTGTCATTAGGGCAAACCGTTTTTTCACAAGATACTATTGCCACTCAAAACCTAAAGGAAGTAGTAGTGAGTAGTGGGAGAATAGATGTGCCGCTCTCTGAAAATTCAAGGACATTGGTCATTATTGGAAAGTCAGAAATTAAAAATTCTGCCGCGACTAATTTGGCAGACCTACTCCAATCAGTCGCAGGTGTAGATGTAAGAAGAAGGGGTGCAGGCGGCCAGCAAGCAGATTTATATATCAGGGGAGGTAGTTTTGACCAGACCCTCTTGTTAATTGACGGGATTAAAGTAGACGATCCTCAAACAGGGCATCATACCCTTAATATGGCACTGCCTATTGAGCTCATAGAGCGAATTGAGATAGTCAAAGGACCTTCCGCTAGAATCTTTGGTCAAAACGCTTTTACAGGCGCTATAAACATTGTGACCAAGAAGACATTGGACGGTAAAGGTAGTACCAGATTTAGTGGGGGATCTTTTAATCAGTTTCAAGGAGCTTTTACGAGTCAGTTCACCCAAGATAATAGCGATCAGATCGTTCATTTTTCTAGAAACAGCTCTCAAGGATATCGGTACAATACCGATTTCAAAAACAATAATTTTTTCACTAAAAGTACTTTTAATAAAGACCAGCAAGCCATAGTGCTTATGGGAACTTTTATGGACCGCTCTTTTGGCGCCAATGGGTTTTATGCCACTCCAAGTGCTGAAGATCAGTTTGAACGAACCCAGGCGAGTTTGGTTTCTGTTCAAACAGTTTTTACTTCTGAGGATTGGGTAGTGACTCCAAGCGTCTATTGGAAGCGCAACCAAGACTTATATATTTTCATTAGAAATAATCCAGGGGTGTATAGGAATCTCCATCTTTCCAATAAAGTAGGAAGTGCTTTAATGGCTAGAAATTTCAATGTGCTTGGTATCTCAGGTTTTGGATTAGAAGTAGCCCAAGTGAGCATAAGAAGTAATAACTTAGGGAATAGAGAGCGGTTTCAGGCCAATGGGTTTGTAGAGCACCGTTTTTCTTTCTTCGAAGATCAATTAGATGTGACTCCAGGGGTGGCCTTGAATTATTTTTCAGACTTTAAGTTTCATGCTTTTCCAGGAATAGATATTGGCTACCGATTTAACAACGACTTTAAAACCTACGCTAATTTTGGGTACACCTATAGAATCCCTACCTATACCGATTTATTTTATGCAGATAGAACTTCCACTGGAAATGAAAATCTAGCCCCTGAGCAGGCACTTTCTTGGGAGTTGGGTACTGCATATATCTGCAATGATTTTACGGCACAAGCTGCCTTTTTTAGAAGAGATACAGACAATTTAATTGATTACGTAAAGTTTGACGAGGTAGCCCTTTGGGAGGCCCAAAATTTTGCTGCTTTAGCTACCTCCGGGGTGGAGATAAACCTCACCCAAAAATTTGATTTTATGGGCTTTCAGCAACAGTTTTCTATGGGTTACACCTACATAGACGACGCTATTAAAGACACTCAAGTGCCTTTTTCTAGGTATGCGATTAATTCCTTAAAGCATCAGCTAACAGCTAATACCCAACTCAGATGGGCGGAGCAATGGCCCATGTCTTTATCCTATAGGTATATGGAACGAACCAATGGAATTTCTTATCAGGTGTTAGACGCTGCCCTGCGTTATGAGACGACTAAGATTACATGGTCTTTGGTAGGAAATAATATTTTAGACGCTCGGTTTTCTGAAACCAATTTAGTGCCTGCTCCTGGTGTGAATGTGTTGTTTTCTATGACCTATCAATACTAGTTTGTTACATAAGTGTCGCAAGCTTATTGGTAAACTAAATTGATCTAAGGCTGTTTATCTATAGGAAGGTAATATCTTATACAATTGGGCTTTCCCTATGAGAGTGTCTTTGGAATAATACTTGGATATTTTTTTTGTAAACTGAGCTTCTAGAGCCCCCCTCCCTTTAAACAAACTGTTTTTGTGGTCTATCACGATCACTGCTGGCTTTAAGGAATCCAAAATAAAGCCCAACTCTTCTTGAGTTGTTTTTCTTTTGTTGAAGAAAGGAAAAAGGTTGGTTCTAAATAAATTACTTGGGTGGGTTACAGCCATTGTAGGGGGTCTTTTATTAAGAATCCAGTACCCAATATGGTATTCTAAAAATAAAATATTGTCTAAAGGGTATTGCGTTTTCTTTAAATAGGCAGGTACTTCTATGCCTTCTCCGTTATAATAAGTTCCATGAATTTGTTTGTTTTTGAATATAGCCACGTATTCTTTATAGGATTCAAAAGGGAGGAGCAAGCAGACTAGGAAAAATAAACTCATGGCTTTTTTTGAAGTAAAACTCTGCCAGGGTTGGACCCAGCTGAAGAGTATAAAAACAAGTGGGTAGCATTGCAACAAGTAATGGCCGTTTATTTTTCCTGCGATTACAAAGGATCCTAATACGCCAATTAAACTTAGAAGTACCAGGTGATAGTTAATTTTATCGGATGTTTTGCCCCGACTTGTTGAAATACTTTTGACCAGTAAAAACAATAAAAATCCAACAATTGGCAGTATAAAAAGGGCTATTTCCCAGTGAAATATGGCATAGGCTCTTGGGGCTAAAAATACGGCTTTCCACCAATCTTGAATAGCGTTTTCTTTAAGGTATGGAACACCGGTAATCCCTATTCCTAGTAACACGCCTAGTCCAGAGCTAAAGGATGTTATTAGGGTGTTCTTAACACCTTTATCTAGCAAAGAATTTAGCGAAATGAAACTTGCACAGAGCAAAATAGGATAGGCTAAGTTGAGTTTAGACATGGCGCTGAGTCCGAATAAAAAACCGCCAATACCCCACAGCATCCATTCTTTAGGATAAGCGTTTTTGTGGGTATAGCTCCAGACCAGTAAGCCGCCTAGATAAAAAAGTATGGATATATGTTCAGACATAACTCCTTGAACGCTTCCGAAAAGACTGGAAAAATATAGGGACAGTAATGCTAAAATCAATGCCTTCTTTTTAGAATTATTGTTGTTGCGAAGAAAAGCATATACCATAAAAGAGGTAGCGCTAACAATAAACACACCGCCCATTCTAATCCACCAAAGGGACTTCCCAAAGATTGTGATCATTAGGCCAAAATAAGCAAATGTGATGGGAGGCTTTAGGTCCCATAAAGCGAGGTATGGCAGGTTGCCGTCTGCCCACGCTTGCCCCATCAATATAAAAGTACTCTCGTCTTTGTCTATGTAGTCTCTAAAAAAAAAGGGAAATCTGATCGCAAAAGCTACTATAAATAGCCCTATAAAAATCAAAATCGCTTTTGATTTAATGTTGTCTTTAGGGGTTTTAAAAGGATAGGACATTTAAATATCTAAATAGTAACACTTAGTTTGTGTGGTAGTCGTTAGTTTATGTAGTAGCTGTTATTTTATAGAGCGTGATTTGGGTTCCTTTTGGAGGAAGTGATTTTGTTTTACGCCTCTGTTTCACTAAAAGGCAATTCTTTGATTTTATCGTAAATCAAATGAGATTCCCAGCCCCTATAAAATAAGTATTGCATGAGTTTTCTTTTCTGTATTTCTAGAGAACTGTCCCTTAAAGAAAGTCCTTTTTTATAAGCCAATTCGTTAAATGTATTTAAATATTCGTTTGCAGGGATCTCTTTTAGTGCCTTCTTAATACAATAATCAGAAACATTTCGTTGTTTCAACTCCGAAACTATTCTTAATTTCCCCCATTTTTTAATGTTAAACTTTCCCCTGGCAAATGCTTCTGCAAACCGGAGTTCATTTAAAAAATTATTGGTAATTAATTCGCTAATAATCTGGTCTATAGCAGCTGGTATCATCCCCATTTCCCTAAGCTTGTCGTTTACTTCTTTATGACAACGTTCCTGATAGGCGCAGTAACGCGCTATCTTTTTCTTCGCTTCTGCTAAAGTATAGCTGGGATTCATGGAGTGATTTTGAATTTTAAAGGTACGTAAAACCCTAAAAAAAAGGCAAAAAAAAAGCGGTCCGTAAGGACCGCTTTTTTTAATATATAGTTTTTCCGTCATTGTTTTTAAAACGGTACTCAAGATACTGATAGGCATCTCGAGATTGAATTTTGACCCATTTTTTATATTCCAAAAACCATTTTTGTCTAATGGAGGGAATACCTTGGGTAAGGTAAGCTGCAATGAATGGATGTACATTTAAAGTTACTTTGTGGTCTTTAGAAGGACCCGCTAAAAGTTTTTGTAAATCTGCTGTAATTTTATCTAGCAAAACAATAGGCGCTTCTACTTCTTTACCTGTAATGGTGGGTAGCGGCTCAGTTGTTTTAATATTCATTTCAGGTCTTACTCTCTGTCTTGTAATTTGTATGAGTCCGAATTTACTAGGAGGCAAAATTTTGTGTTTTGCTCTATCTTCTTTCATTTCTTCACTCAAGTGATCAAACAATTTTTTTCGGTGATCTCCTTTGGCCATATCAATGAAATCTACTACAATAATACCACCCATATCTCTCAGGCGTAACTGCCTGGCTATTTCTGTGGCGGCAGATAGATTAACATCTAGAGCGGTGTCCTCTTGATTTTTAGCTTTATTGGAACGGTTTCCGCTATTCACGTCTATTACGTGCAATGCTTCAGTATGTTCAATCACTAAATAGGCTCCTTTACTCATTGTGGCTGTTTTCCCAAAAGATGTTTTTATCTGGCGTTCAATACCAAATTTTTCAAAAATGGGCTCAGTGGCGTCATACAATTTTACAATGGATTCTTTTTCTGGTGCAATTTCTTGCACATAATCTTTTACCTGCGTGTACAAAGTTTCATCATCTACGTGTATTCCTGAGAAACTGTCATTAAAAACGTCTCTTAATATGGATGAGGCTCTGTTGAGTTCAACCAATACCTTTGATGGGTGTGGTGCTTTGTGCAGTTTTTTACACATTACTGTCCATTTGTTCAGTAAGTTCTGTAAATCTCTATCTAATTCTGCTACTTTTTTGCCTTCTGCAACGGTGCGAATGATTACCCCAAATCCTTTTGGTTTAATACTTTTCACAAGTCTTTTTAAGCGGTCTTTTTCTTCTTTGCTCTCTATCTTTTGTGAGACAGATACACGATCAGAGAAAGGAACCATCACTAAGTATCGTCCAGCAATGGACAATTCAGAGCTAATTCTTGGTCCTTTGGTTGAGATGGGTTCTTTTACAATTTGAACAAGAATAGATTGATTGGCTTTAATGGCGTCATTAATAGTACCATCTTTATCTATATCTGACTCAAAGGCTACATTTTTCAAAGAGAAATCGCGCATTTTTCCTGTGCTAGCTCTTTTGATAAATTTTAGCATCGTTGACAATTGGGGTCCTAAGTCGTGGTAGTGTAAAAAGGCATCTTTTTCATAGCCAA
This sequence comes from Sediminicola sp., assembly GCA_024643325.1. Lineage (GTDB taxonomy): Bacteria > Bacteroidota > Bacteroidia > Flavobacteriales > Flavobacteriaceae > MAG-120531. The sequence goes on from JAHEND010000003.1 coordinate 251,493, forward strand.
CATTTACAAAAGCCGCATTCAATCCCGTGATTGGTTTTCTTACTTTGGCAATAAAGATATCACCAACAGAAAACTTATTATTGTCTTCTTCTTTGCTTAACTCAATGAGTTTTCCATCTTTTAACAAGGCAAAATCAACAGCAGTGGAATTAGATCTAATGATTAATTCTCTTTTTACCATGATTTTTTATATTGACACTTCAATGAATTGAAGTGTGTGTTAAAATTTACTAATTAAACGGGTGAATACCCGTCAACCCCTTTGTTTGTAGGGTTTATGTCAATGAACGTATGAAACAGAAAAAGTAGTTAAAAAACTACTTTTTCTTGTGTCTGTTAGCTCTCCTACGCTTCTTGCGTTTGTGGGTAGCTACCTTATGTCTTTTTCTTTTCTTACCACTAGGCATATGACTATCCTTTAATTGATTAATATTTTATTTAACTGTTACATTGCTTTTTACACCTTCAACAAATACTTTTGCAGGTTTAAAAGCGGGAATATTGTGTGCAGGAATCTTGATAGTAGTGTTCTTTGAAATGTTTCTACCAGTTTTTTCTGCTCTTGTTTTTATTATAAAGCTACCAAAGCCCCTAAGGTAAACATTATCTCCAGATTCCAAAGAAGTTTTTACTTCTTCCATAAAAGCTTCTACTGTAGCTTGTACGTCTCCTTTTTCAATACCAAGTTTTTCTGAGATTTTTGTAACGATATCTGCTTTTGTCATGTTGTATGATATATAATCTGTACTATTTTTTTCGGGTTGCAAATATATAAATTAAATTCAATCTTTTATTCTAATGGACTTAATTTTAAGTTAATAAAGGCCTACTTTTGACATTCATTACGCCTTTATGTCCTTTTCTCAGGAAATTATACACTGGTACCATGCAAATAAGCGATCACTTCCTTGGCGGGAAACGAAAGATCCATACTGTATTTGGCTTTCAGAAATTATACTGCAACAGACCCGAGTAGCACAAGGAACTCCTTATTATCTTAAATTTATAGACACATTTCCTACGGTTTTTGATTTGGCAAAAGCCTCTGAAGAAGCGGTACTAAAATTATGGCAAGGGTTGGGGTATTACTCTAGAGCGCGAAACCTTCATGCAGCAGCTAAATATGTCGCTTATGAGTTAAATGGTGTTTTTCCTTCTACCTATAAGGAATTATTAGCCCTAAAAGGGGTGGGAGATTATACAGCCAGTGCTATAGCTTCTATTTGTTTCAACGCCCCAGAGGCAGTACTCGATGGGAATGTTTACAGAGTCTTGTCGCGTTATTTTGGCATAGATGTACCAGTAAATACGATAGAAGGCGCACGCTTGTTTAAAGCGATTGCATTAGATCAGTTGGACGAATTTAATTCATCGGATTACAATCAAGGTATTATGGAATTTGGCGCTTTGCAATGTACACCTAAGCTTACGAATTGCACTTCATGCCCTTTATTGCAAACATGTGTTGCTTATCAAACCCAAAAAGTAAGTTTGCTACCCGTGAAATTGCCCAAACAAAAAGCTATTAAAGTATACCATTATTACTTTGTTCTTGTTGATCCTTCAGGAAATACAATTTATGAAAAGAGAGCTGGAAGAGGAATTTGGGAGGGACTGTATCAATTTCCTTTAAAGACGTCTTCATCACCAATAGAAATTGAAGGGCTTTTGGCTTCAAGCGAAACAGGTTTAGACATCTCGTTATTTGAAAACGCAAAACACTTTGTATTTCACGACAGTTTTGTTGTTCACAAACTTACCCATAGGCATATTTACGCCACTTTTATTGTTGTAGAAACGTCTGTTACTTTGAAAAATAGTGTGCCTTTTATGTCAATTGATGAATTTCCAACAGCAGTTTTGATTTCAGATTTTATAAATGCATTTAAAAATTCGTATTTTTGATACCATACCACAATAGTTATGAGCGGAACATTAAATAAAGTGATGTTAATAGGTCACCTTGGTGACGATGTCAAAATCCATTACTTCGAGGGAGGTAATTGCATAGGGAGATTCCCTATCGCTACCAATGAAAGTTACACCAACAAGCAGACTGGCGAAAAAGTGACCAATACGGATTGGCATAATATTGTGGTGCGGAACAAAGCAGCTGAAATCTGTGAAAAATACCTAAGCAAGGGCGATAAGGTATATGTGGAGGGCCGATTAAAGAACAGGCAATGGCAAGCAGAAGATGGAACTACAAAATACACCACAGAGGTTCATGTGCAGGACTTTACGTTTCTTTCTACTAAATCAGATGGAGGCACCAGTCAGGGAGCACAAACAATGAATTCAGGAGCTGCAGCTGTAAATCTGTCTAGCGATCAAATAAATGCCTCACAAGAAGCTTCTCATCAAGCGCCAAATAATCACTCGACTAATTCATCTCAGAATGCAGCTACTGATTCTAATCCTCTGCATGTACCAAATATGGATTCAGACCATTCTGACCCTTCAGATGACCTGCCATTTTAAATCATTTAAACTGTAAAGATTGGATCCTGACCCCTTTTTTTTAAGTAATTATTTACTATCAATAGACCCCTCTTTTTTTTACATTAAGATTGGTGTATTACTTTTTTTAATTTGTTGTTCTGCTTTAATTTCTGGGGCAGAAGTGGCTTTTTTTGGTCTTTCATCTACGGATTTATCCGAACTGGAAAAAGAAACTAATGCAAAGGCCGCTCTAGTGGTAAAGCTTTTAGATAAGCCTAAAAAATTATTAGCGACTATATTAATAGCGAATAATGCCATTAATATTGGGATTGTTTTACTCTTTAGTGATCTTGGTTCGGTGTTTTTTTCATCGATTACGTATCGTTTATTTGGTTTTATTTCTTTAAAATTTTTAACTGAAGTAGTTTTGGTGACTTTTTTGATCCTACTCTTCGGGGAGATTCTTCCTAAGGTTTACGCCAATAGAAATAGACGTTCTTTTGCGCAATTAATGGCTTTACCTTTAAAATTATTGGATGTACTCTTCACACCTTTGAGCATGCCAATGAGATGGATAAGTATTAGTTTGCACGATAAGCTGGGCAAGCAAAAATCTACCCTAAGTATAGACCACCTATCACAGGCTTTAGAATTAACCTCAGAAGGAGACACCACTAAAGAGGAGCAGAAAATTCTTGAAGGAATAGTTTCCTTCGGAAATACTGACACAAAGCAAGTTATGCGCCCAAGGATAGACATTTTCGCCTTATCTGACCATCTAAAGTTTTCTGAGGTTTTAGAGTCTATAACCAGTCAGGGTTATTCAAGAATTCCGGTTTATAAAGATCACATGGATCAAATTGTTGGGGTGTTATATGTGAAAGATTTATTGCCTTATATAGATCGTAAGACCTTTAATTGGAATACTTTAGTGCGACCAACTTACTTTGTTCCTGAAAATAAAAAGCTAGATAACTTATTGTTGGAATTTCAAGAGAAAAAAATGCACCTAGCTGTTGTAGTAGACGAGTTTGGAGGAACCTCTGGGATTGTTACTTTAGAGGATATTATTGAAGAAATAGTAGGTGATATTAGTGATGAGTTTGACGATGAAGATTTAATTTATTCCAAATTAGATGCATACAATTTTGTTTTTGAGGGTAAAACAACCTTAAAAGATTTCTATAGGGTCACAAAAATTGAGGATGACGCTCTTTTTGAAAGCCACAAAGGAGAATCAGAAACTATCGCAGGATTTGTGTTAGAGATAGCCCAAGGTTTTCCAAAAAGAGGGGCAAAGATTGTATTTAATGACTATGTTTTTAACGTGGAGAGCCTAGATAAAAAAAGGCTGCGTCAAATTAAAGTGACACTCCCCCAAAAAGAGGTGTAAAAGAGAAGCTATTGTGAGGTTTTTTTGTAAAAGTATGGTTTTACTTATGGTATTTATTATTGCTTCTTGCAGTAATGAGCCCATATATCCAAGACCCAAGGCTTTTTTATACCTCTCTTATCAAAAGGCTCAGTACAGCTTGTTTGAGAACGATTACTATACTTTACCTGTTCCAACGAAGTCCCAGATTTTAAATAAGACGTCTAAAAGTATAGAACTGTTTTATCCTGAATTAAATGCCAGTGTGTATATTAATTACACACCAGTGATTCTTTCTTTAGAAGAAATGGTCCGTGGAATTGAAAAGAAACTTTCCGAGCACCAAAAAAATGCTACAGCTATTGTGGCGTATCCTTATGAAGAAGTTCGTGACTCAAAGGTTGGAGTGCTTTATGAAATTAAAGGGAATGCCGCTTCTGCAGCTCAGTTTTATGTTACTGACAAGAAGCGCCATTTTTTAAATGGGGCCTTGTATTTCAATATTAAACCCAATTACGATTCTATTTATCCTGCAGCACAGTATATCATTAAGGATTTAAGGGAAATGATTTCTCAGGTGTCGTGGAAGACACCATAGAAGATGTAAAGTTTTAGTTAAAGGTAATATAGTTAAAATAGAAAATGCGTAGCCTTAATAAAACACAACAAAGCCAAGAGGGCGGTTAAATTACATAATCACTAGTCTTGTTTATTGGTTTGAAATCTGCTCTGCATACTGAATGCTTCCAATAATAGATGCCTCCATTTCGCTAACTTTTATGGCTTCTTGCTCAAGAATTAACTGCTTTTCAGGACTTAAGGCTTTGCCTTTTAAGATTTCTTCTGCTGTGAAATTACTGCCAAAATCCTTCATCCATGTCATCATTTTTTTATGGGCATTTTGAAGGCTGTCCACACCCTTGGAAAGCGCGTCCATTTTTAATACTATTTCTTCTGTAGCGGCTACTTCTAAAAGACTGTCTTTTTGCTGGTTGAGCACTTTAACTAATTTTCCAATAGTACCCATTTTTGGCATTACTGCGTCATGTACCGACATTACCTCTTTCATAAGTGAAGAGGTGTCTTTTTTCTCCTCTGTTTTACAAGCGTATAAGCTAATTAAAACAATACTGCAAAGGACTATTTTTTTTATCATTGGTAAGTGGGTTACAGATCTAATACAAATGTAAAAAAAACAGCGCCCAAAGGGCGCTGTTTTAACATATGAATGTAATATAATATTACAATTGGACTTGTTTTAGTTGAAATCTTCAGCGGTAACACCACTATTTACTTCAATTTTTTCAATGGTAAATTCTATAAGTTGAGGTCCCATCATTTGTCCGAGGTAAAAAGGGAACATAATTCCAGAGGCTTCTTTGTACTTGCCAAATTTCATAGTGCTTTCAATGGTTTGACCCATCATTTCTGTGGTAGTAACCTCCTGGACTTTTTGGCCGTTGGCTACATTGTAAAATGCCACTCTATTAGCAGATACTTTTACTTTGTAGGCGTTTTCACCATCTATTTTTTCAATTCCTTCTAAGGAAATCGCTTCTGGATTCAAGTAAAGCTCGTAAAAAGGTTGTGCTTCATCTTTAATCATTGCAGCTTGTTGGGGATTTAAATCCATTTTTTGCCCCTGCATCATGGCGTAACCGTTCTCTCCATTAAATACTTGTTTACTCATTGATCTTCCCATCATTTCAATGTTTTGCATGAATTGATTGTCTGAGGTTCTGATCAACTGAAAATTTAATGCCATACCTTGAACTTCACCTGAAGCAAAAATAGAGACTGTTTTTACCTTTTCTAAAACAGCTCTCCCTCCAATCGCATCTAGGTAATTTTCAATAACACTTTGAGCAGTTACTCCAGCTGGAAGCTCCATTTTATACTCTGGTTTTTCTACTTGCTCTGCATTGGTGTTGAAATATTTCACAGGAAGTTTTTTCCCTTGGAAAGTCATTTTTTCCAAATTCTCCAAGACTTCTTTACCTTTTCCTGTTACGACCACTTGGGTGTTTTCTGTACTAAAAAACTTTCTTGCAGCTTGTTGAACATCTGCCACAGTAATTGCGTTAATGCGCTCTAAATAGGTTTTATAAAAGTCTTTTGGCAGCCCTTCTGTTTCAATATTTAATGCGTAATTAGCAATTGTGCTAGGTCTTTCTAACGCCATGACAAAATTCCCAACATAAGTTGCTTTTGCAGCATCTAATTCTTTTTGGGTTACTGGCTCAGAGGTGATTTTTTGAATCTCTTCTAATATTTGTACTGCAGCGGAATCAGTCACAGTATTTCTAACACTGGCATAAGCTCTGAACCTTGAAGGAACATATTTGCTGTTTCCAATACTAGAATACGAGCCGTAAGTGTATGCTTTGTCTTCTCTTAAATTTTGAAATAATCTGGCAGAACCCCCACCACCTAATATTCTATTGGCCATTAAGGTGGGTAGGTAGTCTGGAGCTTTCATTTGAAGATTTACTACATTTTGAACACTCACTTCAGATTGTACTGCATTGGGCATGTCTATAAAGTTAATGGTCGCTTCTTTAGATGCTACCGGATTTTTCCAATTAGTCAATACTTGAGCGCCTTTCTCCCAAGAATTAAAATGCTTCTTCACTAATTTTTTAACCGCTTTTGTATCTACATCACCAATGATCACCAAATAAGCATTGTTTGGATTAAAGTAAGTTTGGTAGAATTTTTTAGCATCTTCAAGGCTTACTTTGTTCACCGTTTCTTCTGTTGCAAACTCTCCATAAGGATGATCTTTACCATAGGCAATGGCACTTTGAACCCTACTAGCCATGGCAGAAACATCTTTTTCTTGTGATTTTAAACCGGTCAGTAGTTTTTCTTTCTCTTTTTGAAATTCCTCTTCCGTAAAGTTAGGGTTAATGGCAGCGTCTGCCATAAGTTCTAAAATCCTAGGAAAGTATTTAGACAGGGAACTGGCAAAAGCAGAAGACGCACCAAAATTTAAGCTAGCGCCTAAAAAATCTACCTCTTCGTTAAAAGCATCCTTGGATATATTGGTGCTTCCATTGCCTAATAATCCCGCAGTCAAACTTGAAACACCTGCTTTTTCCCCTTCTAAACTCGGCGGATTATCAATGCTTAATTGGATGGATACTCTGGGTAATTTGTGGTTTTCTACCACCATCACAGTTAATCCATTTTTAAGCTCAAAACGGGTGGGTTCCTCTAAATTGATTGTTGGGGCTGGTCCAGCCTCAGGCATTGTAGTTCTATCTATTTGTGCGTAAAGGCTCACAGTAGTAAGCGCAATTACTAAACTCAGTATAATTTTTTTCATAACTATTTGGTTTCTTCTTTAGGGGTAGGTAGGTAATCAATCACAACTCTTTGGTTGGGCTTTAAATAAGCTTCTGCCACTTGTTGAATTTCCTCTCGTGTTACAGATCTGTATATGTCTATCTCCTTATTGATCAAAGAGGTGTCTCCATAAAGCATATAGTTTCTAGCCAAAGAGTTGGCAATTCCCTCTACACTTGAATTTGAGTTTACAAATTGATTTTCAAATTTATTTTGAAGTTTTTGGTAATCACTTTCTGAAATTAAACCAGACCTCACAGCAGAAATTTCTGCCTCCATTTCACTGACCAGGGTTTCTAAGCTAACGTCTCCCAGTGGCAAACCAAACACTAAATACATTCCGTAGTCTTCTTGACCTACGTTAAAGGCTCCTACCTGAAGTGCTTGCTTTTGATCATCGACCATTTTTTTATATAGTTTAGAGCTTTTCCCATCACTTAAATAGGAAGAAATCATATCTAAAACATACGCCTCTCTAGTTGCAAAACCTGGTGTTCTATAAGCTACAACCGCTGCAGGTATCTGAATATTATTGTCAAAAGCTTGGGCTTTTATCTCCTCAGTGATTGGCGCTTCTTTAGGGTAGTTTCTAACGACTTCTTTTCCAGAAGGAATTGGGCCAAAGTAGTCCTGAATCATTTTCTTTGTTTTGGCTACATCTATATCTCCTGCTACAACAAGCACAGCATTGTTAGGTCCGTAATAGGTGTTTTTGTAGTCAATAAATTCTTCCAAAGTAGCAGCGTCTAAATCCTCCATGTACCCGATGTTTGGATCTTTATAAGGATGTACCTTAAATAAGTTTTCTCCCACTACATTTAAAAGATTCCCGTAAGGAGAATTGTCTACTCGCAGTCTTTTCTCTTCTTTGACTACTTCGTTTTGAGTGTCTACACCTACTTGATCAATTACAGGGTGTAACATCCTTTCTGACTCTAACCAAAGACCTAACTCTAAATTGTTAGACGGAAATACTTCGTAATAATAGGTTCTGTCTTGTGACGTATTGGCGTTGTTCTTACCTCCCCTGGAAGAGACAATGTCAAACCACTGACCTCTGTCTATGTTTTCAGTTCCCTCAAATAATAAATGTTCGAAAAAATGGGCAAAACCAGTACGACCTTCACTTCTGTCTTTCCCGCCTACATGGTACATGACGGATGTGGTCACTACAGGCGCGCCATTGTCTTGATGTAAAATTACGTGAAGGCCATTGTCTAGATCGTACTCTTCATACGCTACCTCTTGTCCTTGTAATGTAAAGGCGAGCATTCCCATGCAAAGCCCAACGAAAAGATTCTTTTTCATGCTTCTTTAAATTTATAATTAATTATAGGTGTATTAAAACCTAAAAATGTTACACTAAGGTAAATCATAATGGTGCTTAAAATGAAATTTTAGGTTTAAATTAAGATTATCGGCCGCTTTTTATAGATTATAGGTTAACTATGTTTGAAATATTTCAGTTGTATTCTTTAAAAAAAGGATTTGCATATCAAATGAGAAAGCGTATATTTGCACCCGCCTAAACTTATTTGGGCGTTAATTAACTATTAATCATTAGCTATGTACGCAATTGTAGAGATAGCAGGGCAGCAATTTAAAGTTGCAAAAGACCAGAAGGTTTTTGTTCATCGTTTGCCAGAAGCAGAAGGAGAGAAAGTTCATTTCTCTAACGTAATGCTTTTAGAAGACGGTAAAAACATTACCATTGGCGCCCCAGCTATAGAAGGAGCCGCAGTAGAGGCCAAAGTAATTAAACATCTTAAAGGAGACAAAGTCATTGTTTTCAAAAAGAAAAGAAGAAAAGGATACCGTGTTAAAAACGGTCACAGACAATACCTTTCTGAAATTGTAATTGAAGGGATTATTGCTTCTGGTGCTAAAGCACCTGCTAAAAAAGCGGCAACTAAAGCTGCTGCTAAACCAGCTGAAGCAAAGCCAGCTGCTGCTAAAAAAACTGCTCCAAAAGCTACAGAAGATCTATCTTCTAAAACAGTTGCTGAGTTAAAAGACTTGGCAAAAGCAAAGGGGATTGAAGGAATTTCAGCAATGAAAAAAGCAGACTTAATTGCTGCTTTAAGCTAAATAATAAAGTTAAAAATAGATAGATCATGGCACATAAAAAAGGTGTAGGTAGTTCTAAAAACGGTAGAGAATCAGAATCAAAACGCTTAGGGGTTAAGATTTTTGGTGGCCAAGCTGCTATTGCAGGGAACATCATCGTGAGACAGCGTGGAACAAAACACAATCCAGGCGAAAATGTATATGCTGGTAAAGACCACACATTACATGCAAGAGTAGACGGATTAGTGAAATTCACTAAAAAAGTAGACGGTAAGTCTTTTGTTTCTATTGAGCCATTCGAGGCTTAGTAGTACGCTTTAAATAATAATTCAAATCCTA